>NZ_RAWM01000129.1 GCF_003668875.1 Corallococcus interemptor | reverse complement strand
CCCATGGCCCACCCCGCCCAGCACGAAGCCGCCTCCTCCCCTACTCCCATGCCCTCCGACGTGCAGGTGACCCCTGTGCGCGGCGCGGCGGACCGGACGGCGTTCATCCGGCTGCCGTACTCGCTCTACCGGGATGATCCGAACTGGGTCCCTCCGCTGGAGATGGAGCGCCGCGACTTCCTGGACCCGAAGAAGAACCCCTTCTTCGACTACGCGGAGGTGGAGCTGTTCCTCGCCCGCCGCGGGCAGGACGTGGTGGGCCGGGTGGCGGCCATCAAGAACCCGCGCCACATGGAGTTCCACGGCACGAAGGAGGGCTTCTTCGGCCTCTTCGAGTGCGTGAACGACGCGGGCGTGGCCCGGGGCCTGTTGGACGCGGCCGGCGCGTGGCTGAAGGCGCGCGGCATCGACACCGTGCTGGGGCCGGCCAACTTCTCCTCCAACCAGGACTGGGGCCTGCTCGTGGAGGGCTACGACAGCCCTCCCGCGCTGATGATGCCCTACAACCCGGCGTACTACGCGGGCCTGCTGGAGACGTGCGGCTTCACCAAGGCGAAGGACCTGTTCGCCTACGAGCTGTCCTCGTCCACGCCGCCGCCGGAGAAGGTGGCGCGCATCGCGGAGAAGATCCGCCAGCGCGAGGGCGTCACCGTGCGCGCGGTGAACCTGAAGGACTTCCCCGCCGAGGTCGCCCGCATCAAGCAGATCTACAACGCGGCCTGGGAGAAGAACTGGGGCTTCATCCCCTTCACGGACCGCGAGTTCGAGCACATGGCCAAGGAGATGAAGGCCATCGTGCGTCCGGAGCTGGTGCTCATCGCGGAGGTGAAGGGTGAGCCCGTCGCCTTCTCCATGACGCTGCCGGATGCGAACCCCGCGTTCCAGGCGGCCAACGGGCGGCTGACGACGTTCGGCCTGCCCATTGGCCTGGTGAAGCTGGTGCTGGCGTCGCGCAAGCTCAAGCGGCTGCGCCTGCTCACGCTGGGCATCAAGGAGGGCTACCGGCGCCGAGGCCTGGACGCCATCCTCTACCTGGACACCCTGCGCACCGCGAAGGAGCTGGGGTACACGGGCGGCGAGATTTCGTGGACGCTGGAGGACAACCACCTGGTCAACCGCGCCATCGAGTCCATGGGCGGCCAGCGCTCCAAGACGTACCGCGTCTACCAGCGGCCCGCTTGACGAAGCCCTGAAACACGTCCGCCCGGGCGCTGGTGGCACCCGGGCGGAAGGGACACTGCACCGGCTCCCCTACTTCACTTCGCCTGGGGCGCGGCGCCCGTGCCACCGGCGGCGGACTCGTTCACGGAGGCCGCGCTGGTGTTGGCGTTCTCCTTCTCCAGCTGGGCGCGCTTGGACTTGAGCGTCGTCAGCAGGCCGTCAAAGCCCTTGGTGGAGAGGATCTTCTTGAACTGGCCGCTGTAGGTGTCCACCAGGGACACGTCGTCGGTGACGACGTCGTAGATGCGCCAGTCCGCCTTGGCCGACGCCTTGTAGAGCTTGTAGTTCACCGGGACCTGGTCCTTCTTCACGGTGAGCTCGGTGTCGACCGTGGCCTCGGTCCCCTGCACGCTCTCCTTGCCGTACTTCACGTCCGCCTTCGCCTGGCCGATGGCCTTCTGGGCGTACGAGGCGCGCAGCAGGCCCGTCATGGTGTCGGTGAACTCCTTCTGCTGGGCGGGGGTGAGGCCCTTCCAGGCCTTCTCACCCAGGGCGCGCTTGGCGAGCTCCTGGAAGTCCACGAAGGACTCCACGACGGTGGCCAGGGACTGCACGGTGGCGCCAGGGGCGTTGGCCGCCTTCTGCACGGCGGCGTTGCCGTCCTTCACCACGTTGAGCGGGCTCACGGGAGCGGCGGCGAGCAGCGTGGCGGCAAGCAGGGAAGCAATCATAGGGATGAAGCTCCGGGTTGAAGGTCAGGTGTGACGACACCTGTTCGGACTGGCAGCCTGAAAGGGTTATTCATCCGTCGTGGGGACGGCACCGGTGACGCGGGCAAGTGACGCCAGGCCGACGCGCACGTCGTGCCAGCTCTTGCCGCGCTCGGCGGAGGCCTGCGCCAGCGCGGTGAAGGCGTCCACCAGCTCCCGCGTGTCGCCCGTGCCCAGATCGAACGCGGCGTAGGCGGCGGTGGCCCAGCGCTTCGCGTTCTTCTCCGCCTCCGTGAAGGACTTCGCGCGCGCGTAGGCCGCGGCCAGCTGCCCCTGCGCCTGGGTCACCTCCAGCCGGATGCCGGCCTTCAGCGTCAGCTCCTGCGCGTGCATCTTGTCCAGCTCCGCGCGGGCCTGCTCCAGCTGCGCGTCCTTGATGGGGATGTCGAAGGTGCCCCGGATGACCAGGCCCAGGCCCGCGGTGCGGTCGTTGAAGGGGTCGTAGGCGAAGGGGCTGCGCTGGCGCGTGGCGCTGCTCGTCCAGCGGACGTCGTAGTAGCCCGCGAGTCCCAGGTCCGGGTAGTAGCTGCGCTCGCGGATGATGACCTCCTGCTCGCGCGCGATGATGCCCGCGGCGATGGCCTTGAGCTCCGGACGGCGCTCGTTGGCCTCCTTCAGCGCGGTCTCCAGGTCGGGCACCTTCACCTCCTCCTGGAGCGGCAGGTCCTCCTCCACCACGTCCACCTGCTCCTCCGGCGTCGCGCCCGCGAGCAGCCGGATGGCGGTGAGCGCGAACTGCTCGCCCTGGAGGGCGGTGGCGCGCTGGGACTCCACCAGCTGGCGGAAGTACCCCAGCTTGTACGTGTCCAGCTTCGTCACCTGATCCGAGTCCTCCTTGAGGAGCGCGTCGATCTTGTCGCCCGCGTCCTTGAGGCGCTTGGACACGTCCTCCAGCTGCTTCAGGCCCGCGCGGGCCAGCTGGTAGCCGTAGTACGCCTGCGCGGCCTGGAAGCCGGCCTCCGCGCGCGCACGCTCGCGCAGCGCCGCGCCCACCTTGGGGCCCTGCTCGCCGGCCTTCTCCAGCGCGGAGAGCTTGCCGAACGTGTACAGCGGCAGCACCGCGTTGCCGGTGGAGAACACCGTCACGCCCACCTTGCCGAAGTTCCAGTCGCCCTCCAGCGACGCCTCCGTGGTGGGGGGGCCGCCCAGGCCGTTGTTGCGCGCCTCGGGGACGGGGCCGCCCGCGCCCACGGTGATCTCGAACCGGGGGAACCACGCCCAGCGGGCCTGATCATGCAGCGCCTGGAACTTGCGCAGCTCCGCGCTGGCCTCCGCCACGCGCGCGTCCTGCGTGCGCGCCCGCGCCACCAGCTGGGCCAGGGTGATGGGCCCCTTCGGAATCCTCGTGGCCTGGCCGGTGCCCGGAGCCTGGGCCTCCTCCGGGGCGCCCCGGGGCGTGCCCGGGGTGAGGTCGCCCCGCGCGCCGTCCCCCGAGCCGGGAGCGATGGGCGGCGTGCCCAGGTCCTTCGCGCCCGGCGTGGCGGCCGGTGGCTTGGGCGTGCCGGTGGTGGCGCCCTGGGCGGCGTTGCCTGGCTCGGCGGCCGGACCGGGGTTGACGGCGGTGGGGCTCGGCAGCGGCGCGCGCGTGCCCGGCGTGGGGTTGGCGGCGGAGGAGCCCGTGCCGGTGGGGCCGGGAGACGGGGGGGTGCCGGGCGAAGGCGTGGGCACGGTGCCCGGGGACAGGTTGCCCGGCGAGGGAGTCGCGGTCCCCGGCGCCCCTGTTCCAGGAGCATTCGAGGGAGCTGTCGTGGGCGAGATCTGCGCGCCCGCCACGCCACCGGTGAGCATCATTGCCACTGCGACGACCTTGCCGACTTCTCTGCCCATGCTGTGGTCCGCCTCGTGTGCGGCCGGGCATATCCGGAAGCCCGCGACGGCGCAGCATTTCTGTGCACCTTCCCGGAGGGCCAGATGTCGGCTTCCCTCCAGTCGGCTCGCGCGGCGAGGCGGTAGAGGGCGTGACAGTCGCCGACATCCGGTAGAGACAAAGCTTGGTCGGCGCGGGCAAGGAACGCAGAATCCCGCGCCGGTTCCGACGCCTTCCTTCGAGGAAAACCCATGGCCTACACCGACCGCGTCAAGCAGATCCTCTCGTGGTACCCCTCCGACAACCCCGGCACGCTGACGAACCTGGCGCGCCTGCTGAACCACGGCACGCTCGCCGGCACGGGCAAGCTGGTCATCCTGCCGGTGGATCAGGGCTTCGAGCACGGCCCCGCGCGCTCCTTCGGTCCGAACCCCGCCGGGTATGATCCGGACTACCACGCGCAGCTGGCCATCGAGTCCGGCTGCAACGCGTACGCGGCGCCGCTGGGCTTCCTGGAGGCCATCGCGGGCAAGCTCGCGGGTGAGATTCCCCTCATCCTGAAGGTGAACAACTCCGACTCGCTGGCCAAGACGGCCGCGCCCATGTCCGCGGTGACGTCGTCCGTGAAGGACGCGGTGCGTCTGGGCTGCGCGGCGGTGGGCTACACCATCTACCCGGGCTCCGCGGCCCGCAACGAGCAGTACCAGGACCTGCGCGACATCATCGCGGAGGCCAAGTCCTACGGCCTGCCCACGGTGCTGTGGGCCTACCCGCGCGGCGCCCTGTCCAAGGAGGGTGAGACGGCCATCGACGTGGTGGCGTACGCGGCGCAGATCAGCGCGCAGATGGGCGCGCACATCATCAAGGTGAAGCCGCCCTCGGACCACCTGGAGCAGGCGGAGGCGAAGAAGGCCTTCGAGAAGGCGAACATCTCCACCAAGACGCTCGCGGACCGCGTGCGCGAGGTGGTGCGCTCCGCGTTCAACGGCAAGCGCATCGTCATCTTCTCCGGCGGCGAGGCGAAGGAGACGGGCGCCCTCATCGAGGACATCCGGCAGATCCACCAGGGCGGCGGCTTCGGCTCCATCATGGGCCGCAACGCCTTCCAGCGTCCGCACGACGAGTCCATCAAGCTGCTCAAGGACGTGATGAACATCTTCGCGGGCAAGTAGTCCGCGCCAGGTGATGTGGCCGCCCCGTCCGGTGCTTCCGGAGTGTGGGCGGCCACGCCGCACCGTTCCGGCGTGAACGCTGGCGGGCAGCCAGCCCCCGGAGCGGCCGGCTTCCCCTTCCCCACCACTGGTTCCCGCACGGCGCTTCGGTTAGGCAACGGGGATGATCGAAGGATCCAGCACGTCCGGCGACGGGGGCGCCGACCGCGCGACCCGGGAGGTGCTCGCCGGGGGCGGCGAAATGGGCGCGCTGATGCGGTCCATGGACTGGTCGAAGACGCCGCTCGGTCCGGTGTCCTCCTGGCCGCAATCCCTGCGCACCATCGCCAGCGTGTGCCTGACGTCGGGCTTCCCCATGATGGTGTTCTGGGGGCCGGACGCGGTGAAGCTCTATAACGACGCGTACAGCCGCATCCTGGGCGGCAAGCACCCCGCCGCCATGGGGCGGCCCGGGCGCGAGGTCTGGGCGGAGGTCTGGGAGCTGATCAGCCCGTGGGTGGAGCAGGTCCGCCGCGAGGGCCGCTTCCTCATGACGGAGAACCAGCGCCTCTTCATCGAGCGCAACGGCTTCCTGGAGGAGACCTACTTCACCTTCTGCTACAGCCCCGTCCGCGACGAGTCCGGCGCGGTCAACGGCGTGCTCGACACGGTGGTGGAGACCACCGGCCAGGTGCTGGACGCGCGCCGCCTCCTGACGCTGCAGGAGGTGGCCTCGCGCGCGGGCGGGAGGCGCGAGGTCCAGGACGCATGCACGCACGGCCTGGAGGCGCTCGCCACCAACCCCGCGGACCTGCCCTTCGCGATGCTCTACCTCATGGACGCGGACGGCCGCCGGGCCCGCCGGGCGGGGCACCTGGGCCTGGAGGCGGAGGGCCCCTTCAGTCCCGAAGAGGTGAGCCTGGAGCCGGGCGCGGCCTCTCCCTGGCCCCTGGCCCAGGTGGCCCGCTCCGGACAGGCCGAGCGCGTCACCGGGCTCCAGGCGCGCTTCGGTCCCCTCCCCCTGCGGGACGGCGTGCCGCAGCCGGACTCCGCGCTGGTGCTGCCCATGGCCCGCTCCGGTGAGTCGAGCCCGGCGGGCCTGCTGGTGCTGGGCCTGTCCCCCCGGGTGCCCGCGGATGCGTCATACCTGTCGTTCCTGGAGCTGGTGGCGGGCGGGCTGGGCGCGGCCCTCTCCGGGGCTCGCGCGTACGAGGACGCCCGGCGGCAGGCGGAGTCCCTGGCGGAGCTGGACCGGGCGAAGACGGCCTTCTTCTCCAACGTCAGCCACGAGTTCCGCACGCCGCTGACGCTCATGCTGGGGCCGCTGGGGGACGTGCTCGCGGATCAGCAGCATCCCCTCGCAGCCTGGCACCGGGAGCAGCTGTCCCTGGTCCACCGCAACAGCCAGCGGCTGCTCAAGCTGGTCAACAGCCTGCTCGACTTCAGCCGCCTGGAGGCGGGCCGCATGCGGGCCGCCTTCGAGCCCACGGACCTGGGGCCGCTCACCGCGGGGCTCGCGGGCGCGTTCGACTCGGTGGTGACGAAGGCGGGGCTGCGGCTGGAGGTGGACTGCCCCCACCTGTCCATGCCCGTCTGGGTGGACCGCGATCTCTGGGAGAAGGTCGTCCTCAACCTGCTCTCCAACGCCTTCAAGTTCACCTTCCAGGGCACCCTCGCCGTCCGCCTGCGCGAGCACGAAGGCCAGGTGGAGCTGACCGTCAGCGACACCGGCACGGGCATCCCCGAGGATCAGCTGCCCCGCGTCTTCGACCGCTTCCACCGGGTGGAGGGCGCCCGGGGCCGCAGCCATGAGGGCAGCGGCATTGGCCTGGCGCTGGTGCGCGAGCTGGTGGAGCTGCACGGCGGCCGCGTCTTCGCGCGAAGCACCCTGGGCCAGGGCAGCACGTTCACGGTGACGCTGCCCACCGGCACGGCGCACCTGCCGCCGGAGCAGCTGCGGGCCCCGTCGGGGGACATCAGCCTCACCCCGAACCCGGAGCTCTACGTCCAGGAGGCCGCGCTGTGGGTGTCGGGCGCGGCGGACGACGCACCGGCGGTGGTGCCCGTCCCGGAGGCGCAGCCGGGGCTGGTGCGGGGCCACGTGCTGCTGGCGGACGACAACGCGGACATGCGCGACTACGTGCGCCGGTCGCTGGAGGGGCGCTTCACGGTGACGGCGGTGGCGGATGGCCGCGCCGCGCTGGAGGCAGCGCGCGAGCATCCTCCGGACGTGATGCTGACGGACGTGATGATGCCGGGCCTGGACGGCTTCGGACTGTTGCGCGAGCTGAAGGCGGATCCGCGCACGGCCCACGTCCCCGTCATCCTCCTGTCCGCGCGCGCGGGCGAGGAGGCCAAGGTGGAGGGCCTCACCGCCGGCGCGGACGACTACCTGGTGAAGCCGTTCGGCGTGCGCGAGCTGGTGGCCCGCCTGGAGGGGACGGTGAACGCCGCCAGGGCCCGCGCCCAGCGCGAGGAGCTGCTCCAGGCGCTCAAGCTGTCGGAGACGCGCTACCGGCTGGCCACCCGCGCCACGAAGGACGCCGTCTGGGACCTGGACCTGAGCACCCAGCAGCTCACCTGGAGCGAGGGCATCTACACCCTCTTCGGCTACGCGGTGGGCTCGGTGCCCACGGCGCTGGACTGGTGGACGGAGGCCGTCCACCCGGAGGACCGCAAGCAGGCCGCCGAAAGCCTCCACGCCATCGCGGAAGCGCCCACCAACAGCGACTGGCGCGCCGAGTACCGCTTCCGCAAGGCGGACGGCACCTATGCCCAGGTGGAGGACCGGGGCTGGGTGGTGCGCGACGCCGCCGGCACCGCGCTGCGAATGGTGGGGGCCATGCAGGACGTCACCCAGCGAAAGGCCGCCGAGGACGCCCTGCGCCGCAGCGAGGAGGAGTTCCGCACGCTGGCCGAGGCGCTGCCGGAGGCCGTCTTCGTCACCGCCCCGGATGGCGCCATCACCTACGTCAACGGCGTGCTGACGGAGGAGACCGGCGTGAGCGCGGAGACGCTGCTCGACCGGGGCTACCGGAGCGTCATCCACCCTGATGATCTGCCCGCCAGCGGCCGGGCCTGGGTGGAGGCGCTGGCGCACGGCGACCGCTACCAGGCCGAGCACCGGGTGCGCTACCGGGATGGCCAGTACCGCTGGCACCTGGTGCGCGCCATGTCCGTGCGGGACGCCGAGGGCCGGGTGCTGAAGTGGGTGGGCACGTCCATGGACGTCCACGAGCTGCGCCAGGCCCAGGCCCAGCAGCAGCAGCGCGCGGACTTCGAGCAGCAGCTCATTGGCATCGTGAGCCACGACCTGCGCAACCCCGTGAGCGCCATCCTCCTGGGCGCCGCCAGCCTGATGCGCCGCGAGGAGCTGGACGAGCGCAGCACCAAGGCCGTCAGCCGCATCCAATCCGCCGCGGAGCGGGCCCACCGGATGATCCGCGACCTGCTCGACTTCACCCAGGCGCGCCTGGGCGGCGGGCTGAACATCCAGCGGCGCGCGTCGGACGTGCACGAGATCGTCGACGGCGTGCTGGAGGAGATTGAAGCCACGCACCCGGACCGGGAGATCCGCCGGCGCCGGGGCGGCAGCGGCCAGGGCTTCTGGGATCCGGACCGGCTGGGACAGCTGGCCCAGAACCTGGTGACCAACGCGCTGAAGTACAGCCCCCGGGACACCGCCGTCCTCGTGGAGACCCACGGCGAGGACGACGCCGTGACGCTGTCCATCCACAACGCGGGCGCCCCCATTCCGCCGGAGCGCCTGGGCCGCCTCTTCCAGCCCCTCCAGCGCGCCAGCGGCGAGGTGGACCACAGCAGCCGGAGCATCGGCCTGGGGCTCTACATCGTGAAACAGCTGGTGGAGGCCCACGGGGGCGACATCACCGTGGTGTCCACCGCCGAGGCCGGCACCACCTTCACCGTGCGGCTGCCCCGCGACGTCCCGGCGGCCCCGTAGCGCCCAGAGGCCTCCGGGGACCGGAAAAGCGAAAGGCCCGCGAGATTTCTCTCGCGGGCCTCTCTCAATTCAGTGTGGAGCTAACCGGGATCGAACCGGTGACCTCTTGAATGCCATTCAAGCGCTCTCCCAGCTGAGCTATAGCCCCTTCTTTGCTGCGTGCTGCCCGGGTCCGCCGTGGGGGGCGGTCCGTGCCGTGAGGCGGGGCGACTTCTATGGCTTCTTCGTCCCGGACGCCACAACTTTTTGCGGCTTCGCGACGGTTTTTACCTTCAAACGGTCCGCCACCTCTTCTCCTTCCCGGAGCAGGTCGGTGAGGGACGCGGCGTGGTCCGCCGCCGCCTTCTCCGCCGCCGCGATGTTCTGCAGCAGCCGGGCGAAGTTCGCGGGCAGCTCCAGCCGGCCCGCCTGGACGGCCTGCCAGACGGCCTCGCCCAGCTCGCGGTGGGTCTGCTCCTTCTTGTCCTTGAGGAAGGCGGCCTTGCCGTTGGCCCGCGCCAGCTCCGTGTTGCGCTCGACGGCGTCCCGCAGCCTGGCCAGCTTGGCCTCGGCCGCCTGGAAGGCTTCGTTGATCTGCCGCATCACTTCGGACTGCTTCGGATCTGCCGCCACGGCTGTCACCCTCGGGAGAGGAGAAGGTCGTTCGTGCGTAACGTGGCGGCTCGGCGACTGTCAACCCGCCTTGCGGACCAGCCGGGCGGCGAAGAAGCCCCCGCCGGGGATCCGGGGAGGCAGGGCACGCAGGTAGGGGCCGTCCACCCCCACCTGATGCTCCGGCGCCCATCCCTCCCCCACCGGCTCCAGCGCGAAGTCCGGGTGCTTCTTGAGGAAGCCCTCCACCACCGCGTCGTTCTCCTCCGGCAGCACGGAGCACGTCGCGTAGACGATGCGAGCGCCGGGCTTCACCTTCGCGGCCACCTCCGCGAGCAGCGCGGACTGCGTGGCCTGGAACTCCGTGATGGCCTTCGCGGACAGCTTCCACTTCTGATCCGGCTCGCGCGCGAGCGACCCCGTGCCGCTGCACGGCGCGTCCACCAGCACCACGTCCACCGCCTCCAGCGGCACCGGGTGCGGGAACGTCACCTGCTTGAGGCCGAACTCGCGCACCCGCTCGCGCGCGTCCGACAGCCGGCGCTTGGAGCGGTCCCCCGCGAGCACCTTCCCCTTCGCGCCCACCAGGTCCGCGAGCCCCAGCGTCTTGCCGCCGGCCCCCGCGCACACGTCCGCCACGGTGAGCCCCGTGAGGCTCGCACCGGGAGGCAGGCACGCCAGGACGATGAGCTGGCTGCCCACGTCCTGCACCTGGAGCCGCCGGGCCTTCATCGTCTTCGACTCGAAGATGCGGTGGCTGGAGTCCGAGACGCGCAGCGCGTCTGGCGCGCACGTCACCGCCTCCACCGCCACGCCCTCCTCCGCCAGCGCCGCGAGCACCGCGTCCCGGGTCCCCGGCGGCCGCGCGCGGAAGTGCAGCGACGGCTCTTCATCCAGGGATGCCATCAGCCCGGCGAGCGTCCCTTCCGGGTACACCTGCGCCAGCCGCTGCGTGAGCCAGCCGGGGAACGAGTACCGGGTGGCCAGCCGCTCGACGACGGCCTCGGGCCCTTCCGGCGCGGCGGGCTCTTCCAGGGGCTTCGTCGCCAGCCCCTCCAGCACCGCGTCATGCAGCGTGCGCGGACGCACCGGCCCCGGCAGCTTCACCTCCGGCCCGATGCGTGCCCAGCCTTCACCACAGAAGAGGCGCCGCCAGAGCGTGTAGCGCACCAGCGCCTGGTCCTCCGTGAGCGCGTGCTTCCCCGGCGAGTGCCCCAGCTGCCGCGCCGCCAGGTCCAACAGCCGCGTGTGCCGGGACAGCTCGCGCGCCGCCAGGGCCACGAAGCGCCGCTCCTGCCCGCCCAGCCCCTCCGCCTCCCGCAGCGCGGTTGCGAGCGCGGCCTTCAGCGGCTCGCCCTTGAGGACGGCGATGTGCGTCTCCACCGCCGCGGTGGCCGCGCGCCGGGACGGACGCCCGAGACGTGACGGATCATGCGGCGTGGGCCAGAGGGGGATGTCCACGGGTTGACCTCGTCGCCTAACCGCGCAGCGGCACGCACACAGCCAGCGCGCCGGCCCGCGTCTTCACCTGCGGCGACGCGCCCAGGGACAGGAACAGGTAGCAGGGCGCCGCATAGCGCTCGCCGTCCAGCTCCAGGTCGCCCTCCACCAGGAGGATGCCGTGGGCGGACCGGGGATGGCTCCAGGGGAAGGCCGCCTCCGGCGCCAGCCGCAGCCACAGCCGGGCGCCATCCCGGGCCGGGTCCGCGGACTTTACTCCGGGTGATGCCTCTTTCCACTCAGGAGAATCCCCATCCAGGGGCTCCCCGGCGGCGGCGACCACCTGGCGCTTGAGCGCGAGGAAGCGCTCGACCAGCTCCATGATGTCGTCCACCTGGAAGGGCTTGATCAGCAGCGCGTCCGGCTCCGAGGGGTGCAGGACCTGGGCGACCTCCTGCGGACCGGCGGCGCTGACGATGGCCACCGGGTGGCGCTGTCGGCGCGCGGCCTGGAGGACGCCCCGGCCGTCCGTGTGCCCGCCCGCGATGCGCATGTCGGTCATCACCAGCTCGAAGCGGTCCGCCGCCAGGGCGCGAAGCGCTTCGTCGAGGGTGCCCACCGCCTGCACGTCCGCCAGCTCGGAGACCAGCTCTCCCATTCCCTCGCGGAGGCTTGGATCATCCTCGACCAGCAGGACCTTCATCGCGTCTTCCAGCGCGGGGGACAGGGGATCGCTTTCACGTTAGGGCGCCCGGAAGGGACGGCATCTCGGGCGCCGGGTCTGCGTTTGAAGATGGCCCTCCCCGGACTCGAACCGGGACGCGGGGTCAGCCGCAGCGGATTTTGAGTCCGCCTCGTCTACCAATTTCGACAGAGGGCCCCTTGGGTGTGAGCGAGGCGGCCGAACGTATATCGCGCCTTCGGTTCGTGTGCATCCGAAGATTGCGGTGGTCCACGCACACCGCTAAAGGGGCAGCGCATGTACAACCTCCTCATCTCCCTGGCCGTGGGGCTGGCGGTCGGCGTGCTGGTGAAGCTCGCCGGCGGCTTCTCCTGGTGGGCCGGCATCGTGCCCGGCGTCATCGTCTTCTTCGCCACCTACATCATCCTCGCCCGCCGGGTCTCCACCCGCGTCCAGGCGCTGATGACGACGGTGCAGAACGACCTGCAGGGGCAGCCCGCCAACCAGAAGGAGGCCCAGGGCCGCGTGGACCGGGCCGTCAAGACGCTGGAGCAGGGCCTGGTCTGGGACAAGTGGCAGTTCCTCATCGGCCCGGAGATCCACGCCCAGATCGGCATGCTGAAGTACATGATCAAGGATCTGGACGGCGCGAAGCCCCACCTGGAGAAGGCCAGCACGCGCAACTACATGGCCAAGGCCATGGAGGGCGCCCTGCACTTCCGCCGCAACGACGTGCCCGCCATGAAGGCCTCCTTCGAGTCCGCCGCCAAGAGCGGCAAGAAGGAGTCCATTGTCTGGGCCGTCTACGCCTGGTGCCTGCTGCAGCTGAAGGACAAGGACGCGGCCCAGCGCGTGCTCGCGCGCGGCGTGGAGCAGAACCCGTCCGACGAGAAGCTCAAGGGCAGCCTCGCCCAGCTGCAGAACGACAAGCGCCTGAAGATGAAGCCCTATGAGCCGCTCTGGTGGCAGTTCGGCCTGGAAGCGCCGCCGATGATGCCGCCCCAGGGTGGCGGCCGTCGCGTGCAGTTCACCCACCGGCGCTGAAGTCCGCTGGAGTGTGGGCCCGGCGCCACCGACCTGGCGCCCGGGCCCCTCTGGCCATCCCGTCGAGGCGCTGCCTACACGCGCGCTTCCGGGGAGTTTCCAACGGATCAGCCGCCCCACCCCACCCGCGCGCACGACGCCGGGCGGCCCCGCGTCCGGCAATTCCTACCGTGCGTGCCGCCCCCACGCTGCAACGTCTTCCGGCCGTCTTGTTGGCTGTCGCGCGGGCCCCTGTGCAACCCCCTGAAAAGAGGCCGTCCGGCGCATGAAGCGCGGGGCACACGGCTTGCTCTCGGGCAGGGGCACGCGGGCGACCGGGGCGGGAAGGTTCCCAAAGCCCCCGCGGAGGCGGACGGGCTTGGCAGCCGGAGGTCTCGGGTGAAGTTTGGATGGGTGGGTGGGTGCTTGCAAGACGGGGCGGCGGCGGGTGCGCGTGGGGCGCAAGGGCGTGGGGAGCACCTGGAAGGGCGTGGCGCCCGAGACTTTCGGCCTGCCATTTCGGGACAACCGAGCGGAGCGAACCAGTTCATGGAACGGCACGGCCGCAGCAGTGAGCGCGCGCTCCTGCTCATCATCGAGGACGACATCGGCGTGCGCGAAGGGCTGATGGACCTGCTCGCCCCGCGCTTCGACGTGCTCGCGGCTTCGGACGCGGACGCGGGGGTGGAGCTGGCGCGCGAGCACCGCCCGGACCTGGTCCTCCTGGATCGCTTCCTGCCCTCCGGGGATGGGCTGGCGGTCCTGGAGACGCTCCAGGGCGACGTGCGCACGGAGATGGTGCCGGTCATCTTCCTCACGGGGGACGCGGACGAAGCGACCCTGGAGCGATGCCTGGAGATGGGCGCCGTGGACTTCATCCACAAGCCGGCGAGCTCGCGCGAACTGCTCGCCCGCATCGACCGCGCGGTGCGCCAGAGCGAGCAGCAGCGCAAGCTCCAGGTGCTGGCGCAGACGGACGCGCTCACGGGCCTGGCGAACTTCCGGGCGCTGTCCGTGCGGCTGGAGGACGAGTTCAAGCGCGCCCAGCGCTACGGCTACGCGCTGAGCGTGGTGGTCATCGACCTGGACCACCTGAAGGCCATCAACGACGGCATGGGCCACGACGTGGGCAACCGCGCCATCCTGGCCCTGGCCACCCTCATGCAGGGCAACCTGCGCGAGTCCGACTTCGCGGCGCGCTTCGGCGGCGACGAGTTCGTCGTGCTCCTGCCGCACCAGACGTCGATGGAGGCCGCGGTGTTCGCGGAGCGCCTGCGCTCGGAGCTGCGCGGCGTGAACGTGCAGCGCGGTGACGGGCGCCCGGCGCCCTTCGGGTTGAGCATCAGCGTGGGCGTGGCGGACCACACGGCCGACTCCCCGCGCGAGAGCACGGAGGCCTTGCTGAAGGCGGCGGACGCCGCGCTCTACGAGGCCAAGCGCGAGGGGCGCGACCGGGTCGTTGTCTACGGCCGGTCGCTGCACACCTCCGCGGCACAGCGGCACTGACGGCGGGACGGGAACGAGGGCGCGCGATGAGCGGGACCAGCAAGCTGGCGAGTGGTTCGAGGGTGGCGATCGTCGGCGGCGGTATCGCCGGGGCGGGGCTCGCGGCCTCCCTTCTCTTCAACGGACGTGCGCGGGGCGTGGCCCTGGACGTCCGCGTCTACGCGGGGGGCACGGAGGAGCGCACCGCGCCCCCTGCCCTGCTCACGCCGGAGTGCCGCTCACGGCTGGCCGCGCTGGGCTGCCGCATTCCTCCGGAGTGGCGCGCGCACGAGCTGCGCGGCGTGGAGATCATCTCCCAGGGCGAGCGCGAGCTCTTGCCGTGCGCGGCCGGCGGCCTGTGGGTCGTGGACGGCTGGCCCAAGGGTGAAGGCGGCCTGGACATGGTGCGCCACGTGCTGTCCACGGCGGCCAGCGCGCAGGGCGCCCGGTTCGTGAACCGCCACGTGGAGCGCGTGGAGCGGCAGGCGCCGGCTCCGGACGCCCCCACGGCGGTGCGCAACGCGGGCCCGCTGGTGGTCCGCGCGCAGGGCAGCGGCGAGCGCTTCCACGCGGTGGCGCTGGCCGCGGGCGCGGGGCCGCTTTTGGGTGACGCGTTCTTCAAGGGCTTCAAGCCGGCGCCGTCCATGCCGGCGGTGCAGGCGCGCATCCAGGGCGGGATGCCGGGCCGGGAGCTGGCGCCGGTGGCCCGGCTGTGGGTGTCTCCGCTGCCTTCGGTGGACGCGCTGTTCCTCATCCCGGGCGCGTCGTCCGTGTACGCGCTGGCCTTCGGCGCGGCGGTGACGCCCGCGGACCTGTGCCAGGTGTTGATGATGGCCGCGCGTGACGGCCTCCTGGAGGAGGGCTTCGAGGTCACGACCCTGGAGACCACGCGCCTGCCCTTCGGCCCCGGCCGCACGCTGGTGGCGCCCGGGCAGCTGGTGGTGGGCCCCGCGGCCTTCGGCCACCCGCTGCAGGTGGGCCTGTCGGAGACGCTGGCGTCGTGCAGCCGCGCCGCCGTGGCGCTGCTGGATGGTGGGCTGGACGCGCCCTCGCTGGAGCGCCGCTACGTGCGCGACGGGCTGGGCGAGCTGATGGAGGACGCGGCGGCCGGTGCGCGCTCCATCGCGTGGCTGCGGCGCGCGGGCAAGCGGGCCCCGGCGGCGTTCGTGTCGGCGCGGGCGAAGCATGCGTCGGCCGGCGTGTACGGCGGCGGCGTGCTGGGTCTGAGCTCCCCCACTCCGCTGGGTCTGCTGTCCGCGGCGCGCTGGTCCGGCGTGCGCGAGGTGGTGGGCTCGTGGCTGCGCACGCCCATCGAGCCCGTGCCCACGGTGATTCCGGAGGTGGAGCCGGACCTGTACTACGTGGTGGACGACGACGCGGACACGCGCGAGGCGCTCACGCTGCTGTTGGAGAGCACCGGCGCGCGCGTGGTGGCCTTCGCGGATGAGCTGGCGCTGTTCTGCGCGGTGGCGCGGCGTCCGCCCACCGCCATCCTCCTGGACGTGGTGCTGCACTGGGTGGACGGCCTGCGCCTGTGCGAAGGCCTCAAGCAGCACCCGCTCACCCGCGACACGCGCGTGCTGGTGATGAGCGGCCTCAACCGTCCGCACGTGCGTCAGCGCGCGCTCGACGCGGGCGCGGAGGCCTTCCTCCCCAAGCCGGTGAACCCGGACCGCCTCCTGTGCCAGCTCACCGGCCGCGTGCCGGACCCGCTCGCCGCGCCGCGTGACGTCATCCGGCCCGCCGCCATGGAAACATTTGGCGAAGACCGTTTTGCGTCCTGACACCTACCTGTACGCAACCCAGATCACATCGACGGGATAATCCCTACAAAAGCATGAATCTTCGCACTTCATGCTCCACTCAAAGGGAGTCCCTCATGCTCGCCACGAAGTTCTTTCGCGTTGGCCAGACGTCCACCCAGCTGCTGAAGCACACGCCGCAGATCCAGCGCACCTTCTCCACCAAGGTGCTGTCGCCGGAGGACAAGGCGCTCAAGACGCAGGCGGACCAGAACCGCATCAAGTTCCAGCAGCACGACATCATGAGCGACATCATGAACGCCGAGGACCGGCGCGACGGCGGCAACAACCAGTTCGCGCCGCGCATCCGGCCGGACGTGGAGCTGACCCGCCGGGACAACTTCCCCTTCAACGAGGTCCAGCCGAAGTACGACACGCCGAAGTCCGCCATCGACCGCGGCGGCAAGCTGCAGCCGGTGGACGCGAAGGACCGCACGGTGACGCTCACCGCGCACGTGGACGGCGCGAAGGAGACGAAGGCGCACTCGCCCTACACGTCCTTCAGCGGCGTGCCCGTGGGCGTGGACGGCAAGGCCACGGAGAAGAAGCTCGTGGACAACCCGGACTACGGCAAGAGCCGCATCGTCCACAACCCGTCCCGTGACGTGAAGGGCGGAGACGTGTTCGATCAGTTCGACATCCAGCGCGACATCCGCACGTCCACGCAGCCGGGCCTGGACGAGACGGCCGTCAACCGCAGCCAGCCCGGCAAGCCGGTGTGGCAGCCGGAGCCGCACGAGCGGAAGTTCCTGGCGGACGTCGGCGTGGATCCGACGAAGGAGCGCTTCACCTACCGCGAGCGCGCGATGATGAACTCCAAGCGGGATCAGGAGTACCTGGTGCGCGGCACCATCCACGACTTCACGCTGGAGCAGCAGGACGCGAAGGGCGACCTGAAGCACGTGTCGCGGGATCAGTTCGCCGACCTGTTCGACGACGCGCACACGAAGGCGAAGTAGCCCGCGAACCGGTCCGGCGCCGAACACCGACGCCGGTTTCCGGCTGAAACTTCACCCGCCGATATCCCTTGTTCACCCAAGGTGAACAAGGGAGCCGGGCGGCTCAGGCCTCCACGTGCCGCAGGCCCCGGCGCAGGATGAGCGAGCCGGACATCATGGAGATGCCTCGGAAGAAGACGGCGAGCCCCACCATGGTGCCCACGAGCCACACCGAGGACGTGGGCCATCGAGCCATCACGCTGAGGCCCAGGACCAGGGAGATGAGGCCGTAGGCCAGGTCCCATCCCCACTGGAAGTAGCGGTCCATGACGGCGGTGATGACGTGGAAGAGGCCGCTGGCGAAGAAGTAGCCGGCGATCAGCAGCGTCAGTGAGGCCAGCCCCGCGGCCGGGTACATGACGGTGAGGATGCCGACGACGGTGGTGAGTACGCCGCCGAGCATGAAGGACCAGAAGGCGCTCCGGCTCTCGTTGCGGGAGCGAATCGCCGCGGCGATTTCGAGGACGCCGCCAACCACCAGCATCATTCCCACGAAGAAGATGGTGACCATGCTGGTGAAGAACGTGCCGCCCAGCAGCACGACCCCCGCGATGGCCGTCAGCAGGCCCAGGATGAAGGGGCCGCCCCACATGGCGGAGGCTCCCCTGGGAGGACGGTCCGGCCGGGTCTCCGGCGCGCGTTCGACGTTCGTTCGCATGGCGATCTCCACGGTGATGGCTGCCCCGCGTCGGGCCCTCGGCCGCCTGCCGGTCCGGGAGTGGAGGTGGGGGTAGCGTTTCCTCGTGGAAGATGGGCGCGCGACCGGGCGCGAACAATCCGCGCCAACGGACGAAATGAGCCGGCACGGCGAGCAGGGGCCAAAGCGGTCCGCCGCGACTACAGGGCAGGACGCGTGTACGGCGGCGCGAGGAACACCGCGCCGGGCTCCTTGCGAAACCACGTGAGCTGCCGCTTGGCGTAGCGCCGGGTCTCCTGCGCGGTGTCGGCGATGGCCTCCTCGCGGGTCATCCGCCCCTCCACCACCGCGCGGGCCTGCACGTAGCCGACGCTGCGCATGGGGGCCGCGTCCGCGTAGCCCTGATCCATCAAGGCCCGAGTCTCCTCCACGATCCCCCGGGAGAAGAGCGCCTGCGTGCGCGCGTTGATGGCCGCGTAGAGGGAGTCGCGCGGCGGATCCAGCACGTAGAGCTGGAAGGGGTAGCGGTCCGGCGCGAAGGCGTGGGCGCGGCGGAACTCGGACGCGGGCACGCCTGTCTGCGCGTGGATCTCCAGGGCGCGGACGACGCGCACCAGGTCCTGGGGAGGCAGCCTCGCCGCGGTCTCGGGGTCCACCTCGGACAGCCGGCGGTGCACGGCCTCCCTCCCCTGCTCCGCCGCCAGCGCCTCCAGCTCCGCGCGCAGCGAAGGCAGGGCCCCGGGCGCGTCCACCACGCCGTGCAAGAGGACGCGCAGGTACAGGCCGGTGCCACCGACGACGAACACCGGCCGGCCCCGTGACGCGATGTCCGCGATGGCCGCGTCCGCGCGGCGTTGGTACTCGGCGGCGGAGAAGGGCTCGAGCGGATCCACGCAGGAGACCAGGTGGTGCGGCACGGCGGCCAGCTCCTCGGCGGAGGGCTTCGCGGTGCCGATGTCGAAGGCGCGGTACACCTGCTGCGAGTCCGCGGAGACAATCTCGCCGCCGCCCGCGCGAGCCCACTCGATGGCCAGCGCCGTCTTCCCAGACGCCGTGGGTCCAGCGATCACCGTCAACGGCACCCGCGTCTCAGCCACCAGCGTCCGCCTCCCACGCCCGCTGTAACGCAGACGCGAGGCAAGCGCGAGCCCCCGCTCAAGCCAGCCGCGCCCGCACCACCGCCGCCGCGCTGGCATCCCGCGCGAACACGAGCCGGGCCGTCTCCACGGACGACAGCACGCGTCCGGCCGCGCCCACCAGCGCTCCCCGGCCCGAGGGCGTGGGCTCCGGCAGCAGGGCATTCAAGAGCAGCACGCGGGCCACCTCCCCTGCCCCCTGCGCCTCCCACCGCGAAGCCGCGTCCCAGCCCAGCGTGCCCACCGCGACGAGCGACGCCTCGGGGGTGCGGACCGGCACGTTCCAGGGAGTCCCCGCAGCGCGCCACGTCCCGTCCTCTCCGGGCCACACCGCCACCAGCTCATCCGCGAGCACCGTCCCGCCCGCGTCGCGCCACAGCCCGCCCAGGGTGCTCTTGCCCGCGCCGGAGTGCCCCACGAACAGCGCGGCCCGGCCCTCGTGCGCCAATCCCACGCCGTGCACGAGCAGCCCGCCCCGCTTCGCCAGCGCGGACGCGAGCATGATCTTGATCACGTTCTCCACCGGGTACCGCCCGGTTCCGACGACGTCCGCGCGGCACCGGTCCCGGGAGAGCATGGCCGAATATCCGGCGCCCTCCACGCGCAGCGTCCCTGCGTCACCGGGCTCCAGCCGGGGCAGCTCCTGCACGGTGGGGGGAGAAACAGGGCTGGGAGGGTTGCGCATCACCAGCCGGGCCTCGTCGGAGGCCACGGCATCGGGAGCACGGAACGCGCCGAACACGCGCTGGAGCGGGGCCGCGAGCGCCGCGTCCTCGACCTCGAGCGCCACCGTCCACCTGGCCAGGGTGATCCGGAGGACCGCGTCACGGGGACCCGGCGAGGGGTCCCCGCCGTTCACGGCACGCACTCCGATTCGCCGGGGATGGTGCACATGGAGATCTGCGCCAGCGCGACGAAGGGCTGCTCCCACACGATGGCGGGAGGCACGTACACCTCGGGCGCGGCCGGCGGCTTCGGCAGGGACGGACCCACGGGAGGCTGTGCAGGGCGTTGGCTCACGTGTTGGCCCACCTAGAAGGGCACCGGGAAGGCACAGATTCGACCATCCGCGGTACCGACATGCAACCGCGCAACGACGTTGTCGATGGTCGGCGTGCCGATGGCCTGCGCCGACGACACGGTCACCTGCCCGGAGTCCAACCCCGTCTCCGACTCCAGCTGGTGCACCTTGCCATCCGAGCTGCCGACGTAGATGCGCGCCACGCCGTTCTGGTTGAGGGTGAAGGAGCCGGCCGGCCCCGCGACGGGCGTGGTCCACATCAACTTCGGCACGTTGGTCGCGTCCATCTCATAGCGCTCCACCCTGCCGTCCGCCGTGCTCACCACGAAGCCCTTGCCCAGCGGCCGCGCGAAGTGGGTGAAGGCCCGCGCGGTGGTGGGCCGCACGGTGACCGTCCAGGCCGTCGCGTACGTGGCCGGGTTCACGCCGTACACCCGGCCGTCGTTGGCGGTGACGAGGATCTGGTTGCTCGTGGCGTTGCGGACCACGCCGAACTCCAGGTCGCCCAGCGCCAGCCGCGCCACCTCCGCGCCCGTGAGGCTGTTGAGCACGCGCAGCGTGGCCGTGCTGGTGCCCGACTTGGTCGCCACGTAGAGGCGGTTCGTCGTGTAGTCCACCAGCATGCCGCCGCTGACCATGCCCAGGTCTCCGGGGCGGTAGCGCCAGATGAGCGCGCCCGTGGCCGCGTTCAGCGCGACCACCTGGTTCAGCGCGGACGTGTTGCGCGTGGCGAAGATGGCCAGGTCGATGTTCGAGTGCGTCGTCCGGTACTCCGGGTTCGCGTAGTCCAACAGCTGCGTCACCGGGAACGAGCTGATGTTCCCCAGGCCCAGCGTGGTGTTGCGCCACAGGAACTCGCCCGTGGCCGCGTTGAGCACCGCCGGCACGCCGGACTGGTCGCCCACGACGATCCACTGCTGCCCGGGCCGGCCCAACAGCGGCACCACCGGGAAGCGGCTGCCAATCAGGCCCGTCATCTTCACCGGCCGGAAGCGCTCCGCGCCGTCCTCGGAGGGGTTCACGGTGTTCGTGAGCGAGCCCACGATCGAGTCGTTGTACGAGCTGAAGATGCCCACGCCCAGCTCGGTGACGGGCTGGAGCAGCGAGGACAGGCCCACCGAGTAGCACCACAGCGGATTGCCCGCGACGCGCGCCCGGGGCGCGGCCAGGAGGCCCTGCGACGTAGGCTGGTTGCCCGGCCCGTAGCGCAGATGATCATCCGCGTTGAACACGCGGTAGACGTACGTCGTGCCGTTGGTCACGGCCGTGTCCGTGAAGGACGACGCGGAGCTGAACTCGTCCATGTACGCCACCGTCGCGTTGCCCACCGTGTCCCCCACCGCGTAGCGCACGCCGCTGGTGGGCGCGGTGTTGGGCCGGGTCCCCTCCGCGCGCAGCACCAGGGTGCCGCCGTGGTTGAAGGGGTTGTCCCACGTGAGCGTCACGCTGCCGTCGCGGGCCACGCCGGTGAGGCGCTCCACGTCCGGGGACGCGGTGACCGCGAGCAGCGTCATCATCGCCTCCACGCGGATGCGCGGATCGTTCCAGCCCTGGTTCAGCTCCAGCCGGTGGCGGAACGCCGTGTCCGCGGTGACGGCCGTGAAGCCCGAATAGGTGATGCGGAAGGTGGCCTCGCCGCCCACCGGGATGCCGGTCTCCGACTCCCAGTTGTAGCCGGCCGCGTCCGTGGAGACGGCCCAGTCCCCGAACGGCTGCGGGCCCGACGCGGCCACGGAGAAGTAGTTCACCGCGGGCTTGAACAGCTTCACTTCGTAGATGGGCAGCGTGCCCCGGTTCTGCACCGTGTACGCCACCGTCACGCCCGTGGCCGCGGTGGACACCGTCTCCTGGCTCAGCCGCACGCGGTGCTCCACGATGCGGCCCTTGCGCGCCGTCACCGCGTCCCCTGCCACGGAGGAACCGTTGAGCGTCCCGTCCACCTGCGCCTGGAACTGGTAGCTGGCGCCCGGCGACCCGGACACCTGGTAGCGCCACGTGAACTGCGCGGAGGCTCCCGGCGCCAGCTGCGCCACGCTCTCCGGCGACGGACCGGACACGAGCGACGCCGTCGCGCTGCCCAGCAGCACCGGCGTGCGCGGGCGCACCTGGGTGTACGTGTTCGCGCTGGACGTGTTGAACACCGAGAGGCGCAGCGTCACCTGCTCTCCGCTGAAGGCGTCCACGACGTCCATGTCCGCCGCCGCCGCCAGGTTGCCCACGTCCCCCATGGGCGAGTCCGCCAGCGGAGCGTTCGCGTTCGTCGCGCGCGCCCGGACGCGAGCGGCCCCGGCGCCGGCGGCGGTGGCCCGCAGATTGACCGCGATGACGCCCGCGGCACGCGCCGCCACGGACACGTTGTTCGAGGGGACCTTGCTCACGGTGGTGAGCGGCGCACCGGTCGTGGACGTGGGATTGTCCACGGCCACGGAGGCCGTGCCGGTGCCGCGGTTCTCCACCACCACGCGCGCCGCGGTGGTGCCGTTGACCGCCAGCATGCGCGGCGCCAGCGTCACGTTCGTGATCAGGATGGCCCGCGTCCACGCGGTCATGCTGTTGATGTTGAAGGTGTAGTTCGTGCCGCCGCACTGGTCGCGGGCGTACGTGCCCGCCGCGAAGCGCTCGGTGTTGTTGTCGGTGGAGCGGTTGCCCGGGGCCACCACGTTCAGCACGAAGCGCGCGGACTGGTTGCGATCCAGGCCGCGCCCGTCGTCCACGCAGCCCTTCGTGGACTGGAAGGTGATGCGCCGCACGTTGGAGTCGATGTACTCGACCTTCCAGTCCGGGTTCTCCTCCGCCGGCAGGCCGCCCAGCAGCTGGTAGCCCGTGGGCAGGACGAAGGAGACCTCCGACAGGCGGGCGTCTCTCGTGGCATTGGTCGTGTTCGTCACCTCCACGACGAGCTCGGACGCGTCTTCCATCACCACGCGCGCGACCGTCTCTCCGGCGGCGGGGATGGGGCGCGCGGACCAGGTCTGGGAGAAGCCCACCGCGGGCAGCAGCACGGCGGCGAGCGCGAGGATGCGGACGTTCATGGCGTGCCTCACGTCACGGCTCCAGGGTGAAGGACGTGGCGGCCAGCTGCGCCCCATCCAGGAAGAAGCGCACCTGCCAGGTGCCCGTCATGCGCGCCATGGACACCGGCGTGCCCGCCACCGGCAGCGAATAGCGCAGCGTGCGCGACTCGTCCGGCGGCGCCACCACCGTGGCGCTCCGCTTCTCGTACGGACGCCCGCCCGGCGCGATGAACTCCACGTCCACCTGGCCCTTGTGGGGCACGCCGCTGACCACGAAGTCCACGTCCACCTGCTGCACCTCGGACAGGGCCGTGGGCTCCGAGCCCGCGCCCACCACCTCCGCGCTCCCGGTCGGGGGCGGCAGCACCTCCGGCGGAGGCGGCTCTTCCGGTGGCGGCTCCTCCACGGCGGGAGCCGGGGGTGGCCGGGCCACGCTCCCGCCACCGGCCAGCACGTCGGTCGGATCCACGGAGGTGACGGAGCCCTTGTCAGGCCCCGGCTTCACGGCCGGCGGCGGCAGGGGGGACACCCCTTCCGAGCACGCCGACAGCACCATCGCACCCGCCAGCACGGCTACGCGCGCCCGCATCATGTCTCCTCCAGAGGCGCGGCACCGGCCGGCGCGCGCACTTCGTCCAACAGGCCCTTGCGCTGGAGCTCCCCCAGGAAGCGCAGCGTGTCGGCCAGCACCGGACCGACGTCGGTCGAAAACTCGGAAGCCACCTGCTCCGCCACTGCCCGGGCCGTGCGCTGTCCATCGCACAGCGCCCAGATGCGCGCCGCCGTCGGGTTGAGCCCGCGCAGCGTGCGCCCCTCCGCGTCCAGCACCAGGAAGTCCGCGCCGAAGCCCTCCCCCGAGGTCCCCGCACGCCGCCGGGGAACGCTGCCTTCCGGAAAGCTCATGCGCGGCCCGGCCTTCCCAGCCACGAGGCCAGCTGTCGCTTCAGCGTCGCGCGCCAGCGGCCCAGGCGCCGAGGCCCCACGTCCCAGCGGTCCATCTCCAGCAGCGCTCCGCCCCGGCGCACACGCCGCGCACGCCCCAGGATACGGATGAGCGGCAGCGGCGGATCTTCCATGACGCCGTTGTCCCCGCGAAGCGCGCACAGGCTGCCGTCGCACCAGCGCACCCGGTGCAGCACCAGCGAGGACTCGAAGCGCGCCAGCACCACCTCACCCGGGCGAGGCGCGTCCACCAGCGGCTCCACCTCCGCCACGTCCCCCGCGCGCAACGACGGCCACATGCTGTCCCCGGCGACGGGGATCCAGCGAGGGCCATCGATCACGGAGACGGGCTGGGGAGCGCTCGACATTGCAGGCCGAAGGTACTCCAAACTCTCAACCCTCGCGAATCCCCTGGCCCACCTTCCCCCAGCGATTCCCAGGACTTAGGGCACTTGACACCTTTACTCCGGGATTTTCAGGGAAGACGGGCCGCCCCCCCTCCCCTCCGGCCGGGCGCGTCATGCCGGAGGGGGGCTGGATCAGGACACCGGGGCCTGGGCCGGGGCTTCCGGCTGGGCGCGCACGGTGGCGGCCACGTTGTCGAGCGCGACGGGCACGGAGTCACCGCCGGCCATGGGCTTGAGCTTCGCCTGGCCGCTGGTGCGCTCCTGCTCGCCCAGCACCAGCGTGAAGCGGGCGCCGGACTTGTCCGCGCGCTTCATCTGGCTCTTGAGGCTGCCGCCGCGCGTGTCGAAGTCCACCTTCAGGCCCTCGCGGCGCAGGCGGCTGGCCAGCTTCAGGCCTTCGTCGTGGCTCGTCTCGTCCACGGCGATGAACAGGTCCGGCCGCTGGATGAACGTCTTGCCGCTCTCCTTGAGCAGCAGCACCAGCCGGTCCAGGCCCATGGCGAAGCCCACCGCGGGCACGTCCGGCCCGCCCAGGCCCTTCATCATCTTGTCGTAGCGCCCGCCGCCGCCCACGGTGCTGGCCGTGCGCAGCGCGGGGTGCGCGGCGATGAACTCGAAGACGGTGCGCGTGTAGTAGTCCAGGCCGCGCACCAGCCGGTGGTTCACCACGTAGCGCACGCCCAGCGCGCCCAGCTTGCGCTGCAGGTCCGTGAAGTGCGTGCGGCACGGCTCGCACAGGAACTCGAGCACGTTGGGGCCGGCGGCGGCCACCGCCTGGCACTTCTCGTTCTTGCAGTCGAGCACGCGCAGCGGGTTGCGCTCCAGCCGCTGCTGGCAGTCCCCGCACAGCTCCTCGCGGTGGGACTTGAGGTAGTCCACCAGCTTCGCGTGGTACGCGGGCCGGCAGTTCTCGTCGCCCAGCGAGTTGATGTTCAGGGTGACCTCCTGAAGGCCCAGGGCCTCCAGGAACTGCACCACCATGTCCATCAGCTCCGCGTCCTGCGCGGGCTCCTTGGCGCCGTAGGCCTCCGCGCCAATCTGGTAGAACTGACGGTAGCGGCCCGTCTGCATCCGCTCGTAGCGGAACATGGGCCCCGTGTAGAACCAGCGCGACACCGGCTCCTGGTTGTTCACCGAGTGCTCGATGTACGCGCGCGCCGCCGGCGCGGTGCCCTCCGGACGCAGGGACAGGCTGCGGCCGCCCTTGTCCTCGAAGGTGTACATCTCCTTGCCGACGATGTCCGTCTCCTCGCCCACGCTGCGCACGAAGAGCGCGGTGTCCTCCACCATGGGCGTGCGCACCTCGCCGTAGCCGAAGCGGCCGAACAGCGTGCGCGCGGTGGACTCGACGAACTGCCACACTTCAATCTCGCCCGGCAGAAGGTCGTTCATCCCCTTCACGCCGTTGATCTTCTGGCTCACGTGATGACTCCGATACGCGTGCCCATGCGCACCACCGCTTCCGGCTGCATGCTGTCGTCCCAGCGCACGCGGCCGGGCTCGAAGCAGAGGATGACGGTGGAGCCCATCTCGAAGCGGCCCAGCTCGCCACCCTTCTCCACCGGGATGGCCGTGCCGTACTGGTGCACCTTGCCGGGCTGCCCGATGTGCGTGGTGATGTCCTCGTAGGACGCCTTGATGCGCGACACGCAGGTGGCGCCCACCTTCACCACCGCCACCTTGCCGGCCACGGTGTCCAGGTACGTGATGAGCCGCTCGTTCACGCAGAACAGCGACTGCTTGTTCTTCACCGACGCGGGGTTCACCGGCCAGAACTCACCCGGGATGTACGCGTACCCGGTGATGGTGCCGCCCAGCGGCGAGTGGATGCGGTGGTAGTCGCGCGGGGACAGGTACACCGTCGTCCAGGCGCCGCCGTGGAAGGGCTTCGCGGCCTGCGCGTCACCCAGCAGCTCGTCCACCGTGTACTCGATGCCCTTGGCCTGCAGGCACCGGCCGTTGTCCGCGTAGCCCACCTGCGACACGCGGCCGTCCACCGGGGACACGACGACCTTCTCACCGGCGTCCACCGGGCGCAGGCCCGGCTTCAGGCCGCGGGTGAAGAACTGGGCGAAGGTCGGGTACTTCTCGAAGGCGTGCTCCGCCTCCTCCATGTCCACGTTGTACGCCTTGGCGAAGGCGCGCATGGCCCAGTGGTGCACCGGCGCGGGCGCGGGCAGGCGCGTGGCCAGGCCCACCGCGGAGGACACCGCCGACTTGGGCAGCACACGCATCAACTTCATGAAGGTCTGTTCGTTCATCGAAGGTCGTCAGCTCTTGAATGAGAAAGGTTCAACGCCCGGCATCGGTCTCGGGCACCGTGCCGCCGTCCGCATAACGGCGCACGGTCCGCATGGCGCTCTTGGGTAACAGCGCCAACACCCGGCCGTCTTCAATCACCAGCGAGGTGTCGCGGTGGGTGGGGTACTCCAGCTGGCAGGCCGCCCGGTCGCTCAGCTGCCAGGTGTCCCGCATTCCCCGCCCTTCCACCGTGACGGGCACGGAGCGGATGAAACAGCCGCGGAAGCCCGCCACCAGCTCGGAGGCCGGGGTGCCCATCTGGGGCCCGGCAATCACCCCGGCGTCCCCGGGGCCGGCGTCCGCTGCCTCCGCCGCCACGGGCTCGGGCGGGCGG
>NZ_RAWM01000128.1 GCF_003668875.1 Corallococcus interemptor | reverse complement strand
CGTCGCTGGCGGACTACGTGGGCCGCATGAAGGAGGGCCAGGAGGCCATCTATTACGTCTACGGCGAGAGCCGGAAGGCGGTGGCGGACAGCCCGCACCTGGAGGCGCTGAAGCAGCGCGGCTACGAGGTGCTCTTCATGACGGACCCGGTGGACGAGTGGGCCGCGCAGGGCCTGCGCGAGTTCCAGGGCAAGCAGCTGGTGTCCGCGCTCAACGCGGACCTGAAGCTCCAGTCCACGGAGGAGGAGAAGAAGGCGAAGGAGCAGGTGTCCGAGGGGCTCAAGGGCCTGACGGAGAAGATGAAGGACGTGCTGAAGGAGGACGTGCGCGAGGTGCGCGTGTCGGACCGGCTCACGGACTCGCCGGTGTGCCTGGTGGTGTCGGAGGGCGGCACGCCGGCCTACCTGGAGCGCCTGCTCAAGGAGCGCGGCAAGGGGATGCCGCGCATCAAGCGCATCCTGGAGGTCAACCCCAAGCACCCGGTCATCGAGCACCTGCGCGGCCTGCTCGCGAGCAATCCGTCCTCGCCGCAGGTGGGCGAGTGGATTGAGCTGCTCCACGACCAGGCGCTGCTCACGGAAGGAAGCCCGCTGAGCGACCCGAACCGCTTCGCCCGCCGCATGACGGCGCTGCTCACGCAGGTGGCCTCGGGCGCGGGCAACGGCATCCCGGCCGCCCAGGTGCCGCCGCCCGCCGCGACGACGGCGCAGACGCAGACGCAGTCCAGCTGAGTGACGGCCCATGGCGTGGCGGGAGCGATGCACCCGCTACGCCTGGGTCGATGAAGCGGCCGCGAGTGCGCGGGTCACAAGACCCGCCACGCGCTTTCGCGGACTTCAAGCCTGCTTCAGGTCCGCGAGCAGCGCCTCTCCGGTCCACGCGCGGCGGTTGCCGCCCTCGGCCTCACGGATGAGCGCCACGAGCCGTGCGTTCACCGGCGTGGACACGCCGTGTTGCTGGCCCAGGCGGACGACCTCGCCGTTGAGGTAGTCCACCTCCGTCTTGCGGCCCGCGTGCAGGTCGTCCCACATGGACGAGCGGGCCTTCGGATCGATGGCGAGCATCTTCTTCGCCAGCACGCCGAACACCGCGTCCGGAGCGGCCAGCAGCAGGGGAATCCATCCCGGCGGCAGCGGCGTCAGCTTCGCGGGCTTCACCCCGGCACGTCGCAGCACCGCCAGCGCCTCGCCCTGCGCGAGCGCCAGGCACCGCCGCCACGCGCGCTGGGACAACTCCTCCTTCAGCGGCAGGTCCGCCAGCGCGTTGAGCGCGTTGTTCAGGTTGAACAGCAGCTTCGCCCACTGCACCGCGACGATGTCCGCGTGCTGCTTCAGCGGCAGCCCCGCGCGGCTGAAGGCCTCCACGAACGGCGCGAGCACGGCGTGCCGCTCCACCTCCAGCGTGCCCTCCGAACCCGCGTGAAAGTGCCCCTGCCCCTGCGCCGCGACGTTGAAGGGCACCATCCCCGTGAGCACCGTGCGGCCGGGCAGCAGGCCGCGCAGCACCTCCGCGTTGTGAAGCCCGTTCTGGAAGCTGATGACGATGGCCCCGGGCTTGAGCCGCGCCGCGAGCGTCCGCCCCGCCTCCTCCGTCGCCGCGGACTTCACCGTGACGAGCACCAGGTCCGCCGTGGCCAGCGCGTCCGGCTCCGTGTCGATGCGCACATCCGCCACGTTCACCTTCAGGTCCGCGCCCTGCCAGTCCGTCAGGCGCAGGCCATGCGCGCGCACCTCCGCCACCACCCGCTCGCGTCCAATGAAGCGCACCGTCGCGCCCGTCGCGGCGAGCCGCCCTCCCACGTAACAGCCGATGCTGCCCGCGCCGAAGATGCAGAGCTCAGGGGTCGAAGCCATGGGCGCGCATCGTGTCACGTCGCGGGCCACACCACGACGATGAGCACGTCCCACAGCGCATGGCTCACCCAGGATGCCAGGGGCGTGCGGCGCCACTCGGCCAGCGCGCCCCAGGCCAGCGACGTGGGCAGCGCGGCCAGCGCCAGCAGCGGCTCACCGAAGCCCAGCAGCACGGCGCTCGACAGCACCGCGGACCCGGCGACGGCGCCCCACCGCCCCAGCCAGGAACGCAGCGCACCCTGCACCCATCCGCGCCAGAACAGCTCCTCCGCCGGGACGAGCAGCAGCACCAGGGCCAGCGCCATGCCTGGCGACCCCGTGCCGAACGTCGAATAGATGGATTGCAGCGGCCCGCAGAGCGCGTCGGTGAAGCCTCCACAGAAGGCCCACAGGAAGGCCCGAGCGCCCGCGTACAGCACCACCGCTTGGGCCACGCCCCACGCGGTATCCGGCAAGGACAGGGAGGGAGGCGGCCTGCGCCAGGGGCCCATCGCCCGCCACGTCACCGCGAGCCACACGGCGCAGAAGACGGAAGCGACGGCGAAGAAGCGCGGCGGATGCACGTGCACCAGCGCCGTCCAGGCCAGCACACCGCCCACGGCCACGGCCCGCCAGAACGGCAGGGCCGCGTCACGCACGGGCGGCGGTCCAACGGGGGAAGCAGTCATCGCGCGCGGCAGCGTACCCCGGCGCGATGGACGCCGGCGGGCACGTTCACGCGTGCACCGCCGGCGGAGCGCTTCACGTCACTGCGGGAGGCACGCGCCGCTGCCCGCGCTGTCGCTGACGCAGCGGTAGCCCGTGCGGCACGTCCCCTGCGGGTTGCTGCTCGACGGCGTGCAGGACGCGAAGCAGTAGGCGGTGGCGCCCCGGTCGTTGCTGTAGCAGGCAGAGCCCGACGGGCAGCTGTCCGTCACGCAATCCTGGGTGCAGTAGCCGCCCGGGAAGCTGGTGCCGGTGAGGCACAGGCCGTCCGTGCCGCACGCGCCGTTGGTGGTGCAGGCGCCGCCAATGGTCGACGTGGGCGTGTGGTCTTCGTCCGACTGGTACGGCACCAGCGTGAAGCTGACGCCGCTGGTCGTCTTGCCCTTGGTGACCGTCACGGTCTCCACCTGGGTGGTGTCGCGCCAGAAGCCCACGCGGTCGCCGTCGTCGAAGAAGTCCCCTTCGCCGGTGTCGTCGATGGACGCCAGCACCAGGTAGTCACGCGGGGTGATCTTCGCGCTGTAGTTGTACCCGTTGGTGCCGGACACCGTGCCGATGCCGTCGTCGTCGATCTGCACCTCGCCCGCGGCGTCCAGGTACGCGAACGCGATGACCGCGTCCTTCTCATCCGTGGCGCCCACGCGGAACTTCACCAGCACCTGCGCGTTGCCCGCACCGGACGCGCCGGTCAGGTCGATCTGCGCCACGTAGCTGCCCGCCGCCAGCGAGCCCGGGGTGACGCTCACGTTCAGCGCCGCGGACTTGTACGCGGGAATCGACAGCGACGTGCTGGAGACGGACACCGCGGAGGCGTTGGTGCCGGAGACGGCCACGCTCACCTGCAGCGTGCCGCCGCCGTTGTTGCGCACCGACAGCGCCTGCGACGCCGAGCCGGTGAAGGACAGCTGCGTGGTGCTGATGGCCAGCTTCGGGGGCAGCGTCGGGTCCCCGCCGCCCTTGGCGCGCAGCACGGCGGCGTACGCGTCCACCAGGCCCGCGCCGCAGCCCTCGGAGCACTGGCTGGTCGTGTCCGCGGTGTCCTTCAGGATGGCCTCCACGTCCGCCGTCGTAAGTTTTTCTCCCTTCGCTTCCGCCTGCGCCAGCATCAGCGCCACGATGCCCGCCACGTGCGGGGTGGCCATGCTGGTGCCCTGGTACCACTCATACGAAGGCTGGTTGCTGCTGTTGGGCAGCGTGGACAGCACGCCGTCCGGGAAGGCGTCGCCGTTGCGGTCCTCGCTCGTCTGGCCGCCGGTGGCCATCACGTCCACCTGCGAGCCGTAGTTGGAGTAGCTGGCGCGCTTGCCGTTGAAGCGCACCGCGCCCACGCAGATGACGTTCTGCTGGTTGCACGGGAAGCTGGAGGAGGTGTTCTCGTTCTCGTTGCCCGCCGCCACCACCAGGATGGCGCCGCGCGTGTTGGCCGCGTTGATGGCGGTCTGCATCTCCGCGGACGCGGAGCCGTTGCCGCCCAGGCTCATGTTGATGACCTTCGCGGGCGTGGTGTTCACGCGCACGCCGGGCACGGTGCCGCCGCTGGCCCAGGTGATGCCCGCGATGATGTCCGCCAGCGAGCCGCCCTGCGTGCCCAGCACGCGCACCGGCAGGATGTTGCGCCCGGACCAGGTGACCCCCGCCACGCCCACGCCGTTGTTGGACGAGGCGCCGATGGTCCCCGCCACGTGCGTGCCGTGGTACGACGAGCCGCCGTTGGGCAGGTCCTTGCCGTTGTCCGTGGGGTCCGCATCCACGCCGTCGCCGTCGCCCGCGTTGGCGATGCTGGAGATGAGGTCCACGCCGGGCAGCACGCGCGAGTTCAGGTCCGGATGGACCGTGATGCCCGTGTCCAGCACCGCCACGACGATGGACTCACTGCCCGTGCCCAGGTCCCAGGCCGCCGGCAGGTTCATGTTCTTGTAGTGCCACTGCCGCGCGTAGAGCGGATCATTCGGCACGTTGAGCGCGCGCACGCGCAGGTTGCTCTCCGCGTTCTGCACGCCCGGCACCGCCTGCACGGCCTGCAGCACGCGCACGTGCTCCGCCTCCGTCAGCGCGCGCACGTTGGGCGCGCCGCCGGACATCGCCTGCGGCTGGCTCACCTCGTAGCGCAGCAGGTGCTGCGTCTCGCTCAGGAAGGCCTGGTGCACGACGTGGTAGCCCGCGACGCGCGCCTGCGCGACGGCCTCTTCCGCGGACAGGTTCGGCGTGTCGAAGTGGATGATGATCTCACCCGGCAGCAGCGACGCGTTGTGCGACAGCGGCTTGGACGGGATGCCCGTGCGCCACACGCCCCGCGCCGCCAGCGCGCTGGAGACCTTCTGGGACAGGTCCTTCGCGCCGGGCAGGGAGAAGAACGCATCCAGCGACGACCCGGCGTTCGCACCGGCGGAGCCAGCCTGGAACGGCTGCAGGGTGCCCGTCACGGTCCCCTTGGTCGAAGTCGTGTCGGTGTCGTCGTCATCGTCTTTGTTGTCGCCGGGACAGGCCGCGAGACCGAGCAATCCCAGGAGGGCAAGGCGACGGAGCATGAACGGATTCCTTGAAGAGCGAGTGTGTGCGTCCGACCCTAGGTCCGCTGCGGGCAACGCGTCCAGCGCTCCAGGGCCCGGCTGGCTGGTCCCCTTCTCCATTTCATCCCACACGGGTGCCGCATGTTGCCTGGGAGGCAACGCGCTGCTTCACGGGCAGCCGGGAGGACTATCGCCCCAGGTCCTGCAACACGGCTTGCGCCGCGCGGCGCCCGGACGCGAGCGCTCCGTCGATGGAGGCGTTCTCGCGGTGGTCACCGCACACGTAGAGCCCCGCGGCCAGCCGCACGGGCCGGTGCGGCTCCACCAGCGCGGACGGCGGCTGCGCGGGCAGCGCGTGCGGAATGGCATACGTGCGCAGGTGGCGCCACGCGGACACCGCCGGGCCGAACCACTCCGTCAGCTGCGCACGCACGCGCGCCTCCAGCGAGTCCGCGCCGCCCGCGTCATCCACCACCGACACGGACACCAGCGCCTGGCCCTTCGGCGCGTACGCGGCGGAGACCTCGCTCATCACCGCCACGTTGTTCACGGGCCCCCGCCCCTCGCCGTCGAGCACGAGCCAGGGCCCCTCCACCGGCGGCTCCGGCGCCGCGAAGTACAGGCACGTCACGCGGTTCATCCCCGGCGCCGGCATGCCCACGAGCAGCGACGCCGCGCTGTGCGGATCCGTCGCCACCACGACGGCGTCCGCGTGCAGCATCTCCCCGCCCGGCAGGCGCACGCGGTGCCCCCACGCCTCCTCCACGCGCACGCGCATCCGCAGCGCGCCCGACGGCAGCTTCTCCGCCAGCTGCGCCGGGATGGCGCCCATCCCCTGCTCGGGGACGGCCGCGTAACCCGTCGCGAACATCCGGAACACGAACTCCAGCATCCGGCTGGACGTCGTCAGCCCGCGCTCCAGGAAGATGCCGCCAAGGAAGGGCGTGAAGAACGCGTCGACCATCTCCTCGGAGAAGCCCAGGTCGCCCAGGAAGCGCCGCGACGCCTGCTGGGGCCGCTGCCACAGGTCCCCCAGCTCCCCGGACGTGGCGTGCTGCCGCAGCTCCAGCACGCGCAGCTTGTCCGCCAACCCACCCGGCGCGTCGAACAGATGTGACACCGCCGTGACGGGATGCCGCAGCGGGTCCGCCAGCGTGTGCAGCCGCCCACCCCGCCACACCTTCGCGCCTGGGATGAAGCGTTGGAGCGACAGGGCCTTGAGGTCCAGCACCCGCCGTCCTTCCGGGTAGGCCGTGAGGTACACCTGGAAGCCCCGGTCCAGGAGGAACCCCTCGTGCGAGTCGGTGCGCACTCTTCCACCCGGTGCGTCCCCTGCTTCCAGCACGTGGGCATCCACGCGCGCCTCCAGCAGCGCCGTCGCGCACGCCAGGCCCGCGAGCCCCCCACCCACCACGATGACCCCGGGCCGCTTCGCCATGGTCCGCCTCCCGTCCAGCGAGCGTGCGGACCCTGGCTTGATAACGCCAAGACGTGCAAGCGAGACTCTGGTTCGGTTGCGGGCATCCGACAGTTACGGCAAAGGTTTTGCCGTGCACGATGCTCCAGGCACACCCACGCGGGCATCCGCCCGCGTGTCCTTTGGAGAGAAAGAGCAGGAGTACCCCCATGTTGATCGTGATGCGCCCCGACGCGACGGCCCAGGACATCGAGCGAGTGAACGATGAGATCCGCCGCCGCGGCTGGCATCCGCATGCGATCCCAGGGGGCTCACGCACCGCCATCGGCATCACCGGCAACCCCGGCGCGGTGGAGCCGGAGCCCTTCCGCGTGCTGCCCGGCGTCGCGGACGCCATCCCCATCTCCCAGCCGTTCAAGCTGGTCAGCCGCGAGGTGAAGGCGGAGGACAGCCAGGTGCGCGTGGGCGACCTCACGCTCGGTGGCGCGGCCATCCACGTCATCGCGGGCCCCTGCTCCGTGGAGTCGCGCGAGCAGATCATCTCCACCGCCCAGGCGGTGAAGAAGGCGGGCGCCACCATGCTGCGCGGCGGCGCGTTCAAGCCCCGCACCAGCCCCTATGAGTTCCAGGGCCTCAAGGGCGACGGCCTGGCGCTGCTGGCGGAGGCGCGCAAGGAGACGGGCCTGCTGGTGACGACGGAGGTGAAGGACACGGCGACGCTGGCCGCCGTCGCGGACCACACCGACATCCTCCAGGTGGGCGCGCGCAACATGCAGAACTTCAGCCTGCTGGAGGCGGTGGGCGAGACGCGCAAGCCCGTGCTGCTCAAGCGCGGCATCAGCGCGACCATCAAGGAACTCTTGATGGCGGCCGAGTACATCGTCGCGCGCGGCAACACCCAGGTCATCCTCTGCGAGCGGGGCATCCGCACGTTCGAGAACATGACGCGCAACACGCTGGATTTGAACGCGGTGCCCATGCTGAAGGCGCTCACGCACCTGCCGGTGTTCGTGGACCCGTCGCACGGCATCGGCGTGCGCAAGGCCGTCCCCGCGATGATGCGGGCCGCGGTCGCCGCGGGCGCGGATGGCCTCATCGTGGAGGTGCACCCGGATCCGCCGCGCGCGAAGTCGGACGGCTTCCAGTCGCTGGACTTCTCCGAGTTCGAGAAGGCCATGGGCGAGGTGCGTGCCATCGCCGCCGCGATGGGACGCGAAATGGTCAGGCTGGGATAGACCATGACGCTCAAGGAAGCGCTGGGCAGGGTGGTGAGCCGGCGCGACCTCTCCCGCGAGGAGATGGCCTCTGTCATGGGCCAGATGCTCGCGGGCGAGGCATCCGCCGCGCAGGTGGGCGCGCTGGCGGCCGCGCTGCGCATGAAGGGCGAGACCGAGGACGAAATCCTCGGCGCGGCGGAGGCCATGCGGGCCTGCGCGGCGAAGATTGCTCCCCAGGCGGAGGTGGTGCTCGACACCTGCGGCACGGGGGGTGATGGGGCGCACACCTTCAACATCTCCACCGCGGTGGCCTTCGTGGCCGCCGGGGCGGGGGCGACGGTGGCCAAGCACGGCAACCGCGCGGTCTCCAGCCGCTGCGGCAGCGCGGACGTGCTGGCGGCACTGGGCGTGTCCATGGAGCGGGCGCACGCGCAGGTGGCGCGCGACATCGACGAACACGGGGTGGGCTTCCTCTTCGCGCCCTCGCACCACAGTGCCCTGAGGCACGTGGCGCAGGCGCGCAGGGACCTGGGCTTCCACAGCGTGTTCAACCTGCTGGGGCCGCTGACGAACCCGGCGGGGGCGCGCTACCAGCTCCTGGGCACGTTCGACCGGCAGCGCGTGGAGCAGACCGCGCGGGTGCTGGGGCGGCTGGGCAGCCGGCGCGCCTGGGTGGTGCACGGGCACGACGGGCTGGATGAGATTTCCCCCTGCGCGCCCACGGAGGTCGCGGAGCTGTGCGCGGACGGCACCGTGCGCCGCTTCACCGTGACGCCGGAGGACGCGGGTCTGTCCACCGTGCCGCGCGAGTCCATCGCGGGAGGCGACGCGGAGGAGAACGCGAAGCGCCTGCGCGCGCTGCTCGCGGGAGAGCGCGACGGCGTGCGCACGGCGGTGCTGCTCAACGCGGCCGCCGCGCTGCTCATCGTCGGAATGGTGGACACCCTGAAGGAAGGCGTGAAGCGGGCCGAGCACGCCATCGACTCCGGGGCCGCCGAACGCAAGCTCGCGGCGCTCATCCAGAGGGTCGCGGCATGACGACCTCCTCGTCAGCCGCGAAGCCGGTGGACGCGCCGGGCACGCTGGACGTCATCATGGCGCGCAAGCGCCGGGAGCTGGGCACGCGCCCTCCTCCCACGCACGGCGCGCATCCCCCGGCGCGGGACTTCGCGCAGGCGCTGGTGCGGCGCGTGCTCGGACATCCGGTCAACGTCATCGCGGAGGTGAAGCGCAAGAGCCCCTCCGGCGGCGCGTTCCCTCACGCGGACGTGGTCGCGGTGGCCCGCTCCTATGAGGCCGCGGGCGCGTGCGCCATCAGCGTGCTCACCGACGGGCCGGACTTCGGCGGCAGCCTGGAGGACCTGGTCGCGGTCCGGGCCGCCGTCTCCATCCCCGTGCTGCGCAAGGACTTCCTCGTCGCCGCCAGCGAGGTGGAGGAGAGCGCGGCCTGGGGCGCGGACGCGGTGCTGCTCATCGCGGATGCGCTCGGGGACTCGGAGCTCCGGGAGATGATCTCCGCCGCGAAGCAGGTGGGCGTGGCCGCGCTCGTGGAGGCCCACACGGAGGCGCACGCCGAACGCGCGCTCGCCGCGGGCGCGAGCATCATCGGCCTCAACAACCGCAACCTCGCCACGCTGAAGACGGACACCGGCACCGCGCTCCGGGTGATGCCCGCGCTGCGCTCCCGGTCCACCGCCCTGGTGGCGGAGAGCGGCCTCAAGAACCTCGCGGACCTCACCGCCGCGCGCGACGCGGGCGCCAACGCCGTGCTCGTGGGCGAATCCCTCCTGCGGGACGCCGACCCCGGCCGCGCCCTGCGACGGCTTTTGGGCCTGGAAGGCGGCGGGACATGAACGTCCTCGTGAAGGTCTGCGGCGTGACGCGCGTCGCGGACGCGAAGGGCGTGTGGGCCGCGGGCGCGGACGCCATGGGGCTCAACTTCCATCCGGCCTCCCCCCGCTTCGTGGAGCTGTCCACGGCCGCGGAGCTCGGGCGCACGCGGCCTCCGTTGGCCGCGATGGTGGGCGTGTTCGTCAACGCGAAGCCGGAGGACATCCGCGTGCGCGTGCGCGAGTGCGGCCTCACCGCCGTGCAGCTCCACGGCGACGAGCCCCCCGAGGCCTGCTCCGGCTACGGCGTGCCCGTCATCAAGGCGCTGCGCGTGCGCGGGCCGGACGACGTGGCGAAGGCCCGGAGCTACGTGGGCGCGGGCGACGTGGCGGGGCTGCTGTTGGACGGCGCGGCCCCGGGCTACGGCGGCGGCGGCGTCACCTTCGACTGGTCGCTGGTGAAGGAGCTGGCGGACTGCGGACTGCCCGTGCTGGTGGCGGGCGGCCTCAAGCCCTCCAACGTGGCCGAGGCCGTGAAGGCCACCCGGCCCTACGGTGTGGACGTGGCCAGCGGGGTGGAGTCCTCCCCTGGCATCAAGGACCTGGACGCGGTGCGCGCCTTCGTGCGCACGGTCCGGTCCCTCAACCTCTGAGGAGTCGAGCCATGACGACGGACACTGCCGTGGGCCGCTTCGGCCGTTACGGCGGACGCTATGTGCCGGAGACCCTGGTCCCGGCGCTGCTGGAGCTGGAAGAGGCCTACGCGAAGGCGCAAGCGGACGCGTCCTTCGGAGAAGAGGTCACGCGCGTGCTGCGTGAGTACGTGGGCCGCCCCACCACGCTGACGCCCGCGCACCGCCTCACGGAGTCCTGGGGCGGCGCGAACGTGTGGCTCAAGCGCGAGGACCTGGCGCACACGGGCGCGCACAAGATCAACAACACCGTGGGCCAGGTGCTGCTCGCCCGGCGCATGGGCAAGAAGCGCATCATCGCGGAGACGGGCGCGGGCCAGCACGGCGTGGCCACCGCCACCGCGTGCGCGCTCTTCGGCCTGCCCTGCGAGGTGTTCATGGGCGCGCTGGACGTGGAGCGCCAGGCGCTCAACGTCTTCCGCATGCGCGCGCTGGGCGCGGTGGTGCGGCCGGTGGAGTCCGGCTCGCGCACGCTCAAGGACGCGATGAACGAAGCCATGCGCGTCTGGGTGTCGCAGGTGCAGGACACCTACTACGTCATCGGCAGCGCGGCGGGCCCGCACCCCTACCCCACCATCGTGCGCGACTTCCAATCCGTCATCGGCCGCGAGATCCGCGCCCAGACGATGGCCACCCTGGGCCGGCTGCCGGACGCCATCATCGCGTGCGTGGGCGGCGGCTCGAACGCCATCGGCGCGCTGCATCCGTTCATCCCGGACACGGCGGTGCGGCTCGTGGGCGTGGAGGCCGCGGGCCACGGCCTGGACTCCGGCCAGCACGGCGCGTCGCTGACGCTGGGCACGGAGGGCGTGCTGCACGGCTCGCGCTCGCTGGTGCTCCAGGACGAGCACGGCCAGATTCAAGAGGCGCACAGCATCTCCGCCGGCCTGGACTACCCGGGCGTGGGGCCGGAGCTGGCGCACCTGGCGAAGACGGGGCGCATGGAGGTGCGCACCGCGACGGACGACGACGCGCTCTCCGCCTTCTACGAGGTCGCGCGCACGGAGGGCATCCTCCCCGCGCTGGAGACATCGCACGCGTTCGCGGCGGCGCGCTCGCTGGCCCGCGACCTGGGCAAGGGCAAGCACCTGGTCATCAACTGCTCGGGCCGGGGCGACAAGGACGTGGCGACCATCTCGGCGCGAGGCGTGCCGCCGGCGACGGGGGTGAAGTCATGAGCACGGAATTGGGCAAGGCGTTCGCGAAGGCGAAGGCGCGCGGAGAAGGCGCGCTGGTGGCGTACGCGATGGCGGGTGACCCGGACCTGCCGAAGTCCGTGGACGTGTTCGCCGCGATGGTGGAGGGCGGCGCGGACGTGCTGGAGATTGGCGTGGCGTTCAGCGACCCCATCGCGGACGGCCCCGTCATCCAGGCCGCCTCCGAGCGCGCGCTGAAGGCCGGCGCCACCCTGCGCCGCGTGCTGGACGAAGTCGTCCCGGAGGTGCGCCGCCGCTGCCCGGAGACGCCGCTGGTCATCATGACGTACGTCAACGTCATCATGGCCATGGGTGAGGAGCGCTACGCGAAGCTCGCGCGCGAGCGGGGCATCTCGGGCACCATCCTCCCGGACCTGCCGCCGGAGGAGAGCGCGGGCATCCGCGCCGCGTTCGACAAGGAGGGCGTGGACCTGGTGCCCCTGTGCGCGCCCACCACGCCGCCCGCGCGCGCGGAGGCCATCGCGAAGGACGCGCGAGGCTTCGTCTATTGCGTGTCCGTGGCGGGCGTCACCGGCATGCGCGCGGAGCTGCCGCCGGACCTGTCGCAGCGGCTGGACCTGGTGAAGCGCGCCGCGTCCGTGCCGGTGGTGGCGGGCTTCGGCATCTCCAACGCGGACACCGCCCGGCCGCTGGTGGCCCACGCGGACGGCGTCGTGGTGGGCAGCGCGATTGTGAAGGCCGCCCACTCGGACGGCCCGGCCGCCGCGAAGCAGCTCTGCGCGGACATCAAGCGCGGCCTGAAGCGCTAAGGTTCGGCTCCGCGCGCCGGCACGTCGCCGGCGCCAGGAGACCGGACATGCAAAGCCAGCCAACCCTGGGGCCCACCCTCGAAACGCCGCGCCTCATCCTGCGTCCGCCCACCCTCCAGGACCTGGACGGCTTCGTGGCCATGATGGCGGACGAGGAGACCGCGCGTTACATCGGCGGCCTCCAGCCCCGCTCCAACGTGTGGCGCGCCGTCTGCGCCATGGCCGGCTCCTGGGTGCTCCAGGGCTTCGCGATGTTCTCCGTGTTCGAGAAGGCCACCGGCAAGTGGGTGGGCCGGCTGGGCCCCTGGCAGCCCGCGGACTGGCCGGGCCCGGAGGTGGGCTGGGGCCTGTCGCGCGACGCGTGGGGCAAGGGCTACGCGACGGAGGGCGCGGCGGCCACCATCGACTGGGCCTTCGACCACCTCGGGTGGACGGAGGTCATCCACTCCATCTCCCCGCCGAACGAGCCCTCGAAGCAGGTGGCCCGCCGGCTGGGCTCGCGCCTCCTGCGCATGGGAATGCTGCCGGCGCCCTACAACGACCACGAGGTGGAGATCTGGGGCCAGAGCCGAGAGGAGTGGCGGACACGCAAGCGGTAGTACAGATTGGCGCCATGAACTCTCGCGCGCCCCAGCTGGTCCTCGTCCGTCACGGTGAGACGGAGTGGAGCCGCAGCAGCCAGCACACCGGCCGCACGGACCTCCCGCTGCTGGAGGAGGGCCGTCAGATGGCGGAGCGGCTCCGAGCGCCGCTGGGCAAGTGGCGCTTCGCCGCCGTGTGGACCAGCCCGCTGACGCGCGCCCTGGAGACGTGCGTGCTCGCGGGCTACGGCGACGTGGCGCAGAAGAAGGACGACCTCATGGAGGTCAACTACGGCGACTACGAGGGCCGCACCGGCGCGGACATCCGCACCACGCGCCCGGGCTGGACGCTGTGGAAGGACGGCGTCCCCAACGGCGAGACGCTGGAGGAGGTGGGCGCCCGCGCGGACCGCATCATCGCGGAGGCGCGAGCGCTCCAGGACGACGTGCTCCTCTTCTCGCACGGGCACATGCTGCGCATCCTCGCCGCGCGCTGGCTGGGCCTGCCCCCGGACGGAGGCAGGCTGTTCCACCTGGGCACCGCGTCCCTGAGCGTGCTGGGCTCCGAGGCCGGCGGACAGCAGCCGGTCCTCGTGAGCTGGAACGACACCACGCACCTGAAGGACTGAAGGCCCGCTACAGCTTCCCCTCCAGGAAGTTCTTCACCAGCGACGGGCCCTCCGGCGTCAGCACGCTCTCCGGATGGAACTGCAGGCCCACCACCGGACGCGTGCGGTGGCGCAGCGCCATCACCAGGCCATCCTGGCTCCACGCCGTGGCCTCCAGCTCCGCGGGCATGGAGTCCGCCGCCACCACCAGCGAGTGGTAGCGCGCCGCCTGGAAGCCCTGCCGCACGCCGGTGAAGACGCCGGTGCCTTCATGGCGGATGTGGGCCGCCTTGCCGTGCACCGGCTCCGGCGCGCGCACCACCTGCCCGCCGAACGCCGCGCCAATGGACTGGTGGCCCAGGCACACGCCCAGCACCGGCACGCGCGACTGGGAGATGGCCGCCACGCTCACCCCGGCCTCGTGCGGCGTGCACGGCCCCGGGGACACCACCAGGTGGGACGCCCCCGACGCCGCGATGCCCGCGACGTCCAGCGCGTCGTTGCGCACCACCTTCACCTCCGCGCCCAGCGTGTAGAGCAGCTGCACCAGGTTGAAGGTGAACGAGTCGTAGTTGTCGATGACGAGGATCACCGCCCACCTCCTTCGCGAGCCAGGCGCAGCGCGGCGGCCATGGCGCCCGCCTTCGCCTCCGTCTCGTCCGCTTCCTTCATGGGGTCCGAGTCCGCCACCAGCCCCGCGCCAGCGGTCCACATCGTGCGGTCGCCGTCCACGAAGAAGGTGCGCAGCGCGATGGCCACGTCCAGCGTGCCGCAGAAGGACAGGTAGCCCACCGCGCCGGCATAGGGCCCGCGCCGCATGGGCTCCAATTCGTCGATGATCTGCATCGCGCGAATCTTCGGCGCCCCGGACACGGTGCCCGCGGGGAAGGTGCTCGCCAGCGCGTCCAGCGCGTCGAAGCGCGTCGTGTCCAGCTTGCCGCGCACCTGGGACACGATGTGCATCACGTGGCTGTAGCGCTCGATGATCATCAGGTCCTCGATGCGCACCGTGCCCGGCGCGGCCACGCGGCCCACGTCGTTGCGCCCCAGGTCCACCAGCATGATGTGCTCGGCGCGCTCCTTCTCGTCCGCGAGCAGCTCCTTCTCCAGCGCCTGGTCCTCGGCCTCGGAGCCGCCCCGGCGCCGAGTGCCCGCGATGGGCCGCACCACCACGTCCCCGTCGCGCACCTGCACCAGCAGCTCCGGCGACGCGCCCACCAGCGCGCGCGCCTCGCCCAGATCCACCAGGAACAGGTACGGCGAGGGGTTCACCCGCCGCAGCGCCCGGTAGAGAGATAGCGGCGGGATGGCGCCCTGCGCCTCGAACCTGCGCGCGAGCACCGCCTGGAAGCAGTCGCCCGCGCGCACGTACTCCTTCACCTTGTCCACCGCGCGCGCGTAGCCCTCGCGGTCCCAGCACGCGACGGGGGCCGGCGCGTTCTTCTGCGCGGGGGCGGCCGCGTAGGCCTCCGGCGGCAGCGGCCGGCGCAGCCGCTCCGCCATTCCTTCCGCGCGCGCCTCCGCGTCCTTCAGCGCCGCCGCGACGCTGCCGTGCAGCGCGGGCCGGGCAATCGCGATGGCCTTGAGCGTCTGGGTGCGCGTGTCGTGGGTGACGAAGTCCTCCGCGATGAGCCACTCGGAGTCCGGGAAGCCCGTGTCACGCGGGTGGCGGTCCGGCACGCTCGGCTCGAACCACGACGTGGCGTTGTAGCCCAGGTAGCCCACGAGCCCGCCCAGGAAGGGCGCCTCGCCCGGCAGCGTCGCCACGGACAGCTCACGCCACAGCGTGCGCAGCACGTCCAGCGGCCGGCCCTCGCGCCGCTCCTCGTGCGAGCCACGCCACAACGTGAGCCCGTCCCGGTCCAGCCGCACGCGGCCCGCCGGGTTCACGCCCACGTGGCTGTAGCGCCCGAAGCGCTCGCCGCCGTAGCACGACTCGAGGATGAAGCCGCGGCTTCCACTGCCCAGCTTCAGGTATGCCGACAGCGGCGTGTCCAGGTCCGCCGGCAACTCCACCGTCACCGGCACCGCCTGTCCCGCCTCCGCGCGCTGCCGGTAGGCTGCCTTCCGCTCCTGCGCATCCATGGTCGATTGCCCTGACCCCTCTTCCATCACCCGGAGGGGCGCCCGGGTGCCCGGCCTTCCGGGCCCTGCACCTACGGCTTCGCGACGGGTTTCGCCTGGGCGAACACGCCGTCCTTCCACTGATAGACCTCGCGCTCCGTAACCTTCCGCGGCTTGCCTTCTTCCTCTTCCTCGACACTGGTGCGCACCACCAGCGCCCGCTTCGCGGCTGGCTGGAAGGAGACCGTGAACGTGCTCTCGTTCGGAGGGTCCATCAGCCCGCCCAGCTCCAGCGCCAGCTTCGCCTTGCCCAGCACGCCCGGCTTCCCATTGGATCCGGTGTAGCTCACATAGGACGTGACGAAGTCGCCACAGCGCTCCGGCGAGGAGTCCAGCTGAAGCAGCGTCACGCCCGCCTGCGACGCGGGGACCAGCGTCACCGTCACCGGCCCGCCCAGCCCGCCGCCGTAGTCCGTGGACGCCACCGCCACGTCCACGCTGCTCACCCGGCGCGGCGGCTTCACGTTCGGCTCCAGCACGCGCACGCGCGCCTTGAACTCGTTGCTCATCACCACCGTGGCCACTTCCAGCTCGCCGTCCCCGTCCAGGTCGGCCTCGAAGCGGAACGGCGTGAGCGTGTTGCCGAAGACCCAACCGGTGACAGGCGCGGCCTTCGCGTCCACGACGGACACCTGGTACCAGGTGTTGATGTACTCTCCGACCTTCGCGCGAGCCCCCACCTTCAGCACCTTCACGGGCGTGCCCAGCATCAGCGTCTGCACCACGCCCGCGTCCGCCGCCGCGCTCGCGCGCAGGTTCGCCTCGTCCACGCCAAGGTAGAGCGTCTGGCCCGCCGTGAAGGCGGTGAACGAAAAGCCTTCCGGATCCGGCGCTCTCTCCTCCGTCAGCGGGGAGCTGTATTCGAGCACCGCGTCCGGAGCCGGGGTGGACTGCGCCAGGGTGAGGGACAGGAGGAGCGCGGGCGTCAGCATCACGAAAGGGTCCGGAAGTGGAGGTTGCCGGGTTTATCCCCCGTCCACGCCCACCATCCAAGGGGCCCTCCGGTCCCTGGCTTCGTCGTTTGGATCGCAAGCAGGGCCCGCACGGACGCCCGCCCCCTTGTCAGCGGAGCGCCGGGGGAGGCTGGGCCGTGGGTGGCCCCTGTCCCAAGGTCTCGTTACCTCTAGGGAACCGTGGCCACCGCGACCCACCAGGAACGAACGCCGCTGGTTTCCGTGACGCCACAGGGGCTGTACTGCCAGGCGGGGAACTTCCACATCGACCCGTGGCGTCCGGTGGAACGGGCGCTCGTCACGCACGCGCACGGCGACCACGCCCGGAGCGGCAGCAAGCGCTACCTGGGAGCACGCCCCGGATTGGGTCTGCTCCAGCGCCGGCTGGGCACGGACGCGGTCATCGACACGCTGGAGTACGGCGAGCCGCTGAAGGTCGGCGACACCACCGTGAGCTTCCACCCCGCGGGCCACGTGCTGGGCAGCGCGCAGATCCGCGTCGAGCACCGGGGCGAGGTCTGGGTCATCTCCGGCGACTACAAGCGCACGCCGGACCCCACGTGCGCGCCCTTCGAAGTGGTGCGCTGCCACACCTTCATCACGGAGGCCACGTTCGGTCTGCCCATCTACCGCTGGGATGACACGGGCCTCGTGGCCCAGGACATCCTGCGCTGGTGGGACGCGAACCGCGAGGCGGGCCGCTCCGCGGTGCTCTTCTGCTACGCGCTGGGCAAGGCGCAGCGCCTGTTGGCGGAGCTGGGCAGGCTCACGGACCGGCCGGCCTACGTGCACGGCGCGGTGAACGGGCTCGTCACCGCGTACCGCGAGGCAGGCATCGCCATGCTGCCCACGCAGCTGGTGTCGGAGACGGAGAAGGGCACGTCCTTCGCGGGCGCACTGGTGCTGGCGCCGCCGAGCGCGGCCGGATCCACGTGGATGCGCCGCTTCGGCGAAGCGGAGACGGGCTTCGCGTCCGGGTGGATGCGCGTGCGAGGCAACCGCCGCCGCCGGGGCTACGACCGGGGCTTCGTGCTCTCCGACCACGCGGACTGGCCGGACCTGCTGCGCACGGTGGCGGACACGCAGGCGGAGAAGGTGCTCGTCACGCACGGCTACACCGACCCGCTGTCTCACTACCTGCGGGAGCGGGGCGTGGATGCCTCGCCGCTCGCGACGCCCTTCGAAGGCGAAGCGGAGGACTGACGCGTGCGAGCCCTGGCCGACCTGTACGACACGCTCGACCAGACGACCTCCACCAACGCGAAGGTGGATGCGATGGCGCGCTACTTCCGCACGGCGCCACCGGAGGACGCAGCCTGGGGCCTGTTCTTCCTCACGGGTCAGAAGCTCAAGCGGCTGCTCACGTCGAAGCTGCTGGCGGGCTGGACGATGGAGCTGACGGGCGTCCCGGACTGGCTCTTCGACGAGGTCTACGCGTCGGTGGGAGACCTGGCGGAGGTGATTGCCCTCTTGCTCGACGGAGCGAACCTCCCGCCCGAGCACGCCGAGGAGCTGCCCCTCTCCCGCTGGCTGGAAGAGCGCCTCTTGCCCCTGCGAGGCCTGGACGCGGCGGAGCAGCGCGAGCGCGTGGTGGGCTGGTGGAAGTCCATGCCCCGCCGCGAACTCTTCCTCCTCAACAAGATGCTCACAGGCGAATTGCGAGTGGGCGTGTCCAACACGCTGGTGGTGCGAGCCATCGCGCAGGTCACGGGCCTGCCGCCGCCCAGCGTGGCGCACCGGCTGATGGGCACCTGGACGCCGACGAAGGCGTTCTTCGAACAGCTCGTCGCACCGGACGTGTCGGACGGGCACGTGTCGCGCCCGTATCCCTACTACCTCGCGTCGCCATTGGAGCAGCCCGCGGAGTCGCTGGGTGAATTGAGTGACTGGCTCGTCGAATGGAAGTGGGACGGCATCCGGGGCCAGCTCATCCGCCGCCAGGGCGATGTCTTTCTTTGGAGCCGTGGTGAAGAGCTGCTCACCGAACGCTTCCCCGAAATCACCGAGGCCTCCCGCGCCCTGCCCGAAGGCACGGTGCTCGACGGCGAGGTGATGGCCTACGAGGACGGCACGCCCCTGCCCTTCGCCCGGCTCCAGCGCCGCATTGGCAGACAGAAGCTCACGCCCAAGGTGCTCGCGGAGTCCCCAGCGGCATTCATCGTCTACGACCTGCTGGAGCAGGACGGGAAGGACCTGCGCGAGCTGCCCCTGCGCGAGCGCCGGGCAAGACTCGAGGCCCTGCTCAAGGACCACCCACGCTTCCCCATCTCGCCCTCGGTGACGGCGGAGTCGTGGGAGGAACTGGCGGAGCTGCGCAAGGAGTCGCGCACGCGCAATGTGGAAGGCCTGATGCTCAAGCGCCTCGACTCCGTCTACCAGACGGGCCGCAAGCGCGGTGACTGGTGGAAGTGGAAGATCGACCCGTACACGGTGGACGCGGTGCTGCTCTACGCGCACCCGGGCCACGGCCGGCGCTCGTCGCTCTACACGGACTACACGTTCGCGGTGTGGAACGGAGAGGACCTGCTGCCGGTGACCAAGGCCTACTCGGGCCTCACCGACGAGGAGATTGGCCGGCTGGACCGGTGGATCCGCGCCCACACGCGGGAGAAGTTCGGCCCGGTGCGCTCGGTGGATCCGGAGCAGGTGTTTGAGCTGCACTTCGAAGCCATCGCCCCGTCGCCGCGCCACAAGTCGGGCATCGCCCTGCGCTTCCCGCGCATCGCCCGCTGGCGCGCGGACAAGACGGCGAAGGACGCGGACACGCTCGATTCACTCAAGGGGCTGCTCCATGCAGCCCACTAGACCGCGCCGCAATCACATGCGCGGCAAGCACGCGCCGGAGAAGCAGGGGGAAGCCCCCAGGAAGACCCGAGCGAAGCGGCCCGCGCCCCGAAGCCCATCCCCATACAAAGGCGCGCCCCTGGCGCAACTGCGCCAATGGTTCGCATCCAGGAACTGGAAACCCTACGCCTTCCAGGAGGAGGCCTGGGCCGCCTACGCACGAGGAGCCAGCGGCCTCATCCACGTGCCCACCGGCGCGGGAAAGACCTACGCGGCCTACATCGGTCCGCTGGCGGACGCGGCGGAGCACAACGAGAAGGGCCTCCAAATCCTCTACCTCACGCCGCTGCGAGCCGTGTCGCGTGACGTGGAGCAGGCCCTGCGTGAACCACTGATGGCCCTGGACGCGGACCTGGAGGTGGAGAGCCGCACGGGCGACACGTCCTCCTCCGTGCGTCAAAGACAGCGCGAACGCCTGCCGCAGGTCCTCATCACCACGCCGGAATCGCTGTCACTCCTCCTGACGCAGGAGCAGGCCGCGGAGAACTTCGCCTCGCTGCGCGCCGTCATCGTGGACGAATGGCACGAACTGCTCGCCTCCAAGCGGGGAACCCAGGTGGAGCTGGCCCTGGCCCGCCTGCGCCACTTCGCTCCAGGCCTGCGCATCTGGGCGCTGTCCGCCACGCTCGCCAACCTGGACGAAGCCGCGCGCACCGTCGTCGGCACGGACCGCAAGCCCACGCTGGTGAGCGCGGACCTCCAGCGCCCGGTGGACGTGGAGACGCTACTGCCGGAAGAAGTCGACACCTTCCCGTGGGCCGGGCACCTGGGCTTCTCCATGCTGCCGCGCGTGGCGGAGTGGCTGGACCCCACGCAGTCCACGCTGCTCTTCACCAACACGCGTTCACAAGCAGAGCGCTGGTTCGAAGGCCTGCGCTTCCTGCGCCCGGAATGGGAGCACCTGCTCGCGCTGCACCACGGCTCCATCGACCGCGAGGAGCGCGAGCGCGTGGAGGGAGGCCTCAAGGACGGAAGCCTGCGCCTCGTCGTGTGCACGTCCTCGCTGGACCTGGGCGTGGACTTCGGCCCGGTGGAGCGCGTCATCCAGATAGGCAGTCCCAAGGGCATCGGCCGCACCCTCCAGCGCGCGGGCCGCAGCGCGCACCGCCCCGGCGCCACGTGCCGCATCCTCTTCGTCCCCACGCACGCGCTCGAACTGGTGGAGATGGCCGCCGCCCGCGACGCCATCGCGCAGCGCGAGGTGGAGCCGCGCACGCCGCTGTCCAAGCCGCTCGACGTGCTGGCCCAGCACCTGGTGACGTGCGCGCTGGGAGGAGGCTTCACCCGCGAGGCCCTGCGCGACGAGGTCCGCACCGCCACGAGCTACGCGTCCCTCACCGACGAGGAGTTCGACTGGGCCCTCGCCCTGGTGCGCGAAGGCGGCCCCACGCTGCGCGCCTACCCGGAGTTCCGCCGCGTCGTGGAGGTGGACGGCCGCTTCCGCGTGCCCGACGCGCGCCTCGCCCGGCTGCACCGGCTCAACATCGGCACCATCACCTCGGACGCGTCCGTGCAGCTGCGCTACTGGAGCGGCGGCACGCTGGGCACGGTGGAGGAGTCCTACGTCAGCCGCCTCAAGCCCGGGGACACCTTCCTCTTCGCGGGGCGCCGTCTGGAGTTCAGCCGCTTCAAGGACATGACGGCCTACGTGAAGCCCGCGAAGGCCAAGGCCACCCAGACGCCGCGCTGGGGTGGCAGCCGCCTGCCCCTGTCCACCTCGCTCGCGTCCGCGATGCGCCGCACGCTGGAGGCCGCGCGCCAGGGCGACGTCACCCGGGACGAGGTCGCCGCCGCGTGGCCCATCCTCGATGCCCAGGCCCGCCTGTCGCGCATCCCCGGCGACGCAGGCTGTCTGGCGGAGACCTGCCGCACGCGGGACGGCTACCATCTCTTCCTCTATCCCTTCGAAGGAAGGCTCGTGCACGAGGGCCTGGCCGCGCTCCTCGCCCTGCGCCTCACGCGCCTGCAGAAGGCCACCTTCAGCCTGTCCGTGAACGACTACGGCCTGGAGCTGCTCACCCCCACGCCCTTCCCCTTCGACGAGGCCCTGCGCCCGGCCCTCTTCACCCGCGAGCACCTGGTGGAGGACATCCTGGAGAGCGTGAACCTGAGCGAGCTCGCGCGCCGGCAGTTCCGGGACATCGCGCGCGTGGCCGGCCTCGTGATGCCGGGCCTGCCCGGGGCGCGCAAATCCACCCGCCAGGTCCAGGCCAGCGCCGCCCTCCTCTATGACGTCTTCGTGAAGTACGACCCGGACAACCTCCTGTTGCGCCAGGCGCGCCGCGAGGTCCTGGAACATCAGTTCGAACAGGGCCGGCTCACGCGCACCCTGGAACGCCTGGAGGCGCACCCCGTCGAGGTCGTCCACGTCCACCGGCCCTCGCCGCTGGGGTTCCCCCTGGTCGTCGAGCGCATCAGCGCGAGCGTGTCCAACGAATCCCTGCTGGAGCGCGTGCAGCGCCTCAAGGAGCGATGGTCCCAGGCCGATGCCAGACCCGCGTAGCGGACGCGGACGTGGAGCTGCTACCGGAACGGGCCTTGCACTGGCCCGAGGCCGGCGTGCTCGCGGTGGCCGACCTGCACTGGGGCAAGACGGAGTCCTTCCAGCAGCACGGCATCCCCCTCCCCCTGGGGGTCCTGGATGACGACCTGACCCGGCTCTCCGCCGCCCTCACCGCCACCAGCGCCCGGCGCCTGCTGTTGGTGGGGGACCTGGTCCACTCGCGGCAGGGGCTCACCGGCGACGTCATCAGCCGCGTGAATACCTGGCGCGAAACCCATGCTTCACTAGAAGTCGTGCTGATACGCGGCAACCACGATCGCCACGTGCGGACCCTTCCGCCCTCCTGGAGGATGGAGGATCGCGCGGAGGTCTTGGATGAAGGCCCGTTCCGCTTCGCCCACCACCCGGAGCCGGCCGCCGGGCGCTACGTCTGGGCCGGGCACCTGCACCCCATGGTGCGGCTGTCGGGCGGGGCGGACCGGCTGCGGCTGCCCTGCTTCCACCTGGGCCCTGGCGTGGGCGTGCTGCCCGCGTTCAGCGCCTTCACCGGCGGTATGGACATGCGCCGGGGCAGGAAGGACCGAGTCTACGCCGTCGCCGGCACCGCCGTGGTGGAGGTCTAGCACTATCAGTAGCCCCGCTTCATGCGTGGCGCGCACCGTCGCACCCTGTAGCGCGCCACCTGAAAGGGATTGATCCCCAGAGGGAAGAGGCCCCTCGCGCAAAGCTCCCTTCCGATCGCCAGAAGCGGGATTCATCACCGCTCGCGGACAACTTGTCGCAACCGCCCCGGAAGGTGCTAAGCGCTCCTTATTCCCACTCCCCACAGAATGGTTGACACTGCCGTGCTCATGAATGATGGTCCCGCGCCGCATTGGGTCGGGAAGTTCATGAGGGACCCGCGCCCACGGCACCATCCTAGAGGTTCGTTGGACGTGACTGCCTTGCCGTCTGAGCGCCAGGAGCCACCGCCCGCCCGGTCCACCGGGACCGGGACGGCCCCGCTGACTTCCGCGCCGGACGGTTTTCCTGCGTCCACCCCTGCTTTCATGTCGCCTTCAGTCCCCTTGCCCCTGGTCCTGGTATGAGCGGCCCTCTCTTCCCACGCTGGACGAATACGGTGTCGCGCCTGTCGGCCGCGATGCTCCTCGCCGTGCCCGCCATCGCCATCGGCGGCCTCCTGGCCTACGTGCGCTCGCCGCTCGTGACCAATCAGGCCCGCCCGGTGGAACAGCCCATCGAGTTCGACCACCGGCACCACGCCGGTGACGAGCAGATCGACTGTCGCTACTGCCACTGGACGGTGGAGAAGTCCCCGTCGGCGGGCATTCCCTCCACCACCGTGTGCATGTCCTGCCACGCGCAGGTGTGGAACAAGAGCCCGTACCTCACCGAGGTCCGCAAGGCGTTCTTCGCTGACCAGCCCATCCCCTGGGTCCGCGTCCACAACCTGCCGGACTTCGTCTACTTCAACCACTCCATCCACGTGGGCAAGGGCGTCGGCTGCGCCACCTGCCACGGTCGCGTGGATCAGATGGGCGCCATCGAGCAGGCCGCCCCGCTGACGATGAGCTGGTGCCTGGATTGCCACCGCGACCCCGGCCCCAACCTCCGGCCCCCGGAGTTCATCACCAGCATGACCTGGGCGCCTCCGACGGAGAAGGCGGAAGCCTCGGCCCTCGCCGAGAAGCTCACCAAGGAATACGACGTTCACTCGCGCACGAGCTGCTCCACATGCCACCGATGAACACCAAGCCTGACAGCGCGCCCGCGCAGGAAACCCCCTCGTCCTTCGCGCTCCCGGTCGTCTCGGGCCGCAACGAGGCCGCCCCCCACGCGCACGCCCACGACGACGTCGTGACCGAAGCGCTCGAGCACGCCTCCACCCGCGCTGTCGCGGGTGAGAGCGGGTACGGCAAGACGTACTGGCTCGGCCTGGAGGAGAAGCTCGCCACGCCGGAGTTCCTGGAGGAGACCCGCCCGGAGTTCCCCGTCGGCGCGGACCTTCCCCCCACCGGCTTCGCCCGCCGCGAGTTCATGCAGCTCTTGGGCGCGTCGCTCGCCCTGGCCGGCGCCACCGCGTGCAGCACCCGTCCGCAGGATGAGCGGATGGTGGCGTACACGAAGACGCCGCCGGAAGTGACCCCCGGCAACCCCCTGCACTACGCGTCCGGCATGACGCTCGGAGGCCACACCTCCGGCCTGCTGATCACCGCGCGCGAAGGCCGCCCGGTGAAGATCGAAGGCAACCCCCAGCACCCCATCAACCAGGGCGCTGCCGGCGTCTTCGAGCAGGCGTTCCTGCTCTCGCTCTATGACCCGCAGCGCGCCCGCGTGCTGCGCCAGGGCAACAACCCCCGCTCGCTGCGCGCGCTGGCCGAGGACGTCTCCACCCTCGTCAGCCAGAAGGCCGCGGCGGACGGCGGCAGCCGCCTGCGCTTCCTCACGGAGCCCATCAGCTCCCCGACGCTGCGCGACGTGGTGGGCCGCATCCAGAAGAAGCTGCCCAACGCGCGCTTCCACACGTTCTCGTCCATCACGGACTCCGCCGCCGCCGAGGCGAACCGCGCCCTGTTCGGCCAGCCGGTCCAGGCCCTCTACGACCTGACCCGCGCGGACATCATCGTCTCCCTGGACGCGGACTTCCTGGAGAGCCGCCCGGAGAACCTGGCCCTCAACCGCCAGTTCGCGGACCGCCGCGACCCGAAGAACGGCGAGCTCAACCGCCTGTACGTGGCCGAGCCCCGCATGTCCATCACGGGCGGCATGGCGGACCACCGCAAGCGCGTGAAGTCCGCGGAGATCTTCGGCATCGCCGCCGCGCTGGCGCAGGCCGTGGGTGGCGCCGCCGCCAGCCTGGGCTCCGCCGCCTCCGGCAAGGCCGGCTCGCTGAGCCCGGAGACCCAGTCGTGGGTGCAGGCCGTGGCCCAGGACCTCAAGTCCAAGGCCGGCCGCTCCGTGGTCATCGCCGGTGAGCGTCAGCCCGCCGCCGTGCACGCGCTGGCGCAGGCCATCAACGCCGCGCTGGGCAACGTGGGCACCACCGTGAAGGTCGTCCCGGCCGCCGCGCCGGAGGCCTCCGGCCTGGCGGAGATCCGCGCGCTGGTCGCGGACATCCAGGCCGGCAAGGTGGACACGCTGGTCATCACCGCCACCAACCCCGTCTACGCCCTGCCGGTGGACGCGGGCCTGGCGGAGGCGCTCGACCCCAAGCTGAACGCCAACCGCAAGGCGCTGTCCGTCCTGTACGCGGGCCACTACGAGGACGAGACCTCCAAGTTCGCCGACTGGTTCGTGCCCCTGGCGCACCAGCTGGAGACCTGGAGCGACGGCCGCGCGGTGGACGGCACCGTCAGCATCGCGCAGCCCCTCATCCAGCCGCTCTTCAACGGCGTGCCGGAGATGGAGCTGTTCGCGCTGTTCCTCGACGAGCCCTTCCGCCCCGCGTACCAGATGGTGCGCGACTACTGGGCCGCGCAGGGTGGCGAGGCCGGCCGCGCCGACTTCGAGACCCGCTGGGAGACCTGGGTCTCCGAGGGCGTCGTCCCCGGCAGCATCGCCGCCGCGCTGACGGCCACCCCGGACACGGGCGCCGCCTCGCAGCTGGTCGCCGCCTACCAGCCGCCCGCGGCCGGTGAGCTGGAGATCAACTTCGTCCACGACTACCGCGTGCTGGACGGCCGCTTCGCCAACAACGCGTGGCTCCAGGAGACGCCGGACCCCATCACGAAGATCGTCTGGGAGAACGCCGCCATCCTGAGCCCCGCCACCGCCAAGCGGCTGGGCCTGGAGAACAACCACGTCGCGGAGCTGGAGTACGGCGGCCGCAAGCTGCAGGTCCCCGTCACCATCCTCCCCGGCAACGCGGACGACACCGTCACCGTGGCGCTGGGCTACGGCCGCACCGGCCTGCACGAGGTCGTGGCCAAGGACATCGGCTTCAACGCCAACCAGCTGCGCAGCGTGAACGCCCCCTGGTTCGACGGCGGCGCCAAGCTGACCAAGGTCCGCGGCAGCCACAAGTTCGCCCGCACCCAGTACCACTGGCGCATGGAGGGCCGCCCGCTGGCGCTCGACATGGCCATCAGTGAGCTCAAGCACCCGTCCAAGGCCACCGAGCACGTGCTCGAGGTCGTCCAGGCGAAGTACGAGCTGGGTAAGCGCAACAACCTGCCGGACTTCCCGTACGCCACCAAGCCGGAAGAGGGCTACAAGTGGGGCATGTCCATCGACCTGTCGCGCTGCACGGGCTGCAACGCGTGCGTCGTGGCGTGCCAGGCGGAGAACAACATCCCCGTCGTCGGCAAGGAGCAGGTGGGCCGCGGCCGTGAGATGAACTGGCTGCGCATCGACCGCTACTTCCAGGGCGATGAGAACGACCCCGCCATGGTCATGCAGCCCGTCGCGTGCGTGCACTGCGAGAAGGCCCCCTGCGAGTACGTCTGCCCGGTGAACGCCACCGTGCACTCGGACGAGGGCCTCAACGACATGGTGTACAACCGCTGCATCGGCACGCGGTACTGCTCCAACAACTGCCCGTACAAGGTCCGCCGCTTCAACTACCTGCACTACACGCAGGGCAAGACGCCGACCGAGAAGATGCTGATGAACCCGGACGTCACGGTGCGCAACCGCGGCGTCATGGAGAAGTGCACCTACTGCGTGCAGCGCATCGAGCGGGTCCGCATCAACGCCCGCGTCGAGAAGCGCCTCATCCAGGAGAAGGAGCTCCAGACGGCGTGCCAGCAGACCTGCCCCACGCAGGCCATTGCCTTCGGCTCGCTGGCGGACCCCGCTCAGCGCGTCACCCAGCTCCACGAGGACGAGCGTGCCTACCGGCTGCTGCACGAGCTGGGCACCCGCCCCCGCACCGCCCACCTCATCCGCCTGCGCAACCC
>NZ_RAWM01000127.1 GCF_003668875.1 Corallococcus interemptor | reverse complement strand
CGCACCAGGAGCGCCAGGACCGGAACCACCGCGAAGAGCATCAGAGGCAAGAGCCACAACGCCAACGCAACCCACCGCCCCCTCATCGCGAGCCCCCATCAAGAGTCGCGAGAAACCGTCCACGCCACGCCAGGCCCACGGCAGTGCGATCCACCCAACCGGATGAGAATCGAAGAATCCCGCAGAGCCTCCCCGGCGGTGGCGCTCCCAAAAAACCTGTCCGACAGTCGGACAAGCTGGCACCACCACCGTGCGAGCCGGTCCGACAGTCGGACAAGCCGTGCTCCTTGCATGGGGCTGTCGGACAGGCGGACCGGTTGGGCCCCCCGGTTTGGCCTGTCGGACAGGCGGACCGCTTGAGCCCACCGTTCGAACCGGTCCGACAGTCGGACAAGGTGGGGCCGCGACCTGGACGTGTTGGACAGGCGGATGGGTTGGGACGACTGAGCGAACCGGTGCGACTGTCGGACAGGTTTTGCCCGTCGCGGCGGCCGGTCCGACTGTCCGACAGGTTTGGAACCTTGCGGCGGTCCCCCTGGGCTGACGAGTTCCCGGCGGAGGCGACTCCGCGAAACCTGTCCGACTGTCGGACAGGTTTTGAGCACACCCGGCCGGAGGGCGCCTTCTTGATTGTTCGAGGTCCCAGGATTCGACCTCGCGGTCGGGCCGGGTCTGGGCGTTCCTGGCTCATTTCGCGAATGCCCGGCTGAAGGCTTCCTTGATGTCACCGCCGTGCAGCAGCCCCTGCTCCAACAACTCGGGCGTCCAGGCCTGCGCTCGGCCCAACAGCGTGTCCACTCCGGGCTCTCCACGCGGGCCGCTCAACCGGGGATCCACCGCGTGCATGTCCCCCTTCTCCACGATGATGCGCTGGCCCTCCGGTGACAGCAGCACGTCCACCAGCGCCTTCGCCGCCACCGGATTGCGCGTCGATGCGAACAGCCCCACCGGCCCCGGGATGACCACCGCTCCGTCCTCCGGCCAGATGATCTCGATGGGACTGCCCTTCGCCTTCGCCGCCAGCGCGTTCTCCAGCAGCAACACGCCCGCGTCCACCTCGCCGCTCTCCACCTTCTGGAGCACCGCCGCGTTGCCTCCCGCCACCACCGCGCCCTTCGCCCTCAGCCCCTCGAAGTAGGCCTCCCCTCGCCGCGCGCGCAGGAACACCGCCCACGTGAACGCGGTGCCCGACGTGAGCGGATCCCCGATGGCCGCCCTCCCCTTCCAACTTCCATCCACCAGCGCCGTGAATGACTTTGGCGCATCGCCCGCGCCCACCCGGTGCACCAGCACCATCGTGGACAGCCGCACCGCCGCGTACCTCGCATCCAGATCCAGCAACGTGCGCGGAATGCGCAGCGCGTTCACGGACGCGTAACGCAGGAACGCTCCCTCCCTCGCCAGTCGCTCATAGAGGAACGGATCCGACGTCATCAGCACGTCCGCGCGCACCGCTCCCGCGGCCCGCTCCGCCTCCAGCCGGCTCGCGACCTTCTCACTGCCCGCCTGGTACCAGTGCACCTTCACGCCGGGCAGCCGCTCCTTCAGCAACGGCTCGAACGCGTCCAACACATGCCGGTACATCGACGTGTAGACCCACACCTCGCCGGACGGGGTGTCGGCCTGCGCCACGGCGGCGCCTCCCGACGGCGCGGCGGATTCAATGCGGCACGCGGCCAGGAGGATCAGCGCGAGGAGCGGCCCCACGCGCCGCACAAGGAGGGGGATGCGCATGCGGGTGTCGATTATGCGGCACACGCCCTCCCGGCACACCTGGTCCGCAGCGGTGGCTCCTGCACAGTCGGCCCGCGCGCCCGTTGTCCCCGGCCCCTCCCAGCCGCAACGTCGGCCTCTGCCCTCTGTGGAAGGACGCCCGCGCATGACCCGGAAGGAATTCCTCGCCGCGACGCTGTCGCTGATGGTTGCTCCGCCCGTGCTCGGGGCCTCGCCCTCGAAGGCGAAGAAGGCTCCCGCCGTGCCCCGGCGCAAGCTGGGCCGCACCGGACAGGACGTGTCCTGCATCGGGCTCGGGGGCTTCCACATTGGCAAGCAGAAGGACGAAGCGGAGAGCATCGCGCTCATCCGCGGCGCGTTGGACCAGGGCATCAACTTCCTGGACAACTGCTGGGACTACAACGACGGCAAGAGCGAGGAGCGCATGGGCAAGGCGCTGCGCGACGGCTACCGCGCCAAGGCCTTCCTCATGACGAAGATCGACGGCCGCGACAAGAAGACCGCCGCGAAGCAGATCGACGAATCCCTCCAGCGCCTCCAGACGAACCACGTGGACCTGCTCCAGCTCCACGAAGTCATCCGCGACAGCGACCCCGACCGCGCCTTCGCGGAAGGCGGCGCCATCGAGGCCATGAAGGACGCGCAGAAGGCCGGCAAGGCGCGCTTCCTGGGCTTCACCGGCCACAAGTCCCCGGACATCCACCTGAAGATGCTGGAGACCGCGAAGAAGCACGGCTTCCGCTTCGACACCGTGCAGCTGCCGCTCAACGTGATGGACGCCCACTTCAACAGCTTCGAGAAGCGCGTGCTGCCCGTGCTCGTGAAGGACGGCATCGGCGTGCTCGCCATGAAGTCCATGGGCGATCCGTTCATCCTCGACAGCAAGACCGTCACCGCGCCCGAGTGCCTCCGCTACAACCTCTCCCTGCCCGTCAGCGTCGTCATCACCGGCATCGACTCGCAGGAGCGCCTGCAACAGGCCCTCACCGCCGCGCGCGGCTTCAAGCCCCTGAGAGAAAAGGACGTCCAGGCCCTGCTCGCGAAGACAAAGGACGCGGCCCAGGACGGCGCCTACGAGAAGTACAAGACGAGCCACCACTTCGACGGGACCGTCCAGAACCCCCAGTGGCTCGGCTGAACCATTCCGAGACCTCCTGGCAAGGTGTGTAAAAACCGGCAAATATGAATGCTCCCCCAACCCCGGAGCATTCATGCACCGCCCCTTTCGAGCAGGCCTCGTCGCCGCAGGACTCCTGACCACCCTCTCCGGCTGTTCACCGGAACCGGAAGCCGCCGCCCCGGTGGAGGCGGAAGGCTACGGCCAGACGCAGCAGGGCGAGCGCGCGTACGACCCGGGCGCTGGGTGGTCCCTGTCGTGGCAGGACGACTTCACGGGCTCGGCGCTGAACACGGGCGCGTGGAACGTGCTGACGAGCAACTGGGATCCGGTGACCAACAACTGCAACTTCGGCACGGGGGAGCTGGAGTTCCCGCGCGCGCAGAACGTGGCGGTGGCCAACGGCAAGCTGATCATCTCCGCGGAGCGCACGGCGGACAACCCCACGGACTCGCGCTGCCCGGGGCAGTACCGGTCGTTCTATTCCGGCCGCATCCACACCAAGGGCAAGGTGGAGGGGCGCTACGGAAAGATCGTCGCGAGCATCAAGGTCCCGCCGGGCTACGGCATGTGGCCCGCGTTCTGGACGCTGGGGTCGAACATCCAGAGCGCCGGCTGGCCGGCCGCGGGGGAGATCGACATCCTGGAGTGGAAGTCCACGGAGCCCACGTGGATGAAGTCCGCGCTGCACTGGTACAACAACGGCAACGCGGACTGGGGCACGGGCGCGAGCCGCGGCGTGGACCTGTCGCAGGACTTCCACACGTATGAAGTGGAGTGGACGGCGAACACCATCGTGTTCCGCCTGGACAAGGACTTCGTGTCCACGGCGACGTTCAACCACAACGAGTCCGAGTTCCAGCAGAACCACTACCTCATCCTGAACCTGGCGCTGGGCGGCGTCTGGTACGGCAACCCGGCGCCGGCCTCCATCGACCTGGCCTGGGGTGCGAAGAAGACGATGGAGGTGGAGTGGGTGCGCTGGTACCAGCCGGGCGGCTCGCAGTCGCTGGGGTTGACGAACCCGGGCTTCGAGCAGGGCATGACGGGCTGGAACACCTGGAGCCCGAACGGCACGGCGACGGCGGCGTTCTCGGAGACGTACAACGGCGGGCACTCGGGCAGCTTCCACCTGACGCACTGGACGTCCGCGGCGGCCTACGAGGCGTGGACGTACCAGACGAAGTCGGGCCTCGCGTCCGGCAACTACAAGCTGCGCGCCTGGTTCCGCAAGGGAGGCACGTTCGACTTCGCGCGCTTCCAGGTGAAGAACTGCGGCGATTGCGCGCCGGCCATCACCAACCTGGGCACCTACGGCAACTACACGCTCGTGGAGACGCCCGCCATCAGCGTCACCAACGGCTACCTGGAGTTCGGCCTGCACAGCAAGTCGCCGGCCCACAACGGCTCCAACTTCATCCACATGGATGACGTGGAGTTGATCAAGCTGTAGGCGATGACCGCCTTCACGCGCGCCGGAGCAGGCACCGGCGCGCGGTGACTTCACGGCTACGGCACGAGCACGAAGTCGTCCACGTACACCGTGCCCTGATTCGATCCGGAGTCATCCATCACGTAGAAGTCATCCACGATGCCGGACGTCGCCCCGATGGCGCTGAGCGGGATGGAGACCTTCTGCCAGGTGCCCGCCGCGATGGGGTGCCCCAGCGCCGTCTCCAGGTTGATGGAGCCCAGCAGCGTGCCGCCGTTGTAGAGCGCCAGCCGCACCTGCTGACCGCCCGTCGTGCCTCCGTGCACCCAGAGGTCCACGGACTGGTACTGCGCCAGGTCCAGCCCCGTGTGGTGGAACATCAGCGCCTCCCAGTAGTCCGGCTCGAAGCTCACCGCCGTGGAGCCGGAGTGCACCGTGACGGCCTGGTCCAGGTCGTGCGTCGCCCAGCTCCAGTCCTGGAAGCCGCTGCCCATGGCGTCGTCGTAGACGACCGTGCCCACCGACGGCGGCGCCTCCGTGAGGCCGTCCGTCAGCGCCAGCCCCTGCTCCACCGTCACGGTGCGGATGCCCGTGGACTGCACGTAGTTGAGGATGCTGTTGAAGTTGGTCGTCTTGTACTGCGTCTCCCGCGTGGGCGTGCCGCTGGTGAACTCGTGGAAGAGGATGATGAGCCAGCTCTTCTCCGCGATGGCCTGGTTGATCCACCCCTTCACCTTCGCCACCGTCACCGCGCTCGACACGTCGTTGGCGCGCAGTTCGTAGATGACCGTGTCGCGGTAGTTGCGGCCCGCGTTGATGGTGCGGTGGCTGGCGTACTCCGGCTTCAGCGCCGTCATCACCGTCGCGTTGTACGCGCCATAGGGTGACGCGAAGTCCTTGCCGCACTGCGCGCCCACGTTCGTCTGCAGCCACGTGCGCGAGTCATGCAGCTCCGACGTCAGCTGCGCGGGCGTCAGCGACGTGAGGTCCGCGTGCGTGCGCGTGTGGCTGGCGATTTCATTGCCCTCCGCCTTGAGCGTCTGCACCTGCGCGAGGCTCATGTAGCCGCCCCACGCCTGGGCCACCGCGTCCGTGACCAGGTAATACGTCGCGGGGATGTTGCGCGACTTGAGCGCCGGCCGCGCCAGCGTGTACTGCGTGCTCCAGCCGTCATCCAGCGTGATGGAGATCATCCCTTCCGAGAACGGCGACGCGGCGAGCGCCGAGGAAGTGCCAAGCAGCGCCGCGGCGCAGAGCGCGCGCGAGGTCCAGTTCATCCAAGCCATGTCCGGGTATTCCCCCTGTGAGGAGTTCCCAGGATATGCGCCCCGCCCCAGCGAAACCCAGACGCCGCTTCCCACGACCCGCGTGCTAGAAGTCGGCCCGCCCATGAGTCTCTTCCGCCTCCCCTCCCTGCTCTGCGTGGTGCTCGCGCTCGCGGCGGGCTGTCAGCGCCCGGCGCCCCCGGCCACGGAGCCCCAGGCGCGGCGGATCGTCTCGCTGTCCCCGTCCGTCACGGAGGCGCTGTTCGCGCTGGGCGCGGGCGCTGAAATCGTGGGCGTGTCCGACTACACCGCCCTGCCCCCGGGCACCCCCGCCCTGCCGAAGGTGGGCACCACGTTCGCGCCCAACTTCGAGGCCATCGCGAAGCTCAAGCCCACGCTGCTCGTGGATCAGCAGGTGAAGCAGGCTCCGGCGGAGGCGCTCGCCGCGCTCGCGCCACTGAAGGTGCTGCCCTGGACGTCGCTCCCGGAGGTCGTCGGCAGCGTGAAGGAGCTGGGCCGTCTGAGCGGACGCGAGCCCCAGGCCGCCGCGCTGGCGCAGAGGCTGGAGCAGACGCTGTCGCGCCCCGCGCCGAAGGACGCCCCCCGCGTGCTGCTGGTGCTGGGCGACGTCGCGGGCACGCTGTCGGAGGTCTGGTACATGAAGCGCGCGTCGCTGCACGGCGCCGCGCTGGAGGCCGCGGGCGCGCGCAACGCCGTCGCCGAAGAGCGCTCCGGTCCCCCCAACCTGTCGCTGGAGGGCGTCATCGCGTTGGATCCGGACGCGGTGCTGGTGCTCATCAACGTGCCGTCCCTGGACGCCTCGGGACAGGCGCGGGTGCTGGCCCCATGGAAGCAGCTCACCGGTCTGCGCGCCGCGCGGGAGGACCGGGTGCGGCTGGTCGTCGGCCCCGACGTGCAGTCCACCGGGCCCGCCATCCTCGACGTCGTCGAGCGGCTCCGCGCCGCCCTGGGCACCCTGCCCCCCACGCGATGACGGCCGGACTGACGCTGGACGCGGTGACGGTGCGGGCGCGAGGACGGACGCTGCTGGACGGCGTGTCCCTGCGCGTGGCTCCGGGGGACTTCGTGGCCATCATGGGCCCCAACGGCGCGGGCAAGTCCACGCTCCTGCGGGTCGCGCTGGGCCTGCTGCGTCCGGACGCCGGGCAGGCCTTCGTCGACGGGCAGGAGGTGTCGCGCCTGGCTCCCCGGGAGCGCGCGGCGAAGCTCGCGTGGCTGCCCCAGCGGCTGGAGGCGGCCGAGCCCATCACCGCGCTGGAGCAGGTCGTCTCCGCGCGCTACCGCTTCCCCGAATCCCGGCGCGCGTCGGAAGAAGCAGCGCACAAGGCGCTGGCGGAGGCAGGCGCGGCGTCCTTCGCCCTGCGCCCCATCACGGAGCTGTCCGGCGGCGAGCGGCAGCGCGTGGCGGTCGCGGGGCTGCTCGCGCAGGAGACGCCGCTGGTGCTGCTGGACGAGCCCGCCAACTTCCTGGACCCCGCGCAGCAGCTGGAGTTGTACACGCGCATGGGCCACCTCTGGCGCGAGGGACGCGGCATCCTGTGCGTCACCCATGACGTCAACGTGCTCGCGCACGCCCACGCTCCGGGCACGCGCGCGCCTCGCGTCGTGGGCCTGTTCCAGGGCCGCGTGGCGTTCGAGCGGGAGCTGGACGCCCCCGACCTGGGCGAGCACCTGGGCGAGCTGTTCGGCGTGCGCATGCACGGCATGTCCGTGGAGGGCCACCGCGTGTTCGTGGGCCTGCCCCGCAGCGGGGGCTCCCCGTGAAGGCCTGGCTCGTCCTGGCGGTCTGCGTGGCCGCGTGCGCGGTGGCGCCGTTCATCGGCCCGGGCATCTCGCCGGGCTCGGTGGACTTCGTGTTCTGGCAGCTGCGCGTGCCCCGCACGCTGATGGCCATGCTGGTGGGCGGCACGCTGTCGCTGGTGGGCGCCGTGTACCAGTCCCTCTTCGCGAACCCGCTGGCCGCGCCCAGCACCGTGGGCACCACCGCCGGTGCGACCCTGGGCGCGCTGGTGGCCATCCTGCTGGGCGTGCGGCTCGCGCCGGGGGGATTTCCGCTGATCACCGCCACTGCCTTCGGGGGCGCGCTGGGCGTCAGCCTGGTGGTGGCCGCCATCGCCGCGGGCCGCCGCGTGCGGATGAACGACGTGGTGCTCGCGGGCATCGCCTGCTCCATGGCGGCGGGCGCCATCTCCACCGGCCTGCAGTTCACCGCGGACTCCGCCGAGCTCATGGCCGCCATGCGCTGGTCCCTGGGCCACCTGCCGCAGGTGGGCTACTCCGGCGTGCTGGTGCTCACCCCGTTCGCGGCCGTCACCGTCGTGGGCCTGCTTGCCCTCACCCGCGCGCTGGAGGTGTTCATCGCGGGCGAGGAACACGCGGAGTCCCAGGGCGTCCCCGTCCAGCGCGTCCGCACGGTGGCCATTGGCCTGGGGGCGCTGGGCGTGGCCGCCTGTGTCGCGTGGTGCGGCCCCATCGCCTTCGTGGAGCTCATCGTCCCGCACCTCGTGCGCCGGACGCTCGGGGTGAGCCGCCGCGTGCTGCTGCCGGGCTCCGTGGTGGTGGGGGCCGCGTTCCTCGCGTTGTGCGATGCGTCGGCGCGGCTGATCCTCCCCGGGCGTGAATTGCCCGTGGGAGTGGTGACGGCCGCGCTGGGCGCGCCCCTGCTCGTCTCCCTGCTCGCGCGCGCACGCTCCTGAGGCCCCCCACCGGACAGGGCCGCACCTGAAGCGAGTTCGGGTATATTCCGCGCCGCGTGGGGCCCCCCGCTGGGACGTGCCCCCTGGAACTTCACGAAAGGCTTTGGGCATGAAGCGGCTGGGTAGCGTGGGTTTGATGCTGGGTGTGCTGACCCTGGGCGGGTCCTTTGGCTGCGCCGACGAGAAGGAAGAGAAGGCCAAGGAGCACCGGGTCAAGGGCACCAACTTCCTCGCCGACAAGAACTACGCGGAGGCGGTGAAGGAGTACGAGGAGTCGCTGAAGATCGACCCGACCCAGGAGAAGGTCTGGGAGAAGAAGGCCTTCGCGCACATGCAGGCGGGCCAGACGGACCAGGCCGCGCAGGCCGCGCTGAAGCTGGTGGACTTCGCGAAGACGCCCCAGGACAAGGCCGAGGCCTACCGCAACGTCGCGGCGATGTACGCGAAGAACGGCCCGCTGGAGAAGGCGGAGCAGTACTTCCAGGAGTGCCTGAAGATCAACCCGAAGGACACCGACGCGCTCAGCTGGATCGCGGAGGTGCACTCGCAGCGCGGTGGCGCCCGCTCCATGTCCGCGCCGGCGAACCCCGCGGAGCTGGACCTGGCGCTGAAGACGTATGATCAGGTCATCGCCCTCAACCCGGACTCGGCCAACACGTACCTGAACAAGCGCATCGTGATGTTCAAGTACATCGAGCACGAGAAGTCGCTGATGCAGGCCGCGGAGCAGGAGGCCATCGAGGCCGCCACGCCGCCCAAGCCGGAGAAGGGCAAGAAGGCCGTGGTGGATCCGGAGGCCGCGGAGCGCGTCGCCGCCGCCAAGGCCAGCGCCGCCGCTCACGCCAAGCGCATCGAGGAGCTGACGGCCCAGGCCAACGAGGCCACCAAGCAGTTCGGCGAGGCGACCAAGCGCGCCAAGGCCGCGCAGGCCTCGGGCGCCACGAAGTAAGCAGTCCCGGGTAGAGGGGACGGGGCCTAACGCCGGCCTCGTCCTCCCCCGAAGAGGGCCAGCAGCACGCCGCCCACGAGCGCGGCGCCGCCGCCCGCGACGTAGAGCGTGGTCTGCTCGGTGTTGCGGCCGGTGATGAGCTCGGTGGCGCGTTCGGTGAGCGAGTCCCGCGCCTTGAGCCCGGTGAACAGCAGCACGCCGCCCGCCACCGCCAGCATCAACCCCACGATTCGCACAGCACCCACACGGCCTCCTTGAGTGGAACGGCTGGAACGGCGGCGCGGCCGGAAAGGCCCGGCCCCGCGTTCAGCGCTTGCGCTTGCCCGGGGCTCCGCGCCCCGGCTTCTTGCCCGCGCCCTTGGAGCCACCGGCCTTCTTGCCCGGCGCGGCCTTCTTCGAGGGCTTCGCCCGCGAGCTCGCGCCAGCGGCCGCCTTGCGGACCTTCTTGCCCGGAGCCGCCCCCGTGGAGAGCTGGCCCCGCTGCGCGGCCAGCGCGCGGATCCGGTCGAAGCCCGGGTGCGGTGAAGCCACCGGAGCGCTGTCGCCGGAGTCGAAGCCCGGCGGGGTGAAGGCCTCGCGAGGCGCCGGAGCCTCCGGTGCCGAGCCGGACTCGATGCCCTCTTCGGGCGCGGGGAGCGAGGGACGGATGACCTTGCGCTTGCCCTTGGCCGGCTTCGCGGGCTCCGCCTTCGGCGCGGGAGCCTCCTCCGTGCGGGCCTTCAGGAAGCGGCCGGCGCCACGGGCAGGCGCGGCCTCCTCGCGGCGCCCTTCCCGGCTGAAACGCCCTCGCGGACGTGGCGCGTCTCCCAGCACCTCGTCGCCGTACCCGGCAACCGTCGCGGCCTCCACGGTGGCGGCGTCCTCCGGCGCGGGCGGCTGCCACGGCGCCGCCTCCGCCTCGCCAAGCGAACGCCACTGCGCCGCGTCCTCGGCCACCGCGGGCTTGCGCCACGGCGTGCGGCCCGGCTTCGGAGCCTCGCGCTCGCTGCGCCCGGGCCTGCCACCCTTGTGACGGCCCGGCGCCTCGTTCACGTACTCACGACGGCGCGGCGGCTGCCGTGCGCCTTCGGCCCGCTGGAGCGGCGCCTCGTCCTCGAACTGGAGCGCTTCGAAATCAATCTTCCGCGCGGTGGTGTTCGCGGACAGCAGCCGCACGCGCAGCTTCTGCCCCACCCGCACGCGCCGGCCATTCGGATACACGAGCGAGTGCGTGCGCTTGTCCAGCTTGGAGCCCGGCCCCAGCGACTCGCCCTTCACCAGGCCCTCGACGTGGACCTCGTCCAGCTCCACGAAGAAGCCGAACTCCGCGATGCCCGCCACCGTGGCGTCGAACTCCTCGCCCACGCGGTCCTTCATCATCAGGGCCGCGTAGAACGCCACCACCTCGCGCTCCACCGTCATGGCCGCGCGCTCGCGCTCCGAGCACTGCTGCGCCATGCCCTCCAGCCGCTCCTCTTCCCGGTCCAGCTGCGCGTCCGAGGGCTTCTTGCCCTTGCGCGCCCACACCGCCTTCAGGATGCGGTGCACCAGCAGGTCGGGATAGCGCCGGATGGGCGACGTGAAGTGCAGGTAGTTCTCCGCCGCCAGGCCGTAGTGGCCCACGCGCGTCGACGTGTACACGGCCTGCATCATGGAGCGCAGCAGGAGCTGGTTCAGCGCGCGCTGCTCCGGGTGCCCCTCCAGCTGCGTGATGAACGCGTCCAGCTCCTTGGACGACACGCCGTTCTCCACGTCCAGCTGGAAGCCGTACGCCTCCGCCAGCACCGCGAACGCCGCCAGCTTCTGCGGATCCGGCTCGCCGTGGAACCGGTACACCGTGGGCAGTCCTTCGTCCTGGAAGTACGTGGCCACCGCCTCGTTGGCGGCCAGCATGCACTCCTCGATGAGCCGGTGGCTGTCCTTGCGCTCGCGCTTCTCCATGCGCAGCGGCACGCCGTCCTCGCCCAGCACCACCTTGTGCTCCGGCACGTCGAAGTCGATGGCGCCTCGCGCCTTGCGCATGCCCATCAGCGCGCGCGCCAGCGCCATCAACTGCTCGAACTGGGGCTTGAGGAAGTCGCGGTGCGGCACGTCCTTGCCGTCCAGGACGTCCTGCACCTCGTTGTACGTGCAGCGCGCCACGCTGCGCATCACCGCCGGGTACAGCTCGTGCGAGCGGCGCTGGCCGTGGCGGTCGAACGTCATGTCCGCCACCATGCACAGCCGGTCTTCATCCGGGCGCAGCGAGCAGATGCCGTTGGACAGCCGCTCCGGCAGCATGGGCAGCACGCGGTCCGGCAGGTACACGGACGTCGCGCGGTTGAGCGCCTCCGCATCCAGCGCGGTGCGCTCCTTCACGTAGTGCGACACGTCCGCGATGGCCACCACCAGCCGCCAGCCCCCGGCCTGGGCCTCCGCGTACACGGCGTCGTCGAAGTCGCGCGCGTCCTCGCCGTCGATGGTGATGAGCGGCATCTGGCGCAGGTCGCGGCGGTTGCCCTCGGTGGCCTCCGCCTCCGTGACCTTCACCGCGAACGCGTCCGCCTCGTCCATCACCTCCGGCGGGAACTCGTCGGAGAAGCCATGCGCGAAGGCCGACCCCAGCACCTCCGCGCTCGGGTCGCCGGGCCGCCCCAGCGAACCGGCCACCTCGCCGAACAGCCCCTGCCCGGGCTCCAGCAGGTCCGCGCCCACGCCCAGCCGCACCTTCACCAGGTCGCCGTCGCGCGCCATCTGCGTCGCCGGCACGCGGATGGGGCCCGGCAGGCTCGTGTCCGTGGTCATCACCAGCGAGTGCCGGCCCTGCGCCACGTACGTGCCCACCGCCAGCTCACGCCGCCGGTTGACCACGCGCACCAGCCGGCCCTCGAAGCGGCCCGGCCGCCCCGCCACCTCCACGAGGACGCGGTCGTTGTCCAGGGCCCGCTGCGCTTCGCCCGGCGGCAGGAAGATGTTCTCCCCCTCGCCGGACACCGGGTGCACGAAGCCGAAGCCGTCCCGGTGCATGTGGAGGATGCCCTCCACCGCGGGCTGGCTGGAGTCCTCGAAGCGGTCGTCGCGGGAGCCCCGCTGGAGCGAGCGCCGGAGGTTGCCGCCGCCCCGGGGACCATCGTCCCGGAAGCCGCCCCGGCGCTCCTCGCGCCCGCTGCCCGGGGCCGGGCCCCGCTTCTTGAGGGGAGGCGAGGACAGGTCGCGGCGGGCTTCGAAGCCGGAATCCGGCGCGCGAGGCGTGCGCGGGCCTTCCAGGCGGAAGCGCTTGCCGTCCTTGACGATGGCGCCCGCGCGCACCAGCTCACGCAGGGCGCGTTTGAGGTCGGTCTGCTGGCCGGGGTTCAGGCCTCCCAGGCGAAGGAGCTCCTTCAGGCCCAGGGGATGGTCGGCTTCAGCGAGCAGCTGTCGGATGTGGTCTTGGGAAATGCTCACGGTGGGGACGCGGCAAGGCCGCTGAGGGAACGGGTAAGCCCGAAGGGTGCGGGCGGGAACCCCCCGGCCCCCATTCGCCCTCCCTGGAGGACCTTGCGGTCCAGGGAGGGCCCGTGCGTCCAAGCCCTCAGGGCTTGACGGTGACGTTGATCTTGAAGGAGCGCTCCACCACGCCCGGCGTGAACGCCTTGGCGAGGAAGAACTCCACTTCGAAGTTGCCGGGGTTGCGCGGCGTGAAGAAGAACTCGCGGGTGGCCGGGCCGCCGGAGGGACCGGGCTCGAAGTTGGCCTCGCGCAGGCCCACGCGCTTGGCCAGCGTGGGCTCGATGGCCCAGGTGGCGCCGGGCTGCTCCGGCAGGCGCACCGTGAGGCCGTGGTTGAGCTTCACGTCCACGGACGTGGGCACCTCGCCCTCGATGTGCACCAGCTCCATCTCGTCGCGAGACACCGAGCGGGCCTCGGACGGACGCGGCTCCACCATCTCCGCGGCGATGCGGCCGCCCCAGCCGGACGTCTTGTCCACCACGCCCGTCACCTGGAGCGTCTGCCCCACGTGCTTGCGCAGGCTCTTCACCGCCGCCTTGCCCTCGATGGCGAAGGACACCTGCTGGCGCGTGCCGCCGTTGGACACGACGAGCACGAAGTCCTCGCCCATCATCTCCAGGTTGCCCCGGATGCTGGCGAAGCCCTTGATGCCGGCGCCCATGCCCGCGGCGACGGCCATGGAGACCTCGCCGGGCGACAGGTAGCGCAGCTTCGGCTCCGAGTCCGAGGGGGGCGGCGCGACCTCCTCCACCTCCGGCTTCTTGGCGGAGTACTTGCGCACCTCCACCACGCCGCTGTGGTTGGTGGTCTTCTTGATGAGGCCGACCACGGAGACCTTGTGGTCCACGTACGCCGGCAGCACTTCCTGATCCGGTCCCTGCAACAGGAACGTCAGCTCGCGCTTGTCGCGGCCCACGACGACCAGGTGGGGCATCTCGCCGCTGAGGATGAGGCGGCCCTTGAGGCTGCCCTCGCCCATCACGCCGCGGCCCTCGCCGGCCGTGAGCAGTTGCTCCATCTCACGCTTCGTCAGCGGCTCGCCCACGGGCGGAAGCTTCGTGGCGCGCGGACGGGGCTTCTCCACGGGCGGGCCCGCGGGGACGGACATGGGAGACTTGCCCCCGGCCTTGCCAGCGCCCTTCTTGCCGGCCGCGGCAGGGGCGGCGGGCGCGGCCTTCGCCGCGGGGGCGGCCTTGCCGGCCTTGCCGGCCTTCGCGGGAGGCGCCGCGGGAGCAGGAGGAGCCGCCTTGGCCGCTGCCTTCTTGGCGGCGGGGGCCTTCTCCACCTTCTCCGCCACCGCCTTCTTCGCCGCCGCGACCTTGCCCTTCGCCCCTTCAGCGACCGCCTTGACGACCTTCGTCGCGGCCGTCGCCACCTTCTTCGAGGCGTTCCTGATCAGATCCAGGCGGGCCGCGTTGTCCTTCTTCGCGGCAGGCTTCGCACCGGCTTTTGCAGCGGGAGTCGGCTTCTTCGCCCCGGACTTGGGCTTGGCCATCGACGCTGTCTCCTTGGAAATTTCCCGTGTGCTATCAACGGGTTGGCGGGACGCCCCTGCTGTTGGACGCGAGCCTCGCGATCACGATTGCTTGTAACGATGATCAGCTGGGCTGTCAAACTAACACTTGATTTTCTCACGGACTTTGGGTGGGAAAACAGCATGAGTGACGCCCCCGCATTGCTGCCGGTGGAGGAGGCCCGAGCGCGGATCCTCGGGCTGTGCACGCCGCTGCCCACCGAGTGGGTGCCCGGGGACGACGCCCTGGGCCGCGCGCTGGCCGAGGACGTCCTCGCCCGCCGCACCCTGCCCCCCTGGGACAACTCCGCCATGGACGGCTACGCGGTGCGCGGCGGGGACCTCACGGGCCCCCTGCCCGTGCGCCTCACGGTGGGCGAGACGGTGTTCGCCGGCAGGCGCCCCACCCGGGAGGTCGTCCCGGGCACCTGCGCGCGCATCATGACCGGCGCCCCCCTGCCCCCGGGCGCGGACGCGGTGGTGATGCGCGAGCGCACCCGGACCCTCGCCGGTGCGCTGGACGCGGTGGAGATCCTGGAGGCCGCGGGGCCGGGGAACTTCGTGCGGCCCCGGGGCGAGGACGCGAAGGAGGGCGACGTGCTGCTGCGGCGCGGCACGCCCCTGGGCATCCCGGAGCTGGGGCTGTTGTGGGCGCAGGGCCAGGGCACGGTGCCGGTGCCCCGCCGGCCGCGCGTGGCGGTGCTGTCCACCGGCGACGAGCTGTGCCGGGTGGACGAGCCCCCCGGCGACGGCATCGTGGACATCAACGCCCCCACCCTGGCCCTGGCGGTGCGGCGCGCGGGCGGGGTGCCCACGCTCCTGGGCATCGCCCGGGACACGCGGGAGGCCGTCCAGGAGGCCCTGGCGCGCACGGAGGGCTTCGACGTGGTCCTCACCAGCGCGGGCGTCTCCGTGGGCGACCACGACTTCGTGAAGGACGCCCTGGAGGCGCTCGGTGTCGAGCAGCGCTTCTGGCGCGTGGCCATCAAGCCCGGCAAGCCGCTGGTGGTGGGCCAGCGCGGCGCCACCCTCTTCATGGGCCTGCCCGGCAACCCCACGTCGTCCCTGGTGACCTTCGAGCTCTTCGTGCGCCCCGCCCTGCGCCGGCTCCTGGGGCACGCCGACGTGGAGCCGCCCCGCGTCGCCGGCCGCCTGGAGGGGAAGCTCTCCAAGGCCCCGGGGCTTGCCCACTTTGTGCGTGTCACGGCCACCTGGCGAGCAGGCGAGCTGTGGGCGAGACCCCTGGGGACTCAGACGTCGGGGGCCCTGCGTTCAGCTGCGGCAGCCACACATTTGCTTCACTTCCCCCGGGATACCAGCAGCCTGACTGATGGCTCCCATGTGGAGCTGGTCCCCCTCTCGTGGGTCGCCTGAGCAACGCAGTCCACGTCCGCCGCATCCAAACAGGCGGGTTTCACCACACCCATCGGGGTGTCACCTTGACTTGCATCCAGGGGGGCGAGAAGTAACGGCCCTCTCTCTGGGAGACGACCTACCATGTCCGACACTCGCTCACCCCAGGTCCTGCCGACCCGTAAGCCGACCCAGCACCTGGAGCGGTACTCGGAGGCGGACGTGCCCACGGCCCGCGGGGTGCTGAAGACCATCGTCTTCCGCGACAAGCGCAACGGGAAGGAGCACGTGGCGCTGGTGGTGGGCGAGCCCAAGGGGCTGGAGGGGGTGCCGGTGCGCATCCACTCCGAGTGCCTGACGAGCGAAGTCTTCGGCAGCCTCAAGTGCGACTGCCGCGAGCAGCTGGACCGGGCGCTGGACTTCGTGTCCCAGAACGGGCTGGGCGTGGTGCTCTACCTGCGCCAGGAGGGCCGGGGCATCGGCCTGGGCAACAAGATCAAGGCCTACGCCCTGCAGTCCAAGGGGCTGGACACCTACGAGGCCAACCGCCAGCTGGGCTTCGCGGACGACTTGCGCTCGTACGACATCGCTGCGGAAATGCTGCGGTCGTTGGATGTGCGGTCGGTGGACCTGATCACCAACAATCCGCTGAAGATCGCCGGGCTGGTGGAGGAAGGCGTGGCGGTCCGGCGCCGAATCCCTTCCCGGACCGAGCACAATCCGCATAACGTCGACTATTTGAAGACGAAGCGCGAGCGTACGGGGCACCTGATTGAGCTCTTCGCGGAGGACGACGACACGGAAGCCAAGGCCGGCTGAGCGCCCGGTCCGGCGGAGCACCGCGCGCTTCGAGGTGCGCTTCTGGGGGGTGCGCGGTTCCATCCCCGCTCCAGGCCCGGCGACGAAGCGCTACGGCGGCAACACGCCGTGCGTGGAGGTCCGCTGTGGCGACGAGCTGCTCATCTTCGACCTGGGCTCCGGAGCGCGCGGCCTGGGGGATGCGCTGACGGCGACGCGAAAGCCCGTCAAGGCATCCATCTTCATCTCGCACTACCACTACGACCACCTGCAGGGCCTGCCGTTCTTCTCGCCGATGTTCTCTCCGGCGAACGACGTGACGCTGTACGGGTCACCTCGGGACGGTAAGTCGCTCAAGCAGATATTGGCCGGGCAGATGGTGCACCCCTACTTCCCGGTGACGGCGGAGGACGTGTTCCGCACGCGCCTGGCGTACCGGGACGTGGTGGTGGGCGAGGACATCCCGGTGGGCAAGGCCACGGTGCGCACGCTGGAGCTGAACCACCCCGGCGGCAACGTGGGCTACCGGGTGGACTTCGGCGGGCGCTCGCTGGTGTACGCGACGGACGTGGAGCACGGCACGGACCTGGACGCGAAGCTGTTCGACTTCGCGCGGGGCGCGGACGCGCTCATCTACGACTCCATGTACACGGAGGACGAGTACCGCGGCCGCACCGGGCCGGCCCGCACGGGCTGGGGCCACTCGACGTGGGAGGCGGCGGTGCGCGCGGCGGACGCCAGCGAGGTGAAGCAGCTGGTGCTCTTCCACCACGACCCGGGCCGCGACGACGCGAGCATGGACGCGCTGCTGCGCGAGGTGCGCAAGCACCGCAAGGCCACCATCGCCGCCAAGGAGGCGATGGTCATCGAGCTGTAGTGGCGGTTACCGCCCGGGCGTCCTGAGCGCCCGGGTCACCGTCTCGCGCAGGCCCCGGAAGGGCAGCCGCTCCAGGGCCGTGGGCACATCCACCCATTCGAAGGCGTCGTGCTCCGGCCCCAGGCGCACCTGCGTGTCCGGCGCGGCGTGCACCGCGAAGCCGTGCTCCTCCACCAGTCTGGGCGGCAGCGCTTCCCCCAGCGCGAAGGCGTGGCGGTAGGCCAGGTCCACCACGGGCAGCGCGAGGCCGGTCTCCTCCGCCAGCTCGCGGCGGGCGGCGTCCCCGGGGGATTCTCCCGGCTCCAGGCGCCCCGTCACCGTCTGCCAGAAGCCTCCGCGCTCCGGCGTCCGGCGCAGCAGCAGCACGCGCGCCTCCGGCCCCCGGCCGTGCACCACGGCGACGCTCACCGTGCGCAGGCCCACCGTGCCGTCCACGCGCTGGGCGTCGAAGACCTGGGTGAACTCGCGCGCGAGCACCTCCTCCACGTCCGGGACGGACACGGGGTGGCCCAGCTCGCGCTGCATGGACGTGACGCCCGCCTCGCGGATGCCGCACGGGACGATGAGCTGGAAGTGCTCCAGGTTCGTGTTCACGTTGAGCGCGAAGCCGTGCGTGGTGAGCCAGCGCGACAGGTGCACGCCAATGGCGCCAATCTTCCGCGCGTCCGGCGAGCCCTCCTGCCCCAGCCACACGCCCGGCCACTTGGGGATGGCGCCGGCGGTGAGCCCGAAGGCCGCGAGCGTCTGGATGAGGCCGCGCTCCACGTCACGCACGTAGCGGCGTACGTCGCGGCGCTCCGGCGGCAGGAGGAGGATGGGGTAGCCCACCACCTGACCGGGGCCGTGGTAGGTGACGTCGCCGCCGCGGTTGGTGTCGAACACCTCCACGCCCTCTTCCGCGAGGCGCGCGTCGGTGGCGGTGATGTTCTCGCGCTTCGCGGCGCGGCCCAGCGTGAGGACGGGCGGGTGCTCCAGGAGGAGCAGCGCGTCGCCAATGAGCTCCTGCAGGCGGGCCTCGCCGAACAGGTGCATCAGCTTCAGTCCGTCCTCGTACTCCACCCGGCCCAGGCGGAAGACGGTGAGCGTGTTCATGGTGATCCCTTTCGCCCCCCTCGTGGGTTTTGGGATGGCGCGGCGGGCGTCTGGGCCGCTTCCAGGCTCCAGCTGCCCGCGTAGACGCGGGACAGGAGCGCCTGGAGCTCATGCCCCGCGCGCGGGGAGCGGACCGCTTCGGCGGCGAACGCTCCCAGGACTTCTTGAGACAGCGTGACGGCTGGCTGGCGCAGGGCCAGGGTGCGGCGCGCCACTTCGACGAGCTCCGGCACCGTGGGACGGCGCACCGGGAGCAGCACCTGCACGCGCTCCAGCAGGGACACGGGCACAAGGCCCTGCACGGCTTCAATCATGCCCGCGGTGGTGGGGACGGGCAGGCTGCCACCCTCCCCTCGCACCCACAGGCCCAGCGACGACACGGCGCCACGAGCGCTCATCACCACCGCGCGCTGCGGATGGCTCGCGAGGAACGCGGTCAGCGCGTTCTGGGCGCGGGGCTCCAGGCGGTCCACGTCCTCCACGAGGAGTGGTTCGGTGCCCGGCGTGGACTCCAGGGCCTCCACGGTCGCGAGCACGCCCTGGCCGTGCCGCTGGAGCGACTGGAAGAAGAGGCTCTTGCCGCAGCCCTCGGGGCCCACGAGCAGCAGGCAGCGGGCACCCGCCTGGAGCGTGCGCTCCAGCAGGGTCTTCACCTCGTCGTGGCCCACCATCTCCACGGTGCCGGTGCGCGCCTCCTCCGGCGCGGGCTTGCGCACAGGGGCCGGAGCGACGACGTCGCCCAGCAGGCCCTGGGATTCGCCCAGGCAGCCCTTGCAGATGAACGCCCCCGCCGGGCCCGCCACCAGGTCGCCCACCTCGCCGCGAGGCCGGCAGCAGAACGAGCACCATGCGTCCAACGCGGGAGCCGCGCGGGTGGGCCCCCGCTCGATGAGGCGCTTCTCACGGCGGCGGCCGCGCGCCGGTTCGGCGTGCACGGGCGAGGTGTCCTCGTCCGGGGGCCGCAGCAGTCCTCCGGGGACGACAGCGTCCTCGGCGCCCGAAGCACGCAGCAGCCCGGTCGCGGGATCGAGCGCGTCCTCTTCCGGGGGCATGAGCAGTCCGCCCGGGACGACGACGTCGCCTCCGGAATCGATGCGCTCGGCACCAACGTCCTCCCCCGTGCTGACGGGAGCGGCATCCGCGGAGGCAGGCCCATCGTGCAGCGTGACGGCTTCCGCCGAGGACACCGGGGCGCCGATGGCGGCAATCCTTCCGGCGAGCCGGGGCAGGCCGGGTTCGACGGGCAGCGGCGCGCCCCCCTTCACGGTGGAGTCCTCATGGGCCTCCAGCGTGTGCACCACGGCGCCCGCCTTGTCGTTGAACGCGTCGGAGACGGCGTCGCCCCAGCCCACCGCGCGGTACGCCGCGGCGTCCTTGTTGCCCGCCATGGCCGCCGTGAAGGCGGGGCTGACGTCCGGGGCTCGGGTCTTCAGCTGGCGCGCCTGCCGCAACAACTGCGAGGCGCGCGAGGCGTGGCCGGACTTCTGGTACAGCGCGGCGGCCTGCTCCAGGCACTCCGCCGCCTTCGCGCGGTCCCCCTGGAGCTCGGCGGTCTGCGCGGCGCGGATCAACTCACGGGGATTGTCGGCCATCGCGGCTGCCCGCCTTCAGCGTTGCTGTTCCGGAAGTTCCCCCGCATCCCGGCCGCCCCCCGGAGCAGGAGCGGTCGGGCGTGTCCCGCGACGCGTGTCCTCACGCCATCGCGAGGAACAGCAGGTCCGGCGCTTCCAGGTACTTGATGATCTCGTACACGAAGCTGGCCGCGACATCGCCGTCGATGACGCGGTGGTCGCAGGACAGCGACAGGTTCATCATGTCCCGGACCACGACCTGGTCGTTCTTCACCGCCGGGCGCTTCTTCAGCTTGTGAACGCCCAGGATGCCCACCTCCGGGTGGTTCAGGATGGGCGTGGCGAACAGGCCGCCGCTCTGCCCCAGCGACGTAATCGTGAAGGTGCCGCCCGTCAGCTCCTCCATCTTCAGCTTGCGGTCTCGCGCCGCGACGCTCAGGCGGGAGATCTCCTTCGCCAGCTCGCCCAGCGTGAGCTGGTCCGCGTTGCGCACCACCGCCACCGTGAGGCCGTCCGGCGTGGCCACCGCGATGCCGATGTTGTACTCGCCGCGCACCACCAACTCCTGCGTCGACTCGTCGAAGTTCGCGTTGAGGTGCGGGAACTTCTTCATCGCGGCGATGGTCGCCTTCACGATGAACGGCAGGTAGGTCAGCTTCGTGCCGTCACCGGCCGCCGCCAGCTGGCTGTTGAGCCGCGTGCGCAGCGCGACCAGGTCCGTGGCGTCCACCTCCTCCACGAACGCGAAGTGCGGCATCGTGAACTTCGAGCGCACCATCTTCTCCGCGATCTTCTTGCGCAGGCCCCGCAGCGCGATGCGCTCGTCGCCCTTGCCGGACGCCACCGGCGGCGCCGCCGGACGCGCGGCCTGGGGCGCGGGGGCCGCGACCTCGTTCTTCTTCGGCGCGCCGTTGCCACCCTCCAGCGCCGCCACCACGTCCGCCTTCGTCACGCGGCCCTGCGGACCGCTGCCGGAGATCTCCGCCAGGTCCAGGCCGTGCTCGCGCGCCATGCGGCGCGTGACGGGCGTGGCCAGCACCTTCGTGGCGGAGGCCGGGGCCGCGGGGGCCGCCGCCTGGGCCGGGCTCGCGGCCGGAGCACCGTGGGATGCCGGAGCGCCATGGGCCGGAGCCTGCGCCGCGGGAGCGCTGCCCTCCATGTCCAGCGTCACCAGCAGCTGGTGCACCTTCGCCATGTCGCCCTCACGGCCGTGCGTCTTCACGACGCGGCCGGCGTGCGGGCTGGGCACCGTGACGGTGGCCTTGTCCGTCATCACCTCGCAGAGCACCTGGTCTTCCTTCACCAGGTCGCCCTCCTTGACGTGCCACTTGACGAGCTCGCCCTCCGCCACGCCTTCGCCGAGATCCGGGAGCTTGAATTCGAAAGTCGCCATGAGGGGGAGTGTCTCTCTCTGGGGTTAAGGAAGGGATGTTCCGTCCGGTCAGCCGAGTCGCTCGACGCGCTCGCGCTCCATCAGGCCCTTCATGAAGAACTCGGCGGCGCGGTAGCTGGAGCGCACCAGCGGCCCGGAGGCCACGTAGAGGAATCCGAAGGACTCCGCCAGCGCCTTGTAGGCTTCGAACTGCGCGGGCGTCACGAAGCGCTCCACGCGCAGGTGGTACTGCGACGGCTGCAGGTACTGGCCCAGCGTGAGCACGTCCACGCCCACGTCGCGCAGGTCCTTGAACGTGCGCTCCAGCTCCTCGTCCGTCTCGCCCAGGCCCACCATGACGGACGTCTTGGTGTAGACCTTCTCCGGGCGGTTCTTGAGGTACTCCAGCACGCGCAGGGACTGGCGGTACGTGGCGCGGCGGTCGCGCACCGTGGGCGTCAGCCGCTCCACCGTCTCCACGTTGTGCGCCACCACGTGCGGCTTCGCCTCGGCCACCGTGGCCAGGTCCTCTTCCTTCCCCTTGAAGTCGGGGATGAGCACCTCCACCAGCGTGCGCGGGCTCTCCTTGCGCAGCTCGCGGATGGCGGACGCGAAGTGGCTGGCGCCTCCGTCCGGACGGTCGTCGCGGTTCACCGACGTGACGACGATGTACTCGAGGTTCATCTCCTTCACCGCCTGCGCCAGATGGATGGGCTCCATCGGGTCCAGCGGCGGGGGCGCCCCCACCTTCACGTGGCAGAAGCGGCAGGCGCGCGTGCACACCTCGCCCATCAGCATCACCGTGGCGGTGCCTCCGCCCCAGCACTCGGCGATGTTCGGGCAGCGGGCCTCTTCGCACACCGTGGCCAGCCCCACCCGCTTCACGATGGCCTTCACCCGCTCATAGCCTTCGCCATGCGGCAGGCGCACCTTCAACCACTCGGGCTTCCGGGTGCTGTCTGAGACCTGTGGGAGGGGAAACCGGTCGGGAGTCGCCATGGGTCGCGGGCCTTCTAGAGGGTGGGTGAAAGCAGGGTCAAGCGTGAAGCCCTAACGCCTCGCGTTAGCGCGGGCCAACCCCGAGGACAACTTCCGGGAGGTGTAACGCGGTGGACAGGGCGCGGCCACGCGGGAGGGGCGTGCCCATCCTCCAGCGCATGGCGGCCATCCACCTGGGAACGAGCGGCTACGTCTACAAGCACTGGAAGGGGCTCTTCTACCCGGACGGGCTGCCGGTCCGCCGCTGGCTCCCCTACTACGCGCGGGTGTTCTCCACCGTGGAGCTCAACGCCACGTTCTACCGCCTGCCCACGGAGGCCGCCGTGGACGGCTGGCGGGAGCAGGTGCCGCGCGGATTTCGCTTCGCGTGCAAGGGCAGCCGCTTCCTCACGCACTTGAAGCGTCTGAAGGAGGTCGGCGAGGGCGTGGAGCTCTTCCACTCGCGCGTGCTGCGGCTGGGCAGCCGGCTGGGGCCCATCCTGTGGCAGCTGCCGCCGAACATGACGAAGCCGGACCCCGAGCGGCTGGAGCGCTTCCTCGCCCACCTGCCCGGCGGCCTCCCCCATGTCTTCGAGTTCCGTCACGCGGCCTGGTACCACCCGGAGGTGCTCGCGCTCCTGGAGGCGTATGGCGCGGCGGTGTGCGAGCACGACCTGGTGGAGGAGCCGGTGCCCCACCCCACCGGGGGCTTCCGCTACCTGCGCTTCCACGGCGCGCACGGGCGCTACGAGGGCCGCTATGGACGCCGCGCGCTGCGGCGGGTGGCGGAGGACCTGAGGGCGTGGCGCGACGCGGGCCGGACGGCGTGGGTGTTCTTCAACAACGACTTGCAGGGCCATGCGCTGCTGGACGCGTTCGATCTGGCGGAGCTGTTGGGAGAACCGCTGCACCGGCCGGAGCCGTCCGCCGTGACGTAGACAGCGGCGCCCGGCCCTCACCGTGAGGACCGGACGCCGCCGGGACCGCGTGCCCGGGGGATTACTGACCGAGCACCTGCACCTCGATGCGGCGGTTCTGCACGCGGCCCTCGGGAGTATCGTTGGGGGCAATGGGGTTCGCGTCACCCTCGCCACTGACCTCGATGCGGTCCTGCGGGATGCCCCGGCTCACGAGCGCCCGGCGCACGCTCTCCGCGCGGCTCTCCGACAGCTGACGGTTGGCGTTCGCGTCGCCGGTGTTGTCCGTGAAGCCGTTGATGCGCACGCGCGCGTCGGACTTCTCCTCCATCAGCTTGCCCAGCTCGCCCACCATGCGCTGGCTCTTCGAGGTGAGCTGCGACGAGCCCGTCTTGAACTCCACGCCCTCCAGCACGAAGCCCTGCTCCGCGCTCGGGCCGTTGAAGGCCTCTCGCAGGCTGTTGGGGTCGCTCACGCGCATCTTCTCCTGACCGGAGCCGCCGGTGCCCTCGCCCTGCTGCTGCTTCCCGGTGTCCGCCGCGCCCGCGGTCTGCTTCTCCACGTCGCCCCCCGTGCCCGGGGTGGCCTGCGTGCCGGAGCCGCCCGTCGCGGGCGGAGTCTGAGGCTCGGCCTGGGGTGGAGGTGTCGCGGGCTGTGAAGGGGTCTGCGCGACGCGCTCCTGCGCGGGGACTGTCGTGGTGCGGGTCACCTGGGGCGCGCGGCGCTCGTCACGGCGGCCTCGCAAGGCACCCCACGCGAGCACGACCAGGGCGAGCAGGGCCAGCGGCACGGCCCAGCCCGCGATGCTCTTCTTGCGCTCCGGCGGACGGTTGTAGGTCGTCCGGGGCGTCGCCTCACGCACGGTGTGCGCCTCCCGCACGGGCGCCGCCTCACGGACCGGCGTCACGGTCTCGCGGTGGGGCTCGATGACCTCCGCGACCACGTGGCGCGCACCGCCAAAGCCCAGGACACCGCCCAGCCCCGCGGGCAGCGCGGCGGCGATGTTGTTGCGCTGGCCGTTGAGCAGCTGCATCAGCCCGGACGCGCCCATGCGCTGGTCGCGCACCTGTTTGCCCAGCACGCCCATCAGCATGGGGGCGACCAGGGACAAGAGCCGCGTCGACGAGCCGGGGTTGCTCATGCCACCAAAGCGCGTGAGCCCTTCGGTGACGCCGCCCAGCTTGTTGCCGAAGATGCCGCTCAGCATCCCCTTCCCGCGCTCCTCCTCGTCGAGCAGCCCCTCTCCGACGCCGCCCGTGCGCGGGGCCGCGTCCGGCCCGGTGAAGCCGCCCTCGTTGAGCTTCGTCAGCAGGCGGTGGGCGCCGGCCTCGTTGCCGCCCTGGTCCACGACGCCCGCGGCCACGGAGGCGATGGCTCCCGGCAGCGCCTTGGTGGTCGCCTGCGGGTCCTCGCCCAGCGATCCGCTGATCTTCTGGAGCAATCCCTTCTGCATGAATTGTGAGCCGACTGCTTCGATCAGATTGAACGCCATGTGTTGCCTCCCGGTTGGGTTCCGCACCGGGATGGCCGGTGCGCGAAGCCACCTCCCCGCCGGACCGCGCGGGGGTGAGGGCTCTGGAGCAATCGATACGGAGCACGGCGGGTGCTGGTAAGCCCAAGCGGAGAGGCGGGGCAGAGCCCCCGGAGGGCCGTCACCTTCGAGAGCGGCTGCGAACGGAAGGCCACGACGGCCCTCGCGTTCACTTGTCGTGGAGCTTCCCGGGAAGGGCGCGTGGGAAGTAGTGCGCGAGCAACTGCTCCGCGGTCCATCCCTGCCGTGCGAGCAGGGCCGCGCCGGCCTGACAGAGGCCCACGCCGTGGCCATGGCCCTGTCCTTCGAGGAGTGCCTGGTCACCGCCAAGCGTCAGGGAGAAGCGGGCGCTGCGGATCCGGTCCCACCCCGCGCGGGCACCGAGCGCGCGGAAGAACGCATCACCGCGAGCCATGCGTCCGGAAGCGCGGTCCACGACGCGCACGATTGCGCCGCTGGAGTCCCGGTCCAGCAGCAGGTCCTCCGCCCGAGCGGGGCCGCCGGTTGCATCCGAAGCGGCGGCCGTCACCAGCGCACGGGGCACGACGGCACGCCAAGGCGACGCGGGACAGCGGTCGGGCACGGCGGCGGCGCCCGAGAGATCCGGAGCCCCGAAGACGGCGACAGGGTCCGCCGTATGTCCGCCGCAGCTCGCGTGGAAGGGAGCGAGGGCAATGGCGCCACCGGGCAGGCGCAGCACGATGCCTTCCGTGGAGCGGGCGGCATCGCGGGCGCGGAGCAGGTGGCGTGCGAAGCCCTCACCGCGAAGGACCTGGCAGTGCGTGAGGTCGCAGGCCCGGGCTTCATCGTGCCGCTTGCCGGAAGCGAGCACATAGCTGCGGGCGGTGATGGCCTGGGCCCGGAGCGCTTCAAAGGGAGTGTCGACCTCCGTCTCGCTCGCGGTGACGGCGGCGATGTAGTCCTCCAGCGCGAAGGTGGCGACGACGATGAGCTCGCCGTCACGTGCTTCCAGAGACAGAGCGGCCTCATAGCGGCGGTCCAGGCCACGGCCGCGAACACGCCAGCGGCCAGAGTCGAGGCGCAGGGCCTGGGGCTGAGAGCGGCCATCCACGACGAGCGTGCTCGCCGATGCGACGACTTCGAGTGAGCGCGGGCCGTCCAGGCGCAGGCGCACGGGCCGGTGCTTGGAGAGGATGCGGACGTCGACCTGCGTATCAACCGACGCTCGGACCGAGGGCGACGACCGTGCGCCCGTGCGCTGCCCCCCCGGCGCCGTGCCCGCCACCAGCGCGGCGATGAGCACGGCCACTCCCGCCGCGTTCATCGGACCCGGAACCGCGTCACCGCCAGCGGTTCAGAACCACCGGGTGCCCAGAGCTCCAGCCGGCGCTCACCGGCCACCGCTGGCAGCCGGGTCACGAAGGGCGGACGCAGTTCGATGCGGCGCCCGTCATCCGTGCGCAGCTCCAGCAACTTCGCCCCTTGCGGCGCCATCACTCGCACGGGCACGGCCTGGGCACCTTCCGGCAGCTCCGGCTCCACCAGGAACTCGTCCCCGTTCGCCGGCAGGATGAAGCCGGGCTGTGTCTCCGGTCCTCCCTGCGCGCTCAACGACGTGGAGGCCAGCCCTTCCGCTTGCGCCCAGGCGAGATACGCCGGGCCCACATCCAGCGAACCGTCACCCCGGTGCATGGAGCACGTGTGACGCGGCGCCGTGCCCGGCAGGTAGACCTCCTTCATCACCCCGGGACAGTTCGGGCCCGCCCGGTCTCCGGACAGCGGGCAGATCTCCGCGGACTCGAAGTGGCTTCTGTCCACCAGCGGTGCGGCGCGCAGGCCCCGCATCGCCAGCGCCATCACCCGCGCGAACACCGGGCCCGCGCCCGTGATGCCGGACACGCCGCGCATCGGCGTGCCGTCGAAGTTGCCCACCCAGACCGCCACCGTGCGCTCCCGGGTGAAGCCCGCCGCCCAGTTGTCCACGTGCGCGCGGCTCGTCCCCGTCTTCGCCGCCACGCGGAACGGCAGCCGCAACGCGTTGTCCAGGCCGAAGGCCGGCGCCCGCGCGGCCTCGTCCGCCAGCACGTCCGTGAGCAGCTCCACCGGCCGCGCCGCCAGGAAGCGATGCTCCTGCATCTCCATCGGGATCCGCAGCGGCTTGCCATCCGCACCGAACGCCACGCGCACCTCTCGCAACGGCCCCACCACCCCACCCCGCG
>NZ_RAWM01000126.1 GCF_003668875.1 Corallococcus interemptor | reverse complement strand
TCCCCCTCCCACCCGTGAAGAGGGCCTGGCGCGCGCCTCCACGCCCGAGGCTGCCCGCGTGGCGAGCGGCGCCCCGGAGAGCACCGGGCCATCCGGTCCGCCCGTCGCGCAGGTCGAATCCACCCTGGCGCTCATCGAGAAGATCGAGGTCTTCGTGAAGTCCCAGCGGCCGGCGCTGGGCCTGAGCCTGCGCGGGCCCATGGAGGCCACCGTGGAGGTGGAGCGCACGGGGCCCCGGGAGGTGGCGCTGCGCATCCAGGGCCGCCATGGGCCCGTTCCCACCGAGGACGTGGCCCGGCTGCGCGACGCGCTGGAGGCCCGGGGGCTGCGGCTCAGCGTCCTCCAGGCGGGGTGAACGTCCTGACGATGCCCTTCCCGACTCCACGAACGACGAAGACCCCCACGCCTGGGGGCGCGAGGGCCTTCATCACGACGGGCGCGCTCGGGCGGCTCGGCCCGCGGTTACTTCCCGGGCGCGGTGCTCAGCTCCGCGCGCTTGCCCTTCTTGTCCTTGTACTCCTCGGCCTCGGGCAGGGCGGCCTTCTTCTCCGCGATGTTGGGCCACTTGGAGGAGTAGTCGGTGTTGAGCTTCTTGTACTCCGACCACTCCGAGGGCAGCTCGGTCTCGGGGAAGATCGCCTTGGTCGGGCAGACGGGCTCGCAAGCGCCACAGTCGATGCACTCGTCCGGGTGGATCACGAGGAAGTTCGCGCCCTCGTAGAAGCAGTTGACCGGGCACACCTCGACACAGTCGGTGTACTTGCACTTGATGCAAGGCTCGGCGACGACGTAGGCCATGTTGATCTCTCCTCTGTGCGGAAATCCGCGCGTCCGTGGCCGCGCACAGTAGATGGTTGCGGCCAGGGTTGGCACCCTGAATTTAGGGCCCCACCCCGCCCGCTTCCCCGGTCAGCCCAGCAAGCCCTGCGCCCGCAGCAGCTCCGCGACGAGGATGGCCCCCTTGGCGGCCCCCATCTTGGTGTTGTGGGAGACGAGCACGTACTTGAAGCCGTTCTCCAGCACCCCGTCCTCGCGGATGCGGCCCACCGTGGTGGCCATGCCGCCGTGGGTTTCCCGGTCCATGCGCGGCTGGGGGCGGAACGGGTCGTCCAGCACTTCAATCCACCGGGGCGGCGAGGACGGCAGGTCCTTCGCCACCTGGGCACCCTGCCACTCGCGCATCGTCTGGGCGACCTCCGCGACGGTGGCCTTCTTCCCCAGGGACACGAAGACGGACTCGGTGTGCCCCTCCAGAACGGCCACGCGGGTGCAGGTGCAGGAGACGCGCACGTCGTGCGGGGTGAGCGCCGCGCCCGCGGGGTTGAGCGCCCCGAGGATCTTCTTCGTCTCCACCTCGACCTTGTGCTCCTCCTTGGGGATGTAGGGCACGACGTTGTCGAGGATGTCCAGGCCGATGACGCCCGGAGACCGCCCGGCGCCGGACATGGCCTGGAGGCTGGTCATCAGCACGGCCTTCACGCCGAAGCGCTCGGCCAGGGGGGCCAGCGTCACGGCCAGGCCGGTGGTGGTGCAGTTGGGGATGGGGACGATGAAGCCCTTCCACCCGCGCTGCCGGCGCTGCTCGTTGATGAGCGGGGCGTGGGCGGCGTTCACGGGGGGGATGAGCAGCGGCACGTCCGCCTCGTAGCGGAAGGCGCTCGCGGCGGAGAACACCGGGATGTCCCGGGCCAAACGCGGCTCGATTTCCCGGGCGACGTCCGCCTCCACGGCGGAGAAGGCGATGTCGTAGTCCCTGGCCTGGACGGCGTCGCCGCTGACCACGGTCATGCGCGCGATGGCCTCCGGCAGCGGCTCCGGGACGAACCAGGCCAGCATGCCGTTGGAGGCGCGCAGGGCGTCCGCGTACGTCTTGCCGGCGGAGCGGGGCGAGGCGGCGAGCCCGGTGAGCTCGATGAACGGGTGGTCCTTCAGGGCAGCGATGAACTGCTGACCCGCGAGTCCGGTGGCGCCAATGAGCACGGCGCGAAGCTTGGCCATCGTGGGGAGTCTCCGGTGGGGACGGCAGGGCGGTCCTTACACCGTTTCACGACGCGCTGCATCCGCCGCTCACCGGTGGGCGTGGGAGGGAGCGCGCGCGTGGCGTTCCGTGGGGTAGCCCCCCGTCACCCAGGCATGCAGTCCGCCGGCGAGGCAGACGGCATTGCGCCCCCTCAGGCGCAACACGCGGCAGATGCGGCGGATGTCCGCGCAGTCCTGGGTGGTGCCGCACAGGACGATGAGCTCGTCGTCCGGCAGCATCGACAGGTCGTGGGCGATCTCCGAGGCCGTCATGCGCAGCGCGCCGGGGATGTGGATTTCAAACCGCTCCCAGTCCATCGCGTCGCGGCAATCCAGGACGAGGACATCCTCGTCCCCCAGACGCATGAACAGCTCATCGCAGATGATGGTGGGCTCCACCGGGACCTCCCCCAGGCGACAGACTCCATCGAACATGAACCGGAGGGCTTTTTCCCCTCTTCCCGCCTGTCCGCCCGCCTGCCCCTGGGAGGTCCCCGGGCGCTAGAGCCCCAGCTGCTTGGCGATGATTTCGTTCATCACCTCACTGGTGCCGCCGCCAATGGGCCCCAGCCGCGCGTCGCGCCAGTGACGCTGGATGTCGTACTCCATCATGTAGCCCGCGCCGCCGTGGAGCTGGAGGCACTCGTCGGCCACGCGGCAGCAGGTCTCCGTGGCGACCTTCTTGGCCATGGAGGTCTGCGCGACGGCGTACTCGCCGGCCACGTGCAGGCGCAGTGCGTGGTAGGTGAGCTGCCGCGCGCACTCACGGGCGGTGTACAGGTCCGCCAGCTTGTGGCGCACCACCTGGAAGCCCGCCAGCGTCTGATTGAAGGCGCGGCGCTGCTTCACGTGCTCCAGCACGGTGTCCAGCATGTCGTCCATGGCGCCAATGGCCCCCAGCGCGAGCGACAGGCGCTCCCACTGGAAGTTGCCCATGATCTGCGAGAAGCCCTGGTTCTCCACGCCCAGCAGGTTCTCCGCGGGCACGCGGCAGTCCTCGAAGAAGAGCTCCGCCGTGTCGGACGCGCGCCAGCCCACCTTCTGGAGCTTGCGCCCCACGCTGAAGCCGGGCGTGCCCCGCTCCACCACCAGCATGGACAGCCCCTTGTGGCCTCGCGACGGGTCCGTCTTCACCGCCAGCACCACGAAGTCCGCCCGCACCCCGTTGGTGATGTACGTCTTGGAGCCGTTGACGACGTAGTGGTCCCCATCGAGGCGGGCCGTGGTGCGCAGCCCCGCCACGTCCGAGCCGGCGTCCGGTTCGGTGATGCCCAGGGCGCCAATCTTCTCCCCCCGGATGGCCGGGGCCAGCCAGCGCTGCTTCTGGGCCTCCGTGCCGAAGAGGTGGATGGGGCCGGTGGCGATGGTGAACTGCCCCGCCAGCCCCGCGGCCACGCCGCCGGAGCCGCAGCGGCCCAGCTCCTCCAGGAGCACCGCCTCATAGAGCTCGCCGGCCGCCGTGCCCCCATAGGCCTCCGGGTACCTCAGGCCCAGGAAGCCCAGCTCGCCGAAGCGGGTGAAGAGCTCCCGGGGGAACTCCTCCCGGGCCTCCCAGTCCGCCGCGAACGGGCGCAGCTCCTTGTCCACCACCGCCCGGACGGTGCGGCGGAAGGCCTCGTGCTCTTCCTGGAAGACTCCATGGCCGTGCAGCATCGTGTGCTCCCTCGCTTGCCAGGGCCTGACGCCCCGCGCCGCATCGTAGCGGGAGGAGAAGCGCGCCTGGATGGTGTTGCTTCCTTGACCGGCTCACCCGGGGCTGCGTATAAACCCGGCCCCAATCGCTGCGGCGCCATAGCCAAGTGGTAAGGCAAAGGTCTGCAAAACCTTCATTCCCCGGTTCGAATCCGGGTGGCGCCTCACAGAAAAAAGGCCCGATGCGGAAACTTCCGCATCGGGCCTTCTGCTTTTCCGGGGGTGCTTTCCCGGGTGGGCCTAGCAGCCCAGCTCCACCGCGCCGATGTCAGGGGCCGCGCCGCAGAAGGGCTGGCCCTGGTCCAGCCCCTTGTCCTGGGCGGCCGGGGACGGCGCGAAGAGTTCCGACACCGTCACGTCACCGCCGTTGGAGGTGGAGTCCCCCACCGCGGACTTGAAGGCGTCCAGCGCCTGGAGCTGGCCGTTGTTCTTGAACTGCGTGCCGGCCGGATAGAGGTTGTTGCTCATCTTCAAGCCGGGCGCCTGGCCGCCCATGTCCACGCTGATGGGCGAGTCCACGAGGTTGTTCTCCACGCGCAGGGCCTCCGTGGGGCCGCCGGTGCCGTGGCCCAGGATGATGCCGGCCCTGGAGCGGGTGATGGTGTTGTTCACCACCACGGTGCCCTTGGAGTTCTCCAGGCGGATGGCGGTGCCTTCGCCGCCGCCCGCGTCGGTGATGTCGTGCACGCGGTTGCGGCGCACGACGACGGACTGGGGCACGGGGCCCTCGTGGTTGCCGCCCACGGAGATGCCCTTGGCGCCGTCATACACCTCGTTGTCCTCCACCAGCACGTTGTTGGCGGAGTAGTGGATGACGACCACATCGCCCTTCGCCGTCTCCGACGGCAGGAAGTGGTGCATCCGGTTGTTGCGGATGATGACGTCGTGGCACGTCTTGATGTCCACGGCGTTCTCCCGGTTGTTGAAGAAGTGGTTGTTCTCCACCAGGAGGCCCGTGGCGGGCGGCAGCTGGCTGAAGCCCTCGGGCCCCAGGCACTGCACGGAGTCACCCGAGTTGTCGTGGATGTCGTTGTTGCGCACCGTCACGTCGTAGGACGCGGGCTGCATCACGATGCCGTGCGAGTCCTTGTTGCCGGTGGTCCGCACGAAGTCGTGGATGTTGTTGTTCTCGATGGTGGGGCCCTTGGCGTTGTTGAAGAAGGTGACGCCCGCGCCGCCGGTGCCGTTGTGCAGGTCCGAGTTGGCCAGCACCGAGCCCTGCACGTCCCCTTCGAACGTCACGCCGAAGATGGGCTGCCCCTCCACGTCGATGTCGAACCCGTCAATGACCCAGTTCGGACGGCGCACCTGCACCGCCGCGCCGGAGCCGCTGCCGGGGGTGAGCTTGGGAAGGCCCTCGCCCTGGAGCGTGATCTTCGCCTCGGGCGTGCCGGCCTTCGCGTTGTCGCCCAGCACCACGCGCTCCGCGTAGGTGCCCGCGAGCACGCGGATGCGGTCACCGGGGCCCGCCTTGCTCACCGCCATGCCGATGGTGCGCAGCGGCGCGGCTTCCGAGCCCTCGGCGCCGTCGTTGCCGTTGGGGGACACCACCCAGTCGTGGGCGGGCGTGGTGGCGGCGGTCTCCGCCATGGCCTGGGCGCTGACGGCCGGCTGGGGACCGGGCCCCGCGAGGGGCGCATGGTCCGCGTGCTCCGGCATCCGCGCGGCGGGGGTGTTCTCCACCGGCTGCACGCCGATGGGGGGGGCCTTGCCCGGCGTCGTGTTCGTCTTCTGCACCGTGCCCGAACCACCGGTCCCCGCGTTCGTCGCGGGCGCCTGGGTGCCCGCGTTGGACGAGCCGCCCGTTCCTGCGCCGGTGCCCCCGCCCGGACCACCGCCGCCGCCACAGGCGGGCAGTCCAAGCATCAGGGTGCAAGCGGCCAGGGAGGCCACCAGGGTCTGTCGCGTCTTCAATCGGTTGCCTCCAGAAATTCGCATGAGCAGGGGCAACGCGTGGCCTTGGGCGTTCTATTCACTGCCGGTCATCCGGCAACGGACGCGCCGCAGGGGGAGGGAGAACCGTGACGGTTGGCCCCATGGCGGCTACGGTGCCGCCGCCGTGTCCAAAGCCGTCCTGCTCCTGACCGCCCTGCTGCTCGTCTCCTGCGCCACGCCGGCGCCCACTCCTGCCCCCAGCACCCGGGGCGTGGGCGAGCCGGAGGTCTCCGTCCCCGCGAAGCCCGTGGACGCGGGCGTGAAGCCTCCGGCGGCTCCTCCAAGTGGCCTGGAGGATCCGCTCACGTCGGGCCTGCCCGGGCCGGAGGAACTGAAGCGCCTGGACTTCCGCAACGGCGAGCCGCGCCTGCCCATCAAGCTGATGGAGGGGCGCGACGTGGTGACGTTCTCACCGCGAAGCCGGATGCGCCTGCGCTTCGGAGGCCCGGGCGACAAGATGCTGGACGCGCCCGCGGGCTCGCGCTGGACGGTGCGGGTGACGCAGGGCGAGCCGGCCCAGTGGAGCGCGCGCGTGCAGCTGGGCGAGTTCCGCTTCGCGGACAAGGCGGGGCTCGCGGAGGCGCAGGAGACGTGGCGCTCGCGCGGGTTCGCGGTGCGCACGCACACGCTGGGCTCCGTGTACGGTATCGCGGGGAAGGTCATCGACAACCGGCGCTACCTCCTCCTGGGCGACGAGGCGCTGACGCCCGCGGCCGCGGCGGAGCAACAGGCGGAGTTGCTGCGCCGCTACGGCCAGCGCACCACCCTCTTCGAGGAGGTCCGCAAGCCGTCCAGCGCCATCCTGGAGCTGAAGGACGAGAACGACGCCGTGGTGGGCCTGGCGCAGGACCGGCTGGACGCGGAGACGCCGGATGGCAGCGGCTTCGACGTGCGGCAGGTGGAGTACGGCGTGGGCTACGACTTCCACGCCTTCGAGGACCGCAGCTTCCGCGGTGCGCTCCAGTTCGCGGTGGACCGGAGCGGCAAGCTCGCGGTGGTGAACGTGGTGGGCCTGGAGGACCTGCTCAAGGGGCTGGTGCCGTCCGAAATCTTCGCGCGCGCCCACCCCGAAGCCCTCAAGGCCCAGGCCGTCACCGCGCGCGGCGAGGTGCTGGCGAAGGTGGGCATCAAGCACCTGGCGGATCCGTACCTGCTCTGCTCGGAGCAGCACTGCGCGGTGTACCGGGGCCGCACCGGCGAGGCGGCCAGCACCACGGCCGCGGTGGAGGCCACCCGGGGGCAGGCCCTGTTCAGCCAGGACGGGCGGCTGGTGGACTCCGTCTACAGCGCCGTGTGCGGCGGCCACACCGAGGACAACGACGTGGTGTGGGGCGGCCCGCCCGATGCCAGCCTGCGCGGCCGGCCGGACTTGCTGGAGCCCGCGCCGGACGTGCCCGGCCCGTCCAACCTCAAGGCATGGCTGGCGACGTCGGACGTGCCCGCCGCGTGCAAGCTGTCCAGCTTCGCGCAGCCCACGAAGTTCCGGTGGGAGAAGCGCTTCACTCAAGGCCAGGTGGACGCGCTCACGGAGAAGCTGGGCGTGGGGTCCATCCAGGGGCTCGCCCTGTCCGAGCGCGGGGTGTCCGGGCGTGCCCGGCTGCTCACCGTGTCCGGCACGAAGGGCGCCACCCAGGTGCGCGGGGAGCTGAACATCCGGCGGCTCTTCGGGATGCTCAACAGCAGCATGGCCACCGTGGAGGCCGAGCGGGACGCCGAGGGCCGGCTCACCGGATGGCTGTTCCGGGGCGGCGGCTGGGGCCACGGCGTGGGCATGTGTCAGACAGGCGCCATCGGCCGGGCGGAGGCCGGGCAGCGCTATCCGGAGATCCTTCGCTTCTATTTCAATGGGGCGGAGGTGGCCCCCATCTACTGAGATGAAGCGGACATTTCGGGCGCGACAACGCACGCGCTCGTGAATCTCTTCCATGTCCCGGCTGTTACGGGCCGCACGTTCGGGACTGAAGAAGCGGTCCGGAGGTTTATCATCAGGCCGTGGGCACGGGTTCCTCGACAGACTGGCGTCAGCGCCGCGCGCGGAAGCAGCGCGGCCTGCTGCGCTATCTGGTGGCGGCCGTCCTGGCGCTCCTGGCCCAGGCCGCCTTCGTGGGCTTCGTGCTGCTGGTGTCCGCCGTGCAGGGCACCCTCCCCCATGAGAAGCGCCCTGCCCGGCCCACCTCCGTGGCGGTGAGGCCGCTCACGTCGGACCAGTGGGCGAAGAACCGCGGGACGGCGACTCCGCAGCAGACGAAGCCCCGTCCCACGGAGAAGCGCGAGCCGAAGGAAGAGAAGAAGCCGGACGAGACGAAGCCCAACGGCCAGGTGGTGGACGTGGCCCCGGGCAATGATCAGCAGTCCCCGGACGCGAAGTACCTGGCCGAGCACAACAACACGGTGGAGCAGGAGACGCGCGCGCGCGACCAGACGGCCTTCTACCGCAACGCCATGCCCCAGCGGACGGCGCCCCAGAAGCAGGAGGGCGCGGCGCAGGACCAGGTGCAGCCCCCGCGCGTGTCGGGCAACAACGGCACGGGCGCGGATGACCGGGCCCCGTCCCAGGGCGGCAAGAAGCCCGTCTTCGAGATGCCGGAGACGCGCCGCAAGCAGGAGATCGCCATGAAGACGGATCCGCGCGAGCGCGGCCCGGGCATGGCGGTGAAGAACCAGTCGGAGAGCGACGCCACCGAGGGCAACGCGAAGCGCCTGCGCATCCAGCCCGGCCAGAGCGAGGAAAGTGAGCAGGAGGGCTCCGCGGGCCGCGTGGGCTCCCCGGGCCTGGCCACGCTGATGCCGTCGCAGGCGGCCATGGACAAGGTGGTGGGCGCGGCGCCCAACGACATGCTCCGCGACCAGGAGGAGGGCGACGGCACCTTCCTCAACACGCGCGAGTGGAAGTACGCCAGCTTCTTCAACCGCGTGAAGCAGAGCGTGGGCATGCACTGGAACCCCAACGAGCAGCTGCGCCAGCGCGACCCGACGGGGAACATCTACGCCGGGCGCGACCGGCAGACGCTGCTCTCCATCACCCTGGACGAGCGCGGCGCGGTGAAGGACATCCAGGTGGAGAAGAGCAGCGGCCTGGACTTCCTGGACATGGAGGCCGTGGCGTCCTTCAAGCGCGCGCAGCCCTTCCCCAACCCGCCGTCGGGCCTGCTGGGCCAGGACGCGACGGTGCGCTTCCAGTTCGGCTTCTTCCTGGAGATGGGCGGCGGCCCCCGGATGCGGCTGTTCCGACAGTAGGCCCCACGCAGGCCTCGCGGTGGACGGCGTGGAGCACTACCCTGCCCCGCCGTGGAAGCCCCTCTCGTCGACCGCAGCGCCGCGCTCCAGGAGCGCAACCGGAAGGTCCGCTTCGTCCTGCTGGCCATCCTCGTGGCCAACTGGGTGGTGGCCGCGGCCAAGCTCGTCTTCGGCCTCATGGCCCAGTCCGCGTCGGTGACGGCGGACGGGCTGCACTCGTTCATCGACGGCAGCTCCAACGTGCTGGGCCTTGTCGCCATGGGCGTCGCGTCACAGCCGGCGGACGCGGACCACCCCTACGGCCACGGCAAGTTCGAGGCGCTCGCGTCGCTGGGCATCGGCGCGATGATTGGCGTGGGCATGCTGGAGCTGGGGCGCATGGCGTTCGACTCGCTCCTGCACGACAAGCACCCCACGGTGTCCCTGACGATGGCCGCGGTGATGGTCTTCACGCTGGTCATCAACCTCGTCGTGACCCGCGTGGAGCGGCACTACGGGCAGAAGTACAAGAGCGCCCTCTTGCTCGCGGACGCGCAGCACACGCTGTCGGACGTGTTCGTGACCATCGCGGTGCTCGTGTCCATTGGCCTCGTGGCGCTGGGCTTCCCTCGCGCGGACGGGCTGGTGGCGCTGGCGGTGATGGTCTTCGTGGCGTGGGTGGCCTACGGCATCGTCCGGCAGGCGGTGGGCATCCTCTCCGACACCGCGCGCCTGGATCCGGCGCAGGTGTCCCAGCACACGCTGGCGGTGGCGGGCGTGCGCTCGTGCCGCGACGTGCGCAGCCGGGGTATGGAGGAGAGCGTCTACGTGGACCTGAAGATTGAGGTCGACCCGCAGCTCACCACCGCGCAGGCCCACGAAGTGGCTGACAAGGTGGAGGAGACGCTGCACGCCGCCTATCCGCAGGTCGTGGACGTGGTGGTCCACGTGGAGCCCGCGAAGGCCCGCTGAAAACACGAGGGCCGCCTTCCGTTGAACTGGAAGACGGCCCCGGTGACTGCTGCCTGTGACGCCTGCTTACGCGACCTTCTGCGAGGGCGTGTCGTAGTCCTCGATGGGAGGGCACGAGCACACGAGCTTGCGGTCACCCAGCACGTTGTTCAGGCGTCCCACGGACGGCCAGAACTTGTTGTCGCGGACCCACGGCGTGGGGAACACGGCCTGCTCGCGGGTGTACGGGCGGTTCCACTCCGGCGCGGTGAGCGTGCGCGCGGTGTGCGGCGCGTTCTTCAGGACGTTGTTGTCCTTGGGCGCGCGGCCCTCCTCCACGTCGCGGATCTCCTGGCGGATGGCGATCATCGCGTCGCAGAAGCGATCCAGCTCCGCCTTGGACTCGGACTCCGTGGGCTCGATCATCAGCGTGCCCGCCACCGGGAACGACACGGTGGGCGCGTGGAAGCCGTAGTCCATGAGGCGCTTGGCCACGTCCTCCACCTCCACGCCCGCGGTCTTCTTCAGCGGGCGCAGGTCCACGATGCACTCGTGGGCCACCCGGCCGCGCTTGCCCCGGTAGAGCACCGGGTAGTGCGGCTGCAGCCGCTCCGCGACGTAGTTGGCGTTGAGGATGGCCATCTTCGTGGCCTGCGTCAGGCCCTCGCCGCCCATCATCTGCACGTACATCCAGGAGATGAGCAGGATGCTGGCGCTGCCCCACGGCGCCGCGCTGATGGCGCCAATGGCCTCCGCCCCGCCCGTCTGGATGACGGGGTGTCCGGGGAGGAACTTCACCAGGTGGGACGCCACGCAGATGGGGCCCATGCCCGGGCCGCCACCGCCGTGCGGGATGCAGAACGTCTTGTGCAGGTTGATGTGGCAGACGTCCGCGCCCACCAGGCCCGGCGCGGTGAGGCCCACCTGCGCGTTGAGGTTGGCGCCGTCCATGTACACCTGGCCGCCGCGCTCGTGGATGATGGAGCAGATCTCCCGGATCTCCTCCTCGAACACGCCGTGCGTGGACGGGTACGTCACCATCAGCGAGGCGAGCTTGTCCTTGTGCTCGTCCGCCTTGGCGCGCAGGTCGTCCAGGTCGATGTTGCCGTTCTCGTCGCACCTGGTGACGACGACCCGGTAGCCGGCCATGACCGCGGAGGCCGGGTTGGTGCCGTGCGCGGAGGACGGGATGAGGCACACGTCGCGGTGCCCCTGCCCGCGCGCCTGGTGGTACGCGCGAATCACGAGCAGGCCCGCGTACTCACCCTGGCTGCCCGCGTTGGGCTGCAGCGAGCACCCGGCGAAGCCCGTCACCTGCGACAGCGCGTTCTCCAGCTGCTCGAAGATGACCTTGTAGCCGGCCGCCTGCGAGGTGGGCGCGAACGGGTGCAGCTTGCTGAACTGCGGCCACGTCACCGGGATCATCTCCGCGGTGGCGTTGAGCTTCATGGTGCAGCTGCCCAGCGGAATCATGGAGTGCGTGAGGGACAGGTCCTTCGCCTCCAGCCGGCGCACGTACCGCAGCATCTCCGTCTCGGAGTGGTAGCGGTTGAAGACCGGGTGCGTGAGGTACGCGCTCGTGCGGCGCAGCTCCGGCGCCAGCGGGCTCTCCAGGCCTTCGGCGACCTCGTCCAGGTTCACCGGGGACGCGGACTTGTTCGCGCCCTGGATGAAGGCCGCGAGGATGTCCTGCACGTCGCTCGGGCGCGTCGTCTCGTCCAGCGCCAGGCCCAGCGTCTTCTCGTCGATGCGGCGGAAGTTCATCTTCGCGGCTTCCGCGGCGGCCAGCACCCCGCGCACCTGCGGAGACGTCAGCTCCACGCGCAGCGTGTCGAAGAACTGGTCGTACTTCGGCTTGAAGCCCAGCTTCGCCAGGCCCCGCGACAGCACCACCGTGAGGCCGTGCACGCGCTCCGCGATGGCCTTGAGGCCCTCCGGCCCGTGGTAGACGGCGTACATGCCGGCCATCACGGCCAGCAGCACCTGCGCGGTGCAGATGTTGCTCGTGGCCTTCTCACGGCGGATGTGCTGCTCGCGCGTCTGCAGCGCCATGCGCAGCGCGGGCCGGCCCTGCGAGTCCTCGGACACGCCGATGAGGCGGCCCGGCATCACGCGGGTGTAGGCGTGCTTCGTGGCGAAGAAGGCGGCGTGCGGGCCGCCGTAGCCCAGCGGCACGCCGAAGCGCTGCGCGCTGCCCACCACCGCGTCCGCGCCGAACTCGCCCGGGGGCGTGAGCAGCGTGAGGCCCAGCAGGTCCGCCGCGACGACGAACAGGCCGCCCGCCGCGTGCACCTTCTCTCCGAAGGCGCGGTAGTCGTGCACCACGCCGTCCGTGGCCGGGTACTGCACCAGCGCGCCGAAGAACTTCTTCGCGGACAGGTCCACCGTGCGGTGGTCGCCCACGACGACCTCCACGCCCAGCGGAATCGCGCGCGTGCGCACCACGTCCACCGTCTGCGGGTGGCAGGCGTCGGAGACGAAGAACGCGCCGGTGCCGTCGCCCTTGGCGTGCATGGCCAGCGCCATGGCCTCCGCCGCGGCGGTGCCCTCGTCCAGCAGGGAGGCGTTGGCGACCTCCATGCCGGTGAGGTCCGTCACCATCGTCTGGAAGTTGAGCAGCGCCTCCAGACGGCCCTGGGCGATCTCCGCCTGGTAGGGCGTGTACTGGGTGTACCAGCCCGGGTTCTGGAAGATGTTGCGCAGGATGACGTTGGGGACGTGGGTGTCGCTGTAGCCCATGCCGATGAAGGACCGGAACACCTGGTTCTTCGCCGCGATGGCCTCCAGCTGCGCCAGCACCTCGTTCTCGCCACGGCCGGCGGGCAGGCGCAGGGGCTCCTGGGAGCGGATGGCGGGGGGCACGGCGCTCTCGATGAAGGCATCGAGCGAGGTGACGCCCAGCGTGGACAGCATCTGCTTCACTTCAGGGGTCTCCGGGCCGATGTGCCGGCCGGCGAAGGACTCCTGGTACTTCCAGTTGAGGGACATGGTCGGAAGGGCTCGCGTGAGGTGCGTCAAGAAGGTCGGCGTCCGAGCGGGCTCGGTGCCTCATGGAGCGTCTCTAACAACCGGGACGCCGGACTTCTTGCGCGCGCGTGACTACTTGGTGAGCGGCTCGTAGGCGGCGGCGTCCAGGAGCTTGCCCACCTGCCCGGCGTCCGAGGGCTCGACCTCCACAATCCAACCCTTCCCGTACGGGTCGGAGTTGATGAGGGACGGGTTGCCGGTCAGCTCGTCGTTCACCTTCACCACGGTGCCGGAGATGGGGGCGAACAGGTCCGACACGGCCTTGGTGGACTCGATGACGCCGAAGTTCTTCCCTTCGGTGAGGGTGGCGCCCAGCTTGGGCAGCTCCACGTACACGACGTCGCCCAGCGACTCCTGGGCGTGGGCCGTGACGCCCACCACCACGGTCTTGCCGGTGATGCGGGCCCACTCGTGTTCCTTCGTGTACTTCAGGTCCTGCGGGATGTTGTCAGACATGGAGGCGGCTCCTCGCAACGGGTGCGAACGGGAAGGAATCAGGACTTCTTGAGGAAGGGGGTCTTCACGACGACCGCGGGCACGGCGCGGCCGCGGATCTCCACGTCGAAGGTGGAGCCTTCGGTGGCCAGGTTCGTGGGCACGTAGCCCATGCCGATGGGCTTCTTCACCGTGGGGCCCTGCGTACCGCTCGTCACCTCACCCACGCGGACGCCGTCCTTGAGGATGGGGTAGCCGTGGCGCGGGATGCCGGCGCCGGTGAGCTCGAAGCCCACGAGCTTGCGAGGGACGCCCGCGGCCTTCTGCGCGACGAGCGCGTCCTTGCCGATGAAGCCGCCCGCCTTGTCCAGCTTGACGATCCAGCCCAGGCCCGCCTCCAGGGCGGTGTGCGCGTCGTCGATGTCGTTGCCGTACAGCGCGTACTTCATCTCCGTGCGCAGCGAGTCGCGAGCGCCCAGGCCGCAGGGCTTCACGCCGTCCGGCTGCCCGGCCTCCAGGAGCGCGTCCCAGAGCTTCACGGCGTCGCCAGCGGCGCAGTACAGCTCGAAGCCGTCCTCGCCGGTGTAGCCCGTGCGGGAGATGATGGACTTCACGCCGGCCACCTCCCCTTCGGTGAAGCGGTAGGTGCCCACCTTGGACAGGTCCGCCTGGGTCAGGCGCTGCACCAGCCCCACGGCCTTGGGGCCCTGGACGGCGATCTGCGCGTACTCGTCGCCGCGGTCCACGGGCTTGACGCCCTCCGCGCGCGCGCTCATCCAGGCGAAGTCCTTCTCGCGGTTGCTGGAGTTGACGCAGATGAGGATGCGCTCGGGGCTGAAGCGGTAGGCGACGACGTCGTCCACGAAACCGCCCAGGTCGTTGAGCAGGCCCGCGTAGACGGCCTGGCCGTCCTGGCAGCGGGCGAGGTCGTTGGAGATGAGCCGGTTCACGGTCTCCAACGCGCCAGGGCCGGTGAACTCGATTTCCCCCATGTGGGAGACGTCGAACAGGCCCACGGCGGTGCGCACGGCTTCATGCTCGGCGATGACGGACGAGTACTGCACCGGCATGTCCCAGCCAACGAAGTCGACCATCCGGGCCCCCAGCTTGCGGTGGGCCTCGTTGAGGGGCGTACGCCGGGTCATTGACTTCTCCATGGGCAGGTGGGGGGTGGCGAAACGGCGCGGACTATAGCGGCGCACCTTCTCCGATCAAGGCCGACGCGGAAGGGACTAAACTCATCCCGACATGAAGATTCGCAACTGCCTCAACCCTTCCAAGCCGAGCTTCTCCTTCGAGTTTTTTCCTCCCAAGACGGACGCGGGCGTGGCCTCGCTCCTGCGCACGGTGGAGGAGCTTGCGCCGCTGGAGCCGGGGTTCGTGTCGGTGACGTACGGAGCGGGCGGGAGCACGCGCGACCGGACGGTGGAGCTCGTCACACACATCAAGCAGCACACCGGCATCGAGGCCATGGCGCACCTGACGTGCGTGGGACACACCCGGGACGAGCTTCGTGACGTGCTGCGCCGGCTCGGCGCGGCAGGCATCGAGAACGTGCTCCTGCTGCGAGGGGACCCGCCGCAGGGGCAGACGAAGTTCGAGCCGGTGCCCGGGGGCTTCCGCTACGCGGAGGAGCTGGTCCGATTCGTCCGAGAAGAGGATTTCAACTTCTGCCTGGGGGGCGCGTGCTATCCGGAGGGCCACGTGGAGACGGCGTCTCGCGAGGACGACCTCCAACACCTGAAGGCCAAGGTGGATGCGGGGATGGACTTCGTGGTGACGCAGCTCTTCTTCGACAACGCCTTCTACTTCGACTTCGTGGAGCGGGCGCGGCGGGTGGGCATCAATGTCCCCATCGTCCCCGGCATCATGCCCATCACCAACTATGAGCAGGTCCAGCGCTTCACGCGCATGTGCGGCGCCACGGTGCCCATGCGTCTGGCGCTGCAGATGGAGCGCGTGAAGGATCAGCCGGACGCCGTCGTGCAGCTGGGCGTGGCGCACGCCACGGTGCAGTGCATGGAGCTGTTGTCGCGCGGCGTGCCGGGCATCCACTTCTACACGCTGAACAAGTCCCCCGCGACGCGGATGATCGTGGGCGCGCTGAAGGGGCGGTCATGAGCGGCCCGGGCCCGCAGCTGGCGCCGGAGGATCCGCGCTACAAGACCTTCCTCATCGTGCGCTTCCCGGCGTTCTTCCTGCTCATCGTGGGCGTGCTGCACGTCGTCTTCAGCCTGCTGGGCGCGAGCCTGGCGGCGTTCAAGGTCGCGTCGCCCTTCTCCACGCCGGGGCAGGCGCCGGTGGTGCTGGACTTCTCGCTGGGCTTCACGCTGGCCATCCTGGGCGGTGTCCTCTGCGGGCTGCTGGCCATCTGGGGCGCGCTGAACGCGATGAGCCTCAAGGGCTACGGCCTGGCGACGGTGGGCGCCATCTGCGCGATGTACACGCTGACGCCGGGCTGTTTCATCGGCGTGCCGGTGGCGGTGTGGATGCTCTTCACGCTGCGCCGCGATGGCGTGCGCGAGGCCTTCGCCCCATGAACCCGCGCGCCGTCCGCACGGTGCGCTTCCTGCTCACGGGCCTGGGCAACGTGGGCGTGCCGCTGCTGGAGATCCTCCAGTCGCGCGCGTCGCTCTTGATGGAGCGCTACCGGCTGGAGCTGTTGCCGGTGGGGCTGGCGGACTCGGGCGGCGCGGCGGTGGCGCCGCACGGGTTGGACATCGGAGAAGTGCTGGCGGTGAAGCGGGCGCGGCACTCGGTGGCGTCGCTGCCGGTGGTGGGGCGTCCGGGGATGAGCGGGCGCCAGCTGGTGCGTGACGTGAAGGCGGACCTGTTGCTGGAGGCGACGCCCACGAGCTTCAAGGACGGGCAGCCGGGCCTGGACATCACGCGGGACGCGCTGATGCGGGGCATGGCGGCGGTGCTCGCCAGCAAGGGCCCTCTGGTGCTGGGCTTCCAGGAGCTGGCGTCCTTGAGCGACCTGGAGTCGCCGGGCCGCCCTCCCCTGCGCTTCAGCGCCGCGGTGGGAGGGGCGATGCCGCTGGTGAACGTGGGCCGCCGGGACCTGGCGCTGGGGAAGCCCGGCCGGTTCGAGGGCGTGCTCAACAGCACCAGCCACCTGCTCCTGAACCGGATGGCCGAGGGCAAGTCCTACGAGGCCGCGCTGGCGGAGGCGCAGGCCCTTGGCATCGCGGAGACGGACCCGACACTCGACGTGGACGGCTGGGACACGACGGGCAAGCTGATCATCCTGGCCAATGCCGTAATGCGCGTGCCCACCACGCTGAAGGACGTGTCGGTGACGGGCATGCGCGGCGTGACGCGCGCGGAGCTGGACGCGGCGAAGGCGAAGGGCGGCCAGGTGCTGCTGCTGGCGCGCGGGGAGCCGCTGGGCGGCGAGCGCTGGGAGTGGAGCGTGCGCCCCACCGCCGTGGACGCGTCCCATCCCCTGGCCCGGCTGGGCGCGACGGAGCTGGGCGCGGTGTTCCGCAGCGACCTGCACGGCGTCCACACCCTCATCACCGGTGAGCAGGGGTCCCGTGGGACGAGCGCCGCGATGTTGAGGGACGTGCTCGAAATCTTCCCGGACTGAGGGTTTTCAGCCCAGCGACTTCATGAGCCGCTCCAGCAGCGGCTCCACCAGGTCCTGCCCGCGCAGCTGTGAGCGCCAGCGGTGCGGGATGCCATCGAGGCCGAAGATGAGCCCCGCGATGCCGCCCGCCACGCAGGCCGTGGTGTCCGTGTCGTGGCCCAGCCGGATGGCGGATTTGACGACCTCTTCGTATGTCTTGCCGTTCGCCACGCAGGCCCGGGCGGAGCGCAGGCAGTCCACGACGTAGCCGCCGCCCGTTCCCGGTGCCGGGTCGTCCGGACGGAGGTGGGCTTCCAATTCCTCCCGCTGGGGAAAGCCTTCCACGTACAGGTCGCGGAATGTGGCCACGGCTTCGGCCCAGGGGTCCGCCGCGCCTTGGAGGATGCGCCGGGCCCAGAGGCAATACAGCGCACAGCACACCTGGGCGCGCACGTGGCCATGTGTCACGCGCGACTGCGCCATGGCATCCGAGACGAGCGCCGCGTCCTTGCCCTGGTGCCACAGGGCCAATGGCAACACCCGCATCAGTGAGCCATTGCCGTTGTCCATGGTGCCATTGGGGCCAGCGAGCATCGCGGGCGTGCCGTCGCGCAGCCGTCGCAGGGCCGTACTGGTCTGGATGCCCACGTCGAACACGTCGCCGTCCACGGCGAGGTAGCCCCAGTCCTGCCAGTTCACCAGCCGCCGGCCCAGGTCCTCGCAGTCGAGCCGCTTCTGATACGTCAAGGAATCCAGCAGGCACAGCGCATGGGCGCCGTCATCCGACCAGGTGCCCGGGGGGACTCGGTCATGCGCGCGGTCGAACCCTGGCGGTGGGTCGTATTCGATGGCCTCGGGAGGAGGAATCGTCTCCGGCCGGTGGAACTCATAGGGGACGCCCAATGCGTCACCAATGAGCAACCCATACAGTCCTCCCGCGATGCGTTCAGCGCGTTGCACCATGTCCCCAACCTCCCAGGTCCGTGCCCGCGCACGATAGTGTCTCAAGTACACCATCCTTGTAAAGGCTGACGGCTCGCGCGGTGTTCACGGTTCATGCGAAGCTCTCGCGCCAATCCCCGCTCCCATGAGAGGCGCTCCAGATGCGTCGACTCCCCCTGCTGCTTGCTTTGGGTCTGTCTGTCCTGGCCGCCTGCTCCACCGTGGAGCCAGAGCCGGCCGAGCCGCCCGAGACGCCGACGGAAGCCTCGCGGACCCAATCGCTGGGCATGGAGGCTCAGTTCACCGTCGACGTGGCGTGGGATGGCGCGACGAAGTGCAGCAGATGCGGCAACCCGTCCTACGCCTGCTCGGACAACACGGGGAACTGGAACGACGGGAAGAAGAGCTTCAAGGACCCCCTTCCTCCCGGCTGGGTGGTGAAGGAGGTCCGGGTTCAGTCCCTGGGCCGAGGCTACTGGGGCGGCCTCACGACGGTCCTGCTGAACGACCTGAAGGTGGGGACCTTCAACACGTTTCCCTCGCCCGGGTCCGAATGCGGCGTCTGCTCGATACAGGACGTCGCCTCCAAGGCGCCTGATCAATCAGGGCTGCCCGGCTACCTCTACGGTGACAACAACACCCTCACGCTGAAGCCCGACCTGATCAACTGCTTTTCCGCCGCCCGGATCCAGCTGCTGGCGGGACGTCCGGTGCTCAAGTACGGACCGGGCAGTCTGTCCTTCGGCTCGGTCGCGCTGAACAGCTCCGCGTCCCGGAAGGTGACGCTGACCAATGATGGCGCCGCCCCCCTCGTCATTCGCACCATCAGCGTCCCCCGTCCCTTCACGCTGACGTCCGGGAGCCCTCCCTTCACGCTCAAGGTGGGCGCCAGCCTGGACTTGAACGTGACGTTCACCCCCACGCACGAACGCACCGACTCCGGGATCATGTCCATCCAGAGCAGCGACCCGGACCAGCCCAAGGTGACGATCCAGCTCGAGGGGACAGGCGGCCCCGCGAAGGTCCAGCTCACTCCGGCCGCGCTCGCGTTCGGCGCCGTGAAGGTGGGCACGACCCAGAGCCTCCCCCTTCAGGTGAAGAACCTTGGGAACCAGCCGCTCACGATCGCCTCGGTCCAGACCCAGCCCCCCTTCTCCGTCAGCGGTCTTCCCGTGGGCGGCACCACGTTGCCCGCGTCCGGCGGCGTCCTCACGCTCTCGGTGTCCTTCACGGCGACCGCCGGAGAGGTGCTCCAGTCGCTGCGCATCCAGGCCCAGGGGGCCATCACTCCGCTCGCGGAGGTCGCGTTGCATGGCACGGGCATCGAGCCCGCCATCGCCGTGGCCGCGACCGCGCTGGACTTCGGGGTGCATACCGCCGGCGTCCCTCCGGTCCGCAAGACGCTCACGGTGAGCAACACGGGCCAGGCGGACCTGGTCCTCACCGCCTTCGACGTGGAGGCGCCCTTCACGGTGGAGGCCGGCCTGCCGTTGACCCTCCCGGCCTGGGGACAGAAGGACCTGCCAGTGGTCTTCGCTCCCGGAGTGGAGCGGGCCACGAAGGACCTCATCCTGCGGAGCAACGACCCGAAGACTCCCGCGCTCAAGGTGTCCCTCACGGGCACCGGCGTGGAGGTCCCAGCGCTCCAGGTGACCGGGCCTGATGGCGGCATGGCGCTGGCGTTCGGCTCGCAGGAGGTCAGCTCCGTGAGCGTGCCCCAGACGCTGACGCTGAAGAACGTGGGCGCGGGGACGCTCGTGGTGGAGCCCGTCGAGCCGCCCACGGGCTTCGCCGTGACGCCCAAGCAGCGGCTCAGCCTGGCGCCCGGAGCCACGACGCAGCTCCAGGTGACCTTCGAACCTCCGCACACCGCCCAGTTCACGCAGGAGCTGCGGCTGAGCGCGGACGGTCCTGGAGGCTCGACCCAGGTCGTGCCACTCAGCGGTCTGGGGGTTGAGGGCAAGGTGACCGCCACTCCCGCCGCGCTGTCCTTCTCCCGCACGGAGGTGGGCCAGGGCAGCAAGGCGGTGCAGGTGACGATCGTCAACACGGGGACGGACACCCTCACCATCAGCACCCTCGCGGTGGCAGGGCCGTTCTCGGTGGTGCCCCCGAAGCTCCCCATGGAGCTCACGCCGCGCGACGCCTTCACGATGAACGTCACGTTCAACCCGCTCGAGAACGGCCTCGTGTCCGGCGCGCTCCGGCTGTTCTCGACCGCGCCGTCGTCGCCCACGGTGGTGAAGCTGGAGGGAGAGGGGCTTCAGGCCATCGCCCAGATGGCGAGCGACGTGATGGAGTTCGGAGGCCAGCGGGTGGGCGGTCTGAGCGCTCCACGGGAGCTCACCCTGTACAACACGGGGAGCGAGTCGCTGAACGTGGCCGCGGTGAACATGAGCGGTCCGTTCCTGATCTCCGGATTGAACGTGGGCACCAGCGTGCCGCCGCAAGGCAGCCGCACGTTCCAGGTCAACTACAAGCCCACGGTGGCCACCGCGGAGAACGGCGTGCTGGAGGTCCAGAGCAACGCGCCGCGCGCCGCCCAGGTGACGCTGCGGGGCACGGGGACCACGGCATCCATCGAGGCCTCCGTGACGGCGCTGACCTTCGGTGCCCAGTTCCTGGGCGCGGCCGAGCAGCGCCTCGTGGAGCTGCGCAACACCGGCACGAGTCCCATCACGATCACAGGGGTGGATCCGGTGGATGGGTTCTCCGTGTCGGGGCTGCCGCTGCCACATCAACTGGAGGCGGGAACGAGCCACGCGTTCTCCGTGGTGTTCGAGCCGCCACGGACGGGGGATTACGCCGGGTCGCTCGGCGTGCGGCACGATGCGTCCGCGACGCCGCTGATGGTGTCGGTGCAGGGGGCGGGTGTGGCGCAGGCGTTGACGGTGACGCCCGGGGCCATCGCATTCGGCAACCAGCGGGTGGAAGTCACCAGCCCGCCCGTGACGCTGGACCTCGTCAACACGGGCAACGTGCCCGTGACGGTGCAGGTGACGTCTTCCAGCGCGGTGTTCCAGGTGGACACGCGAGCACTGAGCGAAGCCATTCCGGCGGGAGGCCGGGCCTCGGTGCCGGTGTCCTTCCATCCGACGAGCGCGGGCGCGGTGCGCGGAGAGGTCCGCGTGGTGCCGAACGGGGGCGGACTGGGACCGACGGTCATCCCCGTGGAGGGCATTGGCGAGGCCGTCAGCGTGAAGGGCAGCGGCTGCAACGTGGGTGGGGCCGCCGGCGCCTGGATGCTGGCCGCGTGGATGCTGGCGCTGCGCAGGCGGCGGGGCCGCTGAGGCCCCTGCCGGACCCGGTTCTCAAAAACCTGTCCGACAGTCGGACAGGTTTTCGGGGCATGCCGCCGGGAGGGCGCCCCCATTGAGTCAGGGGGCAGGAGGCGCGGGGATGGAGCGGGCCGACGTGGGCTCACCCAGGATCAGCAGCAGCTCCGCGCGGCGGTTCTCTCCCCTGCCCGCTTGGGTCCCATTGGAGCCTGCGGGCCGGCGCGCACCGAGCCCCCGGGGTTCCAGCCGGTGCGCGGGGACGCCCTTGCGCACGAGGTAGTCCCGCACGGCCTCCGCGCGGGCCAGGGAAAGACGCTGGTTGGAGGTGGAGGAGCCTTCCGCGTCGGTGTGTCCTTCGATGACGACGCGCTCCACCTCCGGATGCTCCAGCAGCACCCGCGCCACCCGATCCAGCACGCGCGAGCGGCCCGGCAGTGTCGTCGCGCCGACCTCGAAGAAGACCTGACCATGGAGGACGAGGCGTTCACGGGTCAGGGTGACGAGCGGATCGTTCGCCTCCGGGCAGCCGCCGTGCTCGCGGGTCCCCTTCTCGTGGATGCAGGCGTCCAGCACGTCCACGACACCGTCGCCGTCCGTGTCTGTGTCGGTGACTGGCACGTCCTTGGTGGGCTCGGGAGGTGGAGGTTCGGAGGGCGTGGGTTCGGGCTCGAGCTGGGGTTCGACGGGAGCCCGTGGCAGGCCCTGGACGAGTTCGTAGACGATGTCCTCCGGGGGCGGAGGCGGTGCCTTGTCGAAGAGCAGGGCGAGCCCAGCGAGGACCCGGTAGCGGGGCGACCCAGGCTCGGTCCCCAGGCCCACTCCGCCCATGGCGAAGAACTCCCAGGGTCGCGCGGGTGCGTAGCGAAGGCCACCCATCAGTTCCCCACTGGTGCGCTGCTGCCGCCAGGAGTACGCGCCGAACGCGGACACCTCCGCGCGAAGTGCGTAGCCCACCGTGAGCCCCACACCGGCCCGAAGCTCGTTGCCCACGCCGTTGAGGCTGTCCACGCCAGAGTCCGTCGAGACGGCACGACGCAGGAGCACGCCCAGTTCCAGCGCCGGAGCCACGGGCCCCCAGCGCTTGCCCATCATGATCCGTCCCTGACCGCGGACACCCTGATCACGAGCCAGCGCACCCGAACCACCCACGGGCAGACGCACGTCCAGGTCGAGCGCCAGGTGGAACGCCTCGGGAGCGGAGGTCCCCAGCAATCCCAGCCGGGCCGCGATCCGTGGCGCGCCCAGCCCACTGCGCGACGGAGAGGCGATGGACAGCACGGTGCTCAGGTCCGCGCCGCTCTGGTGGATGACACCGGGAAGCTGGGCCTGAAGCTCCAGCCAGGGCAGCACGCCAACGGCCAGGGACAGCACGCCGGTGGTCCGGGACAGGACGAGTGGGTACTCGTCCGCCCCGTTCACGATGGTCAGGGGGGCGCGTTGGTAGTGCGCCAGCACGGAGATGCGCAGCGCCCCGGGAGCCAGCAACTCACCGTTTCCGAGCGCCACGGGCCCCAGGCCCGGGTTCGGGGCCAGGCGCTCCAGGGAGAACGTAGGCAGGGGCGTGGCGTCCTGGGCACGCGCGGGGGCCGCGAGCATCAGCAGTCCCAGCGCGGCCCCGCCCACTGCGCATCGCTGCAAGGCCGGACCCATGCGCCCATCTTCCGTCAGGTCACGTCCGGGGCGAAGGGGAATGGCGGCTAGACTCGTTGCAACAACATGGGGTGAGTGAATGCCCAAGAGCGACGAAGAGTTCCTGGCGCGGTTCCCCCCGGGAAGCCCAGAGGAGCAGTACTACGCAACCCTGCTGAGAATTGTCCGGAGCATTTCCTTCCCGATGACCGAGGCCGCAGGCTTCGCGCTGTTGAGACTGCTGGATGTAGATTGGATGGTGAACAGCCCCAAACCCAACTCCAGCCCATGATCAGACCGGGGATGACACGCCCAGGTGGGGCTACTTCCGGGCTTCGCTCGCGGCCAGTGCATCCCATCGCTGCTCGACGAGATGAATGTCTTGTCGGGTCTCACGCGCTTCAATCCATTGGCCCTGGGATTGTGGGTTGGCGCGGAACTGCCGCAGCTCTTCCGTGGTCAATGGGAGCAACACCCAAAGGTCGACACGGCGAGTGGGTTCCGGCTGCAGGTGGCCGAACGGCCAGAACAAGACCGCGGGAATCCCCTGCATCGGTGAGGGCAGGACAAACCGGTCGAACGCACGGAAGGGCCGAGCAGCGTCGTGGGCGTGGAAGCTCTGACCTGCCCATGCGAGCACATTGCTTGCCCAGGCACCCAACCGCCCTGCGTGCACCACCAACTCGACGTGGGTGTTCTGGTCTTCTGGGCTTCCACCCGGCTGAGCCGCATCACTCACGCCGTTGGTCATCGCGTAGCACTCACCGCCGAGGAAGAAGTGCTCCTGCGCGACGTGGTGCTCGCCACGAGGGACATGGTAGTGGGAATGAGGTCCGATCAGCGAAGCCAGCGCGCGCTTGCGTCCCACGCACGCCCGGCTGCGAGCCGTCGCCTCGACCCCGGGCACGGGTTTCGTGGGCTGGAGCCAGAGCGCGCCAGACAGCTCCGCCTCGACCCTGAACTCGCCGGTCGCCGACCCGAGCACAGTGCCCAGAGGCAACGGCCCCTTCGAAATCATCGCGTGCATGACCGCGTAGGCGGTTGACTCAAAGACTTCCTTTCGTGACGGATCCATGGGCATCGCAATCTCAGGCAACCCGAAACCGCCAAGGCCCGAGCTCTCGATCCACCCGGAAGTACGACCCAGGTGATACGACCAGAGGGGACCAGGGTTCAATTTCTCGGTGTAGCCTTTTGCATCATCAACGAAGGCGCCGATGGGGAAGGCCATGTAGCCGGCCAGGGGCTGAATCACGGCGGTCACCAGCGCGGCGAGCTTGCACACCATCGCGGTGAGCTGCAGATAGCGATCCGAGGTGAGGGATTCGCTCGCCCCCTTGAAGCCCAGCAAGGACAGGAGCTTCGGCGAAGTGTTCCGGCCAAGCCAGGCTTCGTGTGGCGCAAGGAACTCCACGCTCGTCGCACCAATGGGCGCCGTGCTCGACGCGTAGGTCCAATCCAACCGGTCTGGAACCTGCGTGGCAGCGACCCGGACAAGGAAGAAATCAGAGATGCGGAGGGCCTGGCCTTCGCGTTTCGGATGGAACTCAGCGAGTGCCGCGGCGACAGCGTCGAGCCCCACCTGCGGGTGCAAGGGGAGAACAGCCCAAGTCAGCAATTGGCCACTCATTGGAAGGTACCTGGCGGAGGCGAGGAGTGCTCGCGGCCAGATAGCAAGGCGCAATCGTTCCGCCAAGAGCCGCACCTGGGACGCCGGACGCGGCGCGCGCATGACGGTCCAGGGCCTCGCCCTGGAAATCCCGGTTTGATAGTCTTGAACAATGACTCTCGACTCGTGCGGTGAACAGGTGTGCTCCGGGCATCATCCATTCCCCTCGGCGATGAGGGAGTGCCTGGAGTCTTTCTTCGACGCGGACCTCTCGACGGTGAGCGTCTGCCAGACGCCTGCGGTGGCGGCACTCGGGGCCCTGGCGTTCACCGTCGGGGAGCGTCTCTTCTTCGCCCCCGGGCGCTACGACGTCCGCGGCCATGCGGGCATCGAGCTTCTGGGGCATGAGCTTGCCCATGTGCTGCAACAGCGCGCGGGACGCGTGCCCGAAGCCCGTGCGCGCCTGTCCCTGGTCCACGACCCGCGCCTCGAAGCGGAGGCGGACGCGTTTGGCCGGCGACTGGCGGACTGGTGGGCGGCGCACCCGAGCGTCCACGCCAGTTTCGACGCGGGGCTTCCAACCCCCATCCAGACGGTTCCGGGAAGGTCCCTGGTCCCGGCTGTCCTCCAGGCCCGGCTCCCGGGACCGGTCGCCTTCGAGTTGTTCATGTACTACGCCAAGGCCTACCCCGGCCGGGACGACCTCCAGGGGACCTGCCGCAATGAGCATCAACGGCTCGTGATGAGTCACGACACCTTGCAGAGTGCCATTGACGAGGTCCACCGCCTCGTCGGTCTCCCGACCAGTCAGGACATGCCCCCTCCGGGATGGACGCCGACGTTCAACGACGACAGCCCCCCTCCTCCTCCGAGCGGCCCCCCCAGCCTGCTCAGCATCATGCAAGAGGAGGAGAGGAAGGTGTCACAGAAGCCCAAGAACAAAGCGCCCAAGTCCATGGCCGAGCGTCTCAGCACCACGTCGTTGACGTTCACAGCCCCTCCGCCCCCGAAGCTCATCAAGGTCGACCGGGTCAAACCCATCCTGGATCGCGTCGCGCAGTGGGATCACAAGAGCCAGGTCAGTAAGGAAGTGAGCCTGACACCGTCGGAGGTCGATGACCTCATGCAGCGGGCGCGTCAAATCACCACGACCAGCGGCAACAATTACAAATACGAGGTCCTCGACAACGGGGGCACGGAAGACAAGTACGAATACAAGCGGGTCATCAAAATCATCAATTGGTATGGCGGTCAGATCACGACAGGAATGACCGGAGGGCTCAAGAAGCCCACCTATCACGTGATCATCAAGAAGTAGGAGCCGTCGGACCTCCCTCTCCCAGGATGGACAGGGAGGCCCGAACCGTCTGACTACTTCCCCGCGCGCTGTGCCGCTTCCAGCGTGTTCTTCATCAGCATCGCAATGGTCATCGGGCCCACGCCACCCGGCACCGGCGTGATGAACGACGCGCGCTCCGCCGCGGCGGCGAACTCCACGTCGCCCACCAGCTTGCCGTCCGCCTTGCGGTTCATGCCCACGTCAATCACCACCGCGCCGGGCTTGATCCACGCGCCCTTCACCAGCTCCGGCACGCCCACCGCCACCACCAGGATGTCCGCCTGGGCCACCTCCGACGGCAGGTCGCTCTTGCGGTGACACACCGTCACCGTCGCGTCCTTCTGCAGCAGCATCAGCGCCTGCGGCTTGCCCACGATGTTGCTGCGGCCCACCACCACCGCGCGCTTGCCCGCGGGGTTGCAGCCCACCTCTTCCAGCAGCCGCATCACGCCATACGGCGTGCACGCGCGCGTCGCCGGGCGGCCCAACAGCAGGTTGCCCGCGTTCATCGGGTGGAAGCCGTCCGCGTCCTTCTCCGGCTTCACCGCCGCGATGATGGCGTCCGCGTCGATGTGCTTGGGCAACGGCAGCTGCACCAGGATGCCGTGCACCGCCGGGTCCTCGTTCAGCCGGTGCACCAGCGCCAGCAGCTCGGCTTGGGTGATGTTCTCATCCGGGTGGTGCTCCCAGGAGTTGAAGCCCACCTCCTCGGCGGCCTTCTTCTTGCCCGTCACATAAATCTTGGACGCCGGGTCCTCACCCACGCGCACCACGGCGAGCCCCGGGGTGATGCCGCGCTCCGCCTTCAGGCGCGTCACCTCCTCCTTGATCTCCGCCCGCACGCGCGCCGCCACTGCCTTGCCGTCAATCAACTGAGCCGTCATGCGCCCCACCTTATGCAAGACTGGCCCGGCACAAGGGAGCGAAGCGAAGGCATGGGCGCGGGAAAAGTTCTCGGGGCGATGTTGGGTCTCATGGCCGGCCTCCTCGTCGGCGGGCCCTGGGCCATCGTGCTCGGCCTCATCGTCGGCACGGGCCTGGGCCACTACTTCGACGAACAGCACGCCGCGCCCCCGGACTTCCCCGAAATCTTCAGCGACTTCCCCGCCGCCTTCGAGCCGCCTCCTGAACACTCCTCCCTCACCCAGGGCCCGGGCGAGTTCCCCATCGTCCAGGCCCCCGACGAGGATCCGCTCGACCGGGACATCACCGCCCTCTTCGTGGACGTCGCCCGCGCCGACGGCGAGATGCGCCGCGAGGAGGTCCGCGAGGTCCGCCGCTACTTCGAGGAGGTCCTCCACGCCGACGCCCACACCGTCCAGGCCGTGCGCCGGCACCTCAAGGACTTCCTCTCCCACCCCGCCTCCCTGGACGCCCCCGC
>NZ_RAWM01000125.1 GCF_003668875.1 Corallococcus interemptor | reverse complement strand
CCCTGCTCCCCCGCAGGCCGCCGCCCCCGCGCCGGCCCCGGTGGAGCAGAAGACCGAGGCGTCGGCGGCGCCAACGTTCGTCTATACCTACAGTCCGGTGGGAAAGCGGGATCCGTTCCGCAGTCCGCTGGAGGAGCTCGGGCCGGTGGCGCGTGACGCACCGGAGCGGGCCTGCAACGAACCCCTGTGCGTGTTCGACCTGGACCAGCTCAAGCTGGTGGCGGTCGTCACCGGGGATGCCAGCCCGCTGGCGATGGTCGAGGACCCCCTGGGGCGCGGCCACATCGTCCGGCGCAACACCCGCGTGGGGCGCCAGGGCGGCAAGGTCACACAGATTCTCAGGGACTCGGTCACCGTCACCGAGGTCTTCACGGGTGCCAAGGGCGAGCTCATCAGCAATCCGGTGAGCCTGCAGCTCAAGGCGGATGGCGTGAAGGACCCCGCCTACAACCTGATGACGGGCAAGAACTGGGAGTAGCGCCCCACGGCGCGCCAGCGGGCAGACGTCGCCCGCTTCCAACTTGTTGAGGGGACGCATGCTCGAGCAGAGCGCTGTGACGAGGGGCAAGTGGATCATGGCGACCGCATGGGCGGTCGTCCTGGCAAGCGCCAAGGTGTACGGCGCGGATCTCAATACGCTGAGGGACCTGCAGGTGTCCCGGACGGGAGCCGGTGCCCAGGTCGTGGTGACCGGGACCCGGCCGCCCACCTTCACCGTCTTCCGGCTCAGCGGGCCGGAGCGGCTGGTGGTGGACCTGTCGTCCGCGGACGCCACCGGCATCAAGGGGCACCATGACGGCACCGGTCCGGTGTCCGGCGTGGTCGCCGCCCAGTTCTCCGACTCGCGAGCCAGCGTGGGCCGCGTGCTGGTGGCGCTCGACCAGGCCTCCCAGTACGACGTGCGCGCGGAAGGCAACCGCGTGGTCATCTCCGTGGACGGCTCGCCGGTGGCCCCCGCCGCCGCGACCGCTCAGGCTCCACAGGCGACGCAGGCCCTGGCCGAAGCAAAGCCGGCCCCCAAGGCCGAGCCCGCGCCGGTGAAGGCCGCGCCCGCGCCGGTGGTGGAGGCGATGGTGGCGGTGGTGCCGGAGGAGGGGACCTCCTCCAAGGCGGCCCCGTCCCAGGCGCCGGGCCGTGAGAACGTCGTCGCCACGGAGGCGGATGAGCGCGAGGTGGCCCACCCGGCCCAGCGCATCACCCGGCTGTCCATGGACGGCGAGGCGCTGCGCGTCGGCACCGACGGCGAGATTGCCCGCTACGAGGTCCTGGAGCTGGTGGACCCGCCGCGCCTGGCGGTGGACGTCTACGGCGTGGGCCTGAGCGCGAAGGCGCCCAAGGTGAAGGGCGACCTGCTCAAGGACGTGCGCGTGGGCGCTCATGAGGACAAGGTGCGCCTGGTCCTCGTGGCCAAGGGCGACATGCCCGCCTACCGCGTGGACCGCTCCGCGCGGGGCCTGGACGTGGTGCTGGGGAGCGCGGTGGCGCGCAAGCCCAAGCCCGCGCAGCCTCGCGACGCGGTGGTGGCGGAGGTGGAGCCCCTGCGCCCGCAGCCCCTGCCCGCGCAGGAGCCGGTGAAGCCGCAGCCCGCCGTGGCGCAGGCCGCGCCGCAGCCGGCGGTGGTGGAGGTGAAGGACCTGACCTTCGACGAGAGCCCCTCCGGTGGCCGCGTGCAGCTGAAGCTGTCCGGCGCGACCGCGTGGAAGGTGGACCGGCCGGATCCGCGCAGCGCGGTGCTGACGCTGGAGAACGCGCGGCTGCCCAAGAAGCTGGAGCGCAGCCTGGACACCAGCGCGCTGGACACGCCGGTGAAGATGATCAGCGCCTTCAGCGTGCCGGGTGAGGGCCGCAAGGTGCGCCTGGTGGTCGCCGCGGACGGCGCCATCGAGGAGAACGTCACCCAGGGCGCCAACAGCCTGAGCTGGCGGCTGGACGTGCAGGGCGTGAAGACGGAGGAGGTGGCCGTCACCCAGCGCACCGCCGGCTTCACGGCGGAGGCCCCGGCGTACGCGGCCGAGGGCGCGCCCCAGCAGGCCCGCTACCGCGGCAAGCGCGTGTCCTTCGAGTTCAAGGACATCGACATCCAGAACCTGCTGCGCGTCATCGCGGAGATCTCCAAGCGCAACATCGTGGTGGCCGACGACGTGGCGGGCCGCGTGACCATCCGCCTGCGCAACGTGCCCTGGGACCAGGCGCTGGACCTCATCCTGCGCACCAAGCAGCTGGGCCAGGAGCAGGTGGGCAACATCATCCGCATCGCGCCGCTGAAGACCCTGGAAGAGGAGGCGCGGCTGCGCCAGGAGCGCAAGAAGTCGCTGCAGCAGCAGGAGGACCTGCTGGTCAGCCTGGTGCCGGTGAACTACGCGGTGGCCGGGGACATGTCGTCGCGCGTGAAGGACGTGCTCAGCGACCGTGGCTCGGTGACGGTGGACACGCGCACCAACGTGCTCATCATCAAGGACATCCGCTCCAACACGGAGAAGGCGCGCGCCCTGGTGCGCAGCCTGGACACGCAGACGCCGCAGGTCCTCATCGAGAGCCGCATCGTGGAGGCGAGCACCACCTTCAGCCGCGCCCTGGGCGTGCAGTGGGGCGGTCAGACGCGCCTGTCCACCGCGACCGGCAACCCCACCGGCCTCATCTTCCCCAGCACCGTCGGCGTCACGGGCGGCGCGGGTGGCGCGGCGCCGGGCGTTCCTCCCCAGCCCAACTTCGCGGTGAACCTGCCGGCGGCGGTGGGTGAGGGCATCGGTGGTGCCATGGGCTTCGCCTTCGGCTCCGCGGGCGGCGCCGTGCAGCTCAACCTGCGCCTGTCCGCGGCGGAGACGGAGGGCGCGGTGAAGACCATCTCGTCGCCCAAGGTCACCACGCTGGACAACAACACGGCCCGCATCAGCCAGGGTCTGTCCATCCCGTTCAGCCAGACGTCGGCCGGCGGCGTGAACACGACCTTCGTGGAAGCGCGCCTGTCGCTGGAAGTCACGCCGCACATCACCCAGGACGGCAGCATCCTCATGTCCATCCAGGCTCAGAACAACCAGCCGGACCCGTCCAACACCGGTGCCAACGGCCAGCCGTCCATCCAGCGCAAGGAGGCCAACACCCAGGTCCTCGTGAAGGATGGCGACACGACGGTCATCGGCGGCATCTACGTGCGCCGCGGCAGCACCCAGAGTGACTCGGTGCCCTTCCTGTCGAAGATCCCCGTCCTGGGCTTCTTCTTCCGGAGCACGGAGGAGACGGATGTGCGGCAGGAGCTGCTCATCTTCATCACGCCCCGCATCCTCAACCGGCAGACCATCGCGCAGAGCCTCTAAGGCTTCGCGTCCTGTGATTGGGAGAGACATTCCAATGAAGCCCTTCTTCATCGCGGCGGCCCTGTCGCTCGGGCTCTGCTCGTGCTCCGAGAGCGCCCCCGCAATCCAGATCACCCAGATCAAGTTCCCCAGCGTGACCTGCGAGGTCGAGGACGACGCGCCCGCCATCGCGCGTGGCTCGCTCAACGTCCAGTACGGTCAGAGCTACGTGCTGGGCTTCCTGGTCAACAACGGCTACCAGCAGACCGCCGTCGACGTCGGGGACATTCCCCTGGAGCCGGGCGAGGGCTCGGGCGGGGCCGCCACCGCGTTCGTCAAGACACTTCGGCTGTCCTATTCCTCCCCGGACGTCAGCCTTCCCGACGGCGAGGTGAACTACACCGCGGGCCTGTCGCCTGGCAGCCAGGACAACGTCCTCGTGGCCAACGTCCTGACCGCGGAGGCCGCGGAGGAGCTCGCGAACGGGCTGGCGGAAGGGGAGTTCACCGAGGTGACGGTCACCGTCCAGTTCGCGGGCGAGTACGGTTCGGGGCACAAGAACTTCGAAACGAACGAGCTCGAGTACTCCTTCACCGCCTTCAAGCGGAACCTGGGGATCGCGACCTGCGCGCCTGGAACGCTGCCCGATCCCGTCGCCCCGTGCGGTTCTTCGCGCGGTGGACAGGAAAACAACTACCCCACGTGCGTGCTGTAGGCCGGCCACCCCACACCCCGCCCCGGGAGGACCATGTCTTTTCGCACGCACCTTGAAGCGGTGGTGAACCAGGTGGACGGAGCCCTCGCGTGCAGCGTGATGGGCTTCGACGGCATCTCCGTGGAGACGTTCCAGAGGGACGAAGCCACGGAGCTGGACGTGTCCGGCACCTGGGTGGAGTACGCCAACCTGCTCACGCAGCTGAAGAACGCGGCCGAATCGCTGAAGACGGGCAACGTCACCGAGGTGTCCGTCAACAGCGAGAAGGTCCTCACCGTGATGCGCCTGCTGACGCCGGAATACTTCCTGGTGCTGGCCCTGCGCGCGGACGGGAATTTCGGCAAGGGGCGCTATGTCCTGCGCGTCACCGCGCCGCAGGTGAAGGCGGAGTTGTAGCCACGCACGTCCGCCCGGGCAGGGGCTTGTCGAGCCTGCCCGGCGACGCAGCGTGCCTCCGCTTTCCTCTTTGCAGGAACCAGGGCATGGGCTAGACACCCCGGACTTTCGCCTTTACGTCTGTATGAAGGAGTCGGTCCCATGGCCGGGTTTGTCGACACGTCCGAATTCCGCAATGGTTTGAAGATCTTGTGGGAGGACAAGCCGTACGTCATTGAGTACTTCCAGCACGTCAAGCCTGGAAAGGGCTCCTCCTTCACGCGCACGAAGATCCGCAGCCTGCTGGACGGCCGCGTCCTGGAGCCCACGCTGAAGTCCGGCGACAAGGTGGGCACCCCGGACATCGAGTCCAAGGACATGCAGTACCTGTACGTCCAGGACGGCGACTACTACTTCATGGACAAGCGGAACTTCGAGCAGACCTTCCTCTCCAAGGAAGGCCTCGGAGAGGCCGTCAACTTCCTGAAGGAGAATCTCGACGTGGAGATCCTCTTCTGGAACGGCAAGGCCATCAACGTGTCGGTGCCGAACTCGGTGGACCTCAAGGTCACCAAGTGCGACCCGGGCGTGCGCGGCGACACCGTGTCCGGCGCCCTGAAGCCCGCCACGATGGAGACCGGCTTCACGGTCAACGTGCCCCTGTTCATCAACGAGGGCGACGTGCTGAAGATCGACACGCGTGACGGTGGCAAGTACCTCACCCGCGTTTCCACCGCGGGCTGAGAGCAGCTTCCCTTCACCTGGCGACCCGGGAGGGGTCTGAATGGCAACGAAGCGCAAGGCAACCCGGTCGCCCGAGTCCTCGGGTGCGGCCTCCGGACGGGATTCGGGCAACACGTCGCTGGACGTGGAGGCCCTCCGGCAGATCGTCGAAATCCTGGAGGCTTCCGACGTCACCCGGCTGGTGTGGACGAAGGGCCCGGAGAAGCTCTACATCCGCCGCGGCCACGCGCCGGAGACGACCATCGTCCACCACACGGCGCCGTCCGGCCCTGGGGTGACGGTGTCGCCGCCGGTGGAGTACGCCGCCCCGGCCGCGCCCCGTGCGGCCCCTGCCGCCGCGCTCGCGGCCCCTGCCGCCGCGGCGCCGGAGAAGCCCGCGGAGAAGCCGGGCCACCTGGTGAACAGCCCCTTCGTGGGGACGTTCTACCGGACCCCCGCGCCGGATCAGCCCCCGTTCGTGGACGTGGGCACGGTGGTGCGCAAGGGCCAGGTGCTCTGCATCGTGGAAGCGATGAAGTTGATGAATGAAATCGAGTCCGAGGTCTCCGGCCGCATCGCCGAGGTCCTCGTGGAGAACGGTCGCCCGGTGGAGTTCGGCCAGGCGCTGTTCCGCATCGAGCCGGCCTGAGTCTCTCGTCGTCTGGCGCGTCCTGCCCCCTTCCGGGCGGGACGCGCCGCGCCTTAAAGGCCCTCGCGTTAGGAGCACGGCCGTGTTCAAGAAGGTCCTGGTCGCCAACCGCGGGGAGATTGCCCTGCGGGTCATCCGCGCATGCCGAGAGCTGGGCATCGCCACCGTGGCGGTGCACTCCACCGCTGACGCCAACGCGCTGCACGTGCGCTTCGCGGACGAGGCCGTCTGCATCGGGCCGCCTCCGTCCAAGGAGAGCTACCTCAACGTGCCGCAGCTGCTCTCCGCGGCGGAGATCACCCGCGCGGACGCCATCCACCCGGGCTACGGCTTCCTGTCGGAGAACGCCGAGTTCGCGGAGGTCTGCGAGAACTGCAAGATCCGCTTCATTGGCCCGCGCCCGGAGATGCTGCGGCTGATGGGCAACAAGGTGCGCGCGCGCGCCGCGGCCCGCGAGGCCGGCATGCCGCTCTTGCCGGGCAGCCCCGGCGTGGTGAAGGACCCGCGCGAGGCGGAGGCGTTCGCCAAGGAGATCGGCTTCCCGGTCATCCTGAAGGCGGCGGCGGGCGGCGGCGGCAAGGGCATGAAGATCGTCCGCGAGCCGGGCGTGCTCGCGCAGGCGTTCTCCACCGCGCAGGCGGAGGCGCTGGCCTCCTTCAACAACGGCGACCTCTACATCGAGCGGTACGTGGAGAAGCCGCGCCACATCGAGATTCAAATCGTCGCGGACGAGCACGGGAACATCATCCACCTCAATGAGCGTGAGTGCTCCGTGCAGCGGCGGCACCAGAAGCTCATTGAAGAGAGCCCGTCGCCCGCGCTCACGCCGGAGCTGCGCCAGCGCATGGGCGAGGTGTCCGTCGCGGCGATGAAGAAGCTGCGTTACAACAACGTGGGCACCATCGAGTACCTGCTCGACGAGCGCGGCGAGTTCTACTTCATGGAGATGAACACGCGCATCCAGGTGGAGCACCCCGTGACGGAGCTGGTCATGGGCGTGGACCTGGTCCGTGAGCAGATCCGCATGGCCTACGGTCACCCCCTGCGCTTCAAGCAGGAGGACGTGCAGATCCGCGGGCACGCCATCGAGTGCCGCGTGAACGCGGAGGATCCCGTCACCTTCGCGCCGTGGCCGGGCAAGATCACCGGCTACAGCGTGCCGGGCGGCTACGGCGTGCGCGTGGACTCCGCCGCCTACGAGAACTACACGGTGCTGCCGCACTACGACAGCCTGCTGTCGAAGCTGATCGTCCACGCGGAGGACCGCGAGACGGCCATCCGCCGCATGCAGCGCGCGCTCTCCGAGTACGTGGTGGAGGGCATCCGCACCAACATCCCGTTCCACCGGGCGGCCCTGGCGGAGGAGTCCTTCCAGGAGGGCAACTACGACACCCGCTTCGTGGAGCGCCTGCTGGCGAGCGAGACGGGTTCGCGCCGGCTCAAGAAGGCCGTGGAAGAGACGCCGTAGCGCTCGCCGTGAAGGCGTGGAGGACCCGCCGGGCGTGCGAGCGTCCAGGCGGGTGATCCAGCCCCGGGGGATGGCAGGCTGTTTCTTGACCCGCGTTGGAGGATTCCGTTAGCCTCCAACGCTCCCCCCCAGAGAAGGACTGAAACCCGCGAAGTTCCTCGGGGTTTCTGCCTGCCGGAAGCGCACGCTCGATGGACAAGAACAAGATCATCGAAGCCGCCGCGAAGCTGGTCGCGAAGGGCGCGTACGACAAAGCCATCAAGGAGTACCAGAAGGTCCTGGAGGTCGACCCGAAGGACATCCGGGTCCTCCAGAAGATGGGGGAGCTGTACCAGAAGAAGAACGACAACGCGCAGGCGGCGCACTTCTTCACCAAGGTCGCGGAGAGCTACTCCTCGGACGGCTTCTTCCTCAAGGCCGTCGCCCTCTACAAGCAGGTCCTCAAGCTCAACCCGAACCTGCTGGAGGTGAACCTCAAGCTGGCGGAGCTGCACCAGCAGCTGGGGTTGATGTCGGAGGCGATGGCGTACTTCCAGATCGTCGCCAACCACTACGACAAGGCGGGCGACACCAAGTCGAGCCTCGACACGCTGAAGAAGATGGTGGATCTCGACCCCGAGAACGTGGCGTCGAAGATCAAGCTCGCGGAGCTGTACGCGCGCGAGAACATGACGAAGGAAGCGGCGCAGGAGTTCAAGCGCGCCGCGGAGTACCTCAAGCGCAACGCCCGGGCGGATGACTGGCTGCGCGTCGCCGAGCGCCTCTCCACGCTGGAGCCGGACAACCTCCCGCTCGCGAAGGAGCTGGCCGCGTCGTACCTGCAGCGCGGCGACCAGAAGCGCGCGCTCGCGAAGCTCCAGGTGTGCTTCAAGGCGGATGGCCGCGACGTGGAGACGCTGACGCTCCTGGCCCAGGCGTTCCAGGGGCTGGGGCAGGTCTCCAAGACGGTGTCCGTCTACAAGGAGCTCGCGAAGATCCACCAGGAGCGCGGCCGCACCGCCGAAGCCGACGGCGTGTGGACGCAGATTGAGCTGCTGGATCCGCAGGATCCGGATCTGCTCGCGCGCCGGGGCCCCGTGGCCGAGCCGGAGCCGGAGCCCGCGGCCGCCGTGCACCACGCCGAGGAGGAGCCCGCGCCCGCGTGGAGCGCGCCCGTGGCAGCCGCGCCGCCGTCCCGTCCCGCGCCCGCCGCGCCGCCCGCGGCCGTGATGCCGCCCGCGCCCGCGGGGATGAGCCGCGAGCAGCTGGCCAAGCTGCTGACGGAGACGGACGTCTATGTGAAGTACGGGCTCCACGACAAAGCGCTGGAGCACCTGCGCAAGGTCTTCTCCGTGGATCCGGAGAACCTGGACGCGCACGAAAAGGCGTACCACATCTACGTGGCGGCCAATAACGGCGCGCAGGCGTCGGAGCAGCTGCTCAACGTGCTGCGCTTGTGCACGCGCCGCGCGGACGTGCTGCGCGCGCAGCCGTACCTGGCCACCATCCTCCAGGAGAACCCGGGGCATCCCGAGGTGCCCGCCTTCCTGTCCGTGCTCCGCGCGGAAGGGGGCTTCGTGGCGCCCGCGGCGACGCCGGGCGTGGAGTCGCTGGAAGAGGACGCCATCCTGGTGGACTCCAACGACGACGAGGTCCTCGTCGCGGAGCCGCCGGAGGACGCGCTCGCGCAACCGGAAGGCGACGAGCTGGCGCTCGCGGCGCTGAGCCACGGGACGGACTCGGACGAAATCGTCGACGACGAGGTCGCGGAGACGACGCTGAGCGGCGAGGAAGCGGTGATGGGCGAGCCCATCAGCTCCGCCGAGAACACCGTCTACGACCTGCCGCCGCAGGACGACCTGGTCACGGGCTCCGACGAGGACTCGCTGGTGCTCGCGGACGAGCCGGGCCTGGGCGACTCCAGCGGCCTGGACGACGAGCCGCTGCTCGCGCAGGACGACGCGCTGGCGTACGCCGCGGACGCGGGCGACGAGCCCATGGTGCTCGCGGACGAGCCGGGCGGCATGTCGCTGGGTGACGAGGAGGAGCCGCCGCCCACGCGCGTGCTGTCCCCGTCGCGCGCGCTCCTGGACGAGGCCGCGCCGGACACGCGCCAGCTGCCGACCCTGGACGACTCCGGCGACGAGGCCTTCGTCGAACCGGGCATGTCGCTGGGCGAGGACGACGACGCGCCCACGCGCGTGGGGCTCGCGCCCCTGGACGTGTCCGCGCTGGACGACGCCGGCCTGGACGAGAGCTTCTCCGCGCCCGCGGACGAGCCCGCGCTCGAGCCCGAGGAGCCCGCGTACACGGGCGGCATGTCGCTGGGCGACGAGGACGACGAGCCCACCGCCGCGCACATGGTGCTGCCGCAGGTGGAGGACCTGTCCTACGACGAGCCCGAAGCGCTCGAGGATGCGCCGGAGCCGGAGCCCGAACCGGAGCCCGAGCCGGAAGCCGAGCCCGAGGAGGAGCCCGCCTCCGAGGAGTGCGACGAGGCGTCGTTCTTCCTCGACCAGGGGCTGTTGGAAGAGGCGCGCGAAATCCTGGAGACGGTGACCATCGCGTTCCCCGGCCACGTGCGCGCCGGCGAGCTGATGGCGCGGCTGGAGGAGATGGAGGCCGGCGGTGGCGCGGCCCCCGAGGACGACGCTCCCTCCGAGCCCGTGCACGTGCCCTCCGTGCAGCCGGTGACGGAGGCGTCGCTCGACGACGGCGGCGGTGGCGGCGACGCGTTCGACCTGGCGGCGCAGCTGGCCGGCGAGCTGGACGACCTGGGCGGAGAGTCGCTGGCGGCGGTGCCCCCGGCGGAGGAGGACTTCCAGTACTCGGTGGACGAGGTCTTCGCCGAGTTCAAGAAGGGCCTGGCCAAGGTGGTGAAGCCCGAGGACGTGGACACGCACTACGACCTGGGCATCGCCTACAAGGAAATGGGCCTGCTGGACGACGCCGTCCACGAGTTCGACGTGGCCCGCCAGGGCTGCGTGGGCACGCCGCGCGAGCTGGACTGCCTGACGATGATTGGCATGCTGCACACGCTGCGCGGCAAGCCGGAAGAGTCCGTGGCGGTGTTCAAGGAAGGCCTTTCCAACGTGCTCGCGACGGGCGAGGTGGCCAAGGCGTTGGGCTTCGAGCTGGCGAGCGCCTACGACGCGCTCAACGAGCCGGGCAAGGCGCTCTTCCACTTCCAGCGCGTGGCCGCGATGGACGCGAAGTACCGCGACGTGGGGTCGCAGGTGACGCGGCTGTCGGCGGTGACCGCGCCGGAGGAGGACCCGCTGCCGCGCGCCGGAAAGGGCCCCGCGACGCCGGTTCCCGCCGCGGGCGCGCCCAAGGCTCGTAAAGTAGGGTACGTGTAGCGCGTCCCCACGAGGCCCGGCGAGCGATGACGACCTACCTCGATTTCTTCGAACTCACCCAGGAGCCGTTCTCCAACGCTCCGGTGAGCCGCTTCTATTACAACTCCGCGCAGCACTCGCAGGCCCTCACCCGGCTGATGCACGCCGTGGGCTACATGAAGGGCCTGTCCATCCTCATTGGCGACATCGGCGCGGGCAAGACGACGCTCGCGCGGCGCATGCTCGACTCGCTTCCGGAGTCCGAGTACGAGGCCGCGCTGCTCGTCATCATCCACTCGGGCATCACCGCCCAGTGGCTGCTGCGCCGCATCGCGCTCCAACTGGGCGTGGAGAACCCCGCGCAGGAGAAGCTGGCGCTCCTGTCGCAGCTCTACCAGCGCCTGCTGCAAATCTACGAGTCCGGCAAGAAGGCCGTCGTCCTCATCGACGAGGCGCAGATGCTGGAGACGCGCGAGCTCATGGAGGAGTTCCGGGGGCTGCTGAACCTGGAAGTGCCGGAGCGCAAGCTCATCTCCTTCGTGTTCTTCGGCCTGCCGGAGATCGAGAAGAACCTGAAGCTGGACCCGCCGCTCGCCCAGCGCGTGGCGCTCCGCTACAAGCTGGAGCCCTTCACGGCGGAGTCCACCGAGGCGTACGTGAAGCACCGGCTGCGGCTCGCCGGCTGCCCGCGGATGCCCTTCACGCCGGAGGCGCTGCTCGCGGTGCACGAGCACTCCGGCGGCACGCCGCGCGTCATCAACACGCTGTGCGACAACGCCCTCTTCGAGGCGTTCCTCGCGCGCTCGGAGACCATCAGCGCGGAGCTGGTGCACCGCATCGGCGACAACCTGGGTCTCCAGGGTGGCTCGGCTGCTTCCCAGGCAAGCGAGCGGCCGAGCACGCCCGCCTCGTCGCTGCCCCGGACGGCGAACACGAAGATCGACCTGGCGGAGATCGACCGCTACCTCGAGGGACTCGGTAAGCTCTAGCGGCTTGTCCCTCCCCAGCCGCAACAGTGCTGCGCGCAAGGCGCTCTTGTGGGTGCTCCTCCTGGTGTCGGGGAGCATCCTGCTGTTGCGCCAGCCGTTCACCTGGGATGCCGCGTGCACCGCGGCGCGCAGGCACCTGCCGGACCTGCTGGGCGTGGACGTGGGCATCGGCCGGTGCGAGCTGGATCCGCTGGGCTCGCGCGTGGTGCTGCACGGCGTGTCGGTGTTCGCGCGCGGGACGGACACGCCGCTGTTCGCCGCGGACGAAGCCGAGGTGGCGCTGGGCTTCCTGTCGCCCCTGTCCCGCCGCCTCATGCTGGGCCACGTGCGCGTGCGCCATCCGCGCGTGGCGCTGGATTTGTCCCGGCCTTCTTCAAGCCCGCCTTCCTCCGGCGGGACGTGCCCGCTCACGCCGCTGACGCGCGTGGGCGTGGGGCGCGTGGACGTCACCGGCGCGGAGGTGCGCCTCGCGCTGCCGGACGGGCGGGGCGTGGAGGTGGAGAACCTGAACGTCGGGTGGGTGGAGCACTGGGGCGTGATGGAGCTGGAGGTGGGCGCGCGGCGCGGCGTGGTGCGCCTGGGCGCGGGCGGCGGCGAGCTGGCGCTGGGGCAGCTGGCCTTCACCGGCTCGCTGGACCCCGACGAGGGGCTGCTGGACGTGGAGCGCGCGGAGGTGACGCTCGACGACGTCACCGCCACGGTGTCCGGCCGCGTGGAGACGCTGTGCCATCCGGTGCTCGCGCTGGACGCGCAGGTGTTCCTGCCGCTGCGCACGCTGTCGCAGGCGAAGCTGCTGCCGCGTCCGGCCACGGGCCACCTGTGGACGCGCCTGTCCGTCACCGGGAAGCCGTCCGCGCTCGCGGTGGGCGCGGACGTGTCCGCCAGCAACCTGGCCTATGAGCAGTACGGCCCGGTGAGCCTCAACGCGCGCATGTCCTACGCGGGGGACCGCGTGCGCGTGGAGTCGCTGGAGGCGCCGCTGGGAAGCGGCAAGGTGAAGCTGGCCGGCGAGCTGCGGCTCACGCCGGAGCTGCCGGTGGACGTGACGCTCCAGACGGAGGACGCGTCGTTCGGGCGCATCCTGGAGCGCGCGGGCGTGGCGGGTTCGTGGGTGGACTTCCCCGCGACGGCGAACGCGCACCTCACCGGGACGCTGCTGCCCCGGCCGTCCTTGTCCGGGCCGCTGGACTTGCGCACCGGCCGCTTCATGCTGGCCACGCGCGCGTTCGACGCTCCGCTCAGCGCGGGCAAGACGCTGCTCACCTTCGAGCGGGGCCGCGCGCAGACGGCCGTGAAGCTGACGGGGGACCGCGTGTCCTTCACGCGCCTCACGGTGGAGTCCGGCCGCTCGCGCGTGCACGGCGAGGTGACGCTCTACTTCGACAGCGCGCGCGGCCTGGACATCCAGGGCAACGGCGAGCTGGAGCTGTCGGACTTCGGCCACATCGCGGAGCTGCCGTGGTCCGGCAAGGGCTCCGCGAACTACTCCATCGTGGGGCCGTACTCGGACGTGAAGGTGGACGCGAGCCTGTCCCTGCGCGACTTCACCTTCTGGGGCTTCGGCCTGGGCGTGACGCAGGCGAAGCTGTCGTACTCGAACGGGCTGTTGTCCTTCCCGTCGCTCACCGGCCAGAAGGGGCGCACGCAGTACTACGGCAAGGCGGCGCTCACCTTCGCGCGCCTGTTGCACCTGCGCCTGGACGTCACCGTGCCGCAGGGGCGCACCGAGGACCTGGTGGACCTGGTGGCGGGGCTGAGCCCGTCCATCGCCGTGGTGCAGGGCCAGTTCGCGGGCGCGGCCTCCGGACGCGTGGAAATCGACAGCCCCCTGGAGAAGCTGGAGGGGCTGGTGGCCTTCGAGCTGCGCGACACCACGTACCTGGGCCGCCGGCTGGGCGCGGGCTCCGCGCGGCTGCGCTTCGTGGACGGCAAGGAGATGGTGCTTGCGCGCACCGTGCTGGATGGCCGCATGGGGCGCACGTGGGTGGAGGGCTCGTTCGGCTTCACCGGGGGCGCGCTGGACTACCGCTTCGGCGGAGAGAACCTGTCGCTGGCGGAGGCCGTGGGCCCGGAGACCGCGGAGGAGATGGGCATCCAGGGCACGCTCGCGCTCGAGGGCACGGTGGCGGGCTCGGCGGACAAGCCCGACATCCAGGCCACGCTGAAGGGGCCGCGCATCACCTTCGCCTCGCGCGACCTGGGCGCCATGGACCTGGCGCTGCACCAGGAGGGCAAGCAGCTGCGCATCACCGGGCGTCCCTTCCGCGACGCGCAGGGCTCGCTGTCCATGACGGTGAAGGAGCCCTACCTCTTCGAGTCCACCGTCGACCTGCTGCTGCCTGAAATCAAGCCGCTGTTGCCGCAGGTTCCGGCGCTCGCGGGCGTCACCGGCATGCTCGCGGGGCGCGTGACGCTGCAGGGCCCGCTGTTGCAGCCGGAGGCCTACCAGGTGGCCGCCACGGTGCGGGAGCTGACGCTCGCGCGGGGCGACCTGCGCGGCCGCAACCAGGGCCCGCTGGTGCTGTCGTACGTCAACGGGCGGCTGGACGTGCAGCCCTTCCGCTTCAGCGGCGCGTCCGTGGACGTCACGCTGGGCGGTTGGATGAGCAAGCGCGCCATGAACATGAGCCTGCGCGAGGGGCGCATGGACGTGCGGCTCCTGGAGCCGCTGCTCCCCGGCATGGAGCGCGTGGGCGGCCAGCTGCGCGTGGACGCGGAGGCGACGGGGCCGCTGGACGCGCCGTCGGTGGTGGGCTCCGCGGAGCTGTCCGACGTGCGGATGTCCATGCGCGACCTGCCGCTCACCGTGCGCGGCATGTCCGGGCGCCTGGAGCTGACGGGCCAGCGCGTGCTGGTGGAGCACCTGCAGGCCCAGGTCAACGAGGGACAGGTGTCCGCGCGCGGCGACATCCGCCTGGAGCGCTTCGTGCCCAAGCGGCTGGCGCTGACGCTGCAACTGGACGCCGTGCCGTACCGGATGACGGAGGACCTGCCGCTCACCGTGTCCGGCCTGCTGCAGGTGGTGGGTCCGGCCACGGGGCCCACCGTCACGGGCGGGCTGGACATCATCAAGCTGCGCTACCAGAAGCCGCTCGACATCGAAGCGCTGCTCAAGACGATGCAGAAGAAGCCGCAGCTCACCCTGGGCGGTGGAGGCGAGCGCGCGAGGGACCCCTTCTTCACCTGGGACGTCAACGTGCACTTCGGCGACGTGCGCGTGGACAACAACCTGGCGAAGGCGCGGCTGCTGGGCGACGTGCGGTTGACGGGCACGGACGTGAAGCCGGGGCTCCTGGGCCGCGTGGAGGCGGCGGAGGGCAGCCAGGCGTTCTTCCGCAACAACCTCTTCACCATCGACCAGGGGCAGCTGGAGTTCCGCGACGCGTCCGGCATCGACCCGGTGTTCGAGGTGCAGGCGCAGACGTCGGTGCGCGAGTTCGTGGTGAAGCTGCACGCGTTCGGCCGGCCGTCCAACCCGCTGGTCGTCCTGTCGTCGGAGCCGGTGCTCACGGAGGGCGACATCCTGTCGCTGCTGACACTGGGGGTGACGAGCGCGGACAAGGACACGGCCGCGTCGGCGAGCTACGGTCTGGCGGCGGAGGCCCTCTTCAACGTGTCGGGACTGGACCGGCAGGTGCGCCGGTTCCTGCCCAGCAACCCGGTCCTCAGGGATTTGTCCCTGCAGATCTCCACCACCTACAACGACGCCACCCGGCAGGCGGAGCCCACCGCACAACTGGAGTCGAAGTTCCTGTCCGAGCAGCTTAAAATCGGGATGACCCAGCCCGTGAGTGGGCGTGGCACCCGGGCACGCGCTGAGTACCGCTTCGACGACCGTCTTTCCGCACAGGCCCAGTGGGACAACGAGAACAGCCAGGCCTCTTTCGGAAACCTCGGGCTCGAGCTGAAGCTGGGCTGGGAGGTCGAGTAGCCGCGCTGGCCGCGGTGCTGCTCCTCGTGTGCGCGTTCCCCGCGCTCGCGGCGCCCGTAGGCTCCGATGACGACGCGCCGGCCGTGGTCGCCGTGGAGCTGCACCTGCCGGAGGGCATGTCGTCGGACGGGCTGTCGGGGCTCGTCACGCTGCGCAAGGGCCAGGCGCTGACGCCCGGCGCGGTGCGCAGGTCGGTGGAGCAGCTGTTCGCCACGGGGCGCTTCGCGGACGTGGTGGCGCTCACGCAGGACGTGCCAGGTGGGGTGCGGCTGGTGTTCCAGCTCACGCCGCTGCCGCTCCTGTCCGACGTGTCGGTGCGCGGCAACCAGGTCCTCACGTCCGGGGAACTCCTGGAGGCGAGCGGCCTGCTCCAGGGCGGACCGCTGGACCCGGAGGAGCTGGACTCGGCGGCGGAGGCCGTGCGCGAGGCGTACCAGCGCAAGGGCTACGACGCCGTCGACATCCAGGTGCAGGAGCGGCCGGTGCCCGCGGGCGGCGTGGCGGTGACGCTGGTGGTGTCGGAGGGCAAGCCCACCCGCGTGCGGCAGGTGACCTTCTCCGGCAGCCCCGCGCTGCCCCTTCCGCGCCTGGTGGAGGCGCTGGGGATGAAGCCCGGGGAGGTGTTCGACCGGGCGAAGCTGGACGGTGGGCTGGAGCGGCTGCGCGCGCTCCTGCGTGAGGGCCAGCACTGGCGCGCCTGGGTGGGCACGCCCACCGTCGTGGTGGAGGACAGCGAGGCGTCCGTGGCGGTGCCGGTGTCGGCGGGGCCCGCGTTCCACCTGCGCTTCACGGGCAACCGCCGCTTCCCGGATTCACTCCTGACGCGCGTGGTGGCCTACGACGGCGAGGAGGCCATGGACGAGTCCGTCGCCGCTCGGCTCGCGCGGCGGCTGGAGGCGTTCTACCGGCGGCGCGGCTTCCACGACGCGCGCGTGCGGGCGCTGGAGAGCATCCGGCCGGACGGCGACGCGGCGGTGCTGGGCTTCCAGGTGGACGAGGGCGCTCCGCTGCGCGTGACGGACGTGCGCTTCCACGGCAACGCGGCGATGTCATCTCCCGTGCTGCGCTCCATGCTCACCAACCAGGTGGCGGTGCTGGAGACGTGGCCGGAGCTGGACCTCCCCATGCGCGAGGATCCGCTGGAGACGGAGGGGCGCGAGCGGCGCTTCGACTCGAGCGTGGTGTCCCCGCCGGACCCGTCCACGGTCTACGTGGAGGACGCGTGGCTGGAGGCCGCGGACGCGATGACGACGGCGTACCGCGAGCAGGGCTTCGCGGCCGCGCAGGTGACCTTCCGGGGCCTCACGGTGGACGCGGTCCGCCACACGGCGGAGGCGGACTTCGACGTGGAGGAGGGGCCCCGGGCGCTCCTGCGCGAGCCTCGCTTCGAGGGCATGCCGCCGGAGGTGAACCCGAACTGGGTGACGCTGCTGTTGCCCGCCGGTCAGCCGCTGAGCTTCGAGAAGGTGGACCAGGCCCAGGCCGCGCTGGAGCGGGGGCTGGGCCGCGAGGGCTACCTCTTCGCGCACGTGAGCAACGCCGTCTCGGTGGAGGAGAACGGCACCTCCGCGCAGGTGACCTTCCGCGCGGATCCAGGGCCTCGCGTGCGCGTGGGACAGGTGCTCCTGCAGGGGCTGACGCGCTCGGATCCGGACGTGGTGCTGGCGCAGCTGGACTTGAAGCCCGGCGCTCCGCTGTCCGTGGAGGCGCTGGCGGAGGCGCAGCGCCGGCTGTCGCGGCTGGGGCTGTTCCGTCAGGCGGAGGTGTCGCTGGCGGACCCCAACCGCCGCGAGGCCTCCAAGGACGTGCTGGTGACGGTGCAGGAGCGCCCGCGCATCGACGGCGAGGTGTCCGGCGGCTACTTCCTGGTGGACGGTCCGCGCATCACGCTGGACACGGCCTGGCGCAACCTGGATGGCCGGGGGCTGAACCTCCTGGCGCGCGGCAAGGTGAACTACGCGGGCGCGAGCGCGGAGGCGCTGTCGTCCTCGCGGCTTCCGGCCGGGTGCTCCACGGGGGAGCTGTCCGGCGAGGCGTGTGACTCTGATTTGGACGGCTTCAGCGGCCTGGGCGGGCGCGGCAACCTGGCGCTGTCCCAGCCCCGGCTGTCCTTCCTGGCGCCGCAGGAGATTGGCGCTCGGCTGGACCTGATTGGCGAGCGCGTGCACCGGCCGTCGTACCTGTCCACGCGGTTCGCGGCCGTGCTGGGCGCGGACTGGGCGCTGGCGTCGTGGGTGAACGTGTCGCTCCAGTACGAACTGGAGAACAACCGGCTGCGCTCGCGCGGGGGTGTGCTGGAGCTGATCAATCGCGCGGACCAGGAGCGCCTGCGCTACCCGTACGGTGACTTCGCGCTGCACTCGCTGCGCCCGTCGCTGACGCTGGACTTCCGCGACGACCCGGCCAACCCCCGGCGCGGCATGGTGCTCAGCAGCAGCGTGGAGTTCATGCGCGGCATCAGCGTCCACCCCACGGACGTCGCGGGCAACCGCGTGCCGGAGTTCCCCATCGACGGCGTGAAGCTGTCCGGCAGCGTGAGCGCGTACGCGCCGCTGGGCCGCCGCGCGAGCGTGGCGGTGAGCGCGCGCGCGGGCACCATCGTGCCGCTGACGACGGGGGCGCAGAACATCGGGTCCAAGCTGTTCTACCTGGGCGGCTCCTCCAGCCTCCGGGGCTTCCGCGAGGACGGCGTGCTGCCGCAGGACGTGCGCGAGGTGCTGCACCAGCGGCTGAACGCGTGCCGCGCCGTGATTTCCCCCGCGGGCTGCCCGGATGACCTGAAGGCGGTGCTCGCGGGGCAGGTGCCCGCGAGCCAGGGCGGCGAGCTCTTCACGCTGGCCAAGGCGGAGCTGCGCGTGCCGGCCATCGCGTCGGTGGACCTGGGGCTCTTCTTCGAGGCGGGCAACCTGTGGCAGGACCGCACGCTGTTCGACCCGGGCGTGCTGCGCTACGCGGCGGGCGTGGGCCTGCGCTACGTGACGCCCGTGGGCCCGCTGGCCTTCGACGTGGGCTTCAACCTGGACCGCGACGAGGCGCTCAACGAGGCTCCCACGCAGTTCCACTTCAGCATCGGGACGTTCTGACCGGAGGCCTTCGTCCATGCGAACCCACCGCGCACGCCATGGAGTGCTGGCCCTGCTGGGCCTGTTCGCGCTCGCGTGTCAGCACGGCCCGGACGCCGCCGCGAAGGCGCCGCGCCCCGCGTGGATGCCGCCGGAGGGCAGCTGTCCCCGAGGCGCTCAGCTGCAGATGGAGCGGCTGGGGCTGAAGGTGGGGGACCGCATCCCCGTCATCGTGGACAGCATCCAGGACCACCCGGGGCCGGCCCGCTACAACTACAGCTTCGTCATCGCGCTGCCGCAGGCGGAAGGGGAGGCGAAGCTGCCGGGGGCGCGCATCGGCGGGCGGCTCTACGTGACGAAGCACCGCGTCTTCGGCCGGTATGATCGCATCTTCACCCCGGAGAGCGGCGCCACGTCCGTGCCCTTCTGCGGCGTGCTGCTGGACTCGCGCTGGGACAAGGACGGCGAGGGGCTCATCGCGTACCCCAGCCCCATGAAGGGCTTCTCCGTGGTGCAGGACAACACGGGCGTCATCCAGGTGGTGGACCGCTACCCGTAAGGCCCGCGCCTTCAGTCCACGTGCAGGGTGTAGGAGCGCTCGTCGGAGAAGAGCAGGTCCCCGACGCCGAGCCGGAAGGTGAAGTCGCCCGGGGTCATGGGCTTGCCGGAGAGCGTGCCGTCCTTCGTGTCCAGGAGGATGCCCGGAGGCAGCGCTCCGTCCTTCACGCTCCAGGTGCCCGTGCCGGAGGCGCGCACGGTGTAGCTGTAGTCGGAGCCCACGCGTCCGCCAGGCACCGCGCGCGACAGCAGCTTGATGTTGAGCCCGGCCTCCGTGAGGGTGATGGAGAGCGTGCCCGTCGTGGACTGGGGCGGCGAGTCGCTGTCCGTCACGACCACCGTGAACACCTTCGTCCCCGCCTGGGTGGTGGCGCCGCCGAGGGTGCCGTTGGTCGCGAGCGTCAGGCCCGCGGGCAGCGACTGCTCCGGCGCGAGGGCGAAGCTGTACGGCGCCTTGCCTCCCGTCGCGTAGATGCGCTCGCTGTAGGTGCGGTTGTTGATGGCGTCCGCGAGCGGCTCCGGACCCGCGACGCGCAGCAGCGCACGCACGCGCAACAGCAGGCTGCCGCTGGCGCTCTTCGTGGGGACGCTCCGGTCGGACACCTTTACCGGGATGACCAGGTCCCCCGCGCGCGTGGGCGTCCCGGTGATGCGGCCGTCGGTGTCCAGCGCGAGGCCCGTGGGAAGCTGCGCGGTGGCGGTGAACAGGTACGGCGGGGTGCCGCCCCGGGCCTGGAGCTGCGCCGAGTAGGCGACGGTCTCGATGGCCTCCGTCAGGCTGCTGGACTCCAGCGCGAGCGCGGTGGGGCCAGCGTCCTCGCCACCGGCGTCAGGGCTGCCCGCGTCCGGCACGCCGGCATCCGTGTCCGCGCCGGCATCCACCCCCTGCGTGCCGGCATCCACGTCCGGGCCCGCGTCCGGATCCTCCGGAGGGTTGCCGGGCCCGTCGCAGGACGCGCCTTCACCACAATCCGGCAGACAGCGGTTCTCCGGCGTGAGGCACCACGTCCCGGACGGGCAGCCTCCGGCCGGGTCGCACGCGGCGAAGCGCGACAGGTCCGGCGCGAACGTGCACGCCCCCAACGTCAGGACGGCGGCGCTGGTCAGCACGGCGAGCAGCTTTCTCATGGCAGCTCCCAGATGAAGGACACCGCGCCTCCGGCGCCGAGCAGCGCGCCCACGCCCAACAATACGTTGGACGTCCGCGCCTGGTTCCGGCCTTTTCGGAGCTGCGATGAGAAACAGGCCGCGAAGGACTCACCGGCGGTGGCGCACTCGCCGCCGTTCTTGGACAGCTTGGACTCCGTGCTCCGCGACGCCAGCCCGAAGCCCACGCCCGCGAGGAGCGCCGCGCCGCCCGCGCCCCACAGCACCTTGGGCAGCATGCGCGAGCCCTGGGGCTCCCGCGTCGCCCGCGCCGTCGTCCTGGGGGACCAGACCTGCTCCAGCGCCTTCTTCGCGCGCGCATCCGCTTCGCCCGGCGCCGTGGCGGGGGCCTCGAACTGCGCCCGCGCCTCCGTGCCTCGCGCGTCCGTCACGGTGAGCGCCACGCTGCGCTTGCCTCCCACGCCCAGCGCCACGCCCCGCACCAGCTTGCTCGCGCCCAGGGCCGAGGCCTGCGCGCTGCGGCACTCCGCGTCGCCACACGCCGCCAGCGCGTCGCCCGAGCCGCGCAGCCGCGCCAGCGTGTCCTCGCGCGACTCCAGGCACGCGTCGGGCATCGCGGCCACCGCGCGCCGGGTGGCCTCTTCCAGCTCGCGGGCGTCCGCGGACGGCAGGGCCAGCCTTTCGAAGGGCACCAGCACCACGCGCGTCCCCGTGTCACACGGAGACGTCACGCGCAGGAGCAGGAGCATCAGGGGCGCGACGGGAGTCATGGCACCAGGGCGGCGTCGGCTTCGGCTTCATCCACCGGCTGCGGGATGCCGAGGCTCGCCATGTAGCCCTGGTAGAAGCGCGGACCGAACGGCACGGAGAAGAGCTTGTCGCGCATCGCGTCCTGCGCGGCGCCCCGGCTGGCCACGCTGACGTCGTGCCAGGGCAGGCCGCCGGCCTCCACCACCTCGGAGGCGCGGGTGATGGAGAACGTGGCCTCCCGGCCGCGGCTCCTCAGGTAGTAACCCTTGCCCACGGGCAGCGACACCACCAGCGGACGCTCGCGCTCCTTGTGCAGCTCCACCAGGCGGATGCCGCGCGCGTCCTCCACCCACAGCCGGCCCGAAAGCCCCGTGGGCACCAGGAGGTAGCCCAGCGACGAGACATCCTTCAGGTCCGTCAGCGCGAACGCCCGGTCCTGCGCGGGCGGCTGGATGAACACGTCCGGCTGGCCCCGCACGTCGTCGATGCCCTGGCTCGCCGCGGCCACGAAGGCCCGCAGCTCCGCGTAGTCCACCTTGCCGTCCCCGTTGACGTCGCCCGCGCCCGACAGCGCCGAGCGCACCAGGTGGCTGAAGACGCCGGAGCGGATGGCGCTCCACTCGTGGCTCTCCCGCTCCGACGACGTGGACAGCACCACCCCCACCTGCGGGTAGCGCGCCAGCGCGCGGTCCGACAGGAGCCCCTTCACCGCCTCCGCGTACGCGGGGCCCACCGGCAGCGCGCCGCGCGAGTGGACGAAGAAGTACGAATCACACGCGTCCACGATGAGCTGGAGGAAGGACGCCTTGCTCGGCGCGATGACGCGCGCGTACAGGTCCGTGCGCGTCAGGGGCCCGTCCAGCAGGCTCACGGCGCCTTCGCCCGCGGCGCCGCGCTTGCCGTGGCCCACGAACACGAACGTCAGCACCGGCACGTCGCCCTTCACCCGGTCCTCCGCCATGCGGGCGTTCAGGCGGGTGAGCGCCGCTTCCATCGCGGGACGGGTGGGCGGGCGCGTCTTCGCGGCGAGCCCCGGGTGCAGGGCCTGCGTCTCCGCGTCCAGCACGCTCAGCAGCACCACCTCGCGGGAGCGGGGGGCGAACAGTTCGTAGTACCGCGCGCCGTCGTCGTCCGCGTAGTTCAGCGGCGCCTGGGACTTCTCGGTGCCCGTGTTGCTGGCAACGATGAGGGCATAGTGGACCTGCGCCGGCCCGGCGCTCGCGGCGCTCGAGGCCAGGAGGAGCACTCCCAGGGTCAGGGTCCGGCGGAGCGGCAAGGGCATGGGGGGATTGCGTTGGGGCCTGGGCAAAAGAATGCCACGGGGCGCAACCGACAATCCACCCGGCGCCGCTCGCGACAACATGCGGATGACGGGACCATAACGGTCGCGGTAAGCCCTTGAGGGATGGAGTGGGATGACGACACGCTGCGCCGCTTTCGCGAAGGCACTCCCGAGGTGCTGGCGGAGGTGTATCGCGCGCACGCGGAGCCACTCGCTCGCCTGCTCAAGGCGGCCGCATGGCGGGGCAGCTTCGCCCGCCTGAGGAACGCGATGGAGTTGGAGAACACGCTGCTGGAGACCTTCGCCCGAGCCTTCGAGCCGCGCACCCGCGCGGCCTACAACGGCACGCGTCCCTATGCCCACTTCCTGATGGGCATCGCGCGCAACGTGCTGCTGGAACAGTCGCGCGAGCGCGAGCTGGTGGGCCGGGACGAGGCCTTCGAGGGGCTCACCGAATCCTCCTCGGAGGAGGGCGGGCTGGACGAGCTGCTGGAGGACCGCGAGGTGGAGGCCCTGCTCGCGATGTTCAAGGACGGCCTGTCGCGCGAAGAGCACCGGCTGTTCGAGCTGCGCTTCGGGGAGGGGCTGCCCCAGGAGGAGGCCGCCACGGCGCTGGGCCTTACGCGCATCCAGGTGCGGCGGCGCGAGTTCGGTCTGAAGTCCCGGCTGCTGGGGTTCCTCCAGTCGAAGGGGTACCTCGAGGACCTGGAGACGCAGGGCTGGAGCTTCTTCAAGCGGCGGGGTGCGCGATGAGTGGATGCAACGACCGCCAGGCGAAGCAGGCGATGGCCGCGCTCTTCGAGAAGGGCCAGGACGGGCTGGACGCGGAGGGCTTCCAGCGCCTGCGCGCGCACCTGGCCACCTGTCCCGAGTGTCAGGAGGCGTACACGCGGCTGTCGCGCGTGGAGTCCGTGCTGGAGCAGCGGGCGCTGCCCCAGGCCCGGAGCGCGCTATTGGAGCAGGCGCTGATGGCCCGGCTTCAACCCGCCCCCGCGCGGACGGTGGTGGCGCCCGAGCGCAAGAAGTGGTTCGCGTCTCCGCTCTTCATGCCCCTGGCGCTGAGCGCCGCCGCCGCGACCGTGGCGCTGGTCGTCGTGGCGCCGTCGATGCAGCGTCAGGAGCCGGGCGTGCCGGAGTGGCAGGCGCGCTCGTCCGCTCCGGGGGAGCAGGCCTGGGGCGTGCGCGCCTTCTGCATCTCACCCGAGGGCAAGGTGCTGGCGGAGGCCCGGCCCGGCGGGACGCTGACGTGCGCGGAGGGCAACGCGGTGCAGTTCAGCTACACCGCGCCCCAGCCCGTGCGCCTGTCGCTGGAGGGGCTGCCCTCCGGAGGCGAGCCCCTGCGCTTCTTCCCGAGCGAGGGCCCGGCCCCCGAGGTCGCCGCGGGCGTGGACGTGACGCTGCCCTTCAGCACGCCCGTGCAGGGCGGGTGGCTGACGGGCCCGGTGCCGGTGCGCGCGCGCTTCACGGACGCGCAGGGCCGCACGCTCGCGGACACGCAGGTGACGCTGCAGCCGCGCTGAGCCGGAACGAACAACCCCCCTCCCGTGCGAGCACGGGAGAGGGGCGGGGACTGCCGTACCTTGTGGGGTCCGTGAGTGACTACGGACGCGGGACACGGCGATCCACTTCCGCGGTGCCGGTGTACTGCGTGGCCACGTTCAGGAAGCCCTTGAGCTGAACGCGCCAGGTGCCGGCGGGTGGGTTCGAAATCGTGACGGCCTCACCGGTGGAGGTGCCCTCGGCGCTGGTGGCGACGAGCTCCCCGTTGGGGCCAAAGACATACAGGTCCAGGTCGTAGGCCGGGTTGCCCCAGTCCGTCTTGATGCGCAGGGCGCTGGCGCCCGCGGGCACGCTGAGCGTGTGCTCGTGCTGCGCGGCCCGGAGGGACAGGTCCAGCACCGGCAGGTTGATGCTCGTCTTCACCGTGCCCGTCCACGAGGGCAGGGCGGTGGTCTGCGTGGTGTAGCGGGTGCCCGTGGCGTCATTCACCCACTTCGTCGCCGCGTAGACGTCCGCGTAGCCCGCGCCCACCTCCCACGTCTCCAGCTGGCGCGTGTTGCCCGCCGCGTCCGTCGTGTACATGGGCCGCGCGGTGGCCTGCACCGCCGCCAGCACGCCGTCCATGTCGAGCGCGGGGTTCACCTCCAAGAGCAGCGCGGCGACACCGGCCATGTGCGGCGCGGCCATGGAGGTGCCGGAGCTGGCCGCGTAGAACGGCTCCGGGTGCAGCAGGTCCAGGCCCAGGTACGGCTGCATGATGGTGGCGGTGAGCGCGCGCGCCGCCACGATGTTCACGCCCGGCAGCGTGATGTCCGGGTGGTGGAACGCGTCGCCCGGGATGCCCCGGCTGGAGAAGGACGCCAGCTGTCCCGGCGTGTCCTGGCTGAGCAGCGGGTTGGTGGCCGCCGTGGTGTCGCGCGACGTGCCGGCCGCGACGGAGATGGCGCACGGCGAGGCGCTGTACGGGTTGAGCGTGTCGGGGTCGGAGCCCTCGTTGCCCGCCGCGAACACCACCACCATGCCCAGGTCGTAGGCGCGCTTCGTCGCGATGGCGATGGGGTCCAGCGGCGCGAAGTGGCTGCCGCTGGTGCCCCACGAGTTGGAGATGACGCGCACGTTGTGCGTCTCGCGCACGTCCGGATCCAACAGGAAGTCGAAGCCCTCCAGCGCGAACAGGATGCTCATCGCATCACCGGTGCCCACGCCCAGCAGCTTCGCCCCGGGGGCCACGCCCTGGTGCCTGCCGCCGGATCGCGCGCCCGAGCCCGCGATGATGCTGGCGCAGTGCGTGCCGTGGCCGCTGGTCAGGTCGCTGTTGGGCGTGTCCACGTAGAGCGCGCCGCCAATGCCCACGTCCAACGGGGAGGCGACGACCTTCACGTTGCGCGCCACGTTGGGGAAGTCGCCGTGCGTGCCGTCCAGGCCAGAGTCGATGACGCCCACGCCGATGCCCGCGCCCGTCGTCTCATACGCGGTGCGCGCGGTGTCCGCGTGGATGTACGGCACGCTGGTGTCCAGGAAGTACTGGAGCGGCTTGTCCTCGTAGATGGAGATGAGGCCCAGCGGCTGGAGTTCCTGGCGCAGCGTGGTGATGAGCTTCGGCGTCACCGGGACCTTCAGCGCCACCATGGGCAGCGACTTGAGCGCCAGGACGTTGCCCAGCCCCAGCCCCTGCGTCAGCCCGCCCAGCGTGCGCGTGATGCCGCCCAGCACCGCGTCCAGGTTGAGCACGCCGCCCGCCGCGTTCGCGGTGTTGAAGGAGAGGATGAGCGTGCGGACCGAACCGTCCGTGTGCAGCGCGGGATCCACCACCGCCTGGCTGAGCGCCGCCTGCGTGGCGCTGGACGCATAGAGCGCGTTGCAGGCGCTGGGCGTCGCGGCCGCGGCCGTGACGATGGACCGCGAGGACGACGTGACGGCGGGTGCCTCTTCCGCCTTCGAGCCCTCGTCCTGCGGCGTGTTCGTGCCACACCCCAGGACGGCGGCGGTGGCGGCGGCCCAGCCCAGCGACAGCAGACGCTTCATGTGGTGCTCTCCCGAGGTGCGTCGCGGCTTTTTCAAAACCCGCGCAAAAGGGCTGTGTCTCGGACGGCTCCGGGTGGATCGCTGCCAAATCGGATTGTTCTGTAGTGACTGAATCCGGGGGCTTGTCCGGGAAGCAGGCCTTTCCCGCCCCGGCGGTGACAGTGTCCGGAGCGCGGACGGGCCCGGGGTAGGGCGCCGGTATACAGTCGCGGTGTGTTCTACGCGTGTGTGCGGGCGGTGGTGGCGCTGGCGCTGCGGCTCTTCTACCGGGTGAAGGTGAATGCCCCGGGTGAGGCGCCCTCCGGGCCGGTGCTCTTCGTGGGCAACCATCCGAACGGGCTCATCGACCCGGCGCTGGTGTTCATCCTCACGCGGCGCCAGGTGACGTTCATGGCCAAGGCGCCGCTGTTCAAGCTGCCCGTCATCGGCTGGCTGTTGAAGGGGCTCAACGCGCTGCCGGTGTACCGCAAGCAAGACGACCCGACGCAGATGGGGCGCAACGAGGGCACGCTGGACGCGGCGAAGGGCGCGCTGGTGCAGGGGCGGGCCATCACCATCTTCCCGGAGGGCAAGAGCCACTCGGAGCCGGAGCTGGCGGAGCTGAAGACGGGCGCGGCGCGCATCGCGCTCAACGCAGCGCGCGAGGGCGCTCCGGTGCGCATCGTCCCGGTGGGGCTCACCTACGCGGAGAAGAACGTCTTTCGCAGCGAGGTGCTCATCGACCAGGGAGCGCCCATCGACGTGACGGCCTTCCTGCCGAAGGACGCGGCGTCGGAGCAGGACGCGGTGCGCGCGCTGACGGAGCGCGTGGCGGAGGGCCTGCGCGCGGTGACGCTGAACCTGGAGCAGTGGGAGGACCTGCCGGTGGTGCAGGTGGCGGAGCAGCTCTACGCGTTCCGCCAGGGCGGCGCGCTGGACGCGGAGCGGCTGCGGCTGTGGGCGCGCGGCGTGCGGCTCTTCCGGACGCAGGAGCCGGCGCGCTACGAGCGCCTGCGGCAGGACCTGTCCTCGTTCGGCCACCGGATGGCGCTGGTGCAGGCCTCGCGGCCGGAGGAGCTGTCCGTGGAGTACCGCCCGGGCAACGTGGTGCCGTTCGCGCTGAAGACGCTGGCGCGGGGGGTGTTCGGGCTGCCGCTGTTCGCGCTGGGGCTGGCGCTGTTCGCGCTTCCGTACCCGCTGCCCCGCATGGCGGCGCGGCGCGCGGAGCTGGACATCCAGGCCACGGTGAAGTTCCTCACGGCGGTGGTGGTGTCGCTCGGGTGGTGGTGGGGGCTGACGGCGGTCGCGGCGGTGTGGGGC
>NZ_RAWM01000124.1 GCF_003668875.1 Corallococcus interemptor | reverse complement strand
GGCCCGTCCGCCGCCTCCGCCCCCCGCGGAGCCGGAGGACCCGAGCAAGCCACGCGTGCCGGTGGTGCTCTTCGGCGGCGCCGCGCAGGGCGTGAAGCCGTCCGTGGCGCTCACGCCCAAGCCGGACTTCTCCGAGGAGGACCTGGCGGTGCTGGACGACATCGACCGCATCTCGCGCGGTGAAGAAGCCAGCCTGGACACGGAGAAGGTGAAGCCCGCGCGCATGGTCGCGAGCCTCATCCGCCTGCTCATCCGCAAGGGGCTCATCCAGGAGGCGGAGTTCCTGGAGGAGCTGGCGCAGAAGTGACCGGCGCCGTGGCCCCGCTCCTGGACGTGCGGGGGCTCGTCACGCAGCTGTCTCTTCCGCGCGGCACGGTGCGCGCGGTGGACGGCGTGTCCTTCACCGTCCCTCCCGGCGGCACGCTGGGGGTGGTGGGGGAGAGCGGCTGTGGCAAGAGCCTCACGGCGCTGTCGGTGATGGGGCTCGTTCCTCAGCCGCCCGGCCGCGTGGTGGGCGGCGAGGTGCGCTTCAAGGGCGAGGACCTGCTGGCCCTGCCGGAGAAGGAGATGCGGCGCGTGCGCGGCCGGCACGTGGCCATGGTCTTCCAGGAGCCCATGACGTCGCTCAACCCGGTGTTCACCGTGGGCGAGCAGATTGGCGAGGGCGTCCGGCTGCACCTGGGCGCCACGAAGGCGCAGGCGCGCGAGCGCGCGGTGGAGATGCTGCGGCAGGTGGGCATCCCGGCTCCCGGCGAGCGCGTGGACGCGTACCCGCACCAGCTCTCCGGCGGCATGCGCCAGCGCGTGATGATCGCCATGGCGCTCGCGTGCGACCCGGCGCTGCTCATCGCGGACGAGCCCACCACGGCGCTGGACGTCACCATCCAGGCGCAGATCCTGGAGCTGCTCAAGCGCCTCCAGGTCGAGCGCAACATGGCGGTGATGCTGATCACCCACGACCTGGGCGTGGTGGCGGGCAGCTGCGACGTGGTGGCGGTGATGTACGCGGGCCGCATCGTGGAGCAGGCCCCGGTGCGTGAGCTGTTCGCGCGGCCCGCGCACCCGTACACGGCGGGCCTCTTGCGCTCCATCCCGTCGCTGCACGACGCGGGCTCGGCGGGGGAGGGCGGGCGTCAGCGCTTGAAGGCCATTCCCGGCATGGTGCCGTCGCTCACCGCGCTGCCGTCCGGGTGCGCGTTCCGCGACCGCTGCGACCGCGCCTCGGAGCTGTGCGCCCGCGTCACGCCTGTGTTGGAGCCCAAGCGCGGAGGCCAGTCCGCCGCCTGCCACCACCCGGTGCCCGCGCCATGAGCGAACCGCTGGTCCAGGTGCGCGACCTGAAGGTGCACTTCCCGGTGAAGGGCGGCCTGCTGGGCCGCACGCGCGGCACGGTGCGCGCGGTGGACGGCGTGTCCTTCGACGTCGCCCGGGGCGAGACGCTGGGCCTGGTGGGGGAGAGCGGCTGCGGCAAGAGTACGCTGGGGCGCGCGGTGCTGCGCCTGCTTGAGCCGACCTCCGGCTCCATCCGCGTCGCAGGGCGCGAGCTGACCGGCCTGTCGCAGCGTGAGCTGCGTCCGCTGCGCCGTCAGATGCAGCTCGTCTTCCAGGACCCGTACGCGTCGCTCAACCCGCGCATGACGGTGGAGGACATCCTCGCGGAGCCGTTCGCCATCCACGGCCTCGCGAAGGGCCAGGCGCGCGAGGACGAGGTGCTGGCGCTGCTCGACGCCATGGGGCTGCCCCGCGAGGCGCGGAGCCGCTATCCGCACGAGTTCTCCGGCGGTCAGCGTCAACGCATCGGCATTGCACGTGCCATCGCGTTGCGCCCGGACCTGGTGGTGGCGGACGAGCCCATCAGCGCGCTGGACGTCTCCATCCAGGCGCAGATCGTCAACCTGCTGGTGGACCTGCAGCGCGAGCGCGGGCTCACCTACGTCTTCATCGCGCACGACCTGAAGATTGTTGAGTACGTGTCCACGCGCGTGGCGGTGATGTACCTGGGCCGCATCGTGGAGGTGGCGCCGTCGCGCGCGCTGTACGCGGGGCCCCGGCATCCGTACACGCAGGCCCTGCTGTCGGCGGTGCCGGTGCCGGATCCGGAGCGTCCGCGCGCGCGCCTGCTCCTGCCGGGCGAGCCGCCTTCGCCCCTGTCGCCGCCGGCCGGCTGCGCCTTCCACCCGCGCTGCCCTCATGCGATGGAGCGCTGCCGCCGCGAGTCCCCGCCGCTGTATCCCCTGGGCGGAGGCCACGCCGCAGCGTGTTTCCTGGCCGAAGGGGACTCGCGCGACGTGCCCGCGGATTCCACGTCCGGAGGAGGTGCCGGTGTTCTGGCTCAGCCATCATCACCCGGATGAGTACAACCGCACGTACGTGCTCGCGGGCGTGCGCGTGTGCGCGCGATGCCTGGGCACGTACCCGGTGCTCGCGGCCGTGTTCGCCGGCCTGTTCGCGCTGAAGGCGCCGCTCCAGTGGGAGCGGGACGTGCCCGTGGTGCTGGCCCTCACGCTGCCCGCGCTCGTGGACTGGGCGGTGGGACGCTTCCGGCCCGCGTCGGGTTCCAACTGGCTTCGCACGCTGACGGGCGTCCTGTTGGGCGTGGCTCTTGGCCGCTCGCTGTACGTGCATGTGCAGCGCCCGCTGCCGGCGGTGCTGCTGGCGCAGGCACTTCTGGTGACAGGGGTTGCGGTCCCTGTCATTCTCGCCACTTACCGGCGGCCACGGCCGGAATAGACCTTTCGCGCACGGCTGTCCGTTACAGGCGTGGGCGGTGAAGGGGATGGCACCCGTGGCTTCATGGGCACTGGGGGAAGTTTGGCACCCGAAACCTCAGACGAGCAGCTGATGCTCGCCTTCCAGGCGGGAAACGCGCGTGCGTTCGAGGCGTTGGTGCGCAAGCACCGCGCGCCGGTGTTCAACTTCATCCTGCGCTTCGTGGGCCACCGGGCGCGGGCGGAGGACGTGCTGCAGGAGACGTGGCTCAAGGTGGTTCGCAGCGCCCGGGAGTACGAGCCCAAGGCCCGGTTCACGACCTGGCTGTACACCATCGCGAGGAACCTCTGCGTGGACAGCACGCGCAAAGAGAGCTACCGCCAGGCGACGTCCCTGGAAGCCCCCGCCGCCGGCGCCGACGGGGACGAGGGACGTCCGCTGGGCGAGGGGCTGCCGGATGCCGGGGCCAGCCCGGAGCGGGGCGCGCACAACGCCCGCATCCGGCCGCTCCTGGAGCGGGCGCTGGCGGCCCTGCCGGAGGAGCAGCGCGAGGTGTTCGTGCTGCGCGAGTACAGCGGCATCCCGTTCAAGGAGATCGCCGAGGTGACGGGCGTGTCCGAGAACACGGTGAAGAGCCGCATGCGCTACGCGCTGGAGGGCCTGCGCCGCCGCCTGGGTGAGCTGGGCGTGGACGGCGACCTGTCGGAGGATGGAAGGACGGTGGCGGGATGAATGCCCAGAATGCCCATGCGCACGAGGACCGGCTCCTCGACTTCGCCTACGGCGAGCTGCCCGCGTCGGAGGCCCACGCGCTGGAGCAGCACGTCCAGGGCTGCGCGCGCTGCACGAAGGCGCTGGCGGACATCCGTGGCGTGCGCACCACCATGGCGCAGCTGTCGTCGGAGCCCGCGCCGGACGCGGGCCTGGAGTCGCTGCTCGCGTACGCCCAGCAGTCCGCGCGCCGCGCCGCCGCCGGGCCGGAGCCGAAGCCCTCGCGCTGGCGCCGCTGGCTCTTGCCCGCGGTGGGCCTGGCCACGGTGAGCACCTTCGGCATCCTGACGTTGACGGTGAGCGAGAACCTCAAGCTGGAGCCGAACCTGTCGCAGAAGGCGGCCCCCACCGAGGCGCTGGCGGCGAAGAGGGAGGAGACGCAGGCCAGGCTCGCTCCCAGCCCCGTCGCGGCCGCGCCCGCCCCTTTGGACCTGAGCGCTTCCGAGGGTTCTTTCGATGAGCTGAAGGCCGCGCCGAGGCGGAACGTCGCGGACCGGCAGCAGGCGGAATTGAAGGCGATGCCCAAGGGCTCCACGGCCGCGGCCCGTCCGTCGGACTGGATGAACGCGGGCGGCGGTGGCGCGCTGCTGGAGCGGCGCCGCGCGGAGGCCGAGGCCCCCCGCAAGAAGGTCGCCCCGGCCGTCCGCGACGCCGACGGCGAGTTCGCGGCGCTCGAACCGGCTCCCGCGCCGGTGGTCGCCGAGTCGGTGGCTCCGAAGGAGGAGGCGGCCGACGAGGATGCCTACGCCACTGCCCGGAAGGACGCCCGCGCGTCGGAGGGCAGCGCCGATAAGGCCAAGGTCGCGAAGGCCGATTCCCTGCGGATGGGCAGCAAGGCCTATGGCCGCGGGTTGTCCTTGGATGACGCCGAGCCGCAGTCCATGGCGGGCGCGACTCCACCTCCGCCCCCGCCGGCCGCGGCGTCCGCGCCCCTGGCCCAGACCATGCCCTCGGCTCCCTCCGCCACCGGCTCCATCGGCGGAATGGCTCCGAGCACGGAGGCCGCGAAGCCCAAGCCCCAGGAGAAGTCCGCCGGAGCGATGACGGCGCGCGACCTGTCCGCCCAGGCCCAGGCCGCCGCGGACCAGGGCGACCGCGCCCGGGAGGCCCAGCTGCTGCGCGCCGCGCTCGCGGCCGGAGCCAGCGGCAGCGAGCGGCTGGCCCTGCTCTCGCGTCTCTGCGAGTCCGAGTCCGTCCAGGGACGCACCCAGGAGGCCGCCGCCGTCTGCGGGCAGATCATCTCCGAGGCCCCCGGCTCCAGCGCGGCGCAGCTGGCCCAGCGCCGCCTGCGTCAGGCCTCGCCCCCCGCGGCTCCGGCTCAGGCCCCGGCCAAGGCCGCTCCGTCCAAGAAGCTTTCGCAGTAGGGGAGGGCGGGGCAGTCCACATGACCGATGCGTCCGGGGCCCGGGTCCTGGATAATGGGGACATGAGGCAGGACGTGCACGCTCCCCCCGTGAACAGCCCTCGGAAGTCTCCGCCGCGCCGGGCCCGCCGTGGCCAGGCCATGGTGGAGTACTCGATTCTCAACTGGGTGCTGATCGTCGCGCTCGTCATCGGCGCCACGGTGCGGATCCGCTGGACCGACGACCGTCAGACCAACGTCATCGACCTGTTCCTCGAGGCGTACCAGATCTATTACGATTCGTTCTATTTCGTGCTGAACCTGCCGTTCCCCTGAGGAACGCAGCGGCTCCGAAGGCAGCGGATCAGCCCGTGTTTCGAGCCGTCCTCCCCGCCGGGCGGGCAGGCTCCGCGGGCTCCGGGGACCCCGGGATTCCGCTTTGTCGCGAGAGGTGGTTTTGACACCTGCTGTGGGGCATGGATAACATTCCGCCCCGTTCGCGCCCTGGCATCGCCCCCTCGTCCGAAGCAGTCCTGCCGCCACGACGGCGCCCCACCGTTCTGGAGCCTTGAACCATGTTGAAGGGTAAGACCCCGCTCGTCGTCGCACTGGTGCTCGGTTTGCTCGCGGGCATCGTGGCCTACTCGGCCATCAAGAAGAAGGAATCGGACGTGCGCCGCGGGTGGAACCTGGTGCCCGTGGTGGTGGCGGGCCAGGACATGCCCGAGGGGTCGGTCATCACGTACGAGATGATCTCCCAGCGCTCCGTGCCGGAGCAGTTCGTCACCTCGTCGGTGGTGAAGCCGGACTCCGCCAACTACATCGTGAACCAGAAGGTGCTGGTGGCGCTGCAGGCCGGCGACCCCATCCTCTGGAGCCAGTTCGAGACGACGAAGGCCGCCGAGCGCCTGTCCACCAAGGTGCAGAAGAAGGCGCGCGCCATCACCATCGAGGCGAAGCAGACCACGTCCGTGGGCGGGTGGATCCGCCCCAACGATCACGTGGACATCATCGGCACGTTCCGTGACCCGCAGACGGACGAGAGCGTCGCCGTGACGCTGCTGCAGAACATCATCGTGGTCGCCACGGGCAAGATCACCGGCACCACGAACATCAACCTCATCCCGGAGAACCAGCGCGAGTACAACAACGTCTCGCTGATGGTGCTGCCGGAAGAGGCGGAGATCCTCGTGCTGGCGGCGGAGCTGGGGCAGCTGACCCTGTCCCTGCGCAACGAGGACGACGTGGACCTCATCGAGGAGCGCGGCCGCGCCACCATCAGCACGCTGCTCTCTGGCGAGCGCACCCGCGTGCTGGAGCAGAAGCGCCGGGAGATCATCCAGATCATCAAGGGCAGTGGCAGCGGCGAGAAGGCCTCGGCCGGCTCCCCGTAGTCGTCGCGCGCGGGGCCGCTCGCTTCCTTGCTGAAGCGGCCCTGCCCACCCCTCCCTCATCCCCCGGGGATTCGCGCCCATGCTCGCAGGTATCGTCCTCCTCCTCGTCACCGGCTCGGTTTTCTTCTTCAGCTTGGTGATCTTCAGCGTCCTGTCGAAGGCGTATGAGCAGTACCAGGAGCGGTACGTCGCCAAGTCGATGAACGACTTGAGCGACATGTTCCTGTTCATCGACGCGCGGCAGATGTTGATCCTCAACATCGCCTGCATGTGCCTTCTGGGCATCCTCAGCTACATCATCTTCAACCCCATCCTCGCGGTGCTTTCGACCATCTTCGGCTTCTTCCTGCCGATGCTGCTCGTGAAGCACTACCGCAAGCGCCGCATCAAGAAGTTCAACGTGCAGCTGGTGGACGCGCTGCAGGCCATGGCCAACGCCTTCAAGGCCGGCCTCACGTTCCCGCAGGCCATCGAGCACGTGGCGCGCGAGGCGATGCCGCCCCTGTCCCAGGAGTTCGGCCTCTTCGTGAAGGAAGTGAAGCTGGGCGTGCCCCTGGAAGAGGCCCTCATCAACATGGGCAAGCGCGTGGGCAGCGACGACCTGGAGCTGGTCGTGGTGTCCACCAACATCGCGCGCCAGCTGGGCGGCAACATGGCGGAGATGTTCGAGACCATCTCCACGGTCATCCGCGAGCGCTTCCGTCTGGAGGGCAAGATCGACGCGCTGACGTCCCAGGGCAAGCTCCAGGGATGGATCGTCGCGGCCATGCCGGCGGTGCTGGGCATGGTGCTCAACTACATGCGTCCGGACCTGATGGAGCCGATGATGAACCACATCTTCGGCTACATCCTGGTGACCCTGATCGCCATCATGGAGATCATGGGCATCCTCATCATCCGGCGCATCGTCAACATCGACATCTGAAACGAGGCGCACCATGCAGGAGGTCCTGACATATCTGCTGATGGGCGGCTCGGCGCTGCTGACCGCGGGCGCGGTCGCGTTCCTGGGCATCGGCCTGTACACCAACATCCTGGAGCGCTTCCTCACGGAGGTCCGGGACGAGTCCGCGGGCGGCATGAAGGGCGCGGGCTCCGTCGCCATCCGCAAGCTGGGCGCGATGAACCGGCGCTTCATGTGGCCGGGCTACGAGTCCAAGACGCGCCGCAAGCTGATCAAGGCGGGCGAGCCGTCGCAGTACAAGCCCGAGGACATCATGGCGCTGCAGGAAGTCAGCGCCTTCTTCGCGCTCCTGGCCGGCCTGTTCGTCGTCAACGGCATCGGGATGAACCTGGCCTGGTCGCTCCTGGTGATGCTCCTGGGCCTGTTCTATCCGCTCATCTGGTTGAACGATCAGGTGAAGCGCCGTCACCTGGCCATCAGCCGCGCGCTTCCGTACAACCTGGACCTGCTGACGCTGTCGGTGGAAGCGGGCATGGACTTCACGGGCGCGCTGGCGAAGGTGGTGGAGAAGGGCCGCCAGGGCCCGCTGCGTGAAGAGCTGCAGCTGGTGCTCAAGCAGCTCAAGATGGGCAAGACGCGTGAAGAGGCGCTCAAGAGCATGATTGTGCGCGTGGACCTGCCGTCGCTGACGACGTTCGTCACGGCGCTGATCCAGGCGGACAAGATGGGCACGAGCCTGGGCAAGGTGCTGCGCATCCAGTCCACGCAGATGCGCATCGACCGCACGCAGCGCGCGGAGAAGCTGGCGGGCGAGGCACCGGTGAAGATGCTGTTCCCGCTCATCGCGTGCATCTTCCCCACGGTGTTCATGGTGCTCTTCGGGCCCATCGTGTTCCAGTTCATGTTCGGCAACGTCGGGGGCTAGTCCTCTGCCCATCCTGCTCACCATCACCCAGGGGCTCCAGGTTGGAAGGGAGCTCGCCTTCGAGCAGGCCGAGGTGAAGATCGGCCGGACCTCGGAGAACGACCTGGTGCTGCATGACCACGGTGTCTCCCGGCGTCATGCCCGCATCACGGCGAAGGGCGGCCGCTACTTCGCCGAGGACGTGGGCAGCGCGAACGGCACGCAGCTGAACGGCCAGCCGCTGGCCGGCGAGAAGCAGCTGCGCGACGGCGACCGCATCACCGTGGGGCCGGTGGAGTTCACCTTCGTGTGGGTGGCGCCGGAGGATGACGACGACGTCACCCGGCCCATCCGGCGGGTGCTCGCGCCGCCCAACGCCAGGGTGTCTCCGCAGGGCCTGGAGCAGGCCTCGCTCGCGGAGATCGAAGCGGCGCCCACGAGCTACCAGCAGTCCATGCCGGCCATGGCGAGGCCGGCCGCCCCGCCGCAGCGCAGCTCCGTCCCGGACCTGCCGTCGGTCCAGACACCGGCCAGGGCACCCGCGGGACCTCCCGTGTTGGCGCCTTCCGCGAAGGCTCCGGCTCCGGCGGGACCTCCTGTGCTGGCTCCCCCGAATGGCGCGGCCCCGGCCAGGCCTGGACCTCCGGTGCTGGAGGCCTCCGCGCCGAATCCGGCGAAGCCTCCGGTGAACGGGGCCTCCACTTCGGGACGCGCCTCCGCGCCTGGGCTGCCCGCGATGGGGGCGTCACCGTCGAACAAGGCGGCCGCGACGCCTCCGGTTCCGGGCGCCACCGCGCAGGGACGAAGCTCCGCGCCGGGGCTGCCCGCCGTCGCCGCTCCGCCCGCCAACAAGCCGGGGCAGGGGGCTGCTCCGAACCTCGTTTCGGGTCCTCCGGTGCCGGACGCTTCCGCGTCGAACAAGGCCTCGGGCTCTTCCTCTGCCCGGTCGTCCGGACCGGCGCTGCCGGCGCTCGGCGGTCCGGTCCCGGCGCCCGCCCCCATCACGGCGCTGGAAATGCCCGTGGTCGAAGCTCCTGCCGCTCAGGCCCCATCGGCTCCCGAGAAGCGGAAGGGCGTCGCGAGCCTGCCGGAGGCCGGTGCTCCCGCCCTCAACCGTCCTTCGCTGGGACACGGCCCCTCGCGCGCGGCGGCTCCCGTGTCTGGCCTGCCGGTGATGGCGCCGCCGGGGCTCATGGCTCCGCCGCCGCCCGCACGGCCTACCGCGCCGCCTGCCGTGGTGGACCTGACGCCGGTGCTTCTGGACGAGCCCGAAGAGCGCACGCTGATGGCGATTCCCTCCGTGGATTCGCTCGGGCCCGCCTCCGCGCCGGCGCTCCTGCTGCCCTTCCCGGACCTGGACGAACCCGAGGAGCGCACGCTGATGGCGATCGCGGCGACCCCGGAAGCGCCGCCCGTGCAGGAGGCTCCACCCGCGCTGCCCCCGCCGTCGATGGAGGAGCCCGAGGAGCGGACCGTCCTCGACCTCCGGCCCATCACGCCGGTCAGCCCGCTCGTGGCTCCTCCGGTGCGCATCGCGATCGCGGTGCCGCCTGCTCCCGCGCAGGACTCCCAGGAGCCCTCGACCTTCGTCGGCCAGGACGACGACCTCTCCTCGGCCCCCGAGGAGACCCGTGCCTCGGGGACCTTCGCGGGCCCGGCGGCGATTCCTCCCGCCCTGGTGCCCGCTCCCTCCTGGAGCCCTCCCGTCCCGCCGCCTTCGCCGGAGCCGGCGACGTTCGTGGGCGACCGGGAGCGCGCGCAAGACGCCTCGACGCTGGATGCCGGCCCGCTCCTCGAGGAGATGGCCCTGCTCGCCCCCGCGTCCCCTCCGGCCGCGGACGGCGACGTCCTGTCCTCCCCCCCGCCCGCGCCCAACGGCCCGGTGACGGTCGTGGCGAAGGTGGAGCCCTCCGCGGCCAGCAAGGCCCGGCAGCGGCGGCAGCTGGCCAAGACGCTCCAGGGCAAGGTCCTCCTCTTCTGGCAGCGCCAGTCGCTGCCCAGACGCATCGGCCTCGCGTCCCTGGCGGCGGTGGGCGCGTTGGCGCTGGTGACGCTGCTCGTGGCGCTCGTGGCGCCTTCGGCCATCCGCCTGCCGGGCCGCGAGCCCTCCACGCTGGGCATGGAGCCGGTGGCGGACTCGTTCGGCCTGGGCGAGGGCGTGCGCTGGACCCACGCGGACGACAAGCTCTTCGACTTCCGCTTCGTGTCCCCCACGCGCGCGGTGGCCGTGCTGCACTACCAGGCGAGCAACATCGCCCGGGACGAGGTCAACCTGTCCCTCAACGGCGTGTCCCTGGGCTGGGTGCCCCCGGACACGGCGCAGACGGCCGAGCGCGAGCTGGAGCAGGTCCTTCCCCCCAGCCTCCTGCGGCGCAACGCCAACAACCAGCTGCTCTTCGACAACGCCCTCAACCCGCCCGGCCGCGACCCGTGGCGCATCTGGAACCTGCGGCTGGAGATCATCCCGGTGCCGGAGCTGCCGCCGGATCAGCTGGTGTCGTCCGCCCGGGAGTCCGTGCGGGCCGGGACCCGCTTCTACGAGCTCAAGGACGTGGGCGCGGAGAACCTGTTCAAGGCGTGGCGGGAGTACCGCGCCGCGTGGATCACCCTGGAGGCGCTCGACGAGAAGCCGGAGCTGTACGACGACGTCCGGGAGCGAATCGCCCAGATTTCAACGGAGCTGGACCACCGGTGCGGGCAGCTGATGATGCAGTTCCAGCGGGCGGTTCAGTTCCGCAGCCGACGGGACGCGGTGGCGACCCTCGAAGACGTGCGGAGACGCTTCCCTACAGCCGAGCATCGCTGCCACAATCTCGCGCTGGAAAAAGCCTATGAGCACGAGCTTTAGGGCCCGTGCCCCCCTCAGCAGGACGCGGTGACCTCCATGTCGAACGCACCTCCCCCCGCCCGCCGGCGGCCGACGTCCGGTACGCCCTCCTCGGGGACCGGACAGCGCGCGCCGGCCCGCCGGTCGACCGCCGGTGCCGCCGCGGCCCGCCCCGCGAAGCTCGTCGTCATCGCCGGCCCCATGGAGGGTGAGGAGTTCGCGCTCTCCGACCTCGAGTACACGGTCGGCCGCGCCACGGACAACCCCATCTGCATCCAGGACACGTCCGTCTCCCGCAAGCACGTGACGCTGCGCAAGGAGTCCGCCGGCTGGATGGTCAGTGACATGGGCTCCGGCAACGGCACCATCGTCAACGGCGAGCCCATCTCCGAGGAGACGCTGCTCGCCAACGGCGACGTGATCACCCTGGGCGACTCGGAGCTGCGCTACGAGGACACCGCCAACAGCACCGCCAAGGTGCAGGCCCCCTCCAGCCCCCGGCCCCGTCCGTCCACGGCGGCCGGCCGCGGTCCCACGGCCGTGCCCACGCGCCCCGCCCGGGAGGGCCGCGCGCGCCCGCAGACGTCGCGCGCCGCCGCCGCCGCGGAGCTCACGCCGGAGATGCAGAAGAAGCGCATGCGCATCAAGCTGGCGGCCGCCGCCGTGCTGGTGCTGCTCTTCGCGGGCCTGGGCGTGGCGCGCTCGCGCGTGCGGGCCCAGGCGGAGGAGCAGGGCCGCATCGAGGCCGAGCAGCGCCAGTACCGCGAGCAGCTGGGCGCGCTCTTCCAGGAGGCCAAGAACCTGGTGCGCGAGGGCCAGTGGCAGCAGGCCAAGGTGAAGCTGGAGGAGCTCCACGCGCAGGCGGCGGACTACCCCGGCGTGGAGGACTACCTCAAGGCCGCGGAGCGGGAGATCCCCAACCAGGGCCACCTGGCCACGGCCCAGGCGGCGCTGGACAAGGGTGAGCTGGCCGCCGCGAAGGCGTCCATCGAGAAGGTCAGCAGCGACACGCAGCTCTACGAGCAGCTGAAGACGGCGCGCAAGAACCTGACGGACACGGCCGACAAGCGCACGAAGGAAGCCAAGCAGCTGCTGGACACGCGCCAGCTGGAGAACGTGCAGAAGGCCAAGGCCATCACCGACGACGTGCTGGCGACCTTCCCGGAGCACCGCGACGGCAAGCTCGTCAACGACGACGCCGCGCGCCTCATCGCGGACCTGACGCGTCCGGACCCCGTGCGCGTGGCCGCGACGCCCAAGCCGTGGGAGCCCGCCGTGGACCGCTTCCGCGACGGTGACCTCACCGGCGCGGCGGCCATCCTCAACGCGTGCGCGGGCAAGACGCCCCAGTGCAAGCAGCTGATGGGGCAGGTGACGGAGTTCGGCAACCTCTACAAGAAGCTGGAGGACCTGGACGCCAAGGGCCTCACCCGGCTGCTCGCGCTGGACAAGGACATCACGGACGGGCGCGGCAGCAAGATGGCGCGCAACGCGGGCACCCGCGCGGCGACCATCTATTACAAGAGCGCCTCGGGCGCGAAGGCCGCCGGCCAGTGGTCGCGCGCCATGGAGTTCGCCCGCCGCGCGCTCCAGGCGGACCCCGGCCACACGGGCGCCGCCAACATCGTCAACGACCTCAAGGGCAAGGCGAAGGACCTGTACCTCCAGGCCTACTCCATCAAGGACTCCAGCCCCGAGGACGCGCTGCCCAAGTTCCGTGACGTCGTCGCGATGACGCCGCCGGACGACGAGCTGCACGGCAAGGCCCAGGGCTGGGTCGAGAAGCTGTCGCGATGAAGAAGCGCAAGGGTGCGGAGCAGCCCCCGGCCGACGAGCCGGGGCAGGGCGACCTGTTCGGCACGGGGCTCCTGCAACCCTTGCGTCCCGCGCCCCCGAAGGCCGCCGCCGCGAGCAAGCCGGCCCCGCCCACCGCGCCGGTGGCGGAGACCGCCGCGCCGCCGCCTCCGGCCGCCGTCACCCCGCCGCCGCGCCCCGAGCGCACGGTGCTGTCGGTGGGCGAGCTGACCCGGCAGATAAAGCAGACGGTGGAGTCGCGCTTCCCGCGCGTGCTGGTGCGCGGCGAGGTGTCCAGCTTCCGGGGCGCCAACGCGCGCGGCCACTGGTACTTCACGCTCAAGGACTCGGACGCCTCCATCGACGCGAAGGTGTGGGCGTCCATGGCCAGCCGCATCCGCTTCGCGCTGCGCGACGGCATGGAGGTCCTGGCCGAAGGCAGCGTGGACCTGTACGAGCCGCAGGGCCGCTACAGCCTCATCGTGTCCCGGCTGGAGCCGGTGGGCGAGGGCGCGCTCGCGCTCGCGTTCGAGCAGCTCAAGCAGCGCCTGGCGGCGGAGGGGCTCATTGGCGACCGGCGCATCCGGGCACCCCGGCCCGTGCCGTTCCTGCCCCGGCGCATCGGCGTCGTGACCAGCCGCACCGGCGCGGCGCTCCAGGACTTCCTGCGCGTGCTGCACTCGCGCAACCCCCGGCTGGGCGTGCTGCTGGCGGACGCGCGCGTGCAGGGCGAGGGCTCCGCGGAGGACGTGGCGCGGGCCATCGAGCGGCTGGGCCGCACGGACGTGGACGTCATCGTGGTGACGCGCGGCGGAGGCTCCGTGGAGGACCTCTGGACGTTCAACGAGGAGCGGGTGGCGCGCGCCATCTTCGCCTCGCCGGTGCCGGTGGTGTCCGCGATTGGCCACGAGATTGACTTCACCATCTCCGACTTCGTCGCGGACCTGCGCGCGCCCACGCCCAGCGCGGCGGCGGAGCGGCTGGCGCCGGTGCTGGCGGACCTGGAGCTGACGCTGGCCACGCAGTCCGGCCGGCTGCGCCGGGCCATGGAGCGCCGGGTGCTGGAGCTGCGCGAGCGCCAGGGCCAGCTGCGCGCGCGCCTGCCGGACCCGCGCCGCGAGGTGAACCACCAGCGCCTGCACCTGTCCGAACAGGTGGAGGCGATGATGCGCGTGCTGCGCCCCCGCACGCGCGAGCACCGGGAGCGGCTGCGCGCGCTCCAAGAACGGCTGCAGCGGGCGCGGCCCCAGACGCGGCTGTCGGAGCAGCGGGCGCACCTGTTGAAGCTGGCCATGCGCCTGTCGGAGGCCGCGCGCGCGGGCGTGTCCCGGCGGCGGGGCGCGCTGGCGGACGCGCGGCTGGGGCTGGAGCGGCAGTCCCCCACGGCGCGGGTGGCCGCCGAGCGGGCGAAGGTGGCCCAGGCCCGGGCGCGGCTCCTGGAGCTGCAGCGGGGCATGCTGGCGTCCGCGCAGACACACTTCGGGCGGTTGGGAGGCCGGCTGGACGCCCTGAGCCCCCTGAAGGTGATGTCGCGCGGCTACGCGGTGACGTTCCGCCAGCGGGACGGCGTGGTGGTGCGCTCCATGGCGGACGTGGCGGTGGGGGACGTGCTGGGCATCAAGCTGGCGGCCCACGGGGCGAAAACCCTGGGTGGGTGTGAAGAAATCGAAGCGACCGTTACCAGCCTGAAAGGCCCGGTGGACTGCTAGCGGGCCACCCTCTACATTCCGCGCCCCGCTCGGGGAGGTGGATGGCCGTGGCGAAGTCGGACAAGAACCCCAAGGTGGAGCCCGCCCCGGAGCAGTACGGGGACGTGGTGTCGCGCCTGGAAGAGACAGTGGCGCGGCTGGAAAGCGGCGACCTGTCGTTGGAAGAGTCCCTCAAGGCGTTCGAGGACGGCATCCGCCTCGTCCGCCGGGGCGAGAAGCTGCTCACGGAGGCCGAGCAGCGCATCGAGCAGCTGTTGGTGGACGAGGACGGCCAGGACGTCGTGGCGCCCCTGGCGGTGGCGGCCCGGCCCGCTCCCCAGGCAGCCCCCCGGACGGCCGCGCAGGCGCGTCCGCCGCCGGAGGATGATGTCCCGTTCTAGGCATCATCAGGGGAAGGGCGGAGGCCGGGCATGTCGAAGCCGAAGATTACGATTGTCGATGACGACCGCGACACGCGTGAGCTGCTCGCCGAGGCCCTGGGGGCCGAGGGGTTCGAGGTCATGTCCGCCGCCAATGGCCTGCGGCTCGTCGCGTCGCTGGAGCTGCACCGGCCGCACGCCATCCTCCTGGACGTGAACATGTCCTGGATCAACGGCTTCGAGCTGTGCCAGGCCGTGAAGCAGAACAAGCAGTTCCGGGACATCCCCATCATCTTCATCAGCGGGCGAGGGGACCCGGAGGACAAGCGGCGCGGCATGGAGGTCGGCGCGGCCGACTACTTCGTGAAGCCGCTGGAGCTGGACGCGCTCGTGAAGCGCATCCGCCAACTCATCCCCGCCGACGTGGCGAAGGAGCCCTGACGCAGATGGCCGCTTTCAACCTGGAACCGTTCATGCGCACGCACCAGGCGCGGGTGGAGGCCCTCCTGCTCGAACGCGCGGAGCGCCTGGGCCCCGCGGGCACGCCGCCCCGGCTGGCGGAGTCCATGCGCTACTCGCTGCTCGCGGGGGGCAAGCGGCTGCGTCCGGTGCTGTGCCTGGCCTTCGCGGACGCGGTGGCGAAGGCCAGCACCGACAGCGCCGTCGTCCTGGATGCGGCGTGCGCGCTGGAGTACGTGCACACGTATTCGCTGGTGCACGACGACCTGCCCGCCCTGGACAACGACGACCTGCGCCGGGGCGTCCCCACGAACCACAAGGTCTACGGCGAGCCCACGGCGCTCCTGGCCGGGGACGGGCTGCTCACGGAGGCCTTCAACGTGCTGGCCTCCGGGCCGGAGCCGGTGCGCGGCCTGTTGTGCGCGGAGCTGGCGCGCGCGGCCGGGTCGTCCGGGATGGTGGGCGGGCAGGTGCTGGACATCGCGGAGGACCGGCCCGCGACGCTGGACTACCTCTTGCGGCTGCACCGGCTGAAGACGGGCGCGCTCATCCTGGCCGCGTGCCGGATGGGCGTGCTGGCGGCCGGAGGCGACGCGGCGGCGCTCGCGAGCGCGGTGACGTACGGCGAGGCGGTGGGCCTGGCCTTCCAGATCGCCGACGACGTGCTGGACGTGACCTCCAGCGCGGAGGCCATGGGCAAGCCGGTGGGCGCGGACGCGGAGGCCGGGCGCTACACCTTCCCGGCGGTGGTGGGGCTGGAGGAGTCGCGCCGCATGGCCGGGGAGCTGGTGGCCCGGGCGGAGGCGGCGGTGCGCCCGCTGGAGGGCGCGGACGGTCCGCTGGCGGCGCTGGCGCGCTACTCGGTGGAGCGGAAGTCCTGATGGCGGACGTGCTGTCTGGCGTGGCGTCTCCCTCGGACGTCCGCGCGCTCCCCGAGGACGCGCTGCCCGGCCTGTGCGAGGCGCTGCGCGAGGCCATCATCACCACGTGCGGCCGCGTGGGCGGGCACCTGGGCGCGTCGCTGGGGGCGGTGGAGCTGATTGTCGCCCTGCACCGCGTCTTCCACACGCCGCAGGACGCGCTGCTCTTCGACGTGGGCCACCAGGCGTACGCGCACAAGCTGCTCACCGGCCGGCGGGACCGGATGCACACGCTGCGGCAGGCGAACGGCATCGCGCCGTTCCTGGATCCGCGCGAAAGCCCTCACGACGCACTGGCGGCGGGGCATGCGTGCACGGCCATCTCCGCGGCGCTGGGCCTGCTGTCGGGCCGCAGGCAGCTGGGACACTCGGGGCACGTGGTGGCCGTCGTGGGCGACGGCTCGCTCACCGGAGGCCTGAGCTTCGAGGGCCTCAACAACGCGGGGGGCAGCCCGCTGCCGCTCGTGGTGGTGCTCAACGACAACCAGATGTCCATCAGCGCGAACGTGGGCGCCATCCCCGCGCTGCTGCGCACGCGCAGCGCCCGTGCCTTCTTCGAATCGCTGGGCTTCACCTACCTGGGCCCGGTGGACGGGCACGACCTGGGCGCGCTCACGAGGGCGCTGCGCGAGGCGAAGGCGTCATCGCGTCCGGTGGTGGTGCACGCGCTGACGAAGAAGGGGCGCGGCTTTCCGCCCGCGGAGGCCGACGAGCAGACGCGCGGCCACGCGATGGGGCCCTACGAGTGGCGCGACGGCAAGCTGGTGCGCTCGCGCGGCGGGCGGCCCACGTACAGCGAGGCCTTCGCTCAGGTGCTGGGCGACGCGCTGGAGCGCGATCCGCGCGTGGTGGCCGTGACGCCCGCGATGCTGGAGGGCAGCGCGCTCACGGGCTTGAAGGCGCGCTTCCCGGACCGCGTGCATGACGTGGGCATCGCGGAGCAGCACGCGGTGACGTTCTGCGCGGGGCTGGCCGCGGCGGGCGCGAAGCCCGTGTGCGTCATCTACTCGACCTTCCTCCAGCGCGCGTACGACCAGATCGTCCACGACGTGTGCCTGCCGGGACTGCACGTCGTCTTCGCGGTGGACCGGGCGGGGCTGGTGGGCGCGGACGGCGCCACGCACCAGGGCGCCTACGACGTGTCCTTCCTCCGGCCGCTGCCGGGCCTCACCCAGTGGGCCCCGATGGTGGGGGACGACCTGGCGCCCATGCTCGCCACCGCGCTCCAGTCCGGGGGCCCGTCCGTGCTGCGCTTCCCGCGAGGCACGCTGCCAGACCTCCCGCCGGAGCTGGGGCACGCGGAGCCCGAGGTTCTCAGGTCGTCGCCAGCCGCGAGCGTCGGGCCGAGCGGTCTTCCGAAGCCCGCACCTTCGCGTGAGCCGCCAGGGACGCCCGCGCTCGCGACGCAAGACACGTCCCCTGTTCCGGGCGCTCGCTGGCTGAAGCGCGTTCCCGGCGCTCGGCTGACGCTGGTGACGCTGGGGCCCCTGGGCCTGTCCGCGCTGGAGGCCGCCCGGTCCGAGCCGGAGTGGAGCGTGCTGGATGCGCGCCGGGCGTGGCCCCTGGATGAAGCCGCGCTCCTGGAGGCTGCCGAGGGCGGGCACGTGGTGGTGGCGGAGGAGGGCACCGTGCGGGGCGGCCTGGGCAGCGCGGTGCTGGAGCTGTACGCGGCGTCGGGCCTGTCCCCGCGCGTGAAGCTCCTGGGCATGCCGGACGTGTTCCTGCCTCACGGAGACGCGCGGGTGCAGCGCACACAGCTGGGACTGGACGCGGCGGGCCTGCGGCGCGCGGGCCGTGCGCTGCTGGAAGAGGAGAGCCGGTGAAGCCGAAGAAGGAACGCCTGGACGTGCTGGTCGTGGAGCGCGGGCTCGCCGAGTCGCGCACGAAGGCCCAGGCGCTCATCCTCGCGGGCCAGGTGGTGGTGGCGGATCAGCGCGTGGACAAGCCCGGCTCCCTGGTCCCCGTGGAGGCCGAGCTGCGCCTCAAGGGCGAGGTGCTGCCGTACGTCTCGCGCGGCGGCCTCAAGCTGAAGGCCGCCATGGACCGCTTCAGCCTGGACGTGACGGGCCGCGTGGGCGCGGACATCGGCGCCAGCACGGGCGGCTTCACGGACTGCCTGCTCCAGCACGGCGCGGTGCGGGTGCACGCCATCGACGTGGGCTACGGCCAGCTGCACGAGAAGCTGCGCGTGGACCCGCGCGTGCGCTCGCGGGAGCGGGTCAACGCGCGCTACCTCACGGACGAGGACCTGCCGGAGAAGGTGGGCGTGGTCGTCATCGACGTGAGCTTCATCTCGCTCACCCAGGTGCTGCCGTCGGTGCTGCCGTTCCTGTCACCGGGCGGGCTGCTCATCGCCCTGGTGAAGCCCCAGTTCGAGGTGGGCCCGGAGCGGGTGGGCAAGGGCGGCGTGGTGCGCGACCCGGAAGCGCGCCAGGACGCCATCGACACCGTGACGGCCTTCGTGCGCGAGCACGGGCTCACCGTGCGCGGGGTGATGGACTCACCCGTGCCCGGGCCCGCCGGCAACGTGGAGGCGCTCCTCGTCGCCGACAGGCCCTGAGGGCCGCCGTTACGGCCGGACCTTGCGGTACTGGCTCAGCGGCAGGGTCTGGACCAGGTTCTTGCCCACGCGCATCCACAGCCGGCCGCCGTCGTCCACGGAGCAGGACAGGCTGCTGGAGACCTCGTAGCGGAACACCTCGCCCTTTTCGGACGAGTCCACCGCGACGATCTCCACGGGCAGGGCGCCGTTCACGTTCGGGGCGTTGAGCAGGTAGAACTCCGACGTCGTCGGCTGGCCCAGCTGCACCTGCGCGATGCGCAGCTGACCGGACGCGTCCACGGACGTGCCGCCCTTGTTGGTGACGAGGCCGTTCGTCGCGTCGAGGAACCACACGCGCTGCGTGCCGATGGCCGCCAGCTTCGAGCCGGCATGGAAGGGCATCAGGAAGTTCATCGGCACCGGGAACACATCACTGCTCCACTTGAAGGCGGGACCCTCGCAGCCCTCCAGGTCCGTGGAGCAGGCCTGGATCTTCGACTGGTTGTTGGCCAGGAGGTACGCCACGTAGAGCGTGGACCCGTCCGCGCTGAACGCGGTGACGGGCGGCTCATCCAGCTCGCCGTTGTAGGCGAAGATCTTCTTCTCCTGGACTGGCTGCATCTCCTGGCTGGTGCCGTTCGCGTCGATGTAGGCCACGATGACCTGGGGCACCTGCGAGAACTCCAGCTGGGCGACGTACGGCACCAGCACCTGCTGGCCCTTCTCCTGCGGCGGGCTGATGGGGCCCAGCACCGCGCCCTTGTACGTCCACTGGAAGGTGCCGCCCGCGTTCTTGTGGCTGAGGCGGGACACCGTGTAGCGGTCGCGCACCAGCGCGTCGCCGTTGGCCATCACCGACAGGTTGACCAGGAAGTACGTGGGCGACGTGCGGCCGCTGATGGCGAAGTTGGAGTCCACCGCGATGGCGCCATAGCCGGGCGTCCACACCCAGCGCTTGCCGCTCGTCGCGTTGATGCTGGTGATGACCGTGTCCTTGGTGCACGGGATGCCCATGGTCACCGAGTTGCGGACCGTGCCCGCCGAGTCCACGCGGAAGAGCGTGCCGGAGCCGGTGGTGGGATTGCCGCAGCCGATGAAGGCCACGTTCGTGCCGGTGCCCTCGGCGATGAAGAAGTCCGTCACCACCTGGCCGTTGGGGTCCGGATCCTTGATGACCTTCTCCACCGGCATGAACGTGGCCGCCTGCGGCTGGGACACGTTCTTGCGGCCGTCCGAGCACGTCGCCCGCGCGTTGAGCGACAGCCCCACGGCGATGCCGCGGTCGTACTTGAGCTCGTTGAACGCCAGCTCGAAGTCCATGGACCCGCTGGTGTAGGGCACCGTCTTGAGGAACGTGTCCCGGTCGTAGATTTCCACCTGCGCCACGGAGTCACACCCGGACACGATGATCCGCACCGTCAGCGTCGGCGCCGCCGTGTTGGGCTGCGGCACGTTGAGCGTCACCGTCGGCGGGTCCGGGGTGGGGGGCGGCTTCTCACCACCACAGGCGGCGAACACCGAAGCACAGAGGGTCAGCGAGGCCAGGAGGGCCCGTGACGCGAACGGGCGCGAAGGAGCGGAGTGCATGGTTTCACACTCTAGCGTGCTCCCCCGGGAAGCGGGCGGGCCCCCCCGTCCCAGGCGCCGTTCCCTCCGGAATCCTGATCCGATGCTCCGCCGGTTTCGTGCCTGTCCGGACTCCGGCCGTCCAGGCATTGAGAATGCTATGGGAAGAAAGTAACAGCCTGGCTGTTTTGGCGGAGTTGCACTCCTTCAGTACGTGCGTGCGGGTTTCCGGAGGAAGGACACCGGTCCGGGGTATACGTCACGCGCCTTTTCTCACCCCTCTCGCTTGAGGACAGCCCCGTTCAACCGCTGGCCCGCGGACGGGTTAGACGGCATGATCCGGAATCGACCATGACCCCTTTCGCACCCAACGGGTTTGCGCGGCGTTGTTCCCTGGACGGGCGGGGCGGAGGCGCGCCGTGAGGATCGAGATGTTGTCGTCTGAGCAACGGGGGCGGGTGCTCGTGCTCGCGGCGAAGGCCGCGGGTGACGCGCTGGTGGAGCGGCTCACGGCGAGTGGCTACCAGTGCGCCTCCACGGAACGGGAGACCGGGCTGGCGGAGATGGTGGAGTCGCTCCAGCCAGAGGTGGTGCTGCTGGCCGTGACGGCCAAGCGGGCGGCGGAGCTGCTGGAGACGGTGCGCAAGACGGACAAGCTCCAGCGCCTGCCGGTGCTGGTGGACCAGGGCCGCGCGCGCTCGGCGGAGGCCTTCAAGCGCCTGGCGGTGGACGACTTCGTGCGCGGCGCGGATGAGCTGGTGCCCCGGCTGGAGTCCGCCCTGCGCGCCTGGCGCCTCAAGGAGCGCGAGGAGCGCATCCGGATGCGCATGGGGATGCTGCTCGAAATCACCCAGGCGGCCACCAGCTCCCTGGAACTGGAGGAGATCCTCCGCATCGCGGTGGAGAAGGTCGGCCAGGTGACGGGCACGGACCGCTGCTCCGTGGTGCTGGTGGAGGGCAGCCACGCGCGCACGGCCACGGTCGTCGCGACGCAGGAGGACCCCAGCCTCGTCCAGCTGGACATCGAGGTCGCGCGCTATCCGGAGCTGCGCCGCGCGCTGGAGACGCGGCAGCCCGTGTTGATTGAAGAAGCGCAGCGCGACCCGCTGATGGCGGAGGTGCGCACGTCGCTGCTCCCCCAGGGCGTGAAGTCCATCCTGGTGCAGCCGCTCATCTGCCAGGACGACCTGCTGGGCGCGCTGTTCCTGCGCGTGTCCAAGGGCGAGGCGTCCATCGGCCGCGACGAGCAGGAGTTCGCGGAGGCAGTCGCGGGCGTGCTCGCCAACTCCATCCGCAACGCGCGCCTGCACACGGCGGTGAAGAAGAAGCGCGAGGACCTGGAGCTGGCGTACGTGGAGCGCTACCGCGAGCTCAACGACGCGAACCGCCGCCTCAAGGAGCTCAACCGCCTCAAGGATGAAATCATCGCGGTGTGCAGCCACGACCTGCGCGCGCCGCTCCAGGTGCTCCTGGGCCACGGCCGGCTCTTGTTGGAGGGCCCGCTGGAGGTGCAGCAGAAGCAGTCCGCGGAGGCGATGATCCGCCAGGGCCGGAAGATCCTCACCCTGGTCGAGTCCCTGCTGGAGAAGGGCAAGGGCGAGGCGGCGCGCCTCTCCATCGAGCCGCGCGTGCTGGACGTGGCGCAGCTGTGCCGCGACGCCGTGGCGGAACTCGAAATCCTCGCGGCCGAGAAGGCCGTGGCGCTGCGCTCCGAGTGCCCCGACAGCCTGATGCTGATTGGCGACGAGGTGAAGCTGCACGAGGTGCTGCAGAACCTCATCAGCAACGCCATCCAGCACGCCAGCGACCCGGGCTCGGTGGTGGTGCGCACGCAGCGCCTGTCGCGTCCGGACGGCGACGCGGTGCGGGTGATGGTGAGCGACAACGGGGTGGGCATCCCCCCGGACGAGCTGCACCTCGTGTTCGACCGCTACCGCCACGGGCCCAAGGGCACGGGGCTGGGGCTGGCCATCTGCAAGGAGTTCGTGGAGCTGCACGGCGGTGAAATCTGGGCGGAGAGCCCGGCCGACGGCGGCTGCACCTTCGTCTTCACGCTGCCCCTGGCGCAGGAGGCCGCGCGCAACCCCCGGCCGCAGCCCGCCCCCGGCTCCGCGCCCGAGCAGCCGCGCGTGCTGGTGGTGGAGGACGAGCCGGAAATCGCCGCGGTGCTGTCGGAGGTGCTGCGCTCGAAGTACCGCGTGGAGGTCGCTCGCGACGGCGCGGAGGGCCTGGCCAAGGCGAGAGCGTCCCGGCCGGACCTGGTGGTGATGGACGTGTTCCTGCCCAAGCTGGACGGCCTGGACGCGGCCATGGCGCTCAAGTCCTCGTCGGACACGGCGCACATCCCGGTCATCCTCCTGTCCGCCCACCAGGGCGTGGCCGACAAGGTCCGCGCGCTCAACCTGGGCGCGGTGGACTACATGGCCAAGCCCTTCAACGCGGTGGAGCTGCTCAACCGCACCGAGCGCGCCCTCAAGCTGCGCCAGGGTGAGAAGGATCAGCAGGACAAGACGAACGCGCTCCAGCGGCGCACCGGCAGCGACCCGGCGACGGGCCTGCTCGACCGCCGCGGCCTGCTCTTGCGCCTGGAGCAGGAGGTGGCCCGCAGCCGGCGCTACCACCGCGCCCTCACGCTGGCGGTGCTCCGTCCGGACCGCGACCTGGACGTGATGCCGCCCAACATGGCGGAGGTGATGCGCAAGCGCGTGCGCCACCCGGACTCCATCTCCCACCTGGGGCTGGGCGTCTTCGCGGTGGTGCTGCCCGAGTGCAACGCGGACGCGGCGCGCACGGTCATCAACCGCCTGATGCCGGACGTGGAGCAGGTGACCTCCATCGAGTACCGGGCCGCCCTGGCGGACGTCAGCCAGGACAGCGATCCGGTGGAGAAGCTGCTGGAGAAGCTGGGGGCGCCTCCGCCCGAGGTCCACTAGCCCGCGTGCGCCCGCTCCCGCTCCTCAGCCGTGCCGCCGTGTTGTGCCTCGCGCTGGCCGCCGGAGGTTCGGGGGCCGCGCCCGCCAGGCAGGCTCCGGCGAGGGCCCCGGCCCCGCACGTCGACCGCGAGGCGATGCGCGAGGCCATGGACTCGAGCGAGCGCGACGACGAGCCGTCCGCGTCGTCCGCCAGCTACGCGCACTACCTCCAGGCGCGGCTGATGCACCTGGAGGGCAACCACCGGGCCTCGGTGGACGAGCTGCGGCTGGCGCTCGCCACCGACGACGGCAACCCGACGCTCCTCACCCAGCTGGGCGAGGAGTACGCGCGCCTGGGCGACCTGGAGCGCGCCGAGCGCGAGCTGCGCCGGGCGGTGGAGCGGGCCCCCACGCACTACGCCGCCCACGTGCTCCTGGGCCGGGTGCTGCTGGAGTCCGGCCGCACGGCGCGCGCGAAGCAGCACCTGCGCCGCGCGGTGTCCCTGCGCCCCCGCGAGCCGGAGGCGTACCTCGTCCTGTCCCAGCTGTACCTGGACGCCAGGGACCCCGACGAGGCCGTGAAGGTCGTGGAGTCGCTGGCCCACGCGGTGCCGGGAGAGGCCTCCGGGTACCGGCGGCTGGGGCTCGTCCTGGCCGAGCGCGGCGACGCGGCCCGCGCCGAGCGCCTGCTCGTGAAGGCCTCCGAGCGCGACCCGGGTGACGTGGAGGTGTGGTCCACGCTGGCCCGGCTCCACGAGGACGCCGGCCGGCCGCGCGAGGCGGAGGACGCGCTGGCCCGCGCGCTGGAGGCGGATCCGGATAGCCGCGAGGTGCTCCTGTCCGCGGGCCGCGCCGCGCTGAAGGCCGGTTCGGTGACGCGGGCCCGGGCGTACTTCGACCGGTTGCTGTCGCTCTCCGCGTCGCCGGAGCTGGCCGTGCGGGTGGCCTTCAGCTACCTGGCCTCGGGCGAGCCCGCCGCCGCGGAGCAGGTGCTGGACGCCGCGCGCAAGGACGCGCCGGACGAGCCCCGCCTGGCCTACTACGCGGGCCTCGTCGCGGAGCGCACGCGCCGCTTCGCCGTCGCCGCCCGGGACTTCGAGGGCGTGTCCCCGGAGTCCGAGGTGTTCCCCGACGCCCGCGCGCGCCAGGCCCGCTGCCTGTCGCTGGTGGGAGCCCATGACCGCGCGCTGGCGCTCTACCGCGCCGCCCTCCTGGACGCGCCGGACGACGTGGAGGTGCGCGTCGGCTACGCGCGCGCGCTGGAGCGGAGCGGGGACGCGGCCCGGGCGGAGAAGACGCTGCGCGAGGCGCTGGCGGGGGAGGGTGGGGCCTATGCGTATGACGCCCTGGCCACGCTGCTGGAGCGCCAGGGGCGGGCCCGGGACGCGCAGACGCTGCTCCGGGACGCCGTCGCGAAGGCCCCCCGGAACCAGGACCTGCAGTTCGTCCTGGGCACCCTGCTGGAGCGCCAGGGCGACGTGCCCGGGGCGCTCTCGCGCATGCGGGCGGTGCTGGCGCTGAAGCCGGACCACGCCGCGGCCATGAACTTCATGGGCTACGTGATGGCCCAGCGGGGCAGGGACCTGGACGAGGCCGAGCGGCTGGTGCGCCGCGCGCTGGCGCTCAAGCCGGACAACGCGGCCTACATCGATTCACTGGGGTGGGTGTACTTCCAGCGCGGCGACGCGAAGAAGGCCGTGGAGCTTTTGGAGCGCGCGGTGGACCTGTCCCCGGACGAGCCCCCCATCCTGGAGCACCTGGGGGATGCCTACCTCAAGGCGGGCCGCGCCCCGGACGCCGTCCGGGTCTGGAAGCGCGCGCTGGAGGTGCTGACGCTGGAGCCGGAGGCCGCCGAGCCGGCGGATCAGCGCATCACCCTGGAGCGCAAGTTGAAGGCGCTACCCTCGACCGCGCAGGGCCGCTAAGGTCCCGGGCTCATGGCCCGCCACGACGAAGGCTTCTTCACCGGGAAGGACAACACCCGGCTGTTCTGGACGCTGGACCTGCCGGACTCAGGCCCCCGCGCGCACGTCGCCATCGTCCATGGCTACGGCGACCACATCGGCCGCTACCGCCCCGTCATCGACGCGCTGGTGGCGGACGGCTTCGCCGTGCACGGGTTCGACTACCGGGGCCACGGCCGCGCGGACGGCCGGCGCGCCTACGCCGCGAAGTGGACGGAGTTCCTGGATGACCTGGATGGCTTCTGGCAGCGCGTGCGCAAGGCCGCGGGCGACCAGAAGATCTTCCTCCTGGCCCACAGCCACGGCGGCCTGATGGCCGCGCACGCCCTCACCGGGCGGCTGGAGGGCCTGTCCGGTGCCATCCTCTCCGCGCCCTACCTCAAGCTGGCCATCAGCCCCCCCGCCGCGAAGGTGCTGGCCGCGCGCATGGTGGGCTCCCTGGTGCCGTGGATGAAGGTCCCCTCGGGCCTGGCCCCGGACATGCTCAGCACCGACCCGGAAATCCAGAAGGCAGTCACCGCGGACCCGCTGTACGTGCCCTTCGCCACGCCCCGCTGGTTCGTGGAGTCCACGGCCGCCCAGGCGCAGACGTTGGGCCTGGCGCCGAAGATTCAAGTGCCGCTGTTCGTGCTGTGTGGCCAGGAGGACGGGGTGGCGCTGCCGGCGGCGGCGCGGGCCTTCTTCGAGGCGGCGGGGACGGCGGACAAGAAGTTCAAGGAGTACCCCGGCATGCGGCACGAGCCGCTCAACGAGCGGGACCGCGCGACGGTGTTCCAGGACATCTCCGGCTGGATCTCCGCGCATCTCTGACATAATCAGGTCGCCCCGCTCCCACTGGAGCAGGCGCTGGCGAGGATCACCTCATGGCACAGGGTGAAACGGGCATCATTGGCAAGGGCATCGTCATCAGGGGCAACCTCACGGGCGGTGGGGACCTGGTCATCGAAGGGCGTGTGGAGGGGCAGATCGCCCTGAAGAACCACCTCACCATCGAAGGCACCGGCAAGGTCCAGGCGGACATCCGCGCCGAGGAACTGACCATCAACGGCGAGGCGAGCGGCAACATCGACGCCTCCACGCGCGTGGCCATCAACGCCTCGGCGAAGGTGGCGGGCGACATCAAGGCCCCGCGGGTCGTCATCGAGGACGGAGCGGTGTTCAACGGCTCCATCGAGATGGACGTGAAGTTGCCGGACGACATCTAGCATCCACCGGGGGCCGTCCCACGGCTCCCCCCAGGCGCACAGCTTCGAGAAGGCGGACAACACTCATGGCGAATACGGTCATTGGTTCGAGCATCGTCATCGACGGGGAGATTTCCGGTGACGAGGACCTGGTCATCCAGGGCACCGTGAAGGGGAAGATCTCCCTCAAGGAGAGCCTCTACGTGGAGGGCTCGGGCGTCGTCGAGGCGGACATCGAGACGCAGAACGTGGAGATCGCCGGCCGCGTGACGGGCAACATCGTCGCCAGCGACAAGGTCGAGCTGAAGACGGACTGCCGCGTGGTGGGCGACATCAAGGCCCCGCGCATCCTCATCGCCGACGGTGCCTCCTTCAAGGGCAACGTCGACATGGACATGAAGGAGCGCTGATCCGTGGCCACCGCCAAGGAGCTTGCAGGCAACACCGTCGACAACACCGTGGTGGGGCCCTCCATCCTCATCAGCGGTCGGCTCACGGGTGACGAGGACCTCACGGTCCGCGGCCGCGTCGAGGGTGAGCTGACCCTCAGCCGCACCCTCATCGTGGAGCCGTCCGGCGTGGTGAAGGCCAACGTGGCGGTGAAGAACGCCATCGTCAGCGGCGTGGTGGTGGGCAACATCAACGCCACCGAGAGCGTGGAGCTCACCCGCGAGGGCCGCATGGTGGGCGACATCCGCGCCCCGCGCGTCATCATCGTGGACGGGGCCAGCTTCCGCGGCCGCGTGGACATGGGCGACGTGGAACCGGGCCGGCTGCCGTCCGAGCGCCCCGCCGTGGCCCGCCCCCAGGCGGTGACGCGTCCCACGGTGCGTCCGGGCGCCACCCCGCCGCGTCCTCCGACGCCGCCGGCCGCTCCGCCGCGCGCCGCCCCGACGCCGCCCCCGCCTCCCGCGCGCACTCCGGCCG
>NZ_RAWM01000123.1 GCF_003668875.1 Corallococcus interemptor | reverse complement strand
GGGTGGGACGGAAGGGGGCATGAACGTCGGCGTGGACGGCCTGGACCCCTCCTCCATCCAGCTCATTGGAACGGCGGTGACGCCCGCGGTGATGGTGGCCGGCTGCGGCATCCTGGCCACCGGCCTGGACAATCAGATTTCGCGCATCACCGCGCGCATGCGGGACATGGTCCGGGAATGGCGCACGCTGCCGGAGGGTCACGCGCGCCGCTCGCTCCTGCGCGAGGAGGTGGCCATCATGGACCGCCGCCACGCCATCCTCGCGCGGGCCATTGGCTCCACCTACGCGGCGCTGCGCCTGAGCCGCCGCGCCATCACACTGGAGGGCGCGGAGCTGTTCCGCGACGGGCGGCCAGGCGGCCCACCGCCCCCCTGAATTTGTTCCGCAGCGCACGCGAAGGTGCTAGCCGGTGCCTCCGAGACGCGCGGGTCTGGTACGTCCCGCCCAACCCTCACCGTGGAGCACGTGAACATGGCAAACGCCAAGGTCTTCTTCGACATGTCGATTGGTGGCCAGCCCGCCGGCCGCATCGTGATGGAGCTGTTCTCCGACGACGTTCCCAAGACCGCCGAGAACTTCCGCGCCCTGTGCACGGGTGAGAAGGGCATGGGCAAGAGCGGCAAGCCGCTGCACTTCAAGGGCACGCCCTTCCACCGCGTCATCCCGCAGTTCATGTGCCAGGGCGGCGACATCACGCTCGGCAATGGCTACGGCGGCGAGTCCATCTACGGCGAGAAGTTCGCGGACGAGAACTTCAAGCACAAGCACACCGGCCCGGGCATCCTCTCCATGGCCAACGCGGGCCCGAACAGCAACGGCTCGCAGTTCTTCCTCACCACCGCCACCACCTCGTGGCTGGACGGCAAGCACGTCGTCTTCGGCAAGGTCGTCGAGGGCATGGACGTGGTGCAGAAGATTGAATCCGTGGGCAGCCAGTCCGGCGCCACGCGCCAGCCCGTGAAGATCGAGGACAGCGGCCAGCTGTAATCCGCTCACGTCCCGTCTCACCCTGAAGGCCCATCCGTGCGCGGGTGGGCCTTCGTTGTTTCAGGACAGTCCGTGGGACGCGTCCTCGTCCTCCTCCTCGCGAGCATCCTCCGGCCGTGAAGTCCGCGCGGGCATCGCGCCGAACGCGCGCAATATCTCCAGGGGGATGGGCAGGATGGTGTGGTTGCCGCCGCCGGTGATCTCCACCAGCGTTTGCAGGTAGCGCAGCTGGAGCGTGGCGGGGTTGCGGCTGAGCACGTCCGCGGCCATCGAGAGCTTCTCCGCGGCCTGGTGTTCGCCCTCCGCGGCGATGATCTTCGCGCGGCGCTCGCGTTCGGCTTCTGCCTGCCGGGCGATGGCCCGCTGCATCTCCAGAGGCAGGTCGATGTGCTTCACCTCCACGTTGGAGACCTTCACGCCCCACGGGTCGGTGCGCGCGTCGAGCACCTGCTGCAATTCATGATTGATGCGCTCGCGCTGGGACAGCAGGTCGTCCAGCTCCACCTGCCCCAGGATGGCGCGCAGGGTCGTCTGGGCAATCTGGCTGGTGGCGTAGAGGTAGTCCTCCACCTGGAGCACGGCCTTGTCCGCCTGGATGACGCGGAAGTAGACGACGGCGTTGACCTTCACGCTGACGTTGTCCTTGGTGATGACGTCCTGCGGGGGCACGTCGCGCGCCACGGTGCGCAGGTCGATGATGACCATCCGTTCAATGAAGGGGATGAGCCAGCGGAAGCCCGCGCGCTTGAGGCCCACGTAGCGGCCCAGCCGGAACACGACGCCGTTCTGGTACTCGGTGACGATGCGCACGCCGGAGATGAAGAGGACGAACAGCACGGCCAGGGGGATGAGCCACCCCAGCGCTCCGAACAGCACGGTCATGGCATGGACTCCGCGACGGTGAGGGTGAGCCCCTCCACGGCGCGCACGACGACCCGGGCGCCCTCATGGATGGGAGTGAAGGAGACGGCGCGCCAGCGCTCGCCGTGGACGAACACCTCGCCGCCCGAAGGCGTGACGGGGCCCAGCGCGGTGCCCGCCTCGCCGACGAGCCCCGCGTCGCCGCCCCGCTGCGGCAGCCTGCGCGTCTGGGCGCTGCGGTACACGACGAAGGCCATGGCCCCCGCGAACACGAGCGCCGTGGGCAGCATCACGCTCCACGACAGGCGGAAGGACGGCTCCACGAACCAGCCCGGCTCGAAGCGGTCCACCAGGAACACGCCCCCCAGTATCAACAGCCCCACGCCCGCCGCGCCCAGCAGGCCGCTGGTGACGAACAGCTCCGCGATGATCAGCCCCACCCCCACCAGCATCAATACCAGCGCCCCCGAGCGCACCGGCAGCGTCGCGGACGCCATCAACGCCAGCACCAGCGCGACGCAGCCAATGAGCCCCGGCGCCACCGCGCCCGGATGGGACAGCTCCACCACCAGGCCCAGCGCCGCCACGAGGAACAGCAGGTAGACGAGCGTCGGCTGCGCGAGCGCATGCACCACCTGCTGGGACAGCCCCGGCTCCAGGGACACCACGCGGGCATCGCGGGTGGCCAGCGTCACGCTGTCACCGCCCGCGACCTCCACGCGGCGCCCATCGACGGAAGCGAGGAACGCGGCTTCAGTCGGTGAGACGAGCTCCACCACGCGAAGCGCCACGGCGCGGTCCGCGGGAACGCTGGCGCTGTCGCGCACGGCGGCCGCGGCCCACTCGGGGTTGCGGCCCCGTTGCCGGGCGATGCCCTCCGCGAAGGCGACCGTGTCGTTCTCCACCTTCTTGGCGAGCTGTTCACCGCCGACCTGCTCCACGTCCTCGCCCCCTGCGCCCACGGGGTGCGCCGCGCCGATGTTCGTCCCCGGCGCCATGGCGCTCACGTTGGAGGCGAGCGCGATGAAAACGCCCGCGCTGCCGGCATGCGCGCCGGAAGGCCCCACCCACACGAGCACGGGAACGCGCGAGCCCAGGAACGCACGCACCACGGTGCGGGTGGCCTCCAGCGAACCGCCCGGCGTGTCCAGCCGCACGAGCAACGCCGAGGCCCCACCGTCCTCCGCGCGCTTCACGCAGTCCGCGAGGTACGCGCCCGAGCCGGCATCCACCACGCCCTCCAGCTCGCACCGCGCGACGAAGGACGGTGAAGCAGGCGCCGCCGGAGCGACGAAGCCCACGAAGACGAAGGCCAGGAGCCAGCCCCAGAGGACGTGACGGAGCCAGCTCATCCTGTCGACGTGCTTCCGCATGGCCGCCCCCGGTGCGCGCGCTCCTCGCGCGCACACGCACTCGGACAACGATGTGCATTGGACCTTCGGATGACCGGAAATCGAAGCCGGGGGCCTGGAGGGCATGCGGGCAGGAGGGGACCGGCGCCTCGCTTGTGCATCCATTCCTGGACGTTGCAAGGGATGCGCGTTGCTGGAGGAGGACGCACCTCCCTAGGGTCAGCCTCTCGATCTTCTCCCAGGAGGTTTCATGCGCCGTGCCGTGCTGCTCATCGCTGCTCTGGGCCTGTCCGCTGCTGGAGCGGTGGCTTGCAAGACCACCCAGCCCGCGGGGACGGAGGACCAGATGCCCATCCAGGGACCGGACACGGTCCGCGAAGAAATCCAGAACGTGCCCAACGAACCGGCGGGCCCCGCGGGTCCCGTCAATGCGCCGGACGTGGATGGCGGCACCCCCCAGGGCGGCGGATAGTCTTCCGCCCCATGACGGCAGAGACCAAGGTCTACAAGGCGGAGCGCGTGTGGACGCTCGATGCGGAGCGTCCGCGCGCGGAAGCATTGGCGGTGCGTGACGGGCGGGTGCTCGCGGTGGGGACGCTCGCGGAGGTGCGTGCCGCCGCGGGGCCCAGCGCGCGCGAAGTGGACCTGGGCCGGGCCACGGTGGTGCCCGGCCTGGTGGACGCGCACGCGCACCTTCACGGCCTGGGGAAGAGCCTGACCACGGTGCGCCTGGAGAAGGCGCCCTCGGTGGAGGACGTGGTCCAGCGTCTGGCGAAGGCGTCCGCGTCGAGCTTCCAGGGGGACTGGTTGCTCGGCAAGGGATGGGATCAGAACGAGTGGCCCGGCGCCGCGTTCCCCGGCCGCGCGGAGCTGGATGCGCGCTTCCCCACGACGCCGGTGTTCCTCATGCGCGTGGATCACCACGCGGCCTGGGTCAATGGTGAAGCGCTGCGCCGCGCGGGCATCACCCGCGACACGCCGGATCCGACAGGAGGCCGCATCCTCAAGGACGCGAGCGGCGAGCCCACCGGCGTCCTCGTGGACAACGCGATGGACGTGGTGGAGGCCGCCATCCCCGCGCCCACGAAGGAGCAGCTGGAGACCCGGCTGCGAGCCGCGCTGGAGCGGTGCGCGCAGGTCGGCCTCACGGGCGTGCACGACGCGGGCATGGACCTGCAGGCCTTCCGCACGCTGCAGGCCTGGGACGCGGCGGGGACGCTGCCGCTGCGCGTCTACGCGATGGCGGCGGGGCAGGGTGAACAGCGTCACGCCTACCTGGAGCAGGGGCCGTGGCAGGGGCGCCACCTGGCGATGCGCTCGGTGAAGTTCCTGGCGGACGGCGCCCTGGGAAGCCGGGGCGCGGCGCTGCACGAGGACTACAGCGACGAGCCCGGCCAGCGAGGCCTGCTGCTGCTCGCGCCCGAAGAGCTCGAAGCCCGCGCGCAGGCCTTCATGGCCCGGGGCTTCCAGGTGTGCATCCATGCCATTGGAGACCGTGCCAATACATTGGTCGTGGACGTGCTGCTGCGAGGCGCGGAGCGGACGGGCACGCAGGCCCTGCGTCACCGCGTGGAGCACGCGCAGATCCTGAGGCTGGAGGACATCCGCAGGCTGGGCGCGGCGGGGCTGGTGGCCAGCGTGCAGCCCACGCACGCCACCAGCGACATGCCCTGGGCCCACACGCGGCTGGGGCGCGAGCGGCTGCGCGGGGCCTACGCCTGGCGCACGTTGAAGGACGCGGGCGCGCACCTGGCGCTGGGCAGTGACTTCCCCATCGAGAACCCGGACGTGCTCGCGGGGCTCTACGCGGCGCGCACGCGGCAGGACGCGAAGGGCTGGCCGGAGGGTGGCTGGTATCCCGAGGAGCGCCTGAGCGCCCAGGAGGCGCTGGAGGGCTTCACGGTGGGGCCCGCGTGGGCGTCCTTCGAGGAGGCGCGGCGCGGAAGGCTGAAGGCCGGCCTGGACGCGGACTTCGTCGCGCTGTCGGAGGACCCGCTGGAGGGGCCCGCGGCCGCGCTGGTGGACGCGCGCGTGCTGGCCACGGTGGTGGCGGGCGCGGAGGTGTTCCGGGCGGCGTGAGTCTCAGCCGCCGAAGATGTGCGAGCGCGCGGCCTCGGCGATGGCGACGACGGCGGGGTGGCGCAGGCGGCGCTCCACGGTGATGGCGTAGAAGCACTGCTCGATTTCGTCGGTGTGCCCGATGGCGGTGACGTTGAACTGCCGCTGCACCTCGGCGTCGATGATGGAGGGCATGGCGAAGATGCCGTGCCCCTTCTGTCCGAAGGCCTGGAGCAGCGCGCTGTCGTCGAAGTCACCGGCGACGAGGGGCCGGATGCCCAGCCGCTCGAACCACAGGTCCAGCGAGCGGCGCACCGAGGACTCCTCCGACGGCAGCAGCATGGGCGCGCCATCCAGCGAGCGCGGGAAGTCCTTGCGCAGGTGCGCGAGCGGCTGGGCGGCGAAGAACGTCACGCCGCACTTGCCCAGCAGGTGGTTGAAGGACCGGACGCTGACGGGCTCGGAGCCGGGCGCGTCCGCGAGCACCACGTCCAGCTCATGCAGCGCCAGCTGTGCGAGCAGCTGGGGCAGGGGGCTCTCGCGGCAGATGATGCGCAGCGAGGGGCCGGCCTCCAGCGCGGGCTTGAGCAGCTGCTCGGCCACGAGCTTGGGGATGACGTCGAGCACGCCCACGTTGAGGCGCAGCTGCTGGCCGGTGGGCAGGCCGGAGACGACGTTCTTCAGCTCGTTGCCCAGGCGGAAGATCTCATCCGCGTAGCGCATCACGGTGCGGCCCACGTCGGAGAGGACGAGCTTGCGGCCCTTGCGCTCGAAGAGCTGGTGGCCCAGCGACTCCTCCAGCAGCTTGATCTGCGCGCTGATGGTCGGTTGGGCGAGGTGCAGCTCTTCACTCGCCTTGGCGATGCTGCCTGCCCGCGCAACCGTCCAGAAATACAGGAGATGGTGGTAGTTGAGCCAGGCCATGACTTAGGAATAACCGAAGGGTTTCATCCAAACTAGCTCATTTTTTTAAGAGTCGCCCCCGCTTATTTCTTCGTCCGTCACCGCGCGATGGGTGCACGGGGGACTGATTGGGGAGGTACGCGTCATGGAAGCCATCTGCGAGGAGTTCGAGTCCACGACGGTGGAGGGTGTGGAGACCGAGGTGGACTCGGCGGAAGTGGAGATGCGGGTGCGGGGGCACCTGGAGCTGGTCCGCCGGCTGGCCTGGAAGTACCGCTGGACGGGCCTGTCGTTGGAGGAGCTGATGGCGGAGGGCAACGTCGGCCTGGTGGAGGCGGCGCGCCGGTTCGAGGAGCGGGGAGTGCCGTTCGGCGCCTACGCGCAGCAGTGGATCCGCGCGCGCATCCGGGCGTACGTGTCCCGCACCTGGAGTGTGGCGGGGGGCCGCGCGCCGTGGATCGTCTTCCAGCTCCGCCGCGAGCGTGCGCGGCTGGAGGCCCGCTGGGGCGAGGGCCACCCGGAAGTGACGAAGCGGCTGGCCGAGGCGCTGGGCAAGAAGGAGGAGGACGTGGTGCGGGGGACGGACGCGCTGGCGAAGGACGTGTCCCTGAACGCGCCCCTGGGGCTGGAGGGGGACGTGACGCGCCTGGACATGCTGGAGTCGGACGAGGACTCGGTGGAGGAGCTGGCGGACCGGGGGGCCTGGGCCGAGAAGCTGCACCAGAGCGTGGAGGAGGCCTGGCCGGAGCTGGACGCGCGGGAGCGGGCGCTGGTGAAGGAGCGGATGCTGGTGGAGGACGGGGTGAGCGCGGAGTTCCTGGCGAAGCGCTTCGGGGTGACGGCGGTGCGCATCCGGCAGATCGAGCAGGGGCTGCGCCAGAAGCTGCGCCAGCGGCTGACGGCGGGATGCACGGCCTGGGACGGCGAAGCGCCCCGGCTGGCGGCCTGAGTGTCGGGCGAGGAGGAGGCCTGGCGGAAAGAGGTTGACGGCGCGAGCCAGCAAACGTAAATCGGCGCTGCCGCTCGCGGTGCGCGGTACGCCCAAGTAGCTCAGTCGGTAGAGCAGGGGACTGAAAATCCCCGTGTCGGTGGTTCGATTCCGCCCTTGGGCACACCAGTCAGAAGAATCTGAAGGGCGTCGGACTCCGGTCCGGCGCCCTTTCTCTTTGCCCGGTGCTCCTGCCCCTCTTGAGGTGGCCGCCGCGAGCGCGAGGTCACACCCTCACAGCTCGATGCCGTAGGAGCGCGCCACGCGGCGGATGGCCTCCGCGTCCCCCTCGCTCTGCGCGAAGTACGCCCTGCTCTCCTCCTTGCGGCCAAGCCGCGCCAGCACCATGGCGATGGCGAGCGAGCGGTCCCGGGTGCCGATCCGCTGGTTCTCGGCCTCGAGGAACGCAATCACGTCGTCCGCCGTGTGGAATCGCTCGAAGAAGGGCAGGACGCGCTGGAGCAGGTCGGACCTCAGGCGCTCGCCCAGTTCGAGCGGATCCACGGCTCCGGAGAGGACGTACTGGGCCTGAGGGTCGCCCCAGAGCGCGCCCACGTTCACGACGTAGGCGCCGAAGGCCTTCGTCACCAGCACCTTCTCCGTGAGCTTCTTCTCGCCGGCCAACTCGCCGACGAAGAGGCCCAACTGGAGCGCGAAGCTCAGCGAGTGAGCGGTGCTCCACCGCGACACCTCGATCTTGAGGAGCTTGCCCAGCGCCGGCTCGGCCTTCGTGTACGTCCGGCCGTGTACCTGGAAGCCCCGGCTCACCAGCAGCGGCTCCACCTCCCGGTCGAGCACGGCCTCCATCGCCTTCTTGTAGCCACCCACCGACTGCGTGCGCAGCGTCTCGGCGGTGGCCTCGGCCGCGGCGTGCCTCAGCACGTCGAGCGACACCGCCCCACCGGCTTCATCTTCCAGCCGGCAGCCCGCCGCTTCGAGGAAGAGCCGCCCGCCCTGGAGGAGCGGCGCCGCCTTCCGGTCCTGGACGCGCACGAAGGTGGACGGCGGCGTTCCCGGCCCCAGGCCCATGCCGAGCAGTTGCAGGCGGAGCGCCGCCAGGCGCTCCAGGTCCTCGATGGGCGGCGACTCCGGTGCCCACGGCGCGAAGACGAGGCGTTGGCAACGCTGGAGGACGACAGAGAGGCTCTTGCTGCCCCGGAGGACGTGCGCGGCCACCTCCGGGTGGAGCACGCAGAGGACGCGATCCTCGCCGAGGGAGTGCAGGCCGCGCAGCTCGCCGAAGCGCAGCAGCGCGAGCACCGAATGGACGTCGTGGGAAGGCGTCTGGCTCATACGAGATTGTTCTGGGCCATGTGGTCGCGGATGTACCGCGCCGTGGCTGAGTCCCCCGAGCTCTCGAGCAGCGCGGCCCCCTGGCGCAACTGGTCGACGCCGCCCGTGGGCACGGACGTCAGGCGCTGCGTCACCGTGCTCAGGACGGTCATCGGGTCTCTCAGCGGGTTGAGGGCGGCGAAGAAGGCCTGCGTCGGATCCTGGATGAGCGCGGACGCGGCGGTCGCGGAGGCCGGCGCCACCGAGGTGCCCGCGGTGCGCTCATAGTCCGCGCCGGTCGCGGGCGCCTGCTGCTCGGGTGTCAGGGCCCTGGCCAGGTTCGCGCTCGCCGTGGGCAGGTTGGGCGAGCCGATGCCCAGCAGGACGAGGAGTCCCGAGGCGGCGGAGGCCAGCGCCACCACCGAGCCCACTACGCCCACCGTGGACGTGCCTCCCGATGGGGCCTCCCCCAGCAGTGACACGATGAGCGCCACGATGGCCAACAGCATCAACAGGATGAGCGCGGAGAAGGCGAGCACCCGGCTGTGCTCCAGCCCCCAATCGACGATGGAGCCGACCAGGTCCTGCACCCACCGGGCGACAGCGCGGCCCCCCTCGATGATGCCCTCCAGCACGGACTCCAGCGCCCGGCGCCCCTGCCGGAGCAGATCCTTCAGCTCGTTCACCAGGCGCCGGAAGAGGGGGTACCAGGCCGGGCTCGCGGGCAGCCCCGACCCGGTGCACCAGTAGACGATCGCGCCGAGCGCGTCCGCTTCGATGTGCAGCTCCTTCAGCGGGTCCCCCCAGAAGGGTCCCAGGTTCATGTCGGTGCCCGTCGTGGAGGACAGGTCCAGCAACCCGCCCGCGAGGAGCCGGGCTCCCATGGGGCCGGTGAAGTAGTTCAGGTCGGCGACGTCGGTGTGCGGCGCTCGGGTCAGCCACTCATCATGGCGCTGGGCGTAGTGCCGCGCCTCGTTGTGCGCCACCGCGTCTCCGGTCTGCGTGGACTTGATCTCCGCGATGCGCGCCACGCCGTCCACCCTCCATAGGTCCGCGAAGCCGTGCGGAGTGATGGCGGGAGGATGGGGGATGCCCATGAGCAGCTTCGTCGCGCGCGGGATGGACTGGGGCGGGATGCGCAGCTGCGCGGCAATCTGCCCGTGGGCGATGCTGCCGGCGATCCACGGCGGCAGCGGGATGCGCCAGTTGTGGCAGTTGGTGGGCGTGGAACTCGTGTGCGTGGTGCGCTGGATGAGGCCGCCCGTGGTGGCGCGGGCGCTCCCGGACTGTTGCACCACGTGCGACAACTCGTGGGCCATCAGGTGGCGGCCGGCTCCCGAGTCCAGGTCCGGCAGCCCGCGCTCGAAGTAGATGTCCGAGCCGTGGGTGAAGGCCTTGGCCTGAAGGGCCTGGTTGAGGTGGGTCGCCCGGCCATCGGTGTGCACCCGCACGCGACCGAAGTCCTCGCCGAACGCGCGCTCCATGTCGGACCTGAAGGGCCGCGGCAGGGGCTGTCCCGCGCCGCGCGCGTCGGTCAGCTGCCGCGCCAGCGCCGCTCCGGCGTCGCTCGTATCGGGCCCGGCGGCGAGGGTGTCCGCGCCCTGCCGCGCCTTGCGCTGGATGGCTGCCTCCTCCTCGCACTTCGAGCAGCGACGGGAGATGGCGGGCGCGGACACGCTGCGCGCGAGCGGAGGCGGAGCCCCCTTCGGCAGGAGGACCCAGTCCGCCATGGCATCCGCCTGACGCTCGTGCGGGTCGTCCACGCGGCTGACTGAGAGGCGGGCCTGCACCGGAAGTGACGGCGGGCAGTGGGTGCACCCGCCGGGCGGCAGCAGGGGGATGTCCTCGAAGCGGAAGCTCACCCGTGAAGAGGTGGGAGGCGCGTCGCAAGCCCCGCTGCCGTGCGCCGGCATGGGCGCGGGCGAGAAGCCGTCCGCCAGGGGCCGGTGCTCCGGAGGCGCCGCGTCGTGGTTCGCGGTCGCCGCGGAGACAGGCTTGCGCGCCACGCTGGCGCCATGCTTCTCGGCGCTCGGCTGGGGCGCCGCTCGAGTTCTCATCGAGGACATGTGGACCGCTCCCCCCGTGCATGCAACTGGGCGGAGGTCAGCCTACGGCCCCTGCCGAGCGCGGTTCAATCTCGCGCGTCCGGCCGACGCACCGGGTGCACATCCGGGCGCGACGCGGTAGATCGGTGTCCCGGAGGTTCATCAACGCAATGGACGCGAACGTGGTGGCGGAGCTGGAGAAGGCGGGCGTGAAGGTGGAGGACCCCATGCGCCTGTTCATCCCCGTGGAGCGGGACGAACAGGGCCAGGTGAAGCCCGTGGGTGACGAGGTGCCCGTGCGCTTTGGCGACGTCACCGCCCACGTGCGCCTGCAGCCCATCTCCGCGCTGTGGACCGGGAACAAGCAGCCCCCTGACTTCACCCGGCCCCCCTTCCCGGAATACGAGCCGTTCTTCTTCCTCATCGAGGCCACCGCCGCCGGCTTCTGCCGCGACACCCGCCACGCGGAGGTGGACCAGGAGTTCTCCCAGCTCTACCGGCACCTCGCGCGCCGGCCCGACGGCCACCACAAGAACCCGCTCTTCTCCTACCTGCGCGCCGCCGCCCGCCTGTACCTGTCCCTGCGCGACGTCAGCCAGGCGGAGTTCGAGGCCGTCGCCCAGCGCCTCCACCAGTCCGCCAAGCTGCACGCGGGCCACATCGGCAGCACGAACTACTTCCAGGCCGTGCTCCGGCAGGTGCTGGGCGCATAGCGTCCGCGACCAGGACCCGCATCAGGAGGCGCTTGCCGGGTCGCTCGGCGTGCTTCCACGAAATGGAGGGGGACCCGGAAATCGGGCTCGCGGGAGTGCTACCCCATGGGTAGCTTTTCCGTTGGATGCCCTCCCACCCTGCCTCGTCCGCGAACGCCTCTCTCCAGCAAGAGCTCACCTGGGAGCACCTCCAAGAGCTGGGGGGCCCGGAGCTGCTCAAGAGGGCCCGGCGGTTCCTCGGCCGGGAGGCGGTGCAGGTGTGGCCTCCTTCCCGGGATTGCCTCCGGGGGACCGTGTCCGATGGCCTTGGGCCCCTGCTCAACGTGGCCCTCGGCGTGGATCCCGTTGCCGACGAACTGGTGCTGTCGTGCGAATGCGACGCGTACTGGAATGAAGGGGTCTGCGTGCATGCGATCGCGGTCGGACTCGCATGGCTCCGGTCCGCCGCCCCTCATGAGCAGCGGCGCGCTCCCCCGGCGCTCCCCCGGCGGCCTGCCTCCCCACGCCGCGAGAAAGACTCCGCACGGCCCTCCCTTCCCGTCGCCACCCAGGCGTGGCTCGTCGAGCACCACGTGGAGCGTGCTCGCACCGTGCCCGCGGTCGTGCTGGCGCCGTGGGTGACGGGGGCCGTCGCGCGGCGCGCGCTCCCCTTGCTGCGCAAGGCCACGGTGGTGGATGTCCTGGAGGGCGGCCCGAAGCTCCGGCGCTTGAAGGGCGGCCAGCAGGATGTGCTCGCGGAGGCCGCCTGGCGCTGGGTGCGTGACGAGGCGGAACGCGTGTCGCGCGGACGGGCCCATGAAGCCTCCGCGAAGCCCCTGCCGCCGCCCACGGACGACCGCCTCGCTCCCCTGCGGGAGGCGCTGATCCGGGCCCGCGCGCGGATCCGCGAGCAGGCCGAGCCCCGGTCGCTGTCGCCGGCCCCCACGGTCCAGCTTCAGGAGCAGCCATTGCGGCTGCTCGTGAAGGAGCCGGAACTGGCGGCGTGGCGCCCCACGCACCCTCCCGTGGGGGGCGAGGACGAAGGTCATGTCGAGCTCGATCCCCGCGCCCTGATGGAGGGCCGTCCGGGTGTGTCCTGTCCGTGTTCCCCCAGGACGGCCGAGGCTTCCTGTGTCCATGCCCTGACCGCCGTGGACGCGGCGCTGGTGTTCCTGGCGCTGCCGAAGCGGGCCTCGCGCGCCGCGAGGCTGGCGGAGCTGTTGTTCGAGGCACCGGGCCGCGAACTCCTGTCCGCGCTGGAAGTGTCCCTGCTGGGCCGGGCGGTTCGTGAGGAGGCTCCGGCGGCCGGAGACTTCGTCACCTTCCGGTTGGAGCCGGAGCCCCGGCGCGGGTGGCGGCTCCGGCCCTACCTGCACCACCCCTCGAAGAAGGGCGGTCTGACCCAGGGCCATGCCGTCTCCTGGTACGACCGCGACAAGGCGCTCCGGCTGCTCACGGATCCGGATGAACGCCAGGCCTGGTCCCTGCTCGACACGGAACAGCGGATGGCCATGAACGGCGTGTATCCGGGCAATGGCATCGCGTCGGGCGCACCGTACACGCTGATGCTCCAGGCCCTGCGGTCGCTCGCACGCAGCCGCCGGCTCCGGCTCGCCGACGTTCCGGACGTCCCCGTCCAGGTGCGGGAAGCGCCGCTGGGCTTCGCCCTGGAGCAGGAGGGACAGGCCCTGCGCCTGCGGCCGGCGGTGGATGGACGTCCCGTGGCCGCGGAGGCCATGACGCCCCCTCCGGAGGGTCCACACGCTTCCCAGCCCTGGCTGCTCGTGGAGCCCGGCGGGCCGAGCATCACGTTGGTGTCCGTTCCTCGCGGCGCGGTGCCCCTGCTCGAATCCCTGGAGCGTCACGGCGCCTATGTGTCCGCCCACCAGCGCGACGCGTTGCTGGGCCACCTCTCCGCGCTGGAGGAGGCCTTCCCGGTGACGGTGCCGCCAGCCCTGGAGCCCCGCCCCGTGGAGGCCAGCCCGGGCCTGCTGGTGCGGCTGCGCGCGGTGGAGGACTCCGCCCTGGAGGTCTCGCTCCTCGTGCGGCCCCTGCCGGAGGCTCCTCCCCAGCCCGTGGGCGAAGGCGCTCCCGTGGTCCGGGGCCAGCGCGGCAAGGAGCGCGTCAAGGTCCAACGCGACCTGGACGCGGAGCGCACGGAGGCGGACGCGCTCCTCGCACGTCTGTCATTGCCAGCCGGCATGTATCAATTCACGCGCGACACCGCCGAGGACGCGCTCCAGCTGCTGGAGGCGCTGGAGCCGCTCGCGGGCCCGGAGGTGCGCGTGGAGTGGGCGGAGCAGCCGTGGACGGTGTCCCGCCCGGAGACCTCGAACGTGCGGGTCCAGGTCCTGCGGGAGCACGACTGGTTCGGCGCGAAGGGCGGCGTGGAGCTGGACGGCGCGCGCGTGGAGCTGGCGGTCCTGCTGGAGGCCGTGCGCCGCCGCCAGCGCTACGTCCCGCTGGGCAAGGGGCGCTGGATGCGCCTGACGGAGGCGCTGCGTGAGCAACTGACCCCGCTCGCGGACGTGGCGCACCCGGGGCGCAAGGGGCTGGAGGTGAGCGCCGCGGCGGCGCCCGTGCTGGACACGCTGGAGAAGGCGGGCGCGCGCGTCCAGGCGCCCCCGGACTGGCTTCAACTGGCCAGGCGCATCCGCGCGGCCCACGCGCGCTCCGTGCGCGTGCCCCGGAGCCTGAAGGCGGAGCTGCGCGACTACCAGCGCGAAGGCTTCACCTGGCTCACGCGGCTGGCCTCGTGGGGCGCGGGCGCGTGCCTCGCGGACGACATGGGCCTGGGCAAGACGGTCCAGGCGCTGGCCCTGCTGCTGTCGCGCGCGGCGGACGGCCCCGCGCTGGTGGTGGCGCCCACGTCCCTGCGCGGCAACTGGGTGCGCGAGACCGCCCGCTTCGCGCCGTCGCTGCGCGTGCATGTCTGGCAGGACGCCGACCGGCAGTCCCTGCCGTCCGTGCTGGGGCCCAGGGACCTGCTGATCATCAGCTACGGCCTGCTGGCGCGGGACGCCGCGAAGCTCGCGGACGTGACGTTCGCCACGCTGGTGGTGGACGAGGCGCAGGCGGTGAAGAACCCGGACACGGCCAGGGCCCGCGCACTGCGTACCGTGAAGGCCGGGGCCCGCGTGGCGCTCACCGGCACGCCGGTGGAGAACCGGCTGTCCGAGCTGTGGAGCCTCTACCACCTGCTCTTCCCCGGCCTGCTGGGCGGGCGCGAGTCCTTCCATGCGCGGTTCGCCGTCCCCATCGAGCGGGACCGGAGCGCGGATGCGCGCGCGTCCCTGGCCCGGCTGGTGCGTCCCTTCCTCCTGCGCCGCACCAAGGACCAGGTGGCGCGCGAGCTGCCTCCGCGTGTGGACACGGTGGTGCCGGTCACCCTGTCGGAAGCCGAGCAGCGCCTGTACGACGACGTGCGGCTCGCGGCGCTGGCCCGGCTGGGCGAGGGAACTCCTGACGGGGCCCAGCGCTTCGAGATGCTGGCCGCGCTCACGCGTCTGCGATTGGCCGCCTGTCATCCCCGTCTGGTGGATCCGGACTCGGGGTTGTCCTCCTCCAAGCTGGAGCGCGTGCTGGAGCGGGTGGACGAGCTGCTGGCGGAAGGGGGGCGCGCGCTTGTCTTCAGCCAGTTCGTGCGCCATCTGGCCCTGGTGCGCGAAGCGCTCGATGCCCGGGGCATCGCGTTCCAGTACCTGGACGGGCGGACCCCACGGCGGAGCGGCAGGCCCGCGTGGAGGCCTTCCAGCGAGGGGCGGGCGCGCTCTTCCTCATCTCGCTCAAGGCGGGCGGCACCGGGCTCAACCTCACCGGCGCCGACCACGTCCTTCACCTGGACCCATGGTGGAACCCCGCGGTGGAGGACCAGGCCTCGGACCGGGCCCACCGCATCGGGCAGACGCGCCCCGTCACCGTGTCCCGGTTCGTGTCGGAAGGGACCATCGAGGAGGCCATCCTGGCCCTCCACGCGCAGAAGCGGGACCTGGCGGACAGCCTGCTGTCGGAGGCGGACGGGGCCGCCGCGCTGTCTCCAGAGCAACTGCTGGGCCTGCTGCGCTTTGGTGGAATCCGGGAGGATTGAGCCCACCTGGAATAGGGTGCGGTGCCGCCCGTTCCCGGGCGCCGCCGTGGTCCCTCCCCAGGAGCAAGGATGTTCCGTCCGCCGTTGTCGTGGTTCGCCTGTCTGGCCCTCCTGGGTGCGCCCCAGGCCGGGGCCCAGGCCGTCTCCGAGCCCTCCGCCGTCGCGAAGCCGGGCTCCAACATCCAGGCCCGCACGCTGAAGAACGGGCTCACCGTCATCGTCTGGCCGGACCACGACATCCCCAACGTGGCGCTCGCCAACTGGTTCCGCGTGGGCAGCCGCAACGAGCGCCCCGGCATCACCGGCCTGTCCCACTTCTTCGAGCACATGATGTTCAACGGCGCGAAGAAGTACGGCCCCGGTGAGTTCGACCGCGTCATGGAGGCCAACGGCGGCTCCAACAACGCCTTCACCTCCGAGGACGTCACCGTCTACCTGGACTGGTTCCCCGCGTCCGCGCTGCCCCTCATCCTCGACCTGGAGCAGGACCGGCTCCAGTCGCTCGCCTTCGACCCCAAGGTCATCGAGTCCGAGCGCGGCGTCGTCTACTCCGAGCGCCGCTCCGGCGTGGACAACGACAACGGCGGCGCGCTCCAGGAGCAGATGCAGGCCACCGCCTTCGTCGCGCACCCGTACCAGATTCCTGTCATCGGCTGGCCGTCCGACATCGAGTCCTGGCGGATGGAGGACCTGCAGCAGTACTTCAAGACGTACTACGCCCCCAACAACGCCACGCTCGTGCTCGCGGGCGACCTGGACCCCGCCCGCGTCTTCGAGCAGGTGGAGGCCACGCTGGGCACCATCCCTTCACAGCCCGCGCCGGAGCCCGTGCGCACGAAGGAACCCGAACAGCAGGGCGAGCGGCGCATCGTCGTGAAGAAGCTGGCCCAGTCCCCGCTGCTCCAGGTCGCCTACCACGGCCTCGCCGCCAACGACCCGGACGCGGAGACGCTGGAGCTGTTGGGCCTCATCCTCACCCACGGCGATTCGTCGCGCCTGCACCGCAAGCTCGTGGACGAGGCGCGCGTGGCCATCCGCGTCCGGGGCACCACGGCGGGTGGCTTCGACCCGTCGCTCACGTGGTTCTACGTGGACCTGCCGCCGGGCGGCGACCTGGCGAAGACCGAGGCGCTGCTCACCTCGGAGCTGGCCCGCGTGGTGAAGGACGGCGTCAGCGACGCGGAGCTGAAGAAGGCGCGCAACGTCGCCCTGGCCTCCTTCTGGCGCAAGCTGGAGACCAACAGCGGCCGCGCCCGCGAGCTGGGCAACGCCGCCACCTTCCGGGGCGACTGGAAGGCCCTGCTCGACACGCCCGCGCGCTACGAGAAGGTCACCCGCGACGGCGTGAAGGCGCTGGCCGCCCGCATCTTCAACAACGACCACCGGACCGTGGGCTGGCTCGTGCCCACCACGGCCCCCGCCGCAGCCCCGGCCAGCAAGGAGGCCGCGCGATGAGTGCTCCCATGATGTCTCCCCGTTCGCTGCGCTCCGCGCTCGCCGCGCTGCTGTTCACCTCCGCGTGCGCGACCGCGCCCGCGCCCACCCCTTCGCCCACGCCGCCTCCGGCCGAGCCGCAAGCCGCGTCCGCTCCGGCCACTCCGGCGCCCGCCGCCCCGCTGTCCACGAAGGGCGTGACGCTGCCGGAGACGACCTCCGTCACGCTGAAGAACGGCGTGCGGCTGCTGCTGGTGGAGAAGCACGAGCTGCCGCTGGTGTCCTTCAGCGCGTGGCTCCGGGGCGGCGCCGTCACCGACCCCGCGGGCAAGGAGGGCCTGGCCGCGCTCACCGCAGAGCTGCTGCAGAAGGGCGCCGGCTCCCGCAACGCCCAGCAGTTCGCGGACGCCGTGGACGGCGTGGGCGGCGAGCTGGAGGTCGTGCCCGGACGCGAGGGGCTGGTCCTCAACGGCAGCTTCCAGTCCCGCGACACCGCCCTGATGGTGGAGCTGCTGTCGGACATGCTGGTGCGTCCGCGCTTCGACGCGCAGGAGCTGGAGAAGGCCCGCGCGCTGCGCGTGTCCGAGATCGCCTCCGCCAAGGACGGCGACCCGCGCGCGCTCATCGGCGTGTACTTCAACGCCTTCCACTTCCCCGCGCACCCGTACGGCGGATCCGCCGTGGGCAGCGAGGCGTCACTGCCCGGCATCAGCCGCAATGACGTCCTGGGCTGGGCGAAGGCGAACCTGGGCGCGGACCGGCTCATCCTCTCCGTGGTGGGGGACTTCGACGCGAAGCTGCTCGCCGCGAAGCTGGAGTCCGCGCTGGGCGGATGGGCCAAGGCATCACAGCCGCTGCCCACCGTGCCCGCCACCGCGCCCACGAAGGGCCGGCACGTGCTGCTGGTGGACAAGCCGGATGCCACCCAGACGTACTTCGCCATTGGCAACACCGGCATCCGCCGCACCGACCCGGACCGCGTCGTGGCGGAGCTGGGCAACACCGTGCTGGGCGGCCGCTTCACCTCGCTGCTCAACACCGAGCTGCGCGTGAAGACCGGCCTCACCTACGGTGCGCGCTCCTCGCTGCAGTCCCACCTCCAGCCCGGCACCGTCGTCCTCACGTCCTATACCCAGACGGCTTCCACGGGCCGTGCCATCGACCTGGCACTGGATGTCCTGACGCGCTACCGCCAGGAGGGCATGGATGACGCCATGCTCGCCTCCGCCAAGGCGTACGTGCTGGGGCAGTTCCCCCCGACGCTGGAGACCGGCGAGCAGCTGGCCATGAAGCTGTCGGAGCTGGCCTTCTACGGCCTGGACGCCCGGGACGTGAACGGGTTCGCGGGGGACGTGTCCGCCGCCAGCCGCGACGGTGTGCGCACCGTGCTCCAGCGCGTCCTGCCCGCCCCGGAGGACCTGACGTTCGTCCTCATTGGCAAGGCGGAGGCCCTGCGCGACGTGGCCCGGAAGTACGGCCCCGTCACGGAGATGAAGATCTCCGACAAGCGCTTCGCCCCTCCGGCGGCGCCGGGCCGCTGAAGCCAGACGCAGGTGGGTGCAGGTCTGGAAATGCGCCCACCGGAATTACCCGCCGAAAAGTAAATATCAAGGAAGTCAGACCCTCCGCGTATAGGTGGCGGCGTCAGGTCGGGGCCGGGACCCGACAATGATTGCCGACTGCCTGTCACGAAGGGTCACCATGTTCTTGCGACGTCTGTCTTTGTTGCTCGTCCCCACCTGCGCGGCCTGGCTGGGCTGCGGGGAAGCCGCTCCTCCCTACGAGGAGGTGAACCCTCCCGAATTCACCCGGGACCCCCGCGAGGGGGCGGCGGACATCTCCAACGAGGAGATGCTGCCGGGCTGCGGTGAGGCCGACGCGGGCACGGGCCCGGTGGACGCGGGCACGTCCGTGCTGGTGACGGCGGACACGCGCTTCCACTCCAGCGCCGGGGTGACGGTCGTTCCCCAGAACATGGCTGGCCGTGACGTGGAGATCCTCATCCCCAACGGCGTGGACTTCGACCGTCGCACGGGCACGCCGGTGGCGGGAGGGTTGCGCTTCGACAACGTGCCGGACGGCGAGTACTTCCTGCGCTCGAACCGGTTCTTCTACCTGACGCGCGAGCGCCGCTTCGACCTGGGCGTCAACCGCATTGGCCGTCCGGACGCTGTCTATGTGCCCATGACGGAGACCCCCGCCCTGGCGGCGCTCTACAACCTGGCGCCCTGGCAGTACTACACGTCCACCTCCCAGCAGGGCACCGCCCTCCAGCTCATCAGCGCGGACGTGGACCTGTACAGCACGCTGTCCTACTCGATGGAGCCCGGGGAGGGCGACACGTCCTACGTCGACCCGGGCGCCTACGCGTTCATCAGCACCGGCTACGGGGCGCCCGTGCTGGACGCGTCGAAGAACGACCGCGTCTACGTGAACCAGCTCAACTCCGTCGTGGCCGGGACGCTGCCGAGCGGCGGGACCCTGGCGTACCAGACGCTGTTGCGCAGCGCGCGCCTGCCGTCGTTCTCGTTCACGCCGGACGGCACCACCGCGATGCCGCTGGCGGCCACGCTTTCGCCCGTGACCCAGACGCCCTTCTCCCTGGAGTGGCGCCTGAACGAGTTCACCCGCTGGCTCCCGGACTCGAACCCCACGGGCACGCTCAGCTCCTCCACGCTTTCGCTGGTGCCCGCGCCGTTCGGCTACCAGTCCGGCTGGGTGGGCTACCAGGGCGAGCTGTTCAACCTGTGGCTGCCGCGCGGTGAAAACGGCGTCATCGCGAGCCGGCTGGCCTACGGCAATCCCTATCCGTCCAACTGGGGCGTGGTGGGCGCCGTGACCTATTCGTTCCGGTCCGCGGCGCCTGTCTTCATGGGCAGCCGGGTCCACTATCCCAGCGGCAACATCTTCATCACCGACCGGCTGGACCACCTGGTCGCGAGCCCCATCCAGCCGCCCGTCTCTCCGCCGCGAGAGCTGCGCATCGATGGCGTGGATGCCTACGTGTCGCGCGTGGTGGGCTCCAACCAGCCGGTCATCAGCTGGCGTCCCCCCGTCCTGGGCACGCCCCGGCACTACACGGTGTCCGTCCTCCAGCTGATCAGCACCTACGCCGCCACTCCCACGCTGCGCTTCTACCTGCCCGGTGACCGGACGCAGGTCCGCCTGCCGCCGAACCTGCTGCAGCCCGGCTCGACCTACTATGTGCGCGTCGCGGCGGACACCTCGCCGTACTACGAGCCTTCTCGCGCCCCGTACGTCACCGCGGAGCTGCTGCCCGCGTTCAGCGCGGACACGTTCAGCGCCGTCTTCACCACGCCGTAGAACGCCGGAGCCCGGGGCCGTGGCGGCCCGCTACCGCGCCGTCTGGCGGTGGCGGGCCATGCACTGCTGGTAGCGGGCGTCCACCGACTTCGCGAACCACGCGGTGGTGCGGTCCCCGCTCAGCTTCACGCTCTTGAGCGTCACCTGCGGCAGCTGGGCGTAGGCGGGCGTCTCTCCCGTCTGGTTCGCGTACACGCGCTTCACGGCCAGGTACGTGTCCGTCTTCTCGAAGTCCGCCGTCTTCTCCTCCTCCACGTCCCGGCGCACCCGGCGCTCGCTCAGCTCCGGCGCGAAGCGCTGACGGAAGAGGAGCAGCGCCTTGAGGCTCTGGCTGTCCTCGCCCCGGGGCTCGCCGTCCTTGTCATACAGCTGAAGGTCGCCGTCCGTGGCCAGGGCCACGCCGGTGAGCCGGCTGACCTGGGCCTGCAGGGCCGCGTTGCGCGAGCTGTAGACACCGCCGTTGTAGTCCGCGAAGCGGTAGAGCGGCCGCTCGTACGCGGCCTCGAAGCCCAGGAGCCGTGCGGTGCCGTAGCGCACGCCGCCCGCGCGCGTGTAGAGCGACTCGCGCACGGCCACCGGATCCGCGTCCTCGCCCGCCTTCTCCACCGCGTAGCGCACGCTGACCTGCATGGAGCCCGCGGTGGTGACGGGGTTCTGTCCCGCGAACGAGGACGGCCCGAACAGCGAGCTGGCCAGGTCCGCGGCCGCGTACGCCGCCGGGTACTCGTCCTCGTAGTACGTCAGCATGTCCCGGAAGAGCCGGTCCAGGTCCCGCTCCGTGCGCAGCGTGTCCAGCCGCGCCCCGAAGCTCTTCTTCGCCCCCTTCGGCTTCGCCGCGAGCACGTCCGCCAGCAGGCGCCGTCCCAGGGGGCCCAGCCGCCCCGCCGTGCCGTCCAGCTTCTGGCGCACCAGCCTGGGCAGCCCCGGCACCGCGGGGTCCGCCTGGAAGCCGGACTCCTGTTCGATGACGGCCAGCACCTGACACACCGCCGACGCTTCCGCGGGAATGTCCTCCGCGTCCAGCGCCGCCAGCACGTCGCCCGCCCAGCCCTCGCGCTCCGCCCCCTTCACCTTCGCCGGCAGGAGCCGCGCCACCTGCGCCACCGACAACGTGGGCGGCGCGGGCACCTGGGTCACCACCGGCGCCCGTGACGCGCAGGCCGTAAGGGTCAGCAGCACCCCCACGTACAGCGCCACGCTCCGCGTCATGTGAGCCCCCTGACACACGGCGCCAGACGTCTCATGAAACATTTTTTTGAGACATCCCGGAGCCGGCTCCGTTTCCTGCGGAGAGCCCGTGAAGAATGGCAATGCCGTCGTAAAATTACATAACGGCAATTCAGGCTCTCCCGGTTTGTTCCGCAGGGCGGGTGAAAGTGACTAAACGTACTTTCTCTAAAAAGTAGTTGCTCTGATGAATTCAAGTGTGTCACGTATCACCCCGCTGTTTCTTCATGGAGGTATCGCGTTGGCTCATCGACTGTTGAAGACGATTGGCGCGGCCTGGTTGGGCGTGGCTCTGACGGCGTGCGGTACGCAGGGTTCCACGGGCGACGAGGTCCAGGCGCCTGAGCAGGAGAAGTCGGGCGAGGACATCCAGAGCACGCTGAACGCGCTGGGCGGCGCCCAGGTGCTGGGCGTGCACGCGGACGGCATCCCGGACAGCATCCGGGGCGAGCTGGGCCGGGTGGAGCGGACGCTGACGACGCTGGCCGCGAGCCGCCAGGCGGTGGCGGGTGTGGCGCCGGCGTTCCGGCTGAACCCGGACGACCTGGTGCTGCGCAAGGCGAACTTCGACGAGCAGGGCAACCAGCACCTGCGCTTCACGCAGACCAAGAACGGCCTGGAGGTCGTGGGCGGCGAGCTGGTGGTGCACGTGCGTCCGGACGGCTCCGTGTTCGGGGCGAACGGCTCCGCGCGTGACGGCCTGAACCTGTCCGCCATGCCGCGCATCGCGGGCACCTCCGCGCGCGACGCGGCGCTGAAGGCGACGGTGGGCACGGGCCTGGCGGTCCAGGGCTCTCCCCGTCTGGTGTACGTGCGCACCGAGGACGGCGCGCTGCGCCTGGCGTACGAGGTGAAGGTCACCGGCGAGACCGCCGAGATGCCGCTGCGCGACCGCGTGTACGTGAACGCGACGGACGGCTCCATCGTGCTGCGCGTTCCGGAGATCCACACCGCGCTCAACCGCAAGGTCTACAGCGCGAACAACGGCACCAGCACCCCGGGCACCCTGAAGCGCAGCGAGGGCCAGGCGGCCATCGGTGACTCCCATGTCGACACCAACTACGACATGCTGGGCTACACCTACGACTGCTACAAGACGCACTTCAACCGCGACTCGCTGAACAACGCGGGCACGGCGCTCATCAGCACGGTTCACTACAGCCGCAACTACGTGAACGCCTACTGGGACGGCACCCAGATGGTGTACGGCGACGGCGACGGCGTGAACTCCATCGAGCTGGGCAAGGACGCGGACGTCACCGTCCACGAGCTGACCCACGCGGTGACGGAGTTCGAGTCCAACCTCACGTACTCCGGCCAGTCCGGCGGCCTCAACGAGGCCATGTCCGACACCTTCGGCGCCTTCTGCGAGAGCGCGTCGAAGAACTGGAGCACCGCGGCGGACGTCTGGATGGTGGGCGAGGACGTCTGGACGCCGGGCACGGCGAACGACGCGCTCCGCTACATGGACGACCCGGCCAAGGACGGCGCGTCGCTCGACTGGGCGCCGGACTACTCCGGCCAGGACGTGCACTACACGTCCGGCATCCCGAACCTGGCGTTCGCGCTGCTCTCCAAGGGTGGCACGCACCCGCGCGGCAAGAGCACCATCGTCGTGCCGGCCATCGGCGTCCAGAAGGCCGGTCAGATCTGGTACTACGCCAACACCAACCTCTACACCGCGAGCACGACGTACGTGCAGGCCAAGGCCTGGACCATCCAGGCGGCGGCGGCGCTGGGCTACAGCCAGGCGGACCAGGACGCGGTGAAGGCGGCCTGGGAAGCGGTGGGCGTGGGCGTGACGGTTCCGCCCCCGACCTCCACCCCCATCACCAACGGCACGCCGGTGACGAACCTGTCCGGCGCCACGGGCAGCAAGAAGTACTACTCGCTGGTCGTCCCCGCGGGCGCCACGAACCTGAAGTTCACCACGGCGGGCGGCACGGGTGACGTGGACCTGTACGTGCGCTTCGGTGAGGCCCCGGACGCGTCCACCTACGACTGCCGTCCGTACGCCAGCGGCAACGCGGAGACGTGCACCATCACCAACGTCCAGGCGGGCACGTACTACGTGATGCTGAACGCCTACTCCGCCTACTCCGGCGTGACGCTGACGGGCAGCTTCACCACGGGCACCGGCGGCGGCAACGTGCTGCAGAACAACGTGCCGGTGACGGGCATCTCCGGCGCCTCCGGCTCGTTCACCAGCGAGTGGATCACCGTGGACGTGCCGGCGAACAAGAAGGTCACCATCACCACCTCCGGTGGCACGGGTGACGCGGACCTGTTCGTGAAGTTCGGCTCCTCGCCGACGACCACCGTGTACGACTGCCGTCCGTACCTGTCCGGCAACAACGAGTCGTGCGCCATCACCAAGACGACCGCGGGCAAGTACTACGTGAAGATCCGCGGCTACAGCGCCTACTCGGGCGTGACGCTCAAGGCGGTCTGGTAGTCGCATCCGCAGCCATCCCGGCTCCCTTCGCGTGAAGGGAGCGCGGGACGAAGACAGGCACCCGGGGAGCCACCATGGCTTCCCGGGTGTCGTCGTTTCAGGCATCGGAGGTGCCGCGAGGCTAGCGCCGCACCTGCACGTCGCGCGCGACGGTGCGGCCGCCCATGAGGACGAACTGCGCGCGCACCGGCGTGCCTTCCTGCAGCTCCTTGAGGGGCACGCGCTGGCCCTGGCGGAGGCCCCGGCTGCGCTGGTCCAGCTGGAGCTCGTAGACGGTGCCCTCGCCGTCGCGCACGTGCAGGGTGTTCTTTCCGACGCGCGCCACCCGGCCGCTCACCGTGCTGGACGCGATGACGACCTGCTCCAGCGGCCGGTTGGCGGAGGTGTCCGTCACCGCCGCCTGCGCCGCCTTGGCCGCGCCCTCGTACCAGGCCTCGTCGTCGCTGGCCTGCACGGCCTGGGCGCCAATCATCACCCGGCCCTCGGCGGGCGGCTGCGTCGCGGGCGTGCCCTCCGGGTTGGCCCGGGCCTGCTGCTGCTGTTGAACATTCGCGTTCGGGTTCGGTGCCGCCGTGCCCTGACGGGCCGGAGCGTTCGCGGGGGCCTGCGCCGTCGTTGCCTGCGCGGGCTCGTTCACCCGGGGGCCCGGCAGCGGCCGGGCACCCGGCGGCGGGGCCGTGTCCGCGGGCACCTGCGCGTTCGCCGTGGGCCGCGCGTCGCCTCCTGGGGACCGGGTGTTGTCCACCGTGCCCTGCGCCAGCGCGGGCGTGGCCGGCACCGTCAGCCCGCCGCTCGCGGAGTCGCGGGACTGCATCGTCGCCGGTGCCGGCGGCACCGCGTCCGCGGTGTCATGCTCCTGACAGCCGGAAGCGAGCGAGCACAGCCCCACCATCCCCAACCACATCCACCGTCCACCCATCCGCCAACCCTCCCGCAGGCGAACCTGCGGATGACCCCCTGCCGTTGCAAGCGTCCCGCCGCCGGAAGGGTGTTGGCTTCTGGATGGCGGAGGCTCAAGCGGGGAACGTGGCCGCCACGGCGCGCACGTGGTCGCGCACCCGCTGCCTCGCGGCGGCGAGCTCCTGGGCGGTCGCGGGCGTGTAGCCCAGGCAGAGCACCACGTCGTCCTCCGGTGCGGCGCGCGTGCCCAGCGCCGCGTAGTCGAGCGTGCGCGGGGTGGGCTCGCCTTCCGTGTCATGGGTGAAGCGGCCGAACACGGTGGCCTGCCCGTCGCGGCCGGGGGCCATCTCCTTGAGGGCGAAGAGGCGGCGCACGGCGGCGAGGGACTCCGGCCGCTCGCGCAGGACGTCCGGCGACGCGGGGCCTCCCAGCTCCCATTCCAGCAGCTTGAGGCAGCCGCGCACGAACTCCACGTCGGTGATGACCAGCCCGTAGAGGTACCAGTCCGCGCACGCGGCCTGGACCAGCCGCGCCTGCGCGTCCGTGAGCCAGCCGAAGGACGGACAGGTGAACGTCTCGCAGGTGGTGGCGCGGTACACGCCGCAGTCGCGCAGGTCCGTGCCGCCCGTCACCAGGGGGTGGCCCAGGCAGCCCACGCGCTGGTGCTCCGCGTCCAGGAAGCCCAGCAGGGGACACACCCGCACGATGGGGAAGAGCGCGGGGGCGCCCCGGTTCCCGGTGAGCTCTCGCGCGGCGTCGGCGTAGGCCTCGGGCGTGTGGGGCGTGCGGGACAGCCGCTCCGTCTGCGTCTCCAGCCGCCGGGTCAGCGCCGCGCGCGAGTGGTCCTTGAAGTTGTAGAGGCCGCAGCAGGCGCCGCAGGACGCGCCTCCGCCAGGCTGGCACAGGTGGAAGGAGACGGACATGTCAGAACCAGTCCGGACGCATGCGCGCGTAGGAGTCCTCGCCCGTGCGGCACAGGTGGGCGAGCAGCGGCACGCGCGGCACCTCCACCGCGAACCAGTACTGCGCGGCGGCGAGCTTGCCCTCGTAGAAGGCGGCGTCCTCCGGTGAGGGCGCGCGCTTCAGCCCCTCCTTCGCGGCGGCGGCCTGCGCGAGCCAGCGCCACGCCACGGCCACCACGCTGAAGAGCTCCAGGAAGTCCGTGCTGTGGCGGAGCATCACGTCCACTTCGCCGGCCATGCCGCGCGCGCCCAGCTCCAGGGGGAGGGACGCGGCCTGCTGGAGCGCGTCCTCCAATGCGTCGCTCCACGCGGGCTCCACCCCGGCGGCGCGGGCGCGGGCGGTGGTGGCGCGCACCTCTTCGTCCAGCGCCTGGAGCGCGGCGCCGCCCTCCGCCACCGCCTTGCGCCCGAGCAGGTCCAGGCCCTGGATGCCGGTGGTGCCCTCGTGGATGCTGTTGAGCTTCTGGTCGCGCAGCCACGCTTCGGGGAGGTACTCACTGGAGTAGCCGTAGCCGCCGTGAATCTGGAGCGCGAGCGCGTTGGCTTCGAAGCCCTTCTCCGCGGGGAACGTCTTGGCGATGGGCGTGAGCAGGTCCAGCAGCAGCTGCGCGCGCTTGCGCGTGGCCTCTTCCGGGGCGTGGTGGGAGAGGTCCGCCTGCGTGGAGGTGGTGAGCAGCAGCGCGAGGCCGCCCTCCACGATGGCCTTCTGGCGCAGCAGCATGCGGCGCACGTCCGCGTGTTCGATGATGGGGGACTGGGCGCGCGTGCTGTCGCGGATGCCGGCGGGGCGGCCCTGGGGACGCTCGCGCGCGTAGGTGAGTGATTCCTGGTAGGCGACGGCGGCGGTGGACACGCCGTTGAGGCCCACCATGATGCGCGCCTCGTTCATCATCTGGAACATGCACGCGAGCCCGCGTCCGGGCTGGCCCACGAGCCAGCCGTGACAGTCATTGGCTTCGCCGAAGTTGAGCACGAGGCTGGGCAGGCCCTTCCAGCCAATCTTGTGGATGACGCCGGCCACCTGGACGTCGTTGGGGACGAAGGTGTCGCCCTGGGGCCGTTTCGCGGGAACGGCGAAGAGGGACACGCCGCGCGTGCCGCCCTCCGCGCCCTCGATGCGGGCGAGGGTGAGGTGCACGACGTTGTCGGTGAAGTCCTGGTCGCCGCCGCTGATGAAGATCTTCGAGCCCTGGAGGCGGTACGTGCCATCCGGCGCGGGCGTGGCGCGCGTCTTCACGTCCGCGAGGCTGCTGCCGGCCTGGGGCTCGGTGAGGGCCATGGTGCCGGTCCATTCACCCCGGTACATCCGGGCCATGAACGTCTCGTGCAGGAAGGGCGTGCCGAAGACCTCCAGGAGGTGCGCGGCGCCGAGCGTGAGGCCCAGGTAACCATAGGCGCTCAGGTTGGCGGCCATGAGGTAGGCGCTGGCCACGGCGTGCACGGTGAGGGGGAGCTGCTGTCCGCCCACGCCGGGAGGGCGGGTGGCGGTGAGCAGGCCCAGTTCGACCATGCCGGCGTACAGCGAGCGCATGGCCGGGTGGACGCGCACGCGGCCGTTTTCAAAGACAGGCGGGGCGGCGTCCATGGGCCGGTAGGTGGGGGCGAGCACCTCGCGGGCGAAGCGGCGGGTGCTGTCGAGCAGGAGCGCGAAGGTGTCTCGCGAGTGGTCCTGGAAGGCAGGCAGCGCGCAGAGGGCGGCGGTGTCCAGCGCTTCATAGAGCTGGAAGTCCACGTCGCGGTCCGACAGCAGGGGGTTGGGGCGGGGCACGCTCATGCCCTGGTTCCCTACCAGGACGCGATGGGGCCGTCGAAGTCGTCGTGCGGGGGGCATTCACCGCCGGACGTGGCCGGGGCGGCGTCCGGG
>NZ_RAWM01000122.1 GCF_003668875.1 Corallococcus interemptor | reverse complement strand
CCGCAGGCCTGTCCGCAGACCCGGCAGCCAAGCCCGCCGCCGCTCCCGCCGCCCGGGTGCCCACGACCCCCGCGCCCATCGGCGGTGGCGGGTTGCCCACGACCACGCCTCCGTCCCCCGCGGCCGCGGCGCGCAGCCCCGGCAAGGGAGACCCCTTCGCGGAGCCCGCGGAGCCCCGGCTGCCCATGGGCGGCTCGCCGGAGGACAAGCTGGAGTTCTTCCGGGGCATCCTGAAGCAGAAGACGGAGACCCTGGCCCGGGCGCGCGCGCTGTACGCCGAGCGCGAGGGCGAAGTGACGCAGCTCAAGGCCGCGCTGGAGAAGGCGCGCAAGGAGGGCGGCGGCGCGGGCGTAGCGGCCCCGTCGGCCCAGGACGAGCAGCGGCTGAAGCTGGCCCAGGCGAAGGTCGCCTCGCTGGAGGCGGAGCTCGCCGCGTCGGAGGCGGACCGCAAGGACCTCACGCGCGCGCTGGCGGAGGTGGAGGCGGAGCTTCCCCGGCTGACGGAGGAGCTCCAGGCGGAGCGCGAGTCGCGCGGGGCGATGGCGGAGGAGCTGGTCGGCGCGAAGGAGGCGCTGGGGCTGGCGCAGGACCGCGTGGCGGAGCTGGCGTCCGGCAAGTCCGAGGCGCAGGGCGCGCTGGAGGCGGTCCAGGAGCAGTACCAGGCCACGCTCGCGGACGTGGAGCGGCTGACCGCCGAGCGCGACGCGCAGGCGCTCAACATCAGCCAGCTGGAGACGGCGCTCGCGGAGGCCCGGGGCGCCATGGGGGCCCTGGAGAGCGAGAGCGACTGGTCGCGCAGCTCGCTGGAGGAGGCGCACGCCCACGCGAAGGTGATGGAGGGCGAGCGGGACGCCGCGCGCCGCCAGCTGGCGGTGGTGGAGGACGGGCTCAAGACGCTCCAGACGCAGGTGACGGAGCTGGAGCGCTCGCTCGCGCTGAAGGACGCGGACGCGGTGGGCCTGCGCGCCGCGCTCACCGCGCGCACGGCCGAGGCCGCGGAGCTGCCCGCGCTGCGCAGCGCCCTGGAGGCCCGCGCCGCGGAGGCCGTGCGCATCCAGACGCGCGTGCGCGAGCTGGAGGCGGAGGTCGCCCAGGCGCGTGAAGCCGCGCGCGCGGAAGTCGAGGCCGCGGAGGTCCGCGCGCGCATGGCCGAGTCGGAGCTGGCCTCGCTGCGCGAGGTGCTGGAGGCCGCGGAGGTCGAACAGGTCTCGCTGCGCGACCGGATGGAGTCGGACGCGGCGGCGCTCGGCGAGGCGGTGCAAGAGGCGGAAGGCCGGGTGCACGAGGCGGAAGCGAAGGCCGCCGCGCTGGAGGCCCAGCTGGCGGAGCTCACCGCCCGGTCCGGGGCCGCGGAGTCCGAGCGCGAAGCGCACCAGCAGCAGCTCGCCGCCGTGGAGCGCAAGCTCGCCACCACGCAGGCGGAGCGCGTGGGCTTCTCCGCGCGCGTGTCCATGCTGGAGACGGCCGCGGGCCAGCGCGAGGCGGAGCTTCAGCGCCAGCTGGCCCTGGTGGCCAAGGCCCAGGAGGAGCTGTCGCTGGAGCGCGCCCGCCGCGAGGCGGTGGAAGCGGAGATGGCGGACGCCCGCGTGCAGGCCGCCGAAGCCGAGGGCCGCGCCGAGGCGCTGAGCGCGGGCCATGACGACCAGCGCGAGGAGCTGAACTCCCTCCAGGAGCAGCTGGAGGCGGCGCGCGCGGAAGCGGACAAGGTGGACCGGCTCCAGCAGCGCGTGAAGATGGTGGAGGGCGCGCTGGAGGCCTCCGAGTCCAAGCGCCGCATCGCCGAAGCCCAGGCCGCCCGCGTGAAGGACCTGGACGCGAAGCTCGCGGCGGAGCAGGGGAGCCGGGGCGAACTGGATGCACGGCTCGCGGAAGCCAGCGCCGCGCTCGAAGCCGAGCAGGGCGCCAGGGCCGCGCTGGAGGCCCAACTCGAGGAGGCCCGCGCCGCGCTCGAAGCGGAGCAGGCGGCCCGCCAGGCGCTCGAAGCGAAGCTCGCGGCGGCACCGGCACCGGGCGTCGCGGCCGTGCCCTCGGACGTGGTCGCCGAACGCGACCAGCTCAAGGCGGACGTGGCCTCCATGAAGCGCAAGCTGATGGCGGCCGAGGCAGCGCTCGAATCGGCTGCCAGCACCAAGGCGAAGGTGGCGCGGTTGGAAGCGCAATTGAAGGCCCTGAAGTAGAGGTTGGACCTCCATGTCCTTCGCCGCGCCCACGGATGAGCTCACGGGCATGCAGGCGGCCCGGTTCGGGCTGTACCTGCACTTCCCGTACTGCCTGGCCAAGTGCCCCTACTGCGACTTCGCGGTGGCGGTCGCGCGCCAGGTGCCGGAGGAGCGCTACGCCAACGCGGTGCTGACGGAGCTGGACGCGCGCCTCGCCGCGGACCCGTCGCTGCGCGTAAAGCCGCTGGAGTCCATCTTCCTGGGCGGCGGTACCCCGTCGCTGTGGCACCCCCGCTACGTGGCGCGCGTGCTGGAGGGCATCGCCGCGCGCATGTCGCTCGCCCCCGGCCTGGAGATTTCCCTGGAGGGCAACCCGGAGCGCGCGGACGCGGAGCGCTTCGCCGGCTACCGGGCCGCGGGCATCAACCGGCTGTCCCTGGGCGTGCAGTCCTTCCAGCCGCAGACGCTCAAGGCGCTGGGCCGCGCGCACGATGCCGCCATGGTGGAGGGCGCGGTGGCGGCGGCGCGCCAGGCGGGCTTCCCCGTGGTGGCCATGGACTTCATCTACGGCGTGCATGGCCAGACGGTGGCGCAGGTGGAGGCGGACGCGCGCCGCGCGGTGGCCCTGGATCCCGAGCACCTGTCCACCTACGCGCTGACGGTGGAGCGCGAGGTGCTGGCCGAGTCCACGCCGCTGTCCAAGCAGCTGGAGCGCGGCGAACTCTCCCTGCCAGAGGACGACGACGTGGTGGCCATGGCCCGGGTGGTGCGCGACGTCTACGGCGCGCACGGCCTCACCCGCTACGAAATCTCCAACCACGCGCGCGAAGGCCTCGGCTCCCGGCACAACGCGCTCTACTGGACCGGCGGCGAGTACCTGGCGCTGGGCGTGGGCGCCACCGGCATGCTGCTGTCCCCGTCGCCCCACCGCTACGTGAACCTCCGCGGCCCGGAGGCGTACCTGCGCACGGTGGAGGAGGGGAAGCTGCCGGAGTCGAGCCGCGAGGACCTGGGGCCCGAGGAGCTCTTCGCCGAGCGGCTGAGCATGGGCCTGCGCCTGGTGTCGGGGGTGGACTGGGAGGCCGTCTGTGAGCGATACGGCCAGCCGGTGGAGCCCCGGCGCGCGGAGGTGGAGCGGCTGGTGGCCCACGGCTTCGCCATCCGTCACGGCCGCCGGCTGGCCCTGACGGAGCGGGGGGCGGACGTGCACAGCGCCATCTGCGCGCGGCTGCTGTAGGCGACTTCGGGGAAGGACGATTCGACCGTGCTGACCAAGTGGTTCATGTGGATGGGCCTCACGATGCTGACGGGCAGCCCGCTGCTGTCCCTCGCCATCCTGGCCGTGCTGCTGTTCGCCGCGGACCGCTTCACGCTCCAGGTGTTCCCCAGCCCCATGCGCGCCTTCAAGCGCTGGCAGCGCGCGGGTGAGCTCGCGGGCACCATCCTCACCAACACCCACGACCGCCGCGCCCGCGCGGAGCTGGCCGACATCCGCGTGGGCCAGAAGCGCTACCAGGAGGCGGTGGACCTGCTGCGCCCCAACCTGGACGCGGGCGACGACGACGTGGACACCCTCTACCTCCTGGGCGTGGCCTACCTGGGCGCCGGCGACGCGCCCCGGGGCGAGCTGCTCCTCACGGAGGCCGAGCGCCTGGACGCCGACTACCGCCAGGGCGCCATCGACCTGGAGCGCGGCCGCTTCCGCCTCCAGCGCGGTGACTACAAGGGCGCGCGCGAGGCCCTGGAGCGCTTCCTCCAGGTGCGTCAGGGCTCCGTGGAGGGGCGCGTGCTCCTGTCGCGCGCGCTGGACAAGGAGGGGCTGGACGTGGAGGCGAAGGAGACGCGCGACGCCGCCTGGCGCGAGTACGCCGTCGCCCCGCGCTTCCAGAAGCGCCGCGACCGCTGGTGGGCGTACCGCGCCCGCCCGTCCCGCCCGCTGACGTACGCCGCCGTGGCCCTGGTGCTGATGGGCGTGGGGGCGTACCTGACCCGCTACCTGCCGGCGCACGACACCTACGGCGGCTACTACGACGAGCCCTACGCCACGGACGACATGGGCGGCGACGACGCGGAGGAGTAGTCTTTCCGCGCATGTTCCCCCCGCCGTCCCAGGTGTTGCGCCAGCGCGAGGGGCTGCTGGCGGACACGCCCTTCCCGCTCATCCTGCACGCGCTGATGATGGAGGAGCGCACCTGCACGCTGGAGCTCAAGGTGCGCCAGCGCGAGAAGCGCATCACCTTCGAGGACGGCGCGCCGGTGGCGTGCCACTCCAACCTGCTGCACGAGACGCTGGGCAAGTACCTGGTGGAGAAGGGCCGCCTGTCGGAGGCGGACTACCAGAAGTCCCTGGCGGAGAGCGTGTCCTCGGGCATGCAGCTGGGCGGCCTGCTCGTGCAGAAGGGGCTCATCAGCCCCTTTGACCTGTACAAGCAGCTCCAGGCGAACCTGGCGCACAAGCTGCTGGACTGCTTCCGCTGGACGGAGGCGAAGTACCGCCTCATCGCGGACGTGGAGAACCCGGACGCCAGCGTGCGCGCCAACACCGCGCAGCTCATCCTCACCGGCGTCTCCACCCAGCTGCCCTTCGACACCGTCGCCACGCACTTCACCTTCACCGACGACCGCCGCTTCGGGCAGATGCCCGGCGTGGAGTCCGCCCCCAAGCTGTCCTCCAAGGACGCGCGCCTGTTCCAGGCCCTGCGCCAGCGGCCCACCTTCAACGAACTCCTGGAGCGCACCGGCTTCGACATGGACGCCGTGCTGCGCCGGCTCTACGCGCTGTGCCTCCTGGGCGTGGCGGGCTTCGTGGAGGACGTGGACGCGCGCGCGGAGGAGCTGGCCCGCAAGGCCCCCGCCGCTCCTGTCCCAGCACCCGCGCCGGAGCCCGTCATCACGCCGGTGCCCGTGCCCTCGCAGGCCCCGTCGGGCACGCCCTTCTCGGACGAGGACGAGGCCGCGCGCAACGCGCTGGTGGGCGCGTTCCTCAACCACCGCGGGCAGGATCCGTTCGCGCTCCTGGACGTGCCGGAGGACGTGCAGCCGGTGGCGCTGCGCAAGGCGTTCCTCGCCGCCGCGGACCGCTTCTCCCCGCTGCGCTTCCAGACGGCGGACCTGAAGGAGAAGGCGGAAGGGATGCTGGCCGCGTACGCGCGGGCCTACGGCGCGCTGTCGGAGCCGGAGCAGAACGCGCTGTGGAAGAAGCGCCGGCAGGCGCAGCGGGAGAAGGCGCGCAACAGCACCGGCCGCCCCTCCACCGCGGAGCAGTTCCGCATCCGCACGGACCTGCTGGACGCCACCACCCAGTTCGACGAGGCCAAGCGGCGCCTGGAGGCGCGCAACTTCGCGGGCGCCTTCGAGTACTTCGAATACGCCTGCGACATCGACCCCCGGCCGCTGTACCAGGCCCACCGCGCCTGGGCGCGCTACCTCATGAAGCCGGAGGCGCACGGCCGGCTGGCGCTCCAGGAACTCCAGGAGCTGACGCGCCAGGAGCCCGGCCTGGAGGAGGGCTGGGCCTTCCTGGGCGACGTGGCCCGGGGCGAGGGCCAGTGGGCGCTCGCGGAGGATGCCCTGCGCAAGGCCTTCAAGTTGAACCCCAAGCAGCGCCGCTACGTGGAGCTCATCCAGGACATCGCCCGGCGGCGCTGACGGCAGGGGCAGGGGACTTCCGCCCCCGTGCCCCGGCCGCCTGGACGCGGCCTACTTGTTCGGCAGCGAGTTGATGTAGGACCGGTCGCTGGCGGACAGGCCCTCGTTCCGGGTCAGGTGGTAGACGGCCTGCTGGAGCTCAGGCGTCAGCTTCGTGGGGATCTTCTTGTTCTCCAGGAGCGCGAAGAGTTCCTTGAAGTCCGCGTACTGGGTCACGGGACCCTTGCGGTAGCGGGAACTCGGGCTGCTCTCACTGCGCGAGTTGTTCAGGCAGTAGAGGTACAGCAGCTTGTAGGACACCGGCTTCGCGGGCACCACGATGGACGCCCTCTGCAAGAGGATGCCGTGCTGGGTGTCGGTGGTCTCCGACTCGAAGATGATGCCCGGCGGGAACTCGACGGTGATGGGCGCGCCGGTGTTGTTGCGGAAGTTCAGGCACAGCTGCACCAGGTCACCGCTGCCATGCTCCTTGGGCGGCTCGGTCTCGTCCTCGTCCCGGCAGTCCTCCAACTTGAACATGTCGATGCCGGGGATGGGCTCCACCAGCTCCAGGCCCGCGGGCAGCGCGAAGGGCACCCCCTCCGGGCGCTTGTCGCTCGAAGCGAAGCCGGGGCGGTTGGTGTCGCCGGTGTTCTGACCGTCGTCATCGTCGTCGTCGCCGCCGTCACCCTTGTCGCTGCAGCCGCTGCATGCCGCCAGCACCAACGTCGCCATCAATCCCACGAGCCGAGTCCTGCGCCAGTTCATCCGCTACCTCCCACGGGAAGCCGTCGTCCACGCCTCGCCCCCTCCGAATCACGCGGCCCCCGTGGCGTCAAGCATCGCCGTTCTTCCGCGTTTGAAGTGTCCGCCAGTCCAGGAAGCGGCCTCCACGGCACGGCCACTTGGCGGATGCCCGGCGGGTTGCGCCGGGATGGAAGCTGGCGGTAATCAGTCGGTAGAACACCTACCTCATGCGCATCCAGGGGCCGCACATGCGGGACAGACGACAATCAGGCCAGGTAGCGGTGGAGACGGCCATCGTCCTCCCACTCTTCGTGTTCCTCATCCTGGGCACGCTCCAGCTGGGCCTCATGCACCAGGCCCGCCTGATGGCGAAGTACGCCGCCTACAAGGCGGTGCGCGCGGGCGCCCTCCACAACGCGGACGTGAAGAAGATGGAGCGCGCCGCGCTGGCGGTGCTGCTGCCCATGATCAGCCGCGGCAGCGGCGGCACCGAAAGCATGATGACGGTGAACAGCGCGGCGGACTTCCAGCAGAAGTGGATGTGGCCGGAGGTGATGACGAACCGGATCACGGCCACCAACATCCCGTACGCCAAGGTCACCATCTGCGGTCCGGTGGAGGGTGACCTGGGGGGCGCCTCCGGCGAGGTGGACTTCGACAACCCGGAGAAGATCACCAGCTCCGGCGACTGGAAGGACAGCCAGCGCTCCAAGCTGCGCATCCAGCTCACGTTCAACTACCGCATGGTCATCCCGTTCGCGGACGTCGTCATCTACAACATCGCGCGCGCGAAGGAGCTGCCCTACGTCATCCGGTTGGGCAAGCAGGGAGACACCACCCGCCAGGCCTACATCGATAAAGACATGGGCGACTACGACACGGCGGCGGGTCAGAAGGTCTACGTGGTGCCCATCCGGGCCACCTACACCATGCGGATGCAGTCCAATCTCTACCTGGGCAAGAACAAGCTGCCGAAGGACAACACATGCCTCTTCTCGTTCCAGGAGTAGAAGCGGCCGCACCGCGTCCCCCGCACCGCCGCCGGCGCCGCGCCCGGGGCCAGTCCATGGTCCTGGCGTGCCTGGCCTTCCTGGTGCTGGCGCTGATGGTGATGCTGAGCTTCAACCTCAGCCACGCGCTGCGGCAGAAGATCAACCTGCAGCAGCACAGCGACACCATGGCCTACTCCATGGCCGTCCTGGAGGCGCGAGCCCTCAACTACTACGCGGTCAGCAACCGGGCCATCGCCGCCTCCTTCGTGGCGATGACCAGCATGCACGCGTACATGTCCACGGCCAGCCTGACCTACGGCATGCTCACGGCGTCGAAGAACAACTTCTACGTCATCATGGGCATGGAGTTCCTGGAGTGCTTCGCCTGTTGGCCTCCCTGCATCCAGCACTGCAAGGACGCCATCGAAGCCCTCAAGGTCGCCAACAAGTACTCCAAGAAGGCCAAGACGTACGCGGACAACATCAAGGACCTGGACGGCCCCTTCGAGGACACGACCAAGCACCTGCAAAGGCTCATCCACGCCGTCAATGGCTCCCAGATCGCCACGCACGCCAAGGTCGTCGCGGCGGTCACCAGCGGCACCTCCAGCGGCTTGAAGGAGCTGACGGAGTGGAACGCCAAGGGCGCCTCCAACATCGCGGGCGCGGTGGGCGGCATGAACGCCAACGAGTTCAACTGCGTGGTGGATGGCATGCCGTGCATGGGCGGCGAGCCCAACGCCAAGCAGGTCGCGGTCCAGAAGACGATGACGGAGATCGCCAACGCCTCCCGCCCCGGCTGGCCGGCGACCCGCGACGCGGGGGCGCTCATCTTCCCCCTCACCCTGCACCCCACCTTCCTCCAGGAACTCATGAGCGACATCCCTGGAGAGGGCGTCCACATTCCCAATCCCATGAACATGAAGAGCGCGGCGAGCATCGGGAAGGGCAAGAAGGACTGGAACCCCGTGGGCGGCGTGGGCATCCAGGGCACCACGGTGGTCTCGCGGGAGGAGGGTGGCTTCATGATGAACCAGTGGCGCCACGGCTTCGGGCCGTACATGCCCTTCGACGCGGAGGTCTACAGCGACGAGAGCGGCGGTGGCCACAGCCCGAGCCAGGGCCACAAGGACAAGCACGAGTTCAAGCAGGTGGCCTCCAAGGCGCTGCTCTCCTGCATCCCGCAGAGCAACTGCTTCATGAAGTTCCGGGGCAACCCGAAGGCGGACGCGGACTACGGCCAGGCGCGCGTCTACAGCTACGTCACCAAGAGCCTGCGCTCGGGGAACCTCCAGCAGGCCCCCTGGGAGCTGACCTCGTCGGCGACCCTCAACTTCACGCACGGCGAGCAGGGCACCGGCACCCTGACGCTCGCGGCGGACGAGGGCGCGGCGGTGTCCAAGGCGCTCGTCTACTACCACCGGCTGGGGCAGGGCGGCTGGCAGGAGCAGCCCAACCTCTTCAACCCCTTCTGGCGCGCGAAGCTGCACCCGTTCAAGGCGGAGGAGGTGGCCAAGGTGCTGGGCGCCGCCGGCAACGCGGACGCCGCGCAGATCGCCGTGGCCAAGGACCTCGCCCTATGAACCGCTCATTCCTTTCGCGCAGGGCCCGGGGCGCGGCTTCGGTGGAGATGGCCCTGAGCATGATCGCCTTCATCCCCATCTTCCTCTACGCCCTCTTCCTGGACGACCTCCTGCGCTACGCGCTGGACGCCCAGGAGGCGGTGGTGGCGACGGTCTGGGACTACACCATCCAGGACTGGGCGATGAGCGGGGGCGGGGGGGAATACGGCAACTTCAGCCAGGTGCAGGGCTACGCGCGCCAGATGTACTGCGACCATGAATCCGGCGTGGACGACTACACGATGGATGGGGACAAGGCGCGCGACTGCCAGACGGAGGCGCACCACGAGCACGCCGCGCTGACCGCCCACCCTTGCTGGCTCAACCCGGGCGCCCAGCAGGTGGAGTGCACGGGCCCCGACAAGCAGGTGGGCCTGATGGGGATCCCCATCGAGAGTGGCTTCGCGGATGAGTTCAACCACGGCGGGCTCATCAAGTGCAACGGACGCATCGGCGTGCAGAACTACATGCTGAACGAGAACACCTTCTCGGAGTTCTCCAAGAAGCCCCTCGCCAAGACCATGCAGGACAAGGGGGGCAGCGTTCACGGTCAGGCCAAGGGCAGCGATGGTACGAGCGCCTACCTGCTGCCCTGGGAGCAGATGTCCATCATCGCCGACCCCTGGGCCATCAACGACGACGTGAGCATCCGCCCGGGCCAGAAGGGCGGGCTCGGCGGTGGCAGCGGCGACTTCTACAAGCGCGTGACGAACGTCTACACGAACCTCGCGAACGTCGGCTTCGGCCCCATGAGCGTCGCCGCCACCGAGTTCTTCTCCAAGGCGATGAGCAACAACCTGCTCAGCCCCGCGCTCGTGGGACCCCTCGTCTCCCCGGTCTCCCTGGGCGGCTCGCTCGAGCTCGGGGACAACCCGCGCACGCCCAACGTCGCCATCAAGCCGCAGACGGGTACGGGCAACCCGTCCGAGAAGATCCGCCAGGCCGGCCACAACGAGTACTACTTCAACACCGAGTGGCGGGACTGGGACCGCAACGCGCCGGAGAAGACCTTGAAGGACCGGGGCAACAACTACATGGGCTGCAAGAACGCCGAGTCCTGCTGATGTCGTCGGAGCGTTCGAGGTGGGTGGGCCGGGCCGCGGCCCTGCTGGTGGCGGTCGCGGTGGTGGGGGCCCTCCTGGGCGTCGCCATGGAGGACGTCATCTACGGCAATGCGCCCACGGAGCTGGAGGCGGCGGAGGTCCGCGCGAACGCGGAGTTCCCCTCCCCGCCCTCGAACAAGCGCTCGCCCGCGGAGGAGGCCATCCTCGCGCGGGCGCTGGTGCACTTCCCGCCTTACCCGAACGCGACCCGCCGTCCGGAGGTGCTGGCCGCGGACTACCTGGGCCCGGACGCGCCCATCGCCGTGGCCTGGTTCACCACGAAGGACAAGCCCCGGCAGGTGCTGGAGCACTACCGGAAGCTGCTCCTGGAGAAGGGCCTGCCCGTGCTGCAGGACGACTACGGGGAGAACGGCGGCTACGTGGGCTACTGGAGCCCGGTGAGTGAAGAGGTCCGGCTGGTGTCGGTGCTGTACCAGGACGGCGAGAGCATGGTGTTCGTGTCAGCGGGGCAGGTGGCCCCGGCCATCGGCAACAAGCGGCCGCTGCCCCCCTGGCTGCCCATCCCCATGACCGTGGTGGACCCGCAGCTGCTCACCTTGCGGTTGGAGGGGTTCACCCAGTACCAGGTGGCCGGCACCTCCACGGAGGGCACGCTGGTGGAGGCGGAGTCCGCGTGGCGCGACACGCTGCGCTCCCGGGGCTGGCAGATGGGGCCGTCCTCGGAAGGGCAGGGCGAGGTGGTGGCCTTCGACGTCAGTCACGAGGGCATGCGGGGCCAGCTGAGCCTGCGCCGCCCCCAGCTGCTGCAGCCGGGCGTGGAGTTCAACCTGTCGCTGATGCAGCGAGGCAATGCCGCCCCGGAACGGGGCGAAGGGAGTCCGTGATGAAGCACTTCATGAACTGGGTCCAGGCCGCGCTGGCCTCCGCGGTGGTGCTGGCGGGGCCGGTGGCGCAGGCGGGCCTGCCCTCGTGCCTCAAGCGCTGCGAGGAGGACGCCAAGCAGTGCAAGACCATCTGCACGAAGTACGCGGGCCCCAAGGGCGCGCCCTCCTGCGCCACGGAGTGTGGCAAGGCACGCGACCAGTGCGTCAATGAGTGCCGCGATGAAGCCGCGGGCCGGGACGCGTCGCGGCGGGAGCAGAAGGAGGGGCGCGATGAAGCGCGGTGAGCCGCGTCAGCTGGCCCGGGGCCAGGCGATGGTGGAGTACAGCGTCGTGATCGCGGCGTTCTTCGGGTTCACCGTGTTCGGCTGGCCCTTCCTCGTCGCCCTCATCAACGCCCTGCACAAGTACTTCCACTCCGTCTACTACGTCATCCAGTCGCCCATCCCCTGACAGCGGGGACGGGCGGCCGGAGAGAGCAGCGCGCTGCCTTCAAGGCTTCACGGTGGTGACGAACACCGCCTTGCCGTCGTGCACCTTCATCACCACGGCCTGCTTCACCGCGTCGCGGTTGGCGTCCAGGTTGATGGTGCCCGCCACGCCCGGGAAGTCCTTCGTCGCCGCGATGGCGTCACGCAGCGCGGGGCCTGACGTATCCGGCGCGCGCTTCATCGCGTCCACCAGCAGGCGCGCGGCGTCGTACGCCAGCACCGCCACGCTGTCCGGCACGCTGCCGTAGGCGGCCTTGTACTTCTTCAGGAAGTTCTGCACGACGGGGTCCGGGTTGTCCGGCGAGTAGTGGTTGGAGAAGTAGCTGCCCTCCAGCGCGGAGCCGCCCAGCTCGTACAGCTTGTCGGAGTCCCAGCCGTCACCGCCCAGCAGCGGCACGCGCAGGCCGACTTCACGGGCCTGCCTGGCGATGATGCCCACGTCCGTGTAGTAGCCCGGGACGAACACCGCCTCCGGCTTCATGTTCTTGATGGACGTCAGCTGCGCGCGGAAGTCCGTGTCGCCCTTGGAGTAGCTCTCGTTGCCGGCGATGGTGCCGCCGAACTCCTTGAACTTCTGGTTGAAGACGTCCGCCAGCCCCACGGAGAAGGCGCTCTTGTTGTCCGTGAGCACCGCCACCTTGGACAGCTTCAGGTTCTCCCGCGCGAACTTCGCCATCACCAGGCCCTGGAACGGGTCGATGAAGCAGACGCGGAAGATGTAGTCGCCCTTCTTCGTCACCTCCGGGCTGGTGGAGGTGGGCGTAATCATGGGCACCTTCGCCGCCTGCGCCTTGTCCGCCATGGCCATGGACACGGACGACGCGGCCTCGCCCAAGAGCGCCACCACCCTGTCCTGCGCGATGAGCCGCGTGGCGGCCTGGGCGCCTTCCTCCGGCCGGCCCTGGCTGTCGTAGACGCGCACCACCAGCTTCTGGCCGCGCACGCCGCCCTCGGCGTTGGCCTCCTGCAGCGCCAGGTCGATGCCATTGCGCGCGGAGATGCCGAAGGTGGCCTCGGAGCCGGTGAGGCTGCCCACCTCGCCAATGAGGATGGAGCCCTCCGGCGGAGGCCCCGGCGGGGCCGTGGTGGCGCTGCCTGCTTGCGTGGCGGGCGCGGGCGCGGGGGCCGGAGCGGACTTCTTCTCACAACCCACCAGGGCCAGGGCCAGCGCGGTGAGCAGGAGGGGGAGGGGACGGCGCATCGGTAGGGCTCCTCGAGGGGGAGTCAGACTCAAAAAGCGGACGGCCCCACCCTAGCCCGTTGTGGCCCGATTTGAATGTGGACTGCGGCGGTCCACATTACATAAGAGACCGTCGCGGGCATGGGGCCCGCGGACAGCCCTGAGGAGACACCCACTCATGCTCCGGATGAGCAAGATGACCGACTACGGCATCGTGCTGATGGCCGAGCTGGCGCGCGCGGACGGGGAGACCCGGACCACGCGAGAGCTGGCGGCGCGCACGCGTGTCTCGCTTCCGTCCGCGAGCAAGGTCCTGAAGGGCCTGTTGCAGGCGGGCCTGGTGGTGTCGCACCGGGGGGCGAGCGGCGGCTACGGCCTGGCGCGTCCGGCGGAGGCCATCTCCCTGGCGGAGCTGGTGTCCGCGCTGGAGGGGCCGGTGTCCCTCACGGAGTGTGGCCAGCACCAGGGCAAGCCCGCCGGGCCCTGTGAGCTGGAGTCCGTCTGTCAGGTGCGGGGCCACTGGCGGCTGATCAACCAGGCCATCCAGGAGGCGCTGGGGAAGCTGACGCTCGCGGACCTGCGCGCGCCCGCGCCCCGCATGCCGGAGCGCCTGGTGGGCCTGGGCCTGCCGGCGTCCCTCGGCGCTCCTCCTTCCGCTACGGGAGTCCGTTCATGAGCACCACCGAAACCCTCCAGGAGCTGACGCGCAAGGGCTACCAGGCCGGCTTCGTCACGCAGGTGGAGGCGGACACGCTGCCGCCCGGCCTGGACGAGGACGTCATCCGCGTCCTGTCCGCGAAGAAGAACGAGCCGGCCTTCATGCTGGAGTGGCGCCTGAAGGCGTACCGCCACTGGCTCACGCTGAAGGAGCCCTCGTGGCAGGCGGTGAAGTACCACCCCATCGACTACCAGGCCATCCGCTACTACTCGGCGCCCAAGCAGAAGCCGAAGAAGGACAGCCTGTCGGAGGTCGACCCCGAAATCCTCCGCACCTACGAGAAGCTGGGCATCCCGCTGGAGGAGCAGAAGCGCCTGCAGAACGTGGCGGTGGATGCCGTCTTCGACTCCGTGTCGGTGGCCACCACGTTCCGGGAGAAGCTCTACAAGGCGGGCGTCATCTTCTGCTCGTTCTCCGAAGCGGTGCGTGAGCACCCGGAGCTGGTGGAGCGCTACCTGGGCACGGTGGTGCCCTTCTCCGACAACTTCTTCGCGGCGCTCAACTCCGCGGTCTTCAGCGACGGCTCGTTCTGCTACGTGCCCAAGGGCGTGAAGTGCCCCATGGAGCTGTCCACGTACTTCCGCATCAACGCGGCGGACACGGGCCAGTTCGAGCGCACGCTGCTCATCGCGGACGAAGGCGCCTCCGTGAGCTACCTGGAGGGCTGCACCGCGCCCATGCGCGACACCAACCAGCTGCACGCGGCGGTGGTGGAGCTGGTGGCGCTGGACGGCGCGTCCATCAAGTACAGCACGGTGCAGAACTGGTACCCGGGCGACGCGGAAGGCAAGGGCGGCATCTACAACTTCGTCACCAAGCGCGGCATCGCGCACCAGCGCGCCAAGATTTCGTGGACGCAGGTGGAGACGGGCTCGGCGATTACGTGGAAGTACCCCAGCGTCATCCTCAAGGGGGATGACTCGGTGGGCGAGTTCTACTCGGTGGCGCTCACCAACCACCGGCAGCAGGCGGACACGGGCACGAAGATGGTGCACATCGGGAAGAACACCCGGTCCACCATCGTGTCCAAGGGCATCTCCGCCGGCCGCGGGCAGAACACGTACCGGGGCCTGGTGAAGGTGCTCAAGAGCGCGGCGAACGCACGCAACTACACGCAGTGCGATTCGCTCCTGTTGGGCGACGAGTGCGGCGCCCACACGCTGCCGTACATCGAGGTGAAGAACGCGACCGCGCAGGTGGAGCACGAGGCTTCCACGTCGAAGATTGGCGAGGACCAGCTCTTCTACTGCCGGCAGCGCGGCATCTCGCAGGAGGACGCGGTGTCGATGATCGTGAACGGCTTCTGCCGGCAGGTCTTCAAGGAGCTGCCCATGGAGTTCGCCGTGGAGGCGCAGAAGCTGCTGGGCGTGAGCCTGGAAGGGAGCGTGGGGTGATGGCGTCGCTATTGAGCATCCAGGACCTGCATGCCCGCGTGGCTGGCAAGGACATCCTCAAGGGCATCAATCTGGAAGTCGGTGCCGGTGAGGTGCACGCCATCATGGGGCCCAACGGCTCCGGCAAGAGCACGCTCGCGGGCGTGCTGGCGGGGCGTGAGACGTACGAGGTGACGAAGGGCTCCGTGCGGTTCGACGGCAAGGACCTCTTGGGCACGCCGCCGGAGGAGCGCGCGAAGGCGGGCGTGTTCCTGGGCTTCCAGTACCCGGTGGAGATTCCGGGCGTGGGCAACCTGCACTTCCTGCGCACGGCGCTCAACGCGCAGCGCCGCGCCAAGGGCGAGGAGGAGCTGGACGCGATGGACTTCCTCTCCCTGGCCAAGGAGAAGGCGAAGCTCGTGCAGCTGGACGCGGCGTTCATGAGCCGCTCCGTGAACGAGGGCTTCTCCGGCGGAGAGAAGAAGCGCAACGAGATCTTCCAGATGGCGGTGCTCCAGCCCCGGCTGGCGCTGCTGGACGAGACGGACTCCGGCCTGGACATCGATGCGCTTCGCATCGTTGCGGGCGGGGTGAACGCGCTGCGCTCGAAGGACCGGGCGATGGTCGTCATCACCCACTACCAGCGGCTGCTGGACTACATCGTGCCGGACCGCGTGCACGTGATGGCGGCGGGCCGCATCGTGCGCTCGGGCGGACGCGAGCTGGCGCTGGAGCTGGAGGAGAAGGGCTACGGCTGGATTGGCGCGGAGGGGGCCGGCAAGGCGAAGGAGGCCCGGCCATGAGCGCGTCCCACTACGTGGAGGTGGCCCGGGCCTTCCAGGCCCGCGGGGACGCTCCCGCGTGGCTCCAGGCGTTTCGTGAAGAGGGCCTGAGCCGGTTCCAGGCGCGCGGCCTGCCCACGTCCAAGGACGAGGAGTGGAAGTACACGCCCGTGGCCACGCTGTCGTCGCACCCGTTCCAGCCCGTGAGCAACGTGTCCGCGGGCGACGACGTGGCGCAGGCGGTGGCGCGGCTGGCGCTGCCCGGCCCGAGGCTCGTGTTCGTGGACGGGCGCTTCGTGCCCGCGCTGTCGGTGCTCTCCGGCCTGCCTCGCGGCGTGGTGCTCAAGCCGCTGTCTCAGGCGCTGCGTGAGGACGGCGTGCTGCTCCAGGAGACGCTGGGCCAGTTCTCCCGGCCGTCCGCGCATGCCTTCACGTCGCTCAACGCGGCGCTCTTGGAAGAGGGCGCGCTGCTCACGCTCGCGCCCCGGGCCTTGAGTGAGGTTCCGGTGCAGCTGCTGTTCCTCGCGCGAGGCGGTGACGGGCCGGTGCTGGCCAGCCCGCGCATCGTCGTGGTGGCGGGCGAGGGCAGCGAGGCCACGCTGGTGGAGACGTACGCGGGCCTGGGTACAGGCGCGACGTTCACCAACGCGGTGACGGAGGTGTCGCTGGGGGACAACGCCAGCCTGCGCCACTTCAAGCTCCAGACGGAGGGCGACAGCGCGCTGCACCTGGGCGGGCTGTATTCGCGGCAGGGGCGCGACAGCCGCTTCCAGTCGCACGCGTTCTCCTTTGGCGGGCTGCTTGCGCGCAACGAAGTGCACGCGGCCTTCGCGGGCGAGGGCGGCGAGTGCGTGCTCAACGGCCTGTTCGTGGGCCGGGGCACGCAGCACCTGGACAACCGCACGGACCTGGACCACGCGGTGCCGCACTGCTCCAGCCGCGAGCTGTACAAGGGCGTGCTGGACGACCGCGCGCGCGGCACCTTCCACGGGAAGATCCGCGTGCGCGAGGACGCGCAGAAGACGGACGCGTCCCAGCAGAGCCGCAACCTGCTGCTCTCCGAGGGCGCGCAGGTGGACGCGCGGCCGCAGCTGGAGATCTTCGCGGACGACGTGAAGTGCGCCCACGGCACGGCGGTGGGCCGGTTGGATGACAACGCGCTGTTCTACCTGCGCTCGCGCGGCATCCCGAAGGTGGACGCGGAGCGCATGCTGACGCAGGCCTTCGCGAGCGAGCTGGTGCGCGCGGTGCCGGAAGGGCCGGTGCGCGCGCGGGTGGAGGCGTTGCTCGCGGAGAAGCTGCCGGGGACGGCGGAGGTGATGGGATGAGCGGCCCTGGATTCGACCTGGCGCGGGTGCGCGCGGACTTCCCCATCCTCCGGCAGGAGGTGCGGGGCCGGCCGCTGGTGTACCTGGACAGCGCCGCCACGGGGCAGAAGCCGCAGGCGGTGCTGGACGCCATCACGCGCTACTACACGCACGACAACGCCAACGTGCACCGCGGCGTGCACATCCTCTCCGAGCGCGCCACGCAGGCCTTCGAGGACGCGCGCGAGACGGTGCGCCGCTTCATCCACGCCAAGGACGTGCGCGAGGTCATCTTCGTGCGCGGCACCACGGAGGCCATCAACCTGGTGGCCGCCACCTACGGCCGCAAGCACGTGGGCCCGGGTGACGAGGTGCTCATCTCCGCCATGGAGCACCACTCCAACATCGTGCCCTGGCAGATGGTGTGCGACGCGGCGGGCGCGAAGCTGCGCGTCATCCCCGTGGACGAGTCCGGCGCGCTGCGCATGGACACCGTGGACGCGCTGCTCACGGAGAAGACGCGCCTGCTGGCGATTACGCACGTGTCCAACGCGCTGGGCTCCGTCAATCCCATCAAGGAGCTGGTGGCCAAGGCGCACGCCAGGAACATCCCGGTGCTGGTGGACGGGGCGCAGTCGGTGACGCACTTCCCGGTGGACGTGCAGGACCTGGGCTGTGACTTCTACGCCTTCAGCGGGCACAAGCTCTTCGGGCCCACGGGCATCGGCGTGCTGTACGGCAAGCTGGCCATGCTGGAGTCGCTGCCGCCGTACCAGGGCGGCGGGGACATGATCCTCTCCGTGACGATGGAGAAGACCGTCTACAACCGCGTGCCGCACCGCTTCGAGGCGGGCACGCCGGACATGGCGGGCGCGGTGGGGCTGGCCGCGGCCATCCGCTACCTGGAGTCCGTGGGCATGCAGAACGTGTCCCAGCACGACCAGTGGCTGCTCGCGTACGCGACGCAGGCGCTCCAGTCCGTGCCGGGGCTGAAGCTCATTGGCACGGCGCCGCACAAGACGGGCGTGCTGTCGTTCACGCTGGAGGACGTCCACCCGCACGACGTGGGGACCATCCTGGACCAGGAGGGCATCTGCATCCGCACCGGGCACCACTGCGCCCAGCCGCTGATGCAGCGCTTCGGGGTGGCGGCCACGGCGCGCGCGTCGCTGGCGCTCTACAACACGCCGGAGGACGTGGACGCGCTGGTGAAGGGCTTGAACAAGGTGAGGGAGGTGTTCGCGTGAGCTCGGACCTCAAGGACCTGTACCAGGAGGTGGTGCTGGAGCACTCCAAGCGCCCGCGCAACTTCCGGGTGGTGGAGGGCGCCACCTGCGCGGCGGAGGGCTACAACCCGCTGTGCGGCGACCAGCTCTCCGTGACGCTCAAGCTGGAGGACGGCGTCATCCGCGACATCGGCTTCCAGGGCCAGGGGTGCGCCATCTCCAAGGCGTCCGCGTCGCTGATGACGGGCGCGGTGAAGGACAAGACGCGGGAAGAGGCCCAGGCGCTCTTCGAGCGCGTGCACACGCTGGTGACGGAAGGCCCGGACAAGGTGGACGTGGAGTCCCTGGGCAAGCTCGCGGTGCTGTCGGGCGTGAGCGAGTTCCCGGCACGGGTGAAGTGCGCGAGCCTGGCGTGGCACACGCTGAACGCGGCGCTGGATGGCCGCTCCACGTCGGTGTCGACGGAGTAGGGAGGGGTCATGCGAGGCGCGATGACGGTCATCGAGCGCGACGTGGACGCGATGCTCATCCCCAGCGGGGACAAGGTGTTGCTGCCGGCGGGCTCGGAGTTGACGGTGGTGCAGACGCTGGGCGGCAACGTCACGGTGCAGGACCCGTACGGCCAGCTGTTCCGCATCGACCAGAAGAACGCGGACGTGCTGGGCGAGGAGTACGCCGCCAAGGAGAAGCCGGCGGAGGAGTCCGTCACGCCCGGCGAGTTTCACGAGGAACAGGTCTGGGAGCAGCTGCGCACGGTCTACGACCCGGAGATCCCGGTGAACATCGTGGAGCTGGGCCTGGTGTACGCGTGCAAGGCCACGCCGCTGGACGAAGGCGGCCAGCGCGTGGACATCGAGATGACGCTCACGGCGCCCGGCTGCGGCATGGGCCAGGTGCTGGTGGAGGACGTGCGCTCCAAGGTGTCCGCGCTCCCCGGCGTGAAGGAAGCGAACGTGGAGCTGGTCTGGGAGCCGCAGTGGGACCAGAGCCGCATGACGGACGTCGCGCGGCTCCAGCTGGGCTGGATGTGAGCTAGGCCAGCGCCTTCCGGCCGCGTGCGACCAGGCCCAGCGTGGCCGCGGCGGCCAGGCCTCCCGCGAGCCACCGGGGCCAGCGCGGCGCGGCTTCCGCCGTGGTGCGGCGCTCGATGGCGGGCGACATGCGCTCCGCGAGCAGCTCCACCATGGCGTGCTCGAAGGCGAGCAGGTCGTGCGGCCCCCGGCTGGACACCCAGTTGCCGTCGCGCACCACGGGCTCGTCCGTCCAGTGCGCGCCCGCGTTCTCCATGTCGTTGCGGATGCCCGGCCAGGACGTCACGTGACGGCCCTCCAGCAGCCCCGCCGACGCGAGCAGCCACGGCCCGTGGCAGATGACCGCGATGGGCATGTCCAGCAGGTCCGCGTCCTTCACGAAGTCCAGCGCCAGGGCGCTCTGCCTGAGGAAGTCCGGGTTCATGAAGCCGCCGGGCAACAGCAGCGCGTCGAAGTCCGCGGCCTTCACGTCGCGCAGCGTGGCGTCCACGCGCACCTTGCGGCCGGGTACCAGCAGGTTCATGCCCCGGATGCGGCCCTTGTGGAGGGAGACGATGGTGACGTGCGCGCCCTCGCGTTCCAGGCGCTTCACCGGCCGCGTCAGCTCCACCTGCTCGAAGCCATCCGCCGCCAGCACGGCCACCCGCATCCCCTTCAGCTTCTTCATTGCCCCGTCCTCCCGATGTCCAGCTCTGCCCTACAACCCGAACCTGCACGGTGCACATGCCCTTCCGGGAGGGGAAGCAGAGGGCAGGCGGGCAGGCAGGCGCTTGGGGTGACGCCCTCCGGAGGCGTGGTGCGGCGCGGCACGAGGCGGCGCTGGACGCCCCTGGGGAACAGCTTTACGAAAGGGTTTCCCTTCTGGAGGCGCACGGCATGTCCCCCTCGTTCCCTTCCCGGCTGCACCGCGGCCTGCTGGCGAGCACCGCGCTGCTCCTGGCCCCGCTGGGCTGCGCCACGTCGTCGCAGGCGGGCGCCGCGCGTGACGAGGCCGCCCTGCGCACGGACGAGGCCCCGCGCGTGAAGCCCAGGTGGGGCCTGGTCATCCACGGCGGCGCGGGCGTCATCTCGCGTGAGAACCTGACCCCGGAGCGCGAGGCCGCGATGCGCGCCGCGCTCACGCAGGCGCTCCAGGCGGGGCACGCGGTGCTGGCGAAGGGCGGACGCAGCATGGACGCCGTGACGGCGGCCATCCGCGTGATGGAGGACTCGCCGTACTTCAACGCCGGCAAGGGCGCGGTGTTCAACCACGACGGCGTGAACGAGCTGGACGCGGCCGTGATGGACGGCAAGACGCGCATGGCCGGCGCGGTGGCGGGCGTCCACCACATCCAGAACCCCATCGACCTGGCGCGCCTGGTGATGGAGAAGTCGCCGCACGTGATGATGGTGGGCGACGGCGCGGAGGCCTTCGCCCAGTCCCAGGGCATGCCCCTGGTGGACGCGAAGTACTTCTACACGGAGGAGCGCTGGCAGGGCCTCCAGCGCGCGCTGGAGCAGGAGAAGGCGAAGGAGGCTCCCCCCGCGGGCTCATCGCTGACGCCGGGTGTGGACCCCATCACCGGGGACCACAAGTTCGGCACGGTAGGCGCTGTCGCGTTGGACATGGAAGGCAACCTCGCGGCGGGCACGTCCACGGGCGGAATGACGAACAAGCGCTTCGGCCGGGTGGGGGACGCGCCCATCATCGGCGCGGGCACCTACGCGGATGAGCGCTGCGCGGTCTCCGCCACGGGCCACGGCGAGTTCTTCATCCGCTACACGGTGGCGCGCGACATCTGCGCCCGCGTCGAGTACCAGGAGCTCCCGCTGCCGGAGGCCGCCAACCACGTCATCAACGACGTGCTGGTGAAGGCCGGCGGTGAGGGCGGCGTCATCGCCATGGACCGGCAGGGCCACGTGGCCACGCCCTTCAACTCCAGCGGCATGTACCGCGGCTACATCGGCGAGGACGGCACGCCCACCGTCGCCATCTTCCAGCAGCCCTAGGCAGGCGGCCGAGCCCGGCTCCGCGCACCACTGACGTGATGCGCGGCGGCCGCGCGGGGACTACTGCTTCACGAGGAACAGCTCGCGCACCTGGAGCAGGTCCACGTCACCGGCGAAGGCGGAGAACTTCTCGTACTCCGCCGGGGAGACGCGGGCGCGGGGCAGGCTGAAGGTCTCCGCGATGCTGAGCGTGCGCCCGTCCTGCTTCTCCGTCCGGGTGTAGTGGCCGAACTGGCTGTCCACCTTCAGGCCCGCCTGCGGGTCGCTGAGCTTCCAGCCCTGGGGCAGGGTGACGGAGACGTGGGTGCGGCTGGCCTCCGTGTCGTCGATGTAGAGCGGCGTGGTGCGCGTGGACAGCTGCACGTAGCGCCGGCCCAGCAGGGCGGGGAAGGTGAGGGGGGCCAGCGCCATGCGGCTGTCGCCCTCCATGCGCCCGAAGCGCGGCACGGTGAACGCGTAGCGCAGCACGAAGGGCGCGCCCACGGCCTCCTGGCGCTCCAGCTTCACGGAGGACAGCTCCGCGCCGCCGAAGTAGCGCGACACCGCGCCCTGGAGCGCCTGGTTGCGGCTCTCCGCGGAGAGCTGCTCGAAGGCCTCGGCGATTTGCGCGGCCTCGAAGCCGGAGTAGGTCTCCTCGCCCTGGCCCTTGAGGCTGCCGTCGGCGCCCAGCTCCAGGGTGAGCTTCACGTCCTTGCCCGCGCGCGGCTTGAGCGCCGGCGTCTTCACCTTCTGCAGGGGCTTGCCCGGCTCCGGCAGCAGGTACGCCTCGCGCTCGCCCATGGCGGCCTCCGGCAGTTCACCGAAGGGGCCGAAGCGCACGGACGTGTCCAGCCACACCGGCTCTTCTCCCGGCACCTCCACGCGCAGCGCCGCGTAGGGCAACAGCGCGTCCGCCGGGAAGAGGTAGGGCGCGGGGTCCGTGTTGAAGGTGCGGATGGCCGCGATGCGCGACGGGATGCCCAGCGTCTCCAGGCCCGCCTTCATCACGGTGAGCCGGCTGCCGCGGTCCTGCGCCACGGTGGAGGCCGCGGACTGCGCGAGGCTCGCGTCGCGGCCGGAGAAGCGCTTCATCACCGCCGCGTGCAGCGCCTTCACCGCCTCCAGCCCCTTCTTGCCCTCGGTGGCCTGGCGCGCGAACGCCTCTACCTCGGAGGTGCGGATCCACCGGTCCTGGAACGCGTCGCCATACACGCGCGCCAGGCCGTCGTTGCCCGTCTCGCCCGCGCCCACCATCACGAAGGGCAGGTACTCATTGCCAGAGGGCGGCGCGTCCGGCTCCGGGATGAACGGCGGCACGCGGCGCGCGTCGTAGTGGAAGACCTCCGCGTCGCCCTTCACCTCCGGCGGCGGCGCCTTCATGCCGTGCGCGTCCACCTTCATGCCGCTGCCCTTGGGGGCCACGACGGTGTACGTGCTCCACGCGTTCGGCTGGTTGGCGATCTGGAAGTAGAACGCGGACGCGGTGAAGCCCGGCTGCGCGGGGCCGCGGTCGCTCTCCGGCAGCAGGTACTCCACCTCCACGGAGTCACCGACCTGCACGCCCGGCAGGCTCATGGTGTCCTTGCCCTCGATGTTCTCCGGCTCCAGCACGCGGCCGTCCTTCTTGAGCGTGCGAAGCGCCAGCACCTGGGCGCCGCGGGGGATGTTCACCTCCGCGATCTCCTGCACGCCGGACTGCTCCAGCGCCTTCTGGATGGTGTGGATGCGGTTGACGAGCGAGCCGTCCGGGAAGACCTGCACCGCCGCCGCGTCCAGCACGTACGCCGCCGCGCTGCCGCCGGTGACGGGCGCGGCCTCGTAGGCCTTCAGGGCCTCCTTGCCGTCGATGGCGTACGCCGCCAGGACCTCCTTGCCTGTCTTCGCGCGCTCCACCGCGCGGCGCAGCGCCAGGTCCGTGCCGTCCAGCTTCAGCGCCTGCTCGCGCAGCTTCAGCGCCTCCGCGTTCTGGCCCGCGTACTCGCGCACGTCCGCCAGCCGCTTGAGGATTTCGGCGTTGCGCGGCCACACGGCGGCCTGCGCCTGGAGCACCTTCGCCGCGTCGTCGTAACGGCGCTGGCTCACGTAGACGCCGGAGAGCGCCGCGGCGGTGGTGAGGTTGTCCGGGTCCTGCGACAGCAGCTGCGCGTAGCCCTTCGCCGCGCCGTCCAGGTCGCCGCGCGTGCGCAGGTGGTCCACCCGCCGCGCCTCCGCGCCGGGGCAGCCCTCCTGGGCCTTCACCAGGTCGTCCGTGCGGGCCACCGCGTCGCGGCGGCGGGCCAGTGAGTACTGCAACCCCAGCGCCTCGCACAGGCCCGGTTGGGCCTCCAGCGCGGAGGCCAGGGCGACCTCCGCCTGCGCGTCCACGTCCAGCGCCAGCGCGGCGCGGGCCATCAGGATGTGCACCGGGAAGCCCGCGGGCTTCACCGCGTCACGCGCCGTCTTGAGTGTGTCCAGCGCGGTGGCCGGCTGGCCGTCATCCAGGAAGAGGTCCGCGCGCAACAGCAGCGCCTGCACGTTGCCCGGGTCCTTGGCCAGCGCCGCCTCCAGGTCGCGCGTGGCCCGGCCTCGCGCCACCTTGGACGGGATGGCGCGGTCCTGCGCGGCCTGCTCCGCGCGCAGGGTGAGCAGCGCGGGCGTCGCCGCCTCCAGCTTCGCCATCAGCCGCTGGGTGCCGTCCAGGTCGCGCGACAGGCCGTCGCGCACCGCGAGGAAGGTGCTCAGCGTCCCGCCGGCCTCGCCCTGGAGCGCCTGGGCCAGGTCCTCCGCGCCCGGGTACATGTCCGGGGCCTCCACGTCGCCGGGGGCGCTCGCGTTCCAGCGCGGCGCGGGCCCGGTGGCGGCGGTGAGGCGCACGCCGGAGGCGCTTCCATCCGCCTTCACCAGCGCGAAGGACATGCCGCCCTGGGTGTTGTCGCGGGACATCTTCACCACGAAGCGGTGCTTGCCGGCGGGCAGCTCCAGCGCGCGCACGGTCACCGTGGACGCGGTGCGCGCCCAGTCGCGGCGCTCCAGCACGGGCGCGCCGTCCATCAGCACGCGGTGCGACGTCTGGCTCACCGTGCGCAGCACGTACACGCCGGCCTGCGCCACCTCCGCGTCGATGCCCAGCGCGTACATGTCCCCGTGGCCGGGCTCGCCGCCCAGGTCCAGCCGGCCGTCCGGCGAGCGCACCGTGCGCACCGCCAGCGGGCCGTACGCGCCCGTGAAGGGGCCCGCGAAGGAGCCGTCCTTCTCCGGCGCGATGGGCTCGTCGATGGACAGCACGTGGAAGGGCGAGAAGGGCCCCACCAGCGTGGCCTCGCTCGCGCCGCCCAGATCCTTGAGCGTCAGCGCCTGCGCGGCCGTGTCCGCGCGCAGGCTGGCCACGGACAGGCGCGCGGCGCGCAGCAGGTAGGCCGTCTCACCCCGGGCACCCCCGGCGAGCGCGGCGTCCACGCCCTTGAGGATGGCGTCGTCCTCCGCGCGGGACGTGCCCACGCGGTCCAGCACGTAGCGCGCGGCGATGACGGCCACCGGGTGCTGGGGGGCGCGCCTCACCAGCTCCAACGACGCGGCGAGCGCGCGGTCGGACTGGCCGTTGCGGCGGGCGAGCAGCGCCTGCCCCTCCAGGGCGTACGGGTCGCCCGGGTCCTTCTTCACGGCGGCGTCGAAGCGCTCCTGCGCGAGCTTCACGTCACCCGCGACGAGGTACGCGTGGAAGCCCGCGAACGCGAGCGTGCGCGCCTCCGCGTCCCCCTGGCCGGCCCGCTCTGCGGCGGACTCGAGCACGTGGGGCGCGACGACGGAGGAGGGCCGGGGGCAGCCGGTGAGCCCGGCGACGAGTGCGAGCGCGGTCAGGCCGCGGCGGAAGGTGCGCATAGGGGAGCCGAGGGATAATGCAATCCCCCCGGAGAGGCCATATTCCCCTTGCGGTGGTTGTTCGGGGCCGACCCCGCCCGGTCCCCTAGCGGCGCTTCGGGGCGGGCTTGGCGGGAGCCGCCTTGACCGGCGGGCGCTTGACCGGGGGCGGCGGCGGCGCGGGCTTCTTGGCCACCACCGCCTTCGCCGGCACCGTGTTGGCGGCCACCGTGCGGGGCGGCTGCTGCGGGACGGCGACCACCGGCGTGGTGGGGCCTTCCGTCACGGGCGCGGGCTTGTCCACCGTGTAGGTGAGCCCTTCCACGGTGCAGGTGCCCTCGATGCAGCCGATGGCCGGCACCGGGGGCTCACCGAAGTGGGCCTGCCAGTCCGGGCCCAGGTTCAGCGGCTCCGCGATGGGGCGCTGATCCTTCCCCTGGCCGACGAAGGCCTGCATCACGCCGTCCTCGGTGACGAACAGCTCCAGCCGCACGTCGCCCTCCGGGGACGCGAGGCCCAGCATGGCGCCGCCGCGCTCGCCCAGGGACCACTCCAGGGTCAGCGGCGCGCCCGCGCCGTGGTGCACGAGCGTGACGTAGCGGCCGTCCCGGCCCATCAGCCCCAGCGAGGCCACCGGCTCCGGCGGCGGGCCGTCCCAGAGCTCCTTCAGGCGGCGCTTCCACGTGGCCGGCGGCGCTTCAGCGCGCACGCGGGCGGTCAGCCGGGCCACGCCACCCACCATGCCCAGCACGTCCACGCGCGCGCGGCCGACGTGCGACTCTTTCTTCTCCTCGTCCACGGGAGGGAAGACGAGGGCCTTGTTCTCGAAGTTCAGCGTGCGGCCGGCCACCAGCATCTGGGGCAGGTCTGGACCGTCGCCCATGGTCACGCGGCGCTTGTCCGGGGTGACGTCCTCCACCCGGCCCGGGCCGTTGCGGGGCGCGTCCCGCAGCTCGTCGGACATGATGGCCTTGCCGGCCAGCGGCGGCTGGACGCGCACCTGCCCGCTGCGGTTGTACGCCACGCCCAGCACGCCCACGGCGGCCACGACCGTCAGGCTCGCGGCCGTCTGCACCGTCACGCGCGCGGCGCGGCGCATGGACGCCTTCGCCCGCTGCCAGCGCGTCAGCCGCAGGGGCGGCATGGACAGCAGGCTTCCGGGGACCAGCGGCTCCAGGTCCGCGATGAGCGCCGTCACCGACGGATAGCGCTCGTCCGGATCCGGCTTGAGGCACCGCATCACGATGGCGTCCACGCGCGGGTCCAGGCCCGGGCGCTTTCGCGACGGCGGATCGAAGGTGCCCAGCGGCACCTCGCCGGTGAAGGTCTCGTAGAGGATGACGCCCAGGGAGAAGATGTCCGCCCGCGCGTCCGCGCTCTTCGCGTCCACGCGCTGCTCGGGCGCCATGTACGAGATGGTCCCCATGGACACGTGCGTGGACGTCAGCGCGAAGCGCGACGCCGCGGACGCGTCATCCAGGAAGGACGCCAGCCCGAAGTCGGACACCTTCGCGATGCCGCCGGCCTGCTGATCCAGCAGGATGTTCTCCGGCTTCAGGTCGCGGTGGATGACGCCCCGGCCGTGCGCGTACTCGATGGCCCGGCAGATCTCGAGCATCCGGCGCAGGAGCACCGGCGTCTCCATGGACGGGCTGCGCATGAGCTCGCGCAGGGACGGCCCGTCCACGAACTCCATCACCAGGTAGTAGGTGGTGTCCGTCTTCCCCTTGTCGACGATGGAGACGACGTGGGGATGGCTCAGCGTCGCCAGCGCCGCCGCTTCCTTCTGGAAGCGCGCGATGAACGACGGATCCTTGGCCAGCTCCGGGTTCAGCAGCTTCACCGCGACCGTGCGGCCGAGCGACAGCTGGGTGGCCTTGTGGACCTCTCCCATGCCGCCCGCTCCGACGAGCTTCTCCAAGCGGTAGCCGCTGATGAGATCAGGTGGCCGGGAACGACTGATGGCGGTGGGCTCGAACGAGGACATGGGCGGGGAACAGGGCGGCGAGGCTAGCAGAAACGGGCCGCCGCGTTATTGCTCCCCAGCTGCCCTTTGTGCCCCCTCCCGCCCGCTGGGTGGGCGGGCGGCCATGACCCGGGTGAACCCTCCGGGCGTGAACGACAGGTGGGCTCAGGTGTCCCCGGCGACGGGGCGCAGCACACTGGTGAGGTTCGTGCGCACCTGGGACAGCGAGGAGCGCATGTTCGCGTGCCGCACGGACGCACCCACGGCGCGCGCCAGCGACTTGAGCAGCGAAATCTCCTCCGGGCGCCAGATGCGGGCCTTCTGGCAGTCCTCGAACGCCACGAACCCCCACCACTGCTTGGCCGGGACGATGGGGCACAGCAGCACGGACTGCACGCCCTGGCGCTCCAGCAGCTCGCGCATCATCGGCGGCGCGTCCTTGGTGACACAGGAGACCGCCATCTGCGCCTCCAGCATGTCCATCCACGCCATGGCGTAGTCGCGCAGGGGCAGCGAGCGCAGCACCGGGTGCGCCAGCGGGGACACCACGCCCGGCTCCGCCCACGCGTAGCGCAGGTCCGTGAGGAACCGGCCCGCCAGGTTCGTGGTGCGGTTCTCGAAAAGGCACGCGCGGTCCACCTTCAGCGGGCGGGCCACCATGCCCAGCGCATCCGTACCCGTGGCCGGGCACAGGCCCTTGTCCAGGAGCAACCGCGAAGCTTCGGACACCTTCGTGAACGCTTCCACCATGACCGTCTCGCTTGAAGGGGGGGAGGGGGGCACCCCTTCCTGTCGTGGATGCATCGGCATCCACACATGTCCTGTTATGCGCGATTCCTCTGTTCCTGTCAAATGGTGGTTTTACTGGAAACCCAAGGGGAGGAGCGCCGGGGGTGGGTCCCGAAAACGCGAACAGGGGCGCCCTCGTGAAGAGAGCGCCCCTGCCGGGCACGGCCTGTGGTGCATCCCCATCCCCTGGAGGAGGAGGCCCGCGGGTTACTTCGTGTTCTTCTGGGGGGCGGGCGCGGGGCGCTTCAGGGGCTTCTGCTGGGAGGTCTTGCTGTCCTGGAAGACGGCGTCCGCGCGGCCGGAGGCCTTCAGCTCCGGCTCCGCCCCGGTCTTGCTCTCGTGCTTCGAAGGGGCGTTGGGGTCGGCCTGGATGTCCTCGCCGGTGGGCGTCTCGAGGGTGCCGGTCGCGGGGGAGTGGGTCGGGCCCCGCGTGTCCGTGGGCGCCTTGGTGGGCGGCGGGGACGCGACGGCGGCGGAGGCGGCGAACAGGGCGGCGACGAGGAGGGTCTTCATGAAAGTGGCTCGGATTGGGAAACGGACGGCCCGCGCGGGAGTGCGCCGGGCGTCATCGTCATCGCGGCTGTGGATGGCGGCGGGCGTTTGTTTATTCACGCGCCGTGATGCGGCTTGAAACGACAACAGGAGCGCCCTCGTGAAGAGAGCGCCCCTGCCGGGCACCACGTCCTGTTGCGTCCCTTGGAGGCGAAACAGGTCGCGAGTGAAGAGAGGGTTCAGCCCTCGGTCTTCGTCTCGGTGGTGGTCTTCTTCTCGGTCTTGGTCTTCGTGCCCTTCTTGGTGGCCTTGCCCTCGGTCTTGGTCTCGGTCTTGGTCTCGGCCTTCATCTCACCC
>NZ_RAWM01000121.1 GCF_003668875.1 Corallococcus interemptor | reverse complement strand
CCCGCGCCCCCTGCCCCGCCTGCCTCCAAGCCGAGCGCCCCGGCCGCGGCGGCGTGCTCGGCGAGCCGGCTGAGCCCCATCCCCAAGCCCACCGCGAAGCCGCTGCCCCCGGCCGTGGCGTCCATGCGCGAGCGCATCATCAAGGCCGCCGTCGCGTGCGACTACGCGGGCCTCCAGAAGCTGGGCGACGAGAAGGGCCCGAGCGTGCGCTTCTCCTACGACCCCGACCAGGACATGGCCACCACCTGGCGCATCCAGGAGGAGTGGAAGGACAGCCCGCAGCCGGTGCTGGCGCGGCTGGTCCACGTCCTCAACCTCCCCTTCTACCAGGAGGGCAACCTCTACTGGTGGCCCACCGCCTTCCGCGAAGGCGCCACCGACGCGGACTTCGACCTGCTCAAGGGCATCTACCCGGAGGCGATGATCGCCGACATGCGCAAGGAGAAGAGCTACATCGGCATGCGCGTGGGCATCTCCGTGGACGGCGACTGGCAGGCCGCCATCCAGGGTGATTAGTCGCCGGTGACGAAGCGCGCGACGGCCTCCTGGACCTCCTCGTCGCCCATCATCCCGACGTGGTCCGCCCGGGTCTCCAGCCGGTCCACGTGGAGCGGCGCCGGAGGCAGGGCGCGCGTCGTCAGGACCGAGCCATCTCCGTCCGCGAGCACCGGATCCTCGAACGTGGGCTTCCCGTCGATGATCCGGAACGACTTGATCAACGGATGCCCCACGCCCACCACCGCCAGCGTGCGGCCGGTGCCGTAGCGCAGACAGTGCAGCGTGACGAGCCCACCCATGCTGTGCGCCACCAGGTTCAGCTTCACCCGTCCGCCCCGCTCCTGCGCGAGCGAGTCCAGGAGCGCGCACAGCCGCTTCGCCGTCACGCGGTTGTCCTGCCGCCAGTCGTAGTCGAAGACGACGAGGCCCGGCAGCCGCTCGCGCGCGAACTCCAGGAAGCCCTTGTAGATGTCGTAGCGCGCCACCCACGGCAGCACCGTGAAGCGCGTCATGGGCCCGTCCACCTCCAGCGGCCCGAAGCCCGGCGTCGCCCGCTGCCCGGGAAAAGGCAGCGCCAGCGAACGCTCTCCGCGCGTCAGCAGGTCGCCCACCGACACCCAGGCCCGCTCGCGCTCGCCGTCCGCCGTCGCGAGGAATGATCCGCGGTACCCATGGATGAAGACCGTCACCTCCTCGCCCGTGGGCGGAGGCAGCGCGACGCGCGAGGCCGTGCAGGCGCTCAGCAACATCAGGGACGCGAGGGGGAAGAGGCGCATGCGCCGCACCGTCCACCTCGAGCGCCCGGCACGCAAGGACTCTGGCGCCAGGCGCGTCGGGACCCGGCCGGGGTCAGAACAGCCCTCTCGAACAGGTGTGGAGTCAAGGCAACCCGGCTTGCATGCGGGGGCCGGTCCCGAGCAAAAGGCACGGCCCACGCCCGGTGCGGAACGTGGGCGAGGCCATCGCGGAGATCCTTCAAGCCATGAGCTACACCGTGCCTCCGCAGGTCCTGATGACCGCCCCGGCGCCGCTCGCGAAGGCGGGCTGAAGCACCCCGGAAGAGCGCTGTCGGAGCAGGCCGGCGTCCGGCCTGCTCCCCCTCCATGCGGGGGGACGACCCCGCGAGCAGGCTCCCCTCTGAGCGACACCGTGAGTCCTTCCGGTGGCCTGCTCGGGGATCCCGATGATTCCAATAAATACCCGAATTCACTCGGGCTTCCGGCGGGGCGCCCCCATGACAGCTCGGCTGGTCACGGAATAATCTGGTCAGTGTGGATTTGACCCGCCCTCCCGCTTCTCCGAGAGAACGGCGCAGGGCGGCAATCCGGAATCAGCAGCAAGCCTGACTTCTCGCGAACGCCATCGCCCCCGACGGGCGTCCGCGAGAACGTCCCCGAGCGCGGAGTACACGAGATGAGCCAGGAGCTGTCGAAGCGGATCGCGAACCTCTCACCGGAGAAGCGCGCCGAGCTGCTCAAGAAGATGGCCGCGCAGAAGGCCGTCGCCGGCAACTCCGTCCAAGGGCTCATCCCCGTGCAGGACCGCTCCCGGCCCCTGCCCCTCTCCTTCGCCCAGCAGCGCCTCTGGTTCATTGATCAGCTGCAACCCGGGACCTCCCTCTACAACGTGCCCATGGCGGTGCGTCTGGAGGGCACGCTCGACGTGGCCGTGCTGGAGCGCGCGCTGCGCGAAGTGGTGCGCCGTCATGAAGTGCTGCGCACCACGTTCCGCGAGGACGCCTCCGGCCCCGTGCAGGTGGTGTCTCCCGAGCCGGTGCTCGCGTTGGAGCGCAAGGACCTCACGGACTCGCCGCCGGAGGAGGCGTGGCGTCTGGCGCGCGAAGCCGCTGCGCAGCCCTTCGACCTGGCCAAGGGCCCGCTGCTGCGGGCACTGCTGCTGACGGCCGCGCCGGCGGAGCACCTGCTCGTCGTGGTGGTGCACCACATCGTCTCGGACGGCTGGTCCATGACGCTGCTGGTGCGCGAGGTAGCGCTGCTCTACGGAGCGCTCGCGCGGGGACAAGCGGCGCCCCTGCCTCCGCTGGGCGTGCAGTACGCGGACTTCGGCGTCTGGCAGCGCGAGTGGATGCAGGGCCCCCGGCTGGAGAAGCAGCTCGATTACTGGAAGCGGCAGCTGGCCGGAGTGCCCTCCGCGTTGGAGCTTCCCACCGACTTCCCGCGTCCCGCGGCCCGCAGCGGCCGGGGCGCGCGGCATGAGCTGCTGCTGTCGCGAGGGCTGACGGACGCGCTCAAGGCCCTGGCGCAGCAGGAGGGCGCCTCGCTCTTCATGGTCCTCCTGACGGGCTGGCAGGTGCTGCTGTCGCGCTACGCGGGGCAGGAGGACGTGACGGTGGGCTCGCCGGTGGCGGGCCGCACGCGCGGGGAGGTGGAAGGCCTCATCGGCCTGTTCGTCAACACGGTGGTGTTGCGCACGCAGGTGGAGCCCACGGCGTCCTTCCGCGCGCTGCTGCTCCAGGTGCGCGAGACGGTGCTCGCGGCCCATGAGCACCAGGAGTTCCCCTTCGAGCGGCTGGTGGAGGAGCTGCGTCCGGAGCGCACCCAGGGGCGCACGCCGTTCTTCCAGGTGATGCTCACGCTCCAGGCCTCCTTCCGCGGCGCGGCGTCCGTGGAGGGCGTGAAGCTGGAGGCCCTGGAGCTGGACACGCTCACATCGAAGTTCGACCTGATGCTCCAGGTGCTGGAGACGGAGGCCGGGCTCAAGGGCTTCCTCGAATACGACGCCGACCTCTTCGCCCCGTCCACGATGGCGCGCATGGCGGAGCACCTGCGCGTGCTCCTGGAGGGCGCCGTCCGCCGGCCCCACGAAGCCGTCTCCCGCCTGCCGCTGCTCACCGACGCCGAGCGCCACGAGGTGCTCCTCGCCTGGCAGCCGCCCCGCCCCGCGCCGCTGCCGTGGAGCACGCAGCACGGCGCCTTCGAAGCGCAGGTGGACCTCACGCCGGACGCGGTCGCTGTCACCTTCGGAGGCCAGTCGCTCACGTACGCGCAGCTGGAGGCCCGGGCCTCGCGGCTGGCGCGCCACCTGCGCCGGCTGGGCGTGGGCACGGAAGTGCGCGTGGGCCTGTGCGTGGAGCGCTCGCTCGACATGCTGGTGGCGGTGCTCGCCGTGCTGAAGGCCGGGGGCACCTACGTGCCGCTCGACCCGGCGTTCCCCACGGACCGCCTGGCGTACATGGTGGAAGCCAGCGGGATGCCGGTGCTGGTGTCGCAGCGCTCGCTGGAGTCCATCCTGCCGCCGCACTCGGCGCGGGTGGTGCTGCTGGACGGGGACGCGGAGGCCATCGCGGCCGAGGACGGTTCGCCACTGCGCGACGCGGCGCCCCCGGAGGCCGTGGCCTACGTGCTCTTCACCTCCGGCAGCACCGGGCGTCCCAAGGGCGTGCAGGTGCCGCACGGCGCGGTGGCGCGCTTCCTGGCGGCGCTGCGTGAGACGACGGGCCTGTCCTCGAAGGACGTGCTGGTGGCCGTCACCACGCTGTCGTTCGACATCGCGGTGCTGGAGCTGTTCCTGCCGCTGTCGGTGGGCGGGCAGGTCGTCATCGCGTCGCGGGACATCGCGGTGGACGGCTCGCGGCTGGCGGGGCTGCTTCGGCAGTGCGGGGCCACGGTGCTCCAGGCCACGCCCAGCACCTGGCGGCTCCTGCTGGAGACGGACTGGCGGGGACCGGGGCTGACGGCGCTCACCGGCGGCGAGGCCCTGCCGCGCGAGCTGGCCGAGTCGCTCATCCAGCGCTGCCGGGTGCTGTGGAACGTGTACGGCCCCACGGAGACGACGGTGTGGTCCACCACGCACGCGGTGGCGCCGGGCTCGGGCAGCGTGCCCATTGGCCGGCCCATCTCCGGCACGCAGGTGTACGTGCTGGACAGCGGGCTGAACCCGGTGCCGCGCGGCGTGCCGGGCGAGCTGTTCATCGGCGGCGAGGGCGTCACGCGGGGCTACCTCCACCGGCCGGACCAGACAGCGGACCGCTTCATCCCGGACGCGTACGGCGGCGTGCCGGGCCTGCGCGTGTACCGCACGGGCGACCGCGTGCGGTGGGCCGCGGATGGCGTGCTGGAGTACCTCAACCGCGTCGACAACCAGGTGAAGCTGCGCGGCTACCGCATCGAGCTGGGAGAGATTGAAGCGGTGCTGAGCCAGGCGCCGGGCGTGCGCGACGCCGCCGTGGTGGTGCGCGGCGCCGGGGCCGACGCGCGCCTCGTGGGCTACGTGGTGGCCCGTCCCGGCCAGACGCTGGAGTCGCAGTCCCTGCGCGCGCTCCTGAAGGAGCGGCTGCCCGAGTACATGGTGCCGTCCGCGCTGGTCGTGCTGGACGCGATGCCGCTGACGCCCAACGGCAAGGTGGACCGCAAGGCCCTGCCCGCGCCGACCGTGTCCACCGAAGCCGCGCGCGAGTTCGTCGCGCCCCGCACGCCGATGGAGGCGCAGGTCGCGGAGCTCTACGCGTCGCTCCTCCACGTGCAGCGGGTGGGCGCCACCGACAGCTTCTTCGAGCTGGGAGGGCACTCGCTGCTGGCCACGCGGCTGACGTCGCGGTTGCGCACGGCGTACCAGGTGGACCTGCCCCTGCAGGCGTTGTTCGAGTCCCCCACGGTGGCGGACCTGGCGGCGCGCATCTCGGCCTCGGCGCAGGACCCGCGCTTCGCCGGTCCGCCTCCGGTGGTGCCGGTGCCGCGCACCCGGAACCTGCCCGCGTCCTTCGCGCAGCAGCGCCTCTGGGTGCTGGATCAGCTGGACCCGGGCTCGGCCGCGTACAACATGCCGTTCTCGCTGCGGCTGACCGGGGCGCTGAACCTGGAGGCCCTGCGCCTGGCCCTGGAGCTGGTGGTGCACCGGCACGAGTCGCTGCGCACCACGCTGCGGCCCGGCACCGGCGCGCCCGAGCAGGTCATCGCGCCGCCCGAGCCGCTGGTGCTGCCGGTGGTGGACCTGCGCGCCCTTTCGCCGGAGCAGCGCGACGCGGAGGTGAAGCGCCGCTCGGAGCTGGAGGTGCGGCTGCCGTTCAACCTGGAGGTGGGGCCGCTCCTGCGCGTGTCGGCGCTGGTGCTGGATGCGCAGGAGCACCTGCTGCTGCTGACCCTCCACCACGCCGTCTTCGACGGCTGGTCCATGAGCATCCTGATGCGGGAGCTGTCGGAGGCCTACCGGGCCCTGGTGGCGGGGACGCAGCCCGTCCTGCCCGCGCTGCCCTTCCAGTACGCGGACTTCGCGGTGTGGCAGCGCGAGTGGCTGTCGGGAGAGGAGAAGGAGCGTCAGCTCGGCTGGTGGCGCCAGCAGCTTGAAGGCATGCCGTCCGTGCTGGAGCTGCCCACGGACCGTCCGCGAGGCCTCCGCGAGGCGCATCCCGGCGCCCTGCTGCAGGTCGCGTTCCCGCTGGAGCTGACGCGGGCCGTGGAGGCCCTGTGCGTGCGCGAGGGCATCACGCCCTTCATGTTCCTGCTCGGCGCGCTCCAGGTGTTGATTGGCCGCTACTCCGGTCAGGACGACGTGAGCATCGGCTCCTCGGTGGCGGGCCGGAATGACGCGCAGCTGGAGGGACTGCTCGGGTTCTTCATCAACACGCTGGTGCTGCGCACCCGGATGGGCGGCGAGCCCACCGTGCGGGAGCTGCTGGGCCGCGTGCGCACCACCACGTTGGGGGTGCTGGCGAACCAGTACGTGCCGTTCGAGGAACTCCAGCCGATGCGCGACCTGCGCGCGTCGCCGTTGTTCAACGTGCTGTTCCTCATGCAGAACATCCCGGAGGTGGACCTCTCGCTCGCGGGAGTGAAGGTGCAGGTCGAGGAGCGCATGGGCGCCTCCGCGAAGTTCGACCTCACGCTCTCGCTGTCGCGGACGGAGAAGGGCTTCACGGGCGAACTGGAGTACGACACCGACCTGTTCGACAGGTCGACCGTCACGAGGATGCTGCGGCACCTGAGGTTGCTCGTGGAGGGCTTCGTCGCCCATCCGGAGCACCGCGTGTCATCGATGCAGCTGCTCGCGGGGGAGGAGCGCCAGCAGGTGCTGGTGGACTGGAACGCCACGCGCGCTCCGTTCCCCGAGTCCTGCGTGCATTCGCTCTTCGAGGCGCAGGTGCGGAGTGCACCCGAGGCGCTGGCCGCGGTCTTCGAAGGGACGCAGCTGACGTATGCGCAGCTGGATGCGCGCGCCAATCAGCTCGCTCATGCCCTGCGCCGTCGCGGGGTTGGGCCCGAAGTCCGCGTGGCGCTCAGCGTCGAGCGCTCCCTGGATATCGCCATCGGCCTGCTTGGCATCCTGAAGGCTGGTGGCGCCTGGGTGCCGGTGGATCCACTGCTGCCCCGCGAGCGCCTGGCCTTCATGCTGGAGGACAGTGCGGCCCAGGTGCTCGTCACCCAGCAGCCGCTGGTGGACCGTTTCCCGGAAGCACTGCATGCACGCGCGCTCTGCCTGGATACGGAGCGCGCTGAGCTCGCCACGGAACCGACGGATGCGCCCGTGACGGGCGTGACGCCCGCGAACATGGCGTACCTGCTGTACACGTCGGGCAGCACGGGCACGCCCAAGGGCACGGCGGTGGAGCACCGCAGCGTCGCCAACCTCGTCACCCACGAAGCGGTGGCGTACGGCATCGGCCCTGGCAGCCGCGTGCTTCAGTTCGCCAGCCTCAGCTTCGACCTGTCGGTGGAGGAGATTTTCACCACGCTCTGCAACGGCGCCACGCTGGTGCTCGCGCCGCTGGAGAAGTTGATGCCGGGCGCGCCGCTGCCCGTGCTGCTGCGTGAGCAGGAGTTGAGCGTCGTCAGCCTCACTCCCGCAGCGCTGGCGGCCACGTCCTCTGAAGGGCTGCCGAAGGTGCGCACCGTCATCTCCGGCGGTGAGGCCCTGCCCGCGGATGTCGTCGCGCGGTGGGCTCCGGGGCGGAGGCTGATCAACACCTACGGCCCCACTGAAGCCACCGTCATCGCGACGCTGGGCGATGTCGTGGCGGGCAACGGCGTACCCTCCATCGGCAAGCCGCTGGCGAACGTGCGCGTCTACGTGTTGGACCCGCACGGGCAGCCGGTGCCGGTGGGCGTGCGCGGTGAGCTGCACATTGGCGGAGTCGGTGTCGCGCGCGGGTATGCCGGACGGCCAGGCCTCACCGCCGAGCGCTTCGTGCCAGATGCCTTCTCCGGAGAAGAAGGGGCTCGCCTCTACCGCACGGGCGACGTGGTGCGCTGGCGCGCGGATGGCCAACTGGACTTCGTCGGCCGTATCGACGCCCAGGTGAAGGTGCGCGGCTTCCGCATCGAGTTGGGCGAAGTCGAGAACGCCCTGCGGGCTGCCCCCGCCGTGAAGGACGCTGTCGTGCTCGCCCGCGAGGATTCGCCGGGCGACAAGCGTCTCGTGGCGTACATCGTGGGGGACGCTCTCGACGTGACGGCCCTGCGTGCCCACCTCAAGCAGCACCTGCCCGAGTACATGGTGCCCGCCGCCTTCGTCCCCATGGAGGCGCTGCCGCTGACGTCCAACGGCAAGGTGGACCGCAAGGCCCTGCCCGCTCCGGACGCGGGCCTGCTCCGGGCCTCACACGCGTACGAGGCTCCGGCAACGCCGCTGGAGGAAAAGCTCGCGGCCCTGTGGAGCGAAGTGCTGCGCGTCCCCACCGTGGGCCGCACGGACAACTTCTTTGAACTGGGCGGACACTCGCTGCTCGCGACCCAGTTGGTGGCCCGCGTGCGCGCCGCTTTCGACGTGGAACTCCCCCTCCGCGCCCTCTTCGAGGCGCCCACCATCGCGACACTCGCCGGGAAGTTGCAGCGCGCCTCCACGGGTACGCGACTGCCGCCGCTGACACGCACGCGCACCGACGGTCCGCAGCCCCTCTCCTTCGCACAGCAGCGCCTGTGGTTCCTGGATCAGTTGGCGCCGGACGACGCGTCGTACAACCTCCCCGTCGCGCTGCGCCTCCTGGGGCGGCTGGACGTGGAGTCCTTGCGTCGTGCCTTCGAAGCCTTGGTCGTGCGGCACGAAGCGCTGCGCACCACCTTCTTCGAAGAGGGGGGCCAGCCCTTCCAGCGCATCCATGCACCGGCCTCCTGGGCGCTCCCCGTGGCGGATCTGTCCGGCCTGGACGAATCCGCTCGTGAGGCGGAGACGCTGCGGCTTGCGACACGGGAGGCCCGGCAGCCCTTCCACCTCGTCCACGGTCCGCTGCTGCGCACGGCCCTCCTGAAGTTGACCGGGGAGACGCACGTCCTCCTCGTGACGATGCACCACATCGTCTCCGACGGCTGGTCCATGGGTGTGCTCGTGAAGGAGCTGGCCACGAGTTACGCCACCTTCACCGCGGGCCGAGAGCCTTCGCTCGCGCCGCTGCCGGTGCAGTACGCGGACTTCGCGCTCTGGCAGCGCCAGTGGTTGCAGGGCGAGACGCTGGAGTCGCAGCTCGGCTACTGGAAGCGGCAGCTGACCGGAGCCCCCGCCGCACTGGAGCTGCCCACGGACCGTCCACGTCCGGCCGTGCAGTCCCGGCGCGGTGCCACCGTGCCTGTCACCATCCCCGTGGAGCTGATGGACTCACTGCGCAGCCTCGCCCAGCGCGAGGGCGCCACACCCTTCATGCTCCTGCTCGCGGCCTGGCAGCTGCTGCTGTCTCGCTACTCCGGCCAGGACGACATCAGCGTGGGTTCACCAATTGCCGGCCGCACCCACGCGGAAGCCGAAGGCCTCATCGGCTTCTTCGTCAACACGCTCGTCCTGCGCGCCCACGTGCGCCCGGAGGAGTCCTTCCGCCAGCTGCTCTCCCAGGTGAAGGCCACCACCCTCGCGGCCTATGAGCACCAGCACGTGCCCTTCGAGAAGCTGGTGGAGGTCCTCCAGCCCTCGCGCGACTTGAGCCGCAGTCCCCTCTTCCAGGTGATGCTCGTCCTGCAGAACGCCCCCGCCGAGGCGCTGCGCGTGCCGGGCATGGCCTTCCAGCCCATCCCCCTGGAGGGCAACTCCTCCCGCTTCGATTTGGCCCTCACCCTCTTCGAGGTGCCTCAGGGTCTCACCGGCTTCCTCGAGTACAGCACCGACCTCTTCGACGCCTCCACCGTTCAGCGCCTCATGGGCCACTTCGGCGTCCTTCTCTCCTCTCTTGCCGCCCAGCCCGACGCGCGTGTCTCCACGCTGGAGGTGATGACGGCCGAAGAGCGGCAGAGGCTTCTCGTCGAGTGGAACGAGACGGATACCGCCTTCCCGCGCGACACCTGCATCCACCACGTCGTCGCCGAGCACGCCCGACGCACGCCCAACGCCATCGCCGTGCGCATGGGCGAGCGAAGCGTCACCTACGCTGACCTTGACGCCTGGGCTCACGGCCTCGCCGTCCAGTTGCACGTCTCCCGTGGCGACCGCGTCGCAGTCCTCGCGGAGCGCTCGCCGGAGTTGGTGGCGGGCCTGCTGGCCGTCCTCAAGATGGGTGCGGCCTACGTCCCCATCGCGCCCGGTGTCCCGCCGGAGCGTCTGGCCTTCATGCTGGAGGACTCCGGCGCCTCCGTCCTCCTCACCCAGCAACACCTTCGTGCTTCGCTGCCTTCTCTCTCCGCGCGCGTCCTCCCGCTGGAGGTGGAGTCCGCGGCCCACATGCAGCCACTCCCGGTGGCGTCCGTAGGGCCAGAGGATTTGGCCTACGTCATCTACACGTCCGGTAGCACCGGCCGCCCCAAGGGCGTCGCCGTCCACCACCGCGCGTTGATGAACCTCATCTCCTGGCACCAGCGCACCTACTCGCTGACACCTCGGGACTCCACCGCCCTCACCGCCGGCGTCGCCTTCGACGCTTCCACCTGGGAGGTGTGGCCCTCGCTGGCCTCCGGCGCCAGCCTCGTCGTCCCGCCCGACACCGTGCGTGCCGAGCCCTCGCAGTTGCTTCAGTGGCTGGCCCGCGAAGCCATCACCACCTGCTTCATGCCGACGCCCCTGGCCGAGGCTGTGTTGCGTGAGGAGTGGCCTCGGCCCATCGCCCTGCGTGCCCTGCTCACGGGTGGCGACGCCCTCCACCACGGCCCGCCTCCTTCGGTACCCGTGGCCCTTTTCAACCACTACGGGCCCACCGAGAGCACCGTCGTCGCCACCTTCACCCCCGTCCTGCGCGACGACAGCACGCGGCCTCCCATCGGCCGCCCCATCGACAACACCCGTACGTACGTCCTCGACGCCCACTTGCAGCCGGTGCCCGTGGGTGTCCCGGGTGAGCTCTTCCTCGCCAGCGAAGGCCTCGCCTGGGGCTACCTTGGCCAGCCTGCCCTGACGGCCGAGCGCTTCATCCCGAACCCCTTCTCTTCCACCCCGGGTGCCCGCCTCTACCGCACCGGTGACGTCGTGCGCTGGCGCGCCGACGGCCAGCTGGACTACCTCCAGCGGCTCGACTTCCAGGTGAAGGTGCGCGGCTTCCGCATCGAGCTGGGCGAAATCGAAGCCTCGCTCCTCGCGCATGCTTCCGTGCATGAGGCCGTCGTCCTTGCCCGTGAGGATGTCCCCGGCGACAAGCGGCTCGTCGCGTACCTCGTGCCCACTCAGGGCCAGGAGCTGGACACCACCGCGGTGCGCGCCTTCCTCAAGGAGCGGCTGCCCGAGTACATGGTGCCCGCCGCCTTCGTCTCACTGGACGCGCTGCCACTGACGTCCAACGGCAAGGTGGACAGGAAGGCCCTGCCCGTCCCCGACGCTTCGCCTCTCGCGGACTTCGTCGCGCCTCGTGACGCCACAGAAGAGAAGCTCGCCGACGCCTTCGCCCAGGTCCTGCGCCGCGAGCGCGTGAGCGTCCACGACGACTTCTTCTCGCTCGGTGGCCACTCGCTGCTGGCCACCCAGCTCGTCTCTCGCATCCGCGCCGCCTTCGACACAGAGCTGCCCCTGCGCGCCCTCTTCGAAGCGCCCACCGTCGCTGCCCTCGCCGAGCGCCTGCGCACCGCCACCTCCAGCCCGCGACTGCCGCCGCTCACCCGCGCCACCCATGAAGGCCCGCCGCCCCTGTCCTTCGCGCAGCAGCGGCTGTGGCTGTTGGATCAGCTCCAGCCCGGCAGCGCCGCGTACAACATCCCCGCCGCCCTTCGCCTGAAGGGCCATGTGGACATCGAGTCCCTGCGCCGCGCCTTCGAAACCCTGGTCGCGCGGCATGAGACGCTGCGCACCACCTTCTTCCAGCATCAGGGCCAGCCCGCTCAGCACATTCATGCGCCAGCGCAGTGGGCGCTGCCCCTGCTCGATGTTTCCTCACTGCCGGAGAAGCAACGGGATGAAGAGGCGCGTCGCCTCGCGAACCTGGAGGCCCGTCGGCCCTTCGACCTGGAAACAGGCCCGCTCCTCCGCACGTCCCTGGTGCGCCTGGGAGACGCGGAGCACCTGCTGCTGGTGACGATGCATCACATCGTCTCCGACGGCTGGTCCATGGGCGTCCTCGTCCGGGAGCTGACCGCGCTGTACGCGGCATTCCATGCGGGGCAGGTGCCCGCTCTCGCGCCGCTGCCCGTGCAGTACGCGGACTTCTCCGTCTGGCAGCAGGCATGGCTCCAGGGCGAAACGCTGGAGGCCCAGCTCGCCTACTGGAAGGAAAAGCTCGCGGGTGCGCCCTCCGCACTGGACCTGCCCACGGACCGCCCGCGCCCGCCCGTGCAGTCGCACCGAGGCGCCGCGGTGGACGTGCGCCTGCCTCCGGAGGTCTCGCAAGCTCTCAAGGCCCTGGCCCAGCGCGAGGGCGCCACGCCCTTCATGCTGCTGCTCGCCGCGTGGCAGCTGCTTCTGTCCCGGTACTCGGGCCAGGACGACATCAACGTGGGTTCGCCGATCGCGGGCCGCACCCAGGCGGAGACCGAAGGCCTCATCGGCTTCTTCATCAACACCCTGGTCCTGCGCACGCACGTGGCCCCCAGTGCGACGTTCCGCGAACTACTGGCCCAGGTGCGCGGTACGACGCTCGCGGCCTACGAGCACCAGCACGTGCCCTTCGAGAAGCTGGTGGAAGTCCTCCAGCTCGTGCGCGACCTGAGCCGCAGCGCGCTCTTCCAGGCGATGTTCTCCCTGCAGAACACGCCCATGGAGGCGCTGCGCGTGCAGGGCTTGTCCTTCGAGCAGCTTCCGCTCGAATCGAACTCGGCGAAGTTCGACCTGACGCTGACGATGCAGGATTCGCCTCAGGGCTTCGTCGGAACGTTGACGTACGCCACGGATCTCTTCGACGCTTCGACCATGCAGCGCATGGTTGGGCATCTGGGCGTGTTGCTGGAGGCCATCGCCGCGAAGCCTGAGGCAACTCTCGCCAGCCTGCCGCTGCTTACGGCTCCGGAGCGGCAACAGTTGCTCGTGGATTGGAATGGGCCCAACGCGGAGTTCCCGCGAGACCTCTGCCTCCATGAGGCCTTCAGCGCCCAGGCCCTTCGCACGCCTGACGCGCTCGCCGTCATCTGCCGCGATGAACGCCTCACCTTCCGTGAGCTGGAGGTTCGCGCCAATCAGCTTGCTCACCGCTTGGTGAAGCTGGGCGTCGGCCCCGACGTGCGCGTGGTGCTGTGCGTGGAGCGCTCCGTCGAAGCCCTCGTGGGCATCCTCGGCGCACTCAAGGCCGGTGGTGCCTACGTCCCCATCGACCCCAGCTACCCGCGTGAGTGGCTGGCCCACGTCCTTCAGGACACCAGTGCTCCGGTGGTGCTCACCCAGCAGCGTCTGCGCGACTCACTGCCTCCGCACTCCGCGCACACCCTCTGCCTGGACTCCGACACTACGGACCTTGAGGCCCAGGACGCTCCGGTGACGTCCGTCACCCCAGAGCACCTGGCGTACATCATCTACACCTCGGGCAGCACCGGCCGTCCCAAGGGCGTGATGATTCAGCACCGCTCCGTGCTGAACCTGCGCGTCGCGCTTGCCTCCACCGTGCACGCGGATGCCCAGCCGGGAGAGCGCTTCAGCGTCAACGCACCGCTCTCCTTTGACGCCTCCGTCAAGCAACTCATCCAGGTGCTCGATGGCCACACGCTTTGCATCGTCCCCGACGAAGCCCGCGCCGACGTGGCCGAGCTGGTGAATCGCATCGGCCACGACGCGTTGGACGTTCTCGACTGCTCGCCCGCGCACCTGCGCTTGCTGGTGGATGAAGGCCTGCTGGAGCGCCAGTCCATCCCCCGCCGCGTCCTCGTGGGTGGTGAGGCCGTGGACCCGGCCACCTGGCGCCACCTGGCCCAGGCCCCGCGTCCACGCGTCTTCAACGTCTACGGCCCTACCGAGTGCACCGTCGACGCCACTGCCTGCGCTTTCGATGCCTCCCCCACTCCCACCATTGGCCGGCCCCTGCCCAACGTGCGCGTCTACGTGCTGGACCGCACGCTGCGCCCGGTGCCCGTGGGTGTCGCTGGGGAACTCTTCATTGGCGGTGAAGGCATCGCTCGCGGCTACCTCAACCGGCCGGAGCTGACGGCGGACCGCTTCATCCCGGACGCCTTCTCCTCCACTCCGGGTGCCCGCCTCTACCGCACCGGCGACGTGGTGCGCTGGCGTGCCGACGGCATGCTCGACTACCTGGGCCGTGCGGACTTCCAGGTGAAGGTCCGCGGCTTCCGCATCGAGCTGGGTGAAATCGAGTCCTGCCTGTTGAAGCACCCTGCCGTGCATCAGGCCGTCGTCCTCGCCCGCGAGGACGTGCCCGGTGACAAGCGACTCGTCGCCTACGCCGTCCCCGAGGCGGGGGCGTCGCTGGACACTGCCGAGCTGCGTGCATTCCTCAAGCAGCACCTGCCTGAGTACATGGTGCCCTCCGCCTTCCTCGTGCTGGAGGCCCTGCCGCTCAACACCAACGGCAAGGTGGACCGCAAGGCGCTCCCCGCGCCCCAGGGCGGCGCAGCCGCCTCCACCTACGTCGCGCCGAGCACTCCCACCGAGGAGCAGCTTGCGGCCCTCTTCACGCAGGTGCTGCGCGTGGAGCGCGTGGGCATCCACGACGACTTCTTCGCGTTGGGTGGCCATTCGCTGCTGGCCACTCAGCTCGTCTCGCGTGTGCGTTCCACCTTCCGCGTGGAGCTGCCGCTGAGGGCCCTCTTCGAAGCGCCCACCGTGTCCGCGCTCGCGGAGCGCCTCCAGGCCCAGGATCCAAGCCTCCAGCTACCTCCGCTCACCCGGACCCAGGCGGACGGCCCACAGCCCCTCTCCTTCGCCCAGCAGCGCCTCTGGTTCCTGGACCAGCTCACCCCGGGCGATGCGTCCTACAACATCCCCACCGCGCTCCGGCTGACGGGCCGGCTGGACGAGGAGTCCCTGCGCCGCGCCTTCGAAGCGCTGGTGGCCCGCCACGACGCCCTTCGCACCACCTTCCGTGAGAGCCAGGGCCAGGCCGCCCAGCACATCCACGCGCCCGGCACGTGGGCGTTGCCGCTCATCGACCTCTCCACGCTGCCTGAAGCGAAGCGCGAAGCCGAAGCCCAGCGGAAGGTCGAAGCGGATGCGCGTCAGCCCTTCGACTTGCGGAATGGCCCGCTGCTGCGCACCGCCCTCGTTCGGCTGGCGGAAGAAGAGCACCTGTTGCTCGTGACGATGCACCACATCGTCTCCGACGGCTGGTCCATGGGCGTCCTCGTCCGGGAGCTGGTGGCCTTCTACGAGGCCTTCTCCACGGGCCAGACGCCCACGCTGCCTCCGCTGCCGGTGCAGTACACGGACTTCGCGGCGTGGCAACGCAACTGGCTCCAGGGTGAGACGCTGGACGCGCAACTGGGCTACTGGAAGGAGCAGCTTCAGGGGGCTCCGGCCGCGCTGGAGCTGCCCACCGACTTCCCCCGCCCGGCCATCCAGTCCCACGCGGGCGCAACCCTCTCCGTGAGGATTCCGCAGGCGACGTCCGACGCGCTCAAGGCCCTGGCCCAGCGTGAAGGCGCCACGCCCTTCATGGTGCTGCTGGCTGCCTGGCAGACGCTGCTGTCCCGCTACTCGGGCCAGGACGACGTCACCGTGGGCTCGCCCATCGCCGGCCGTACCCAGGCGGAGACCGAAGGCCTCATCGGCTTCTTCGTCAATACGCTCGTGCTACGTGCGCGCGTGACGCCAGAGGACTCCTTCCGCCAGCTGCTTGCCCGGGTACGTGGCTCGACGCTCGCGGCCTACGAGCACCAGCACGTGCCCTTCGAGAAGCTGGTGGAAGCCCTCCAGCCCGTGCGGGACACGAGCCGCAGCCCTCTCTTCCAGGTGATGTTCGTCCTGCAGAACGCACCTGGAGAGGCGCTGCGAGTGCCGGGCCTCACCTTCCGGCCGGCCGTCGCCGAGGGCCACTCCGCCAAGTTCGACCTCACCCTGACGTTGCAGGACTCACCCCAGGGCTTCACCGGATGGATGGAGTACAGCACTGCCCTCTTCGAGCGGAGCACCATCGAGCGGATGGCGGGCCACCTGCGCACGCTGCTGGATGCCGTGGCCACGAAGCCCGAGCAGCCCGTCGCGGAACTGGCGCTCCTCTCCAGCGAGGAGCGCCAGCGCGTCCTCGTGGACTGGAATGACACGACTGCCGTCAGCCCCACGGACATCCCTGTCCACGTCCACTTCGCCCGGCAGGCCCAGCGCGCACCGGACGCCATCGCCCTCGTCCTCGGTGAGGCTTCGCTGACGTATGCGCAGCTGGACGCACGCGCGAATCAACTGGCTCACCATCTGCGTGGCCTGGGCATCGTTCCGGGTGCACGCGTGGGCCTCGCCGTCGAGCGCTCCTTCGAGTTGGTGACGGCCCTGCTCGCCATCCTCAAAGTGGGCGCGGCATTCGTCCCCGTGGACCGCAACGCTCCCGTGGAGCGCATCGCCGCACTGCTGGAGGACGCGGGCGTCCACTTCATCGTCACGCACCAGCCCTTTGCCTCACTGCTACCCGCAGCTGGCACTCGCGTCTGGCTGGACGCGCAGCGTGACGTCATCGCTGCGCTGCCCACCCACGCACCCAACATCCGCGTGGACGGTGAAGCGCTGGCCTACGTCATGTTCACCTCGGGCTCCACGGGCCGCCCCAAGGGCGTCTGCGTGCCCCACCGAGGCATCACCCGCCTGGTGCTCGGCAGCTCCTTCATGCGCTTCGGGCCTGACGAAGTCTGGCTCCAGGCAGCCCCTGTCGCCTTCGACGCGTCCACCCTCGAAATCTGGGGTGCGCTGCTGCACGGCGCGACGCTCGTCCTCGCGCCTCCCCATTCGCTCTCGCTGGAGGAACTGGCCGCACAGCTGCGTCACCACCGCGTGACGTCGCTGTGGCTCACCGCCGCACTCTTCGAGCAGATGGCCCTGCACCAGGGTGAAGCCCTCGCAGGGGTGCGCCAGGTCCTCGCCGGTGGCGATGTGCTGCCCGCCCCCCGCGTGCGTGAGCACCTTGCTCGCCTGCCGGAAGGAGCCAGCTTCCTCAATGGCTATGGCCCCACGGAGAACACCACCTTCTCCACCACCTTCGCCATGCACCGCGATTCGGTGGTGGAAGGCGCCATTCCCATCGGTCGACCGCTCACCAACTCCACCGGCTATGTGCTCGACGTGCACCTGCGACCGGTGCCCGTAGGCGTCGCGGGCGAGGTGTACGTCGGCGGCCAGGGCCTTGCCTGGGGCTACCTGAATCGTCCTGACCTGACCGCGGAGCGCTTCGTCCCTCATCCCTTCGCCTCCACTCCGGGCGAACGGCTCTACCGCACCGGTGACAAGGCACGCTGGAAGATGGACGGCACGCTCGACTTCCTGGGCCGCGTCGACTTCCAGGTGAAGGTGCGTGGCTTCCGCATTGAGCTGGGTGAAATCGAAGCCGCGCTGCGCTCCGCCTCCGGCGTCAACGAAGCCGTCGTGGTGGCCCGGGGCTCGGACGCGGACAAGCGTCTCATCGGCTACGTCACCGTGCACGCGGGCCACTCGCTGGACGCGGACGCGCTCAAGGTCCACCTCCGCAAGAACCTGCCCGAGTACATGGTGCCGTCGGCACTGGTAGTGCTGGACGCGCTGCCCCTCAACGCCAACGGCAAGGTGGACCGCAAGGCCCTACCGGAGCCGGAGGCTCAGCAGTCGGGCACCAGCTACGAAGCACCTCGCACGGAAGCCGAAGCGAAGCTGGCCTCCATCTGGGCCGAAGTCCTCCATCTGCCCCAGGTGGGCGTGAAGGACTCCTTCTTCGAGCTAGGGGGCCACTCCCTGCTGGCCACGCAGGTCGTCTCTCGCGTGCGCGCCGAGTTCAACGTCGAACTGCCCCTCCGCGCGCTCTTCGAGTCCCCCACGGTGGAGGCGCTTGCCACGCGGCTGCACGGCAGCGCGAGCTCCCAGGCCCCGAAGCTCACTCGCGTCACGCATGACGGCCCTCGGCCCCTGTCCTTCGCCCAGCAGCGGCTGTGGCTGTTGGACCAACTCCAGCCCGGTGACGCGTCGTACAACATCCCCACCGCGCTCCAGCTCTCCGGACACCTGGACACGGAGGCCCTGTGCCGTGCCTTCGAAGCGCTCGTCCAGCGTCACGAAGCCCTGCGCACTACCTTCCATTCGCACCAGGACCAGCCCATCCAGACCATCCATGCAGCCAGTGGATGGACGCTGCCGCTCGTGGACCTCTCCACCCTGCCGGAGGCACTGCGGGAAGAAGAAGCGCGACGTCTGGCCAACGAGGAAGCGCGTCGGCCATTCGACCTCGCCAGGGGCCCGCTGCTCCGCACCACGCTGGCGCGGTTGGCCGAGGACTCCCACCTGCTGCTGGTGACGATGCACCACATCGTCTCCGACGGTTGGTCCATGGGCGTCCTCGTCCGCGAAATGGTGGCCTTCTACGAGTCCTTCGCCACGGGCAGCACGCCGGCCTTCGCACCGCTGCCCGTGCAGTACGCGGACTTCGCGACGTGGCAGCGTGACTGGCTCCAGGGGGAAGCGCTGGAGGCGCAGATCCACTTCTGGAAGCAGCAGCTGTCCGGAGCGCCCGCGGCACTGGAGCTGCCCACGGACCGTCCGCGTCCGCCTGTGCAATCAAACCGTGGCGCCACGCTGGACCTGCACATCCCCGCGCAGGTTTCCGAAGCGCTCAAGGCCCTGGCGCAGCGTGAAGGCGCGACACCCTTCATGACGCTGCTGGCGGCATTCCAGCTGCTGCTGTCGCGCTACTCGGCACAGGACGACATCAGCGTGGGCACGCCCATCGCGGGCCGTACCCAGGCGGAGACCGAAGGCCTCATCGGCTTCTTCGTCAACACGCTCGTGCTGCGCGCCCGGCTGAACCCTCGGGCCACGTTCCGGGAACTGCTGACCCAGGTGCGCGGCACGACGTTCGCGGCTTTCGAGCACCAGCACCTGCCCTTCGAGAAGCTCGTCGAAGCCGTGCAGCCCGCGCGCGACCTGAGCCGCAGTCCGCTCTTCCAGGCCATGTTCGTCCTGCAGAACACGCCCAACGAGGCGCTGCGTCTGCCTGGCCTGTCCTTCCAGGCCCTGCCGCTGGAGACCCACTTCGCGAAGTTCGACCTTTCGCTGGGACTGCGCGAAGGCAGGGATGGCTTCGTCGGCACGATGGAGTACGCGACGGACCTGTTCGATGCGGCGACGGTTCAGCGCATGGCCGGGCACTTCGGCGTGTTGCTGGAGGCCATCGCGAAGAAGCCGGACACGCGGCTGGGTGATCTGCCTTTGCTCACGGAGCCCGAGCGTCGGCAACTGCTCGTCGAATGGAATCCTCCGGCTTCACAGCTGACGCAGGTCCCCAGCATCCCCGCGATGGTGGAGGCCCAGGTGCACCGCACGCCGGATGCATTGGCCGTCATCACGCCCGAGCGCCAGCTGACGTACCGGGAGCTGGACGCGAAGGCGAACCAGCTCGCGCACCGTCTGCGTGGCCTGGGCGTTGGGCCCGAAGTCCGCGTCGGCCTGTGCGTCGAGCGCACCGAGGACCTTGTCATCGGAGCCCTCGGCATCCTCAAGGCCGGTGGCGCCTACGTGCCGCTGGACCCCAGCTACCCGCGTGAGCGTCTGGGCTGGCTGCTGGAGGACGCGCAGGGCCCCGCCCTCGTCGCCCATTCGCACCTGCTCTCCGCGCTGCCCGAAACGTCTTCGACACCCGTGTGCCTGGACTCGGACGAGGAGCTGGCTACGCAGCCCGTGACGAAGCCCGCGGTCGCCATCCACCCGGGCCACCTCGCCTACCTCATCTACACGTCCGGCAGCACCGGCCGGCCCAAGGGCGTCGCCATCTCTCATGGCAACGCCGTGTCGTTCCTCCACTGGGCATTGGAGACGTTCACCGCCGAGGAACTGAAGGGCACGCTCGCCGCGACGAGCCTCAATTTCGACCTCTCCGTCTTCGAGCTCTTCGCCCCGTTGAGCAGCGGTGGCGCGGTGGTCGTGGCGAAGAACGCCCTGCACCTGGCGGAGCTGCCGACGGCTTCTCTCGTCACCCTCGTCAACACGGTGCCCTCCGCCATGGCGCAGTTGCTGCGCCTGAACGCGGTGCCGCCCTCCGTGCGTGTCATCAACCTCGCGGGTGAAGCCCTGCCGGAGACGTTGGCCAAGCAGGTCTACGCCGTCCCCTCGGTGCAGAAGCTCTACAACCTCTACGGGCCCTCCGAGGACACCACCTACTCCACGGCGTCTCTGGTTGGCCGCGATGAGGTGCCCCTCATTGGTCGTCCCCTGCCCGCCACGCGCGCGTACGTGCTGGATGCTTCACTCCAGCCCGTGCCTGTCGGCGTGGCAGGTGAGCTGTACCTCGCCGGTGAAGGCCAGGCTCGCGGCTACCTGCTTCGCCCGGAACTCACGGCGGAGCGCTTCGTGCCGGAGCCCTACGGTCCTCCGGGCGGCCGCATGTACCGCACCGGTGACCGCGTCCGGTACCGCAAGGACGGTCGGCTGGAGTACCTCGGCCGCATCGACTTCCAGGTGAAGGTGCGCGGCTTCCGCATCGAGCTGGGTGAAGTCGAAGCCGCGCTCCGCCGTGCACCGGGCCTCAAGGACGCTGTCGTCGTCGCGAAGGGCGAGGCCGCTGACAAGCGCCTCGTCGCCTACGTCACGCCCAAGGCCGAAGCCTCGCTGGAGGTGGAAGCCCTCAAGGCCCATCTGCGCCAGGGCCTTCCCGAGTACATGGTGCCCGCCGCGGTGGTCGTGCTGGACGCCCTGCCCCTCAACTCCAACGGCAAGGTGGACCGCAAGGCCTTGCCGGAGCCAGGGAACCTCGCGCGTTCGTCCGACTTCATCGCGCCTCGGAACGACACCGAGGCACAGCTGGCCGCGCTCTTCGCGGAAGTGCTGCGCGTGGAGCGCGTGGGCATCCGGGATGACTTCTTCGCCCTGGGCGGCCACTCGCTGCTGGCCACGCAGGTTGTCTCGCGCGTGCGGGCTGCGTTCGCGGTCGAGCTGCCGCTGCGAGCCCTCTTTGAGGCTCCCACCGTGGAAGGGCTCGCACCGAAGCTCGCGGGGGCTCGGTCCGTTGCGCTTGGGGCACCGCCGCTGCGGCCCTCGCCGCGCGAAGGCAGCCTTCCGCTGTCGTTCGCCCAGCAGCGCCTCTGGCTGTTGGATCAACTCCAGCCGGGTGACATCTCGTACAACATCCCCACGGCCCTGCGGCTGACGGGCCAGCTGGACGTGGAGTCCTTGCGCCACGCCTTCGAGGCGTTGGTGGACCGTCACGAATCGCTGCGCACCACGCTCTCCGCCGAGCACGAAGAACCGTCACAATGCATCCAGCCTCCCTCCGGTTGGGAGCTGCCCGTCATCGACCTGACGACCCTCCCCGAGTCGCACCGTGAGGAGGAAGCCCGGCGAGTGGCGGACACGGAGGCCCGGCGCCCCTTCCACCTCACCACGGGCCCGCTGCTGCGCAGCACGCTGCTGCGCCTGGGGCAGGACTCGCACCTGTTGCTGGTGACGATGCACCACATCGTCTCCGACGGCTGGTCCATGGGCGTGCTCGTCCGAGAGGTGGCGGCCTTCTACGAAGCCTTCAGCACCGGCCGCGCGCCCGTCCTCCCTCCGCTGCCCGTGCAGTACGCGGACTTCGCCGTGTGGCAGCGAGGCTGGCTCCAGGGGGAGGCCCTGGACAAGCAGCTGGGCTATTGGAAGCAGCAGCTGGAGGGGGCTCCGTCCGCGCTGGACCTGCCCACGGATCGTCCTCGCCCGCCCATGCAGTCCCGCCAGGGTGCCCTGGTGGACGTGCGCGTCTCTCCGGAGGTCTCCCAGGCACTCAAGGCCCTGGCCCAGCGTGAAGGCGCCACGCCCTTCATGGTGCTGCTCGCGGCCTGGCAGACGCTGCTGTCCCGCTACTCCGGCCAGGACGACATCAGCGTGGGCACGCCCATCGCGGGACGCACGCAGGCGGAGACCGAAGGCCTCATCGGCTTCTTCGTCAACACGCTGGTGTTGCGCGCCCGGCTGGAGCCGCAGGATTCGTTCCGCCAGCTGCTCGCCCAGATGAGGGCCACGACACTCGCGGCCTACGAGCACCAGCATGTGCCGTTCGAGAAGCTGGTGGAGATCCTCCAGCCCGCGCGAGACCTGAGCCGCAGCGCGCTCTTCCAGGTGATGTTCTCCCTGCAGAACGCACCCATGGATGCGCTCCGACTGCCGGGGCTGTCCTTCCAGAGCGTCCCGGTGGACACGCGGTCCTCCAAGTTCGACCTGACGCTGACGATGCAGGATTCGCCTCAGGGCTTCGTCGGAACGCTGACGTACGCCACGGATCTCTTCGACGCTTCGACCATGCAACGCATGGTGGGCCACCTCGGAGTGTTGCTGGAGGCCATCGCCGCGAAGCCTGAGGCAACTCTCGCCAGCCTGCCGCTGCTTACCGCTCCGGAGCGGCAGCAGCTTCTCGTGGACTGGAATGGGCCCAACGCGGAGTTCCCGCGAGACCTCTGCCTCCACGAGGCCTTCAGTGCCCAGGCCCTGCGCACGCCTGACGCGCTCGCCGTCATCTGCCGCGATGAACGCCTCTCCTTCCGTGAGCTGGAGGTTCGCGCCAATCAGCTTGCTCACCGTTTGGTGAAGCTGGGCGTGGGCCCTGACATACGCGTGGTGCTCTGCGTGGAGCGTTCCGTCGAAGCCCTCGTGGGCATCCTCGGCGCACTCAAGGCCGGTGGTGCCTACGTCCCCATCGACCCCAGCTACCCGCGTGAGTGGCTGGCCCACGTCCTCCAGGACACCGGTGCGCCGGTCGTCCTGACCCAGCAGCGGCTGCGCGACTCGCTGCCGCCTCACTCCGCGCACACCCTCTGCCTGGACTCCGACACTGCGGACCTTGAGTCCCAGGACGCTCCGGTGACGTCCGTCACCCCAGAGCACCTGGCGTACATCATCTACACCTCGGGCAGCACCGGCCGTCCCAAGGGCGTGATGATTCAGCACCGTTCCGTGCTGAACCTGCGCGTCGCCCTCGCCGCCACCGTGCACGCGGATGCCCAGCCGGGAGAGCGCGTCAGCGTCAACGCGCCGCTCTCCTTCGACGCCTCCGTCAAGCAGCTCATCCAGGTGCTCGATGGCCACACGCTTTGCATCGTCCCTGACGAAGCCCGCGCTGACGTGGCCGAGCTGGTGAATCGCATCGGCCAGGATGAGTTGGACGTCCTCGACTGCTCGCCCGCGCACCTGCGCCTGCTGGTGGATGAAGGCCTCTTGGAGCGCCAGTCCATCCCCCGCCGCGTCCTCGTGGGCGGCGAAGCGGTGGACCCGGCCACCTGGCGCCACCTGGCCCAGGCCCCGCGTCCGCGCGTCTTCAACGTCTACGGCCCCACCGAGTGCACCGTCGACGCCACTGCCTGCGCTTTCGACGCCTCCCCCACTCCCACCATCGGCCGGCCCCTGCCCAACGTGCGCGTCTACGTGCTGGACCGCACGCTGCGCCCGGTGCCCGTGGGCGTCGCCGGTGAGCTCTTCATCGGCGGCGAAGGCGTCGCTCGTGGCTACCTCAACCGGCCGGAGCTGACCGCAGACCGCTTCATCCCGGATGCCTTCTCCTCCACGCCCGGAGCCCGCCTCTACCGCACGGGCGACGTGGTGCGCTGGCGTGCGGACGGGATGCTCGACTACCTGGGCCGTGCGGACTTCCAGGTGAAGGTGCGCGGCTTCCGCATCGAGCTGGGTGAAATCGAGTCCTGCCTGCTGAAGCACCCTGCCGTGCATCAGGCCGTCGTGCTGGCTCGCGAGGACGTGCCCGGTGACAAGCGACTCGTCGCCTACGCCGTCCCCGAGGCGGGAGCGCCCCTGGACACCACCGAGCTGCGTGCATTCCTCAAGCAGCACCTGCCCGAGTACATGGTGCCCGCCGCCTTCCTGGTGCTGGAAGCCCTGCCGCTCAACACCAACGGCAAGGTGGACCGCAAGGCGCTCCCCGTGCCCCAGAGCGGTGCAGCCGCCTCCACCTACGTCGCGCCGCGGAATCCCACTGAGGAGCAGCTCGCGGCCATCTGGGCAGCCGTTCTGCGCGTGCCGCAGGTCGGCATGAAGGATTCCTTCTTCGATCTGGGCGGTCACTCGCTGCTGGCGACCCAGGTGGTCTCGCGAGTGCGTGCCGCGTTCAGCGTGGAACTGCCCCTGCGCGCGCTCTTTGAGGCCCCCACCGTGGAAGCCCTCGCGGCGCGTCTGGCGGGGCTCACCCGCACGAGCACGGCGCGGATCACACGTGTCTCCCATGACGGACCCCTGCCGCTGTCCTTCGCCCAGCAGCGGCTGTGGCTCATCGACCAACTGGAGCCGGGCAGCGCGCTCTACAACATGCCCGTCGCCGTCCGGCTGGAGGGCCACCTGCGCGCCGACGTGCTGGAGCACGCCCTGCAGGAAGTCGTGCGCCGGCACGAAGCCCTGCGCACCACCTTCGCGCAGGTGGAGGGAGCACCGGTCCAGATCATCCATCCCGACAGCCACCAGCCCCTGGCCCTCGTGGACCTCTCGGACCTTCCCGAGCCCCAGCGCGAGCCCGAGACGCGGGTCCGCGTGGAAGCGGAGATGCGCCGGCCCTTCGATTTGCGCACCGGGCCGCTCCTGCGCACGCTGCTCTTCAAGCTCTCCGGGCGCGAGCACGTCCTCGTCGTCACAATGCACCACGTCGTCTCCGACGGCTGGTCTCTGGGCGTGCTGGTGCGTGAAGTCTCGGCCCTCTACGAGGCCTTCGCCGCCGGACAGCCGTCACCACTGCCCGCGCTGCCGGTGCAGTACGCGGACTACGCCGACTGGCAGCGCCGCACGCTTTCGGGTGAGACGCTGCGGCAGGAGATGGCCTACTGGGAGGCGAAGCTCTCTGGCGCTCCGGCCGTGCTGGAGCTGCCCACCGACTTCCCCCGACCAGCCATCCGGAGCACCGCGGGCGCGACCCTGGGCTTCACGCTGTCGCGTGAGTTGACGGAAGCCCTGCGTGGACTGGCACACCAGGAAGGCGGCTCGCTCTTCATGGTGCTGCTCGCGGCCTGGCAGGGGTTGCTTGCTCGCTACACGGGACAGCAGGACCTCAGCGTGGGCTCGCCCATCGCGGGCCGCACGCGCGCGGAGACCGAAGGCCTCATCGGCTTCTTCGTCAACACGCTCGTCCTGCGCGCGAAGGTGGATGCGGATCAGTCCTTCCGTGCGTTGCTCCAGCAGGTGCGCGCCACGGTGCTGGAGGCCTATGAGCACCAGGAGGTGCCCTTCGAGAAGCTGGTGGAGGCCCTGCAGCCCACGCGAAGCCTCAGCCGCACGCCGCTCTTCCAGACGCTGCTCGCGCTCCAGAACGTGCCCACGGAGGACGTGCGGTTGACGGACCTCCGGCTGCGGAGGCTGGAGGCCACCCACTCGACGTCGAAGTTCGACGTGAGCGTCTTCTTCACGGAGACGCCCGATGGCCTGCACGGCACGTTGGAGTACAGCACCGCCCTCTTCAAGCAGAGCACCGTGGAGCGGATGGCGGGCCACCTGCGCACGCTGCTGGAGGCCGTGGCCGCCAAGCCCGAGCAGCCCGTGGCGGAAGTGCCGTTGCTCACGGGAGTGGAACGTCAGCGCATCCTGGTGGAGTGGAATGACACGGCCGCTGTCAGCCCCACGGACATCCCCGTCCACGTGCACTTCACCCAGCAGGCCCAGCGCACGCCCGACGCAGTGGCCCTGGTACTGGGCGAAGTGACGCTGACGTATGCGCAGCTCGAAGCCCGTGCGAACCAACTGGCCCATCACCTGCGCGGCCTGGGCATCGTCCCGGGTGCACGCGTGGGCCTTGCCGTCGAACGCTCCTTCGAGCTGGTAACGGCCCTGCTCGCCATCCTCAAGGTGGGCGCAGCCTTCGTCCCCGTCGACCGCAATGCCCCTGTGGAGCGCATCGCCGCACTCCTGGAGGACGCGGACGTCAGCGTGACGCTTACGCACCAGCCCTTCGCTTCACTGCTGCCTGCTTCCGGCACACGCGTCTGGCTGGATGCGCAGTCCGCTGAGATTGCCGCACTGCCCACGCATGCGCCGGACATCTACGTGGACGGTGAAGCGCTGGCCTACGTCATGTTCACCTCGGGCTCCACGGGCCGTCCCAAGGGCGTCTGCGTGCCCCACCGGGGCATCACCCGCCTGGTGCTCGGCAGCTCCTTCATGCGCTTCGGGCCTGACGAAGTCTGGCTCCAGGCGGCCCCTGTCGCCTTCGACGCGTCCACGCTCGAAATCTGGGGCGCGCTGCTGCACGGCGCGAAGCTCGTCCTCGCGCCTCCCCATTCGCTTTCGCTGGAGGAACTGGCCGCGCAGCTGCGTCACCACCGCGTGACGTCGCTCTGGCTCACCGCCGCACTCTTCGAGCAGATGGCCCTGCACCAGGGTGAAGCCCTCGCGGGTGTCCGCCAGGTCCTCGCCGGTGGCGACGTGCTGCCTGCTGCCCGCGTACGTGAGCACCTTGCTCGCCTGCCGGAAGGCGCCACGTTCCTCAACGGCTACGGCCCCACGGAGAACACGACGTTCTCCGCGACGTACACCCTGCGCCGCGACACGGTGGTGGAAGGCGCCATTCCCATCGGCCGGCCGCTCACCAACTCCACGGTCTACGTGCTCGACGCGCACCTGCACCCGGTGCCCGTGGGCGTCGCGGGTGAGGTGTACGTCGGAGGCCCCGGCCTTGCCTGGGGCTACCTCAACCGCCCCGACCTGACCGCGGAGCGCTTCGTCCCGCATCCCTTCGCGGCCACTCCGGGCGAACGGCTCTACCGCACGGGCGACAAGGCACGCTGGCGGGAGGACAGCACGCTCGACTTCCTGGGCCGCGTCGACTTCCAGGTGAAGGTGCGTGGCTTCCGCATCGAGTTGGGGGAAATCGAGGCCACGCTGCGCGCTGTCTCCGGTGTCAACGAAGCCGTCGTGGTGGCCAGGGGCGCGGACTCGGACAAGCGCCTCATTGGTTACGTCACGGCTCGCGCAGGCCACGCCCTGGATGTGGGGGCGCTGCGGGCCCACCTGCGGCAGCGGCTGCCGGAGTACATGGTGCCCGCCTCGCTCATGGTGCTGGACGCGCTGCCGCTCAACGCCAACGGCAAGGTGGACCGCAAGGCCCTGCCCGAACCCGATGCTCACGCCATCGAAGCCCGGGACTTCGTCGCGCCACGCGACGCGCTCGAAATGCAGCTCGCGCGCATCTGGGAGGACGTCCTCGGCATCCGCTCCGTCGGCGTCCGCTCCAGCTTCTTCGAGTTGGGCGGCCACTCCCTGCTCGCCGTACGCATGGTCGCCGTCGTGCGCGAGCGGCTGGGCCAGACGATTCCCCTCTCCGTCCTCTTCCAGCAGCCCACCGTCGAGCAGCTCGCCCAGGTGCTTCGCGATGACTCGCAGGCCTGGACGCCGCTCGTCCCGCTGGAGCGCGGCGAGCCCAACCAGCGGCCCCTCTTCCTCGTCCACCCGGGTGGCGGCAACGTCCTTGCCTACTCGGAGCTGGCGCGCAGGCTGGGGCCGTCACTGCCTGTCTATGGCCTCCAGTCTCGCGGCCTCGACGGAGGCCCCGTCGCGGAGTCCATCGAGGAGATGGCGGACCTCTACATCGACGCCATTCGCACGGTGCAGCCGCACGGCCCCTACCAGCTCGGTGGCTGGTCCCTGGGCGGGCTCGTCGCCTACGAGATGGCTCGCCGCCTGCGCGATGCGGGTGAAGCCGTGGACCTGCTCGCCCTCATCGACGCTTATGTGCCCGGACTGACGAAGCCCTCCCAGGACGCCACGCACCTGGCTCCCGAAGCACGCGCACGGCTCGCCTTCGCCCATGCCACCGCCACGGCGTTTGGACAGACCCTCTCCGTTCCTGACGAAGTGCTGGCACAGGGTGACGACGGCGCGATGCTGGCGCAGCTGCTCCAGGAAGGTCTCCGGGCGCGCATCCTGGATGCGCACTCTGGCCCGGCCCAGCTGCGTGCCCTCTTCAACGTCTTCCGGGCCAACCTCTTCGCCCAGGAGAAGTTCGTGCCCCAGCCGTACGACGGCACCGCGCTGCTCCTGAGCGCGAGCGGAGTCGCCGCCGGGATTCCGAAGCACCGTGGCTGGGTGTCCCTGGTGCTCGGCGGCCTGGAGGTGCACGAGGTTCCCGGTGGCCACCACGCCCTGATGCAGGACCCGCACCTCGGGGCTGTCGTTGAGCGCCTGCGGGAGGCGCTTGCGCGGGTGTCCGGCATCGCGCCCCAGCAGGCATCGGGGAGCTGATCCAGGGCGGATGTGAAATCAGGCGCCCACCGTCGTGGATCATCGCGACGGTGGGCCTGTGTCACACGGCCTGTATCAGGGAAGAGACGCACGGAGCAGGCCTCACTCCAGAGGACATCCGAGGTCCTTCCCGCCTCAAGTTCTGGGAACCAGAGAAATTCTGCAAATACCTGAATTCACTCGGGCAAGGATGGGTCCGTCCTCATGACAGGATGATCATTGGCGGAATAATCTCCCTTAAATGAATTTGACCCACCCTCGCGCTTCTCCCGGGAGAGCAGCGCAGGGCGTCAGTTCGGCACCACCCGCAGACCTGGATTCACGCGAGCGCCGCTACCCCGGTGGTGCTCGTGCGCAGTGGCGTCCCCGAGCGCGGAGTACATGAGATGAGCCACGAGCTGTCGAAGCGGATCGCCAACCTGTCGCCAGAGAAGCGCGCCGAATTGCTCAGGAAGGTGGCCGCGCAGAAGGCCGTCGCCGGCAACTCCGTCCAAGGGCTCATCCCCGTGCAGGACCGCTCCCGGCCCCTGCCCCTCTCCTTCGCCCAGCAGCGCCTCTGGTTCATTGATCAGCTGCAGCCTGGGACCTCCCTCTTCAACGTGCCCATGGCGGTGCGTCTGGAGGGTGCGCTCGACG
>NZ_RAWM01000120.1 GCF_003668875.1 Corallococcus interemptor | reverse complement strand
CCCCCACCCCCGGCGGCGGGACGACGCAGCCGGGCACGGGCACCCCGCCGGACACCGGCCTCTCCGACGGTCAAATCGTCGGCATTGGCGGCGCGGCGGTCTTCGTCGTCCTGGCGCTCGTCGCGGCGCGGAAGCTCCTGGGCAGGAAGCGCGTGCCGGAGGCCGCCAGGAAGCCCGAAGAGGTGCCCCAGCTGCCCGCGGAGCGCCCCGAGCTGCGCGTGGAGCTGCCGCCCAACGAGGCGGAGCTCGCCCGGCGCCGCGACCTGGACGACGCCCACGCGCGCATGGACGAGCTGCGCCGGGAGCGCGAGACGGCCTCGTTCGCCGCCCATGCCGCGAAGGACCCCGCGGAGAAGGCCCGCCTGGAGGCGCAGGTCCGCGCCCTCAAGGAGCGCGAGGAGGAGGCCAAGCGCGTCGAGTACCGCGCCAAGAAGGCCCTGGACGACGAGACGCGCGAGCGCCGCAAGCGGGAGCAGGTGGAGGCGGTGCGCCTGCGCGATGAGGCCATCGCCCAGGAGGCCGCCCGCGCGGAGGCCGCCCGTCAGGCCGAGGCCGCCGCGGCGCGCGCCAAGGTGGAGGCGGAGGGTGGCCGCACGCTGGCCCAGGGGCTGGACCGCACGCGGAACCAGGGCTTCATGGCCCGGCTCAACGGCCTGTTCGGCGGCCAGCGCACCATGGACGAGTCCGTCCTGTCGGAGCTGGAGGAGATTCTGTTCACCGCCGACATCGGCGTGCGCACCGCGGACCACCTGGTGGAGGTGGCGCGCGACAAGCTCAAGCGCAACGAACTGAAGGACCCGGAGCGCATCAAGGGCGCCATCCGCGACGAGGTGGCGCGCATGGTGGACCTGCCCGTGCCGCGCTCGCTGGAGGGCGGTGGCCCGCCGCACGTGGTGATGGTGGTGGGCGTCAACGGCGCCGGGAAGACGACGACCATCGGCAAGCTGGCCGCGCAGCTCACCGGCCAGGGCAAGAAGGTGGTGCTCGCCGCGGGCGACACCTTCCGCGCCGCCGCCACGGAGCAGCTGGACGTGTGGGCCGAGCGCGCCGGGGCCCAGCTGGTGAAGGGCCCGGAGAACGGCGACCCGAGCGCCGTCATCTTCGAGGCGGTGAAGAAGGCTCAAGCGGAAGGCGCGGACGTCATCATCGCGGACACCGCGGGCCGGCTGCACACCAAGGCCCCGCTCATGGAGGAGCTCAAGAAGGTCAAGCGCGTGATGGACAAGGCGCTGCCCGGCGCGCCCCATGAAATCCTGCTCGTGCTGGACTCCACCAACGGGCAGAACGCCATCCAGCAGGCCAAGCAGTTCCACGAAGCCGTGGGCGTCAGCGCCATCGCGCTCACCAAGCTGGACGGCACCGCCAAGGGCGGCGTCATCATCGGCATCTGCGACGAACTGAAGCTGCCCGTGGTCTGGGTGGGCGTGGGCGAGAAGATCGCCGACCTGCGCCGCTTCGAGCCGCGCGAGTTCGTGCAGGCGCTGTTCGACTGACCGTTGCCTTCGCCCTACTGCCCCATGAGCTGGGGCAGCAGCTGTTCCAGAAGCTCCTGCGTCTGGGCGTCCAGCTTCACGCCGCCCATGGCGCCGCCGCCCATGGCCTCCATCAGCCCCTGGAGGTCCGCGGCGCCCAGGTCCTCGTCGCCGTGGGACTCCTCCCACCAGCGCGTGCGCAGCTGGGTGAGCGCCTTCGCGTTCGCGGGGCTCGCCTTCGCCAGCTCCTGCGTGAAGCACGCCTTGCACGCCCACTTGAAGCGGTACGTGTCCACGTACGCGCGCAGGGCCTTGAAGAAGGCGCTGTCCCCCACCAGCTTGCGCGACGCGTGGTGCAGCAGCGGCGCCTTGCCGTACACGAGCGCGCCGTACTCCAGTTCGCCGCCGTCGAAGTCGCCCGTGGGCCGGTCCGCGCGGCCGTCGCTGCCGCCCGTCATCCGGTAGAACTGGTAGGGCATCACCAGGGCCTCGTTGCGCAGGGACTCGGCGGCCTCCGGGCCGTGGGCCCACTCCATGTAGAGGAGCGCCGCGTACTGGGCCAGGGACTCGTCCACCACCGGGTCGCGGATGGGGTCCGAGCCCACGAGCCCCGCGAAGTACTGGTGCGCCACCTCGTGCGCCACGGTGAACTCCAGCGTGCGCTCCAGGGACGCGCCCACCTGCGCGCCCACCTGGGACAGCATCGCGGCGCCCTGCGCGTCCAGCAGCTCCTGGATGGCCTCCATGCCGGGCATGCCCACCAGCATGGACAGCGGGTCCTGCTTCGCGCGGTAGAGGGACGTGCCCACCGTCACCAGCCCCGGGAACTCCATGCCGCCCGCGCCGCCGCTCAAGGGCGCCTGCACCACGCGGAAGTGGGTGTAGGGCAGCGGGCCCAGGCGCTTCTCGAACTCCGTCAGGGCCTGCGACGCGTACTTGAGCACGCGCTTGCCGACGGCCGCGTCCTGCGCCGCGAAGTGGCTCTCCACCGTGACGCCGTTCACCGTGGCCGTGGCGGACTGGTAGCCGCGCGTCACCAGCACCGGGAAGTCGCGCACCGCCGCCGCCGCGAAGCTGTAGCGCACCCGGCCGTCGCGCTCCGGCACCGCGCCCATGGGCGTCCCGGTGGCGTGCGCGGACCAGCCCGGCGGCACGGTGAGCGTGGCCAGCACGTGCGCGGGCTCGTACAGCGCCAGGTCTCCCAGCCCCTGCGGACCGGCCCACGGCTGGCCCCGGTCATCCACCGGGGGCACCTGCGGCACCACGCCCACCAGGCTCACCACGTCCGCCGTGGCGGAGAAGGCCCCGTGGTCGTCCGCGCCGCCGCCCCTGGCGCTCCCGCCCAGGAGCCCGCCCGAGCCCATCAGCGACTCCGCGCCCGGCGCCGCCCTGGGCACCGTGCCCTTCACCGAGACCTCCAGCGACAGCGCGCCGCCCGGGGCCACCGGAGGGTCTACAGCGATGCGCTGCAGCGTGGGCTCCGGCCCCAGCTCCAGCGTCACGGCCTTCTCGTTGAGCTTCGCGCCGGAGAGCGTCACCTGGCGCGAGCGGGTGTTGGGCGTCAGCCGCAGGTACAGCTCCGTCACCGGCCTGGGCCCCTTCGCCACCAGCCGCACCTGCACCTTGCCCCAGACGCGCCGCTCCTTCGGCTCCACCTCCAGCTGGACCCGGTAGAGCGGCACGGACTCCAGCGGCCCCAAGGCCTTCGCGGCCCGGTCCCGCTCCTCCGGCTTCAGGTGCTGGAGGCACAGCTGCACCTCCGGCGCCACGCTGCCGGCGCCCGGGACAGCGGGCGCGGCGGGGGCGGGAGGAGCCGCCGCGGCCACGGGGCCCGCGGCCAGCGCGCACAACAGCCACCATCCGGGGAGGGTCCGCATGGGGGGCATGCTAATTGACCCCGTCCAGGGCCGCTCGCTACAAGCCTCCGGGTGCGCCACTCGCGAACGTTGACCCTCTCCGCCGCCGCGCTGAGCCTCCTGGCCTGCGCGAAGCAGGTTCCCCCGTCCACCGCCGCCGCGCCGCCCGAGCCACGCTCGGTGCAGCTGCTAGGCGCCACGCCGGAGCGCGAGACGGCGCGCCTGGAGGGGAAGCGCGAGGACGTGGAGGTGGACACCCGCGAGGGCGAGCGCACGCCGCGCGTCGTCGCCACCGGAGAGACGCCCCAGCTGCTGCTGGACGGCGCCAAGGCCAGCCTCTGCGGAGACGCGGCCTGCACGCAGGGCTTCGCCGTGGACAACTTCCTCCTGCTGGAGGTGCTGGACACGAAGGGGAAGGTGTCGCGCCGCGCCGCCGTGGGCTTCGCGGACAGCGTCTTCATTGGCAACGAGCAGGTGGACAACGTGGGCCGGCGCGCCTTCAGCTTCGAGGCCAACGAGGTGGACCTCACCGCCCTCCTGCCGGAGTCCGAGCCCTTCCGCATCCGCGCCACCGCGCTGGACTACTGGGGCGTGGGCCGCGTGACGAACGTCTTCCTGCGGCTGGAGCCGGGCGCGGGCCGCTCAGAAGACGACCTGCGGGGCCACTAGAAGCGCAGGCCGTTCGCGGGTGCGACGGGGCGCAGGCCGGAGAAGCCAATCTGGCCGTCGCACGGACCGCCGCACACGTCGTTCGAGGAGAGCTCCGCGGGGCTCCGGGTCACCGCGTAGGCCCCGGCGCCCGCCGCGGCGGCCACCACGCCCACGCCCACCCAGACGTACCACTTCTGGTACCAGGCCTTGCTGGTGCTCTCCTTCACCTCCGGCGGCTGCTCGGTGCCCAGCGCCAGCCCGGGCTGGTCCATGGGCTCCGAGGGCTGCTTCGAGGGCTCCAGCACCGTCGAGCGCGGCGCGTCGTCCGTCTTCGGCGTCGCCGTCGCCATCGGCTCGGTGACGGGACGCAGGCGCCCCTCCACGACGTAGAGCTGGCCGGCGCGCACGTTGATGTTCTTCACGTCCTTGAGCCCCGGCCCGCGGAACTCGATTTCGTGCGGTCCCTGGGACAGGGGGTGGTTCTCGATGGGGGCGGAGCCCACGCGCGTCCCGTCCACGTACACCGTGACGCGGGGCACGTCCGCGCGCAGGGTGGCGAAGCCCGTCGCCGCGTCCAGCGCGACCGTCAGCTCCGTGGCCAGGCCCGCGGTCAGCGTCACCTGCTGGTTGAAGTCCGAGTAGTTCTGACGGCGCGCGGTGACCGTGTGCTCCCCCGGCGTCAGCTCCAGCGGCGTCTGGGGGTTCACCTCCTGGCCGTCCACCGTCACCTTCGCGCCGCGCGCGTTGCTGCCCAGCTTGAGCACGAGCGTGGCCTTGGCCGGGGTCGCGTCCTCGGCGGTGGCCGTGGCGGCGCCCTTGCCCGCCTTGCCCTTGCGCGTGGTGACCTTCTTCTCCTTGGGCGGCGTCTTCTTCTTCGCCGTCGCCTTCGGCGGCTTCGCGGCCTTGGTCTTGCCCTTGGGCTTCGAGGGCTTCGTGTCCTCCGACGAGGGGCCGAGGAGCGCGTCAATGTCCTGGGCGAACGCAGCGGAGGGCAGCGCGAGGGTGGCGACGAGCGACAGGATGGCGAAGCGGCGAAGACTCATGTCGGACCGAAGGTTAGAGAGTCATCCCAGGGGAAGCAAACACCGTCCCACCGGGCCGTCCGTTGGGAGAATATCCGCGCCCCATATGCACCGCGCCCTCGTCACCCTCCCCCTTGGCCTCTGTGTCCTCTCGCTCGCGGCCTGTCCGGGCAAGGCCCCACCCCGGGTGGAGACCTCCACGGCCTCCGTGCCGCCCCCCATCCACGTGCCGCCCGGTTGCGAGAAGGACCAGTCAGGCGACTACCACCACGCCCAGAACCCGGCCTTCCGCTACCTGGGCCAGGACGACGGCCGCACCCTGACGCTCGCGGTGGTGCGGGCGTGGGCGGATGGAGGCGTGGAGTCCCCGGACGCGGGCTCGGTGGGCATCGTCCTCACCCGCACGCCCCAGGGCTTCGTGGGCGAGACGCGCGCCACCGGCTTCAGCGCCTCCGGCACGCCCTGCCCTGTCGCCTTCCCGACGGAGGCCGTGGCCTGCACCGACGCCGGCCTCACGCTGAGGGCCGCGTCCAGCACCGCCATCGACGAGGGCTGCCGCCCCGCGACCTCCGGCCCCGCCCCGGTGCGCCAGGAGCAGGTGCTGCTGCGCGGCGCCCCCGACGCCGGCAGGTAGGCCCCAAAGCACCGCGCCGCCCTCCCCGCCCTGGAGGCCCAGGAGGGAAGCGGCGGCGCGAGGTGACCTGCGGAAGCGGCGGGGAGCGGATCAGGCCGCCTGGCGCGGCTGCTCCTCGGAGGAGGCCACCGCGGGAGCGGCGTCCGGCGCCTTCGCCCGGCCCGACAGGCCCTGCAGCAGGCTGGACACGCCCACGTAGAGGAAGCCCGCCAGGAACAGGATGATGAAGGGCACCGACGTGTAGATGCGCGAGTCGATGGCGAACCACAGCGCCCCGGTGAAGTAGGCGGCGAAGAGCAGTTCCACCACCGGCATCAGCGTCTTGCTGCCCCGGTAGCTCTTCTTCACGGCCTTGACGCTCTTGCCTTCCGCGCCCGTCTTCGGCGTGCGCGCGAAGCCCGACTGCTGGTTGAGCAGCGCCTCGCCCACGGCCTTCGCGTTGTTGATGGCCAGGCCGATGCCCAGGCTCATCAGGAAGGGCAGGTACTTGAAGCGCTCCCAGCCCTTCACGCCGCGCTCGCGCTGGGCGGCCACGTAGAAGACGCAGACGCTGGCCGTCGCGGTGATGAAGAAGGGCAGGTCCAGGAACAGCGTGCCGTACAGCCCGTGCTGGAAGCGCACCACCATGCTGATGGGCATCAGCACGGACAGGAGCACCATCAACAGGTAGGCCATGTTGTTGGTGAGGTGGAAGAAGGCCTCGCGCTTCACCAGCAGCGGCAGGTCGCTCTTGAGGATGGTGGGCAGGAGCTTCTTCGCCGTCTGGATGGAGCCCTTGGCCCAGCGGTGCTGCTGGCTCTTGAAGGCGTTCATGTCCACCGGCACCTCCGCGGGGGAGATGACCTCCGGGAGGAAGATGAACTGCCAGCCCTTCAGCTGGGCGCGGTAGGACAGGTCCAGGTCCTCCGTGAGCGTGTCGTGCTGCCAGCCGCCCGCGTCGGAGATGGTGCTGCGGCGCCAGATGCCCGCGGTGCCGTTGAAGTTGAAGAAGCACCCGGCGCGGTTGCGCGCGGTGTGCTCGATGATGAAGTGGCCGTCCAGGAAGATGCTCTGCGCCTGCGTGAGGATGCTGAACTCACGGTTCAGGTGGCCCCAGCGCACCTGCACCATGCCCACCTTCGCGTCCGCGAAGAAGGGCACCGTGCGCATCAGGAAGTCGGGGCTGGGGACGAAGTCCGCGTCGAACACCGCCACGTACTCGCCCGTGGCCAGCTTGAGGCCGTTCTCCAGCGCGCCCGCCTTGAAGCCCTGGCGGTTGACGCGGTGGATGTAGACGATGTCGTGGCCCTTCTGCCGGTGGCGCTCCACGCACGCGCGCGCGATGCCGCACGTCTCGTCCGTGGAGTCGTCCAGCACCTGGATCTCCAGCAGCTCGCGCGGGTAGTCGATGCGGCACACCGACTCCACCAGGCGCTCCACCACGTACATCTCGTTGAAGATGGGCAGCTGGATGGTTACACGAGGCAGCGCCTTCAGCGTGCCATTGGGCGTCGGCAGCTTGAACTTGTGGCGGTAGTACAGAAACGCCATGCGGTAGCGGTGGGAGCCGTAGACTCCCAGCACGCTCAGCAAGCTGAAGTAGACTGCCAGGAAGATGATCTCGACGGTGGTCATCGGTGACGCTCAGCCCCTCCCACTGGCACTGGCGCCAGCGGTCCTACCAGACGTGGCGGCATGCCGACCGACCGCTCACGCTGACCGCCGCCTGTGGGTCTGCTGAGCCCCGCCCCGTATGTGCCCGAAAAGACTGGGCTTTGACCTTCCGGCTACTGATCGCCGGCGGACAATAGGGAGCCACCCGGGTCGTGTCAAACTATTCCCCGGATTCGAGAGGCTTTGAACGGCGGTTTTGACGCAGGTTGTCACCCCCTTCTTCCCTGCGTCAGGGCGCTGCCGGGACGACGTCCCAGGTGCTCCGAGCGGCGGAGGACCTAGCGCACGGCGCGCAGGGGCACGGGAGCGGTGGGCGCGAACGCGGGGCCCTCCTCGGCGACGTGGGACTCGTCGCGGGTGGCGCGATCCAGCACGCCCTGCACCAGCGCGGGGAAGTCCAGGCCGGCGCGGGCGGCGATCTTCGGCAGGAGGCTGGTGGGCGTGAAGCCCGGCAGGGTGTTCACCTCCAGGACGACGTCGTTCTCCGTGTCGGAGCACATCAGGTCCACGCGGCCGTAGCCCCGGCAGCCCAGGGCGCGGTAGGCGGCCAGCGCCAGGGTCTCCACGTTGACGCGGCGGGTGTCGGACAGGCGGGGCGGCAGGAAGTACTGGGCGCCGGCGCCCTTGTACTTGGCCTCGTAGTCGAAGCCCTCGCGCGGGTAGGACACCTCGCAGCTGCCCAGCACGCTGTCGCCGAGGATGCCCACCGTCACCTCCTGCCCCTGGACGAAGCGCTCCACCAGGGCCTCTCCGCCGAAGCGGCACGCCTGGGCCACCGCGGGCACCAGCGCCCCGGCGTCATGCACCACGGACAGGCCCACGGACGAGCCGCCCTTCGCGGGCTTCACCACGCAGGGAAAGCCGCTGTCGCCGTGCAGCTCCAGGGCGCGCCCGGCGTCCGCGCGGGCCACCCGGTAGCCCCGGGGCGAGGCCAGGTTGTGCAGCTGGAAGAGCTTCTTCGCCATGGGCTTGTCCATGGCCAGCGCGGAGGCCAGCACGCCGGAGCCGGTGTACGGAATCTCCAGCAGCTCCAGGAGGCCCTGCACGCGGCCGTCCTCGCCCATGCGGCCGTGCAGCGCGAGGAAGGCCACGTCGAGGTCCGCCGCGCGCAGCGCCCGGTCCAGGCCCGGGCCCGCGAAGACGCGGGTGACGGTGTGCCCCAGGGTCTCCAGGGCCGCCACCACGGCCTCCCCCGTCTTGAGCGAAATCTCCCGCTCCTCGCCCCACCCGCCCATCAGCACTCCCACGCGCTTGCCCATGTCGATGATGCCTCCCTGGGCCCGCCTCAGAGCACGGATGATGCCACGCACCGGCCGTGGTTCCCGGCGCGGACGTGGCGTCCAAGTGACTGGAATGACGGGGGTTTCCGCGGGCCACCCTCGGGCAGGCAGCCGTGTCCGGGGGGACACGGCGCGGCCCGGCGGCCACGTGCGGGAGTGTTTACAGGGCGCCGCGCCCCAGGGCTCCCAGGGCGCGGCGCGAAAACCCGCGCGGGACGTCAGCCCCCGTCGCCGAGGCCGCCGTCGGACAGCAGACCGCCATCCGTGAGGCCGGCGTCCGTGCTGCCACCGGCGTCGGACGTGCCGGCATCGGACGTGCCCGCGTCGGTGGTGCCGGCGTCACCGGTACCGGCGTCACCGGTGGGGGTGCCGTCCTCGGAGGTGCAGACCTCGTCGCGGCAGACGTAGCCCTCCAGGCACTGGCCGCGGTCGCAGGGCTGCCCTTCGGGGTCGAAGCTGACGAGCAGGCTGCAGGCGGACAGGCCCATGACGAGGGCCGAGGGAACGATGAGCGATGAAAGGCGGCGCATGGCTAGTAGTTCCGGAGATCGTCTTCGTCGAGCTTGGGGCGCTTCTTCTCTTCCTCGCGCTTGCGCCGGGCGTCTTCCTCCGCCTTGCGCTTCGCCTCCTCGTCCGCCTTGCGCTTCGCCTCCTCCTCCTCCTTCTTGCGCTGCTCCTCCTCGCGCTTGAGGCGGGCGGCCTCCTCACGCTGGCGCCGGGCCTCGGCCTCGCGCTCCTTGCGCGTCATCTTCTTCGCGGGCTGCGAAGGCGGCGGCATGGGCAGCGCCTCCTTCATGGGCTTTTCGTCACGGGCCGGCGCGGCGCGCTCGGACGGCGTGCTCGCGGGGGCGCTGGACGACGAGCCCCCACCCTTCTTCTTGTAGAACGCCAGGTAGCTGCCGGCGCCCGCGGAAACGAGGCCCGCCAGCACGCCGATGTCCGCCACCAGCGCGTACGTCTTGCCGGTGCTCTTCAGGTCCTCCGCGCGCGTGCTGCCCTGCGGAGCCGTCTTGAACGCGTCCGACTTGGAGGAGGCCTCCAGGCCGAAGTAGATGCCGCCCGCCAGGAGCGCCACGCCCGTGGCCAGCAGCACGTAGCCCGCGGTCTGGCGGCTCACGCCTCCGCCGCCGGCGAAGTGCTTCACCGGCTTGCCGTCCACGCGCGCCGCGTCCTGGGCCACCAGCCCCGTCAGCAGCGCCTCGGAGCCCGTGGCCATGGCCTCGCCGCGCGGCACCTGGCCCAGCGCGTACGCCTGGTTGTGGCCGTCCGCCACGTCCATCCGCAGGCCGGTGACCGTCAGGGGCGCGTTGCCCGGGCCGCCGCGCACCACCAGCGCCAGCACCTGCGGCACGCCCGCGAGCGCGCCCAGCTCCTGCAGCGCCTGGTCCCGCTCCTCGTCGTCGGGGTTCTTCGCGATGCGGTCCACGATGGCGGCGTAGCGCTGCTGCACCGGCAGCTTCGTGAGCGTGAAGGAGGCGTCGCCCTCGCGAGCCCGACCTTCCGTCACGGCGTAGCCCGGCGCCAGCAGCGTCACGTAGTGGTCCGCGCGCGTCAGGCCCGTGAGCGACAGCGGGGACACGCCCCGGTAGGTGCCGTCCACGAACACCTGCGCGCCAGCGGGCTGCGTGCGCACGTTGAGCGTGGCCTGCGCGCCGTCCAGCTGCGCCTTGCGCTCCTTCTCCACGAAGGCCACTTCCTCCGGCGGGAAGAAGTTCGGGTTGAACGTGGCGCGCGGATCCACCGCGAGCACGCCGCGCATCTCCAGCTCCGCGGCCTTGTTCTCGCCGTTGGCCACCTGGGTGGCGGCCTTCATCACGCGTGCGCGGCTGAGCAGCGGGAACGCGCGCGACAGGTCCGCCTGCTCGTAGGCCTTCACGGCCTTGTCGAAGCTCTGGAGCGCCTTCACGGTGTCCAGTTCGTCGTACGCCTTCGCGCCGTCCTTGAACGCGGCGTTGCCCTCCACCGCCTTCGCCTGGCGCGCGGCCGCGCCCTGGGCGTCCAGCGCGTCCGTCAAACGCACCAGCTCCATCCGGCCGGAGCGGGCCACGGCCTGCTCCGCCCAGTGCGCCAGCGCCTGCGCCTCACCCTCGAGCGAGGCCTCCACGGGAATGGCCACCACCGCCACGCGGGGGCCCGTCGCCGCCGGCAGCGTTCGCGGCATCAGCCGCAGCGGTACGTGTTGCTGCTGCGCAAAGGCGGGGCCCATGGCCAGCATTCCCACCAGCCAGCCACTGAGCGTCGCGTGCAGCGCGCGATTGAAAGGACGTCGCATCCGGTCTCCCTCGTTGCTGTGCGCATTACACGCACTGCGAGGCGGAACGCCACCTCGAAAGGGGGTTTCAGCGACCCGCGGTGCTCCCGGAGGCCCGGGACGCGGGCCCTGGCGCCAACCCATGGAGGTAGTTGAGCGCGACCTTCAGCTGTGGATCCGCCAGCTTCGCCGTCACCGCCCAGTCCTTCAGGTTCGCGGGCAGCGTCCGGGGCTGGGAGGCGACCTCCGACGTCGTCTGGGACGGCTCCGCCTTGAAGTGCCTGCGCAGGTCCTTCTCCCGGGGCGCGTCGACTCCCTTCCCGGAGGCGTCCTCCGGCACCAGGAAGTCCGGCGTGATGCCCTTCTCCTGGATGCTGCGGCCCTTGGGCGTGTAGTAGCGCGCGATGGTGAGCTTCAGGCCGGAGCCGTCCTCCAGCTCGATGAGGGTCTGCACGCTGCCCTTGCCGAAGGTCTGCGTGCCCATGATGACCGCGCGGCCGTGGTCCTGGAGCGCGCCCGCGACAATCTCCGACGCGGAGGCGCTGCCCGCGTTGACCAGCACCACCAGCGGGTAGTCCTTCTCCGTGTCGCGGTCGCGGCTCTTCTCCTCCGAGGCATTGCGGCCGTCGCGCCCGCGCGTGGACACGATGGGCAGGTTGCCCGGCAGGAAGCGGTCGCTCATGGCCACGGCCTGATCCAACAGGCCGCCGGGGTTGTTGCGCAGGTCCAGCACCAGGCCATCCAGCTCCTTGCCTCCGTTGAGCGCGCGCAGCCGGTCCAGCTCCTTCTTCAGCGACAGGTCCGTGCGGTCCTGGAAGTTCTTCACCTTCACGTGGCCGATGCCGTCGTAGAGCGCGCCCTCCACGGACACGATGCGGATGTGGTCGCGCAGGATGGCCAGCTCCCGGGGGGCGCTGAAGCCCGCGCGCATGAGCGTGAGCAGCACGCGGCCGCCCGCGGGTCCGCGCATCTTCTGGAGCGCCCGGGCCAGGTCCATGCCCTGGGTGCTCTCCCCGTCGATGGCGAGCAGTTCGTCCCCGGCCTTGATGCCCGCGCGCGCCGCGGGCGTGTCGTCGATGGGCGCCACCACCACCAGCCGGTCGCCCTTGCGCGCGATTTCGATGCCTAGGCCGCCGAACTCGCCGGACGTGTCGATCTTCATCTCCCGGAAGATTTCCGGGGGCATGAAGAGGGTGTGCGGATCCAACGTGTCCAGCATCCCCTGGATGGCGCCCTGGATGAGCGTCTTGCGGTCCACGCTCTCCACGTAGTTGTTCTCCACGTAGGAGAGCACGCGCGCGAACAGCTCCAGCTGGCGGTAGGCGGACTCCTCCCGGCTGGCCGCGTCCCCTGGCTTCTGCGCGAGCGCGGGCGCGCCCCACACGAGGAGCGCGGCGAATCCCATGCGCCACGGCTTCGGGAAACGAATCACGGGAGCGCGTCCTCGGGGGTCGGGTGGAAGGGGCCGTCGCAAGGCCTTCCGAGTCTACACCCGGCCCGCCGGACGATTCCCGCCCTTAGAGGCGGGCCCGGTCCGCGAAGCCCACCAGGTGGGACACGAACGCGTCCGGCCGCTCCATCTGCGGCACGTGGCCAAAGCCCTCCACCACGTGCACCTCCGCCTGGGCGGGCAGGTGCAGCCGGTACCAGGCGAGGATTTCCGGCGGCAGCAGCCGCTCGCTGCCGCCCCAGAGGAAGAGCACCGGCATCTTCAAATCTCGCACCGCCTGGGGCGCGATGCTCGCCTGCGTCGCGAGCGCGTCCGCCGCGAGCGCCTGCACCGTGGGCGTCGTGTAGAGCCTGCGCAGCGCCGGAGCGAGCAGCAGCGCGCCCAGGGGCGGCTGGTGGAAGAGCTTGCGCGTCAGGGCGCGGACGTCCGCGCTGGACTTCACCGCGAAGTGTCCCAGGAGCGCCGCCAGCGCATCAGGCGTCAGCTCCGCGCCCGCGGGGGCCACCAGCGCCAGGGCCCTCACCCAGGCCGAGTGCTGGGCCGCCAGGTTGACGGCCATGGCCCCGCCCAGCGAGTTGCCCACCACGAGGGCAGGCGTCTTCACCACGTCCTCGAAGTAGGCGCGCAGCACGTCGAACTGGCTCTGCACGCAGGTGGGGCCGCCGCAGTACTCGCCGGAGAAGCCGTGACCCGGCAGGTCCGGCGCGAGCACGCGCGAGAAGCGCTTCGCCAGCCCGAAGAACGTGCGCCCGAAGCCGTTGGCGGAGCCGCCCAGCCCGTGCACCAGCACCACCGGAGGGCCCTTGCCCTGCCCCTCCAGCGCGTAGTGGTGCACCGCCTGCCCACCCACGCTCACCGTCTCCGACTCCACGCCCCGCGCAACGAGCACGCGGCGCATCGCCTCTTGCATCCCACCCATCAGGTCCACGCGAGGGCCTCCTTCGTCCACCGACGACCGCCAGCTTCTAACGCTCCTCCATCTTGGACGCAGCGCATCAAAGCAGACAGTGTCACGGAGTCCCGGCCGCGGGGATGGGGGCCAGCCAGGGGGCGGGGTCGACAGCCTGCCCGGCGCGGCGGACCTCGAAGTACAGGTAGGCGCCCTTGAGGGAGCCGGTGTCCCCCACCTCTCCCACCACGTCCCCCGGGGCCACGCGCGCGCCCACGGCGACGGCGATGGTGGAGAGGTGGGCGACCAGCGTGTGGAAGTCGTCGCCATGGTCGACGATGAGCAGGTTGCCGTAGCCGCGCAGCCAGCCCGCGTAGACGACGGTGCCCTCGGCCACCGCGTGCACGGGGGTGCCCGCCGGGGCGCGGATGTCCACGCCCTTCTGCACGGTGACGGTGTTGAAGCGCGGGTTCACCACGCGGCCAAAGCCCACCTCCACGATGCCCGTCACGGGCCGGGGCAGCTTGCCCTTCAGGGCGCCGAAGCCGCTGGTCGCGGGGGCCTCGTGCAGGTCCGCCAGCATGCGGGTGAGCTCCGCGTCCGCGCCCTCCAGCTCGCGCACGGCGCGCTTCGCCAGCTCCGCTTCACCGGCCAGCTTCCCGACGACCTCCTCCAGCGCCTCCTGCTGCGCCTGGGCCTGCTTCGACTGCTGCTGGAGGAAGGCCACGCGCTGGGACAGCGAGGTGTGCAGCCGCTTCAGCTCCAGCGTCGCCTGGCGCTGGAGGGTCGCCACGTGCTGCACGGTGCGCAGGAGCTCCAGGTCGCCCGCCATGCTGGCCTCCAGCGCGCGGGCGCGCCACATGAGGGCGGCGAAGTCGTCCGCGGACAGCAGCACCTCCAGCGGGCGGCGGCGCTGGAGCCGGTACAGCGTGCGCAGGCGCGGGGACAGCCGGCGCAGCTGGGCGCGCAGGGCCTCGCGCAGCACGGCCTCCTCACGCTCCGCGAGCGCGACGCGGCGGCGGAAGAGGTTCAGGTCGCCCTCCAGCGCGCGCACGCGGCGGCGCGAGAAGGCGGCCATGTCCTCCATCAGCTCCATGCCCTCCAGCACGGAGAGCTTCTTGGCCTCCACCAGGGCCAGCGTCGCGCGCTGCGCGGCCAGCTTCTCGCGGATGGCGGCGCGCTCCGCCTCCTCGGACTGCTGGGCGAACGCGGCCGTCGCGCCCAGGAGGGCCATGAGCCAGACGAGCTGCTTCATACGCGCAGGAAGCGCCCCACCGCGACGAAGCTGCCGCCCAGGCCCAGCGCGCAGCCGGCCACGAGCAGCTCCAGCGCGGTGCGCGTCTCCACCCACGGCGCGGCCACGCCCGGCCCCAGCAGGAACGCGAAGAGCGAGCCCAGCGTGGGTCCCAGCAGCCGGCCGAACAGCCACAGCCCACCCACCGCCACCAGCGCGCCCAGCAGGCCCTGCAGCAGCCCCTCCAGGAGGAACGGCGCCTTCACGAAGCGGTCCGTGGCGCCCACCAGCTTCTGGATTTCAATCTCCTCGCGCCGCGAATAGATGGCCAGCTGGAGCGTGGCCGCGACGATGACGATGGTCGTCCCCAGCACCACCACCAGCGCCACCAGCGCCCCGAAGCTCAGCGCGCGGGCGATGGCGGACAGCCGCTCCACCGCGGCCTCGCCGTAGTCCACGCCGGTGACGCCGGGCAGCGCGCGCAGCTCCTTCGCCAGGGCCGCCAGCGCGGAAGGAGAACGGCGCGCCTCCGGCACGCGCAGCTCCAGCGTCGCGGGCAGCGGGTTCTCCGGCAGCTCCGACAGCGCCTCGCCCAGGTCGCCCAGCTCGCTCTTGAGCCGCTTCAGCGCCGCTTCCGGCGGCACCACCGTCACCTCGCCGTGGCTCAGCTCCACCACGCGCGAATAGACGCCGTGCACCTCGTCCTCGCCCAGCTGCGGCGCCAGGTAGAGCGTCACCTCCACCTCGCCGCCCAGCGACGCGAGCAGGTTGTCCACCACGTGCGACGCGCCCCGCGCCAGCCCCGCCGCGAACAGCGCGATGGCGATGGTGGAGACCGCGATGAAGTGCACGAAGGGCGCGTGCTTCAGCCCCCCGGCCGCCGAGCGCCAGAAGTAGGCCGCCTTCGACAGCGCGCTCATACCAGCATCCGCCGCGCCGCCTTGACGCCGTCCTCGTCGGAGACGATGAGCCCGCGCTCCAGGCGCACCGTGCGCTTCTGGTAGCGCGACAGGAGCGTGGCGTCGTGCGTGGCCACCATCACCGTGGTGCCCCGGATGTTGATGTCCGTGAGCAGGTCCATGATTTCGACGGTGAGCGCCGGGTCCAGGTTGCCCGTGGGCTCGTCCGCCAGGAGGATGGTGGGGTCGTTCACCAGCGCGCGCGCAATCACCACGCGCTGCTGCTCTCCACCGGAGAGCCGCAGGGGCAGCGAGTTCGCCTTGTGCTCCAGCCCCACCAGCTTGAGCATCCGGTGGACCTTCTCACGCCCCTCCGCACGGGGCACGCCCAGCACGTCCAGCGTGAAGCCCACGTTGTCCGCGACGCTGCGGTGGGGCAGCAGCTTGAAGTCCTGGAACACCACGCCGATGTTGCGGCGCAGGTACGGCACCGCCGACTCGCGGATGCGCGCGATGTTCTTGCCGCCCACCAAAATCTGCCCCTTGGTGGCCTTCTCCCCGCAGAAGATGAGCTTGAGCAGCGTCGTCTTCCCGGCGCCGGACGGGCCGGTGAGGAAGACGAACTCGCCCTTCTCCACGTTCAGGTTGATGTCCTGCAACACCGGCGGATCGCCGGGATACGCCTTGTAGACGTGGAAGAACTGGATCATGACCGGAGCAGCGCGAGGCCTCCGGTCAGACTACCACGCCCCTGGAGCCCGCCCAGGAACGGGCCGGGCGCGGGACTACGAGGGCTCGCCCTCGCTCGCCAGGTAGCTGAGGATGACCTCGTCCAGGCTCTTCTCGGAGATGAGGTCCTCTCCGAAGAGCGTCTCCACGCCCACCTCGTTGATGCGCGGCTTCTCCTTGAGGGCGCGCGCGGCGGCCACTTCCGGAGGCAGATGGGAGGCGGGGGCCACGGCGGGAGGAGGCGGCGGCGTGGGCGGGCGCGGCTGCGCGGGCGCTTGCGGCGGCAGCTTCGGCTGCGCGGCCATCTCCGCGTCCGTCGCGAGCTGGCCGGGCTGGTACGAACGGACCGTGGACTCGTAGTTGTCGTACACGCCGTTGATGAGGTTGCGCAGCATCTCCTTGTGCTGCTCCTCCATCAACTCGCGCACGACCTCCGCCAGGTTCTCCGCGTTGAGGATGTCCGCGTAGGACGTCTTCTTCGACGCGAGGATGTTCCCGCCCACGAACAGGTGGGTGATGATGTGGGGGTTGTTGACGCCCGAGTCCTCGGTCTGGACGTGGTAGACCTTCCCCTTGTGCTTGATGTTGTGATTGAAGCCGGTGACGGCTTTTTCGAAGGTTTTCGCCATTGCCGAGGTCGGGCACCGTAGCAGCGGGGTCCGGGCTTCACAAGGTAAGCGTCACGCGCTCCGCATCACTTTTACGCGTGCCTGCCCGCTCACGTCGGTGTGCGTCCGCCACCTTCTGGCACCCTCCGTGTACGGATCCGCACGGGCGCACCAGCCTGCCGGGCATGGGCGCCTCTGTTGAAAAGCTGAAATGGCCTGGGGTACGTAAACCGTTCTGACGATCGCGCCGTCAGCCCCTCCCTCCCTGCCGCGGCCGGAACGACCAACGATGAAGAAGCCGGACACCATCGCGGACAAGGTCCGCCTGCAGGATGCCCAGGCGCTCGCGCAGGGCTATTCGCCCGCCATCCGCGCCATGGAGATCGCCTCCATCCTCGCGTTCGTGGGCCTGGAGGGCGCGCTCGTCTACAAGCTCTGGAGCACCCACCACACCGGGCCGTGGATGCTCATCCTGGCGGTGGTGCTGGGCTACCTGGCCGCGGACTTCGTGTCCGGCGTGGTGCACTGGATGGGTGACACGTGGGGCTCCACGGAGATGCCCATCCTGGGCAAGGCGTTCATCCGCCCCTTCCGCGAGCACCACGTGGACGAGAAGGCCATCACCCGCCACGACTTCGTGGAGACCAACGGCAACAACTGCCTCGTGTCGCTGCCGGTGGCGGCGCTCGCGGTGGCCATTCCGCTCGCCGGCCCGGGCTGGGTGTTCCTGGCCGCGTTCCTGGGCGCGATGATCTTCTGGGTGATGGCGACCAACCAGTTCCACAAGTGGTCGCACCTGGATGAGCCGCCCGCGATCATCGGCTTCCTGCAGCGCGTGCACCTCATCCTGCCGCCGGACCACCACCGCGTGCACCACACGGCGCCCTTCAACCAGTACTACTGCATCACCGTGGGCTGGATGAACCGGCCGCTGAAGGTGATCCACTTCTTCCCGCTGATGGAGCGGCTCATCACCTGGGCCACCGGCCAGCTGCCGCGCCAGGACGACATCGGCACGGAGGCCGCCGAAGCGCTGGTCGCCGTGGATGGCGCCCAGGAACTCCCCGTGCTCCAGGCGGCCAAGGAGCTGCTCAAGGCCTCCACCGAGGAGCCCACGGCGAGCGTCTCCACGCCCCCCGTGCGCTGAAGCAGCAGCACCGCTCTAGAAGCGCAGGTCCACCTGCTCCGCGGAAGGAATGGGGCGCCCCAGGAAGCGGGCCCCCACCTCCACGAAGCGCTCCGGCACGTCGGTGACGAAGAAGGCGTGCTCGGGCGCGCCCGCGGACACCGGCGCCGGCGGAGCAAGCAGCCCCTTCTCCTCCAGCAGCTGTGCCACCGCCTCCGCCGTGGCCTCCGCCGAGTCCACCAGCGACACGTGCGGCCCCACGACCTCGGCGATGACGCCCTTGAGCAGCGGGTAGTGGGTGCAGCCGAGCACCAGCGTGTCCACGCCGTCGCGCGCGAAGCCGGCCAGGTACTCCTTCGCCACCAGCAGCGGCACGTCGCCGGTGGTCCACCCCTCTTCCGCCAGGGGCACGAAGAGCGGGCACGCCATGGCCTTCACCGCGACCTTCGGGTTGCCCGCCTCCAGCGCCCGCTGGTACGCGCCGGAGCGCACGGTGCCCGGCGTCCCGATGACGCCCACCCCGCCGCCCCGCGTGCGCTGGAGCGCCGTGCGGGCGCCCGGCGCAATCACGCCCAGCACCGGCACCGGCAGCGCGGCCTGGAGCGCGGGCAGCGCCGCGGCGGAGGCGGTGTTGCACGCCACCACCAGGAGCTTGATGCCGCGCTCCAGCAGGAACTCCGCGTTCTTGAGCGAGTAGCGCGTCACCACCTCGCCGGACTTGGTGCCGTAGGGCACCCGGGCGGTGTCCCCCAGGTAGAGCGTGCGCTCGTGGGGGAGCCGCGCCATGAGCGCCTTGAGGACGGTGAGCCCGCCGATGCCGGAGTCGAACACGCCGATGGGACCGTGGCTGTCTTGCCGCATGGGGGGAGTCCCTATCACGTTTGATGCCAACGCCCCTGAACGCACGAAGGGCCGGAAGCCTGGAAGGCCTCCGACCCTTTCGTGATGCCCGTTCCGGGTGGGCTCAGCGACTACTGCACGCGGTCCAGCGGAGCGATGGCGGCCTGCGACGCGTTCGGGAAGTCGTGGGCGTAGACGCGCAGGCTCAGCATGTCCGCTCCCCGGGGAGAGATGTAGCGCCGGCCGCCCGTGCCGTTCGCCTGCAGGGACACGAAGTACTCACCGGGGCGCAGGAACTCGAAGATGGCCGGGGACTCATTGCACAAGAACCACTGCCCCGCCTCGCCGTAGACCCACTCCTTGGTGTGGACGTCCTGGAAGTTGATGCCCACCTCCTGCACGCCGGCCTGGCCGCAGCTGAGCCGCGCGCTGCCTTCATAGAGCTGCCAACCCACCGCGGCGCCGCCAATGACCCAGGTGTTCGCCGTGATGCTGGCCGGGATGCCGGCCTGCGAGGTGAAGCCGCCGCCGTAGTAGTAGAGGGGGCGCTCGTACGCGTCGACGCCGACGATCTCCAGGTAGTGCTGGCCGGGGGCGAGCTCCGGCGTCTCCACCGAGTTGCCCTGGCTGCCCTGGTTGCAGGCGAAGCGCACCCACTCACCGTCATCCACGCGGGCATCCACGGACGCGACCCCGGCCTGACCGCAGGAGGGGTAGTACGAGCCGGCCTCCGTCGGGAACAGCCAGTTCACGTAGGCGTAGGACGTGGCGCCCGTGCGGCCCGTGTTGAAGTTGATGGGCACGGCCACGTTGCCGTCCACCGTGAAGTTGCCGCGGTACGAGTAGACCGCCACGCCGTCGTAGTCGACCGCCTCCGCGCTGAACGAGTACGTGCCGGGCGCGAAGTCGTGCAGGACGATGCCGTCGAAGCCGTTCGCCGAACAGGGATACTGGCCGTCGTTCTCCAGGATCTCGCCGTCGATGTAGATGTCCACGCCCTGGATGTCCCGCATCTGGCTGCAGGTGGCGCCGTCGAAGCTCCACGACATGCGCACGTCACCGGCGTAGCGCGGGTGGTTGCTTTCGACGATGCAGCCGGTGAGTCCAGAGGAGAGGCAGAGGAATGCGGCGAGCGTTCTCGCGTTCATGGTGGGCATCCGTGGTTCGGGATGGTTGAGGTCGTCGGCCCGGAACAACCCTCCAGACGACCAACCCCGGGAATTATTCAGTGCCGTCCAAAGCAACCGGGCGCTGTAAGCGGGTTTGACCCACCCGAGGACGGGATGTTACGCGCTGAACCCCATGATACCCCACCTGCCCCTGGCCTTTGGCGCCATGAACTACGTGGAGATCATCCGCGACGCGTCGTTCATCGAACTCGCGGTGCTCCTGCTCCTCATGGCCGTCTCGGTCGCCTCCTGGGCCCTCATCGCCATGAAGGCCACCCAGTTGTCGCGTGCGCGCGCCCAATCCCTCACCTTTCTCGACACGTTCTGGAAGGCGTCCCGGCTGGAGGCCATCTACCAGTCCGCCCAGAAGCTGGAGGGCTCGCCGCTGTCGAAGGTGTTCTGCGCGGGCTACGAGGAGCTGAGCAAGCTGGCGCAGACGGGCACCCAGGACGGCGGCGCCGAGGCCGCGATGAGCGCCAAGCTGGGCGGCATTGAGAACGTGGAGCGCGCGCTCAACCGCGCGGCCACGGCGCAGATCACGGAGCTGGAGAACCGCGTGTCCTTCCTGGGCACGGTGGGCGCCGCGTCGCCGTTCGTGGGGCTGTTCGGCACGGTGATTGGCATCCTGGGCGCGTTCAACAACATCGCGGAGCAGGGCAACGCGACGCTGGCCACGGTGGCGGCGCCGGTGGGCAACGCGCTGTTCGCCACGGCGGCGGGGCTGTTCGCGGCCATCCCGGCGGTGGTCGCGTACAACTCGTTCGTCAGCCGCATCAAGGTGTTCGACACGGAGATGTCCAACTTCTCCGCGGACTTCCTCAACATCATCAAGCGGCACTTCTTCCGCTAGGAGACCCGTCACATGGGCATGGGCGGAGGCAAGGGCGGCGGTGGCCGCACCACCATGAGCGAGATCAACGTCACGCCCATGGTGGACGTGATGCTGGTGCTGCTCATCATCTTCATGGTGACGGCGCCCCTCATCCAGCAGGGCGTGAAGGTGAACCTCCCGGAGACCAAGGCGGCCCCGGTGGAGGCGACGGAGAAGAAGGTCGTCCTCTCCATCGACGCGGGGAAGAAGGTCTACATCGGGGACGCGGAAGTTCCGCTGGAGGAGCTGGAGACGAAGCTCGCCGCCAACGCCAAGGCGCAGGCGGACAAGGAGGTGTACCTCCACGCGGACCGCGACGTGCCGTACGGCGTGGTGGTGGAGGTGATGGCCGCGGCCCAGCGCGCGGGCATCTCCAACGTGGGGATGATCACGGAACCCGCCACGGGCTCCAAGGCGTCCAACTCCGGCAAGGCCCCCGCGTCCAGCGGCAAGGGCAAGCCCAAGGAGGCGAAGCGCTAGCCCATGAGTTCCGCGGTCTCCCACAGCCTGCTGGTGTCACGGCCCACGCGGCTGTCGCGCTTCCTCGTCGTCTCCGTGGCCGGTCACGTGGCGGTGGTCGCGGCGGCGCTGCTCTACGCGAACTTCACGTCCGCGCCGAAGCTGGACCTGGACCAGAAGCCCATCAACGCGTCGCTGGTGCGCCTGGGCAAGCCGCGCGACCCCAAGCTCCTGCCGCGCAAGGAAGTGGCGCAGCCGCCGCCCAAGGAGGTCGTGGCCAAGCCCACGCCCACGCCTCCCGCGGACGCGCCCGCGCCCTCCCCTAATGCCGTGGCGGTGCCCGGCGTGAAGCCCGCCCCGGCCCCCGCGCCCCAGAAGGGCGAAGCGAACGCGGAGGACCGGCGCAAGAAGCTCTTCGGCGCGTTCGACAAGTCGGCCAAGCCCACGGAGCCGGAGGAGCTGGAGGGCGCCGAGGACGGCGACCCGGACGGCGACTCCGCGGTGGCCGAGGGCGAGCGGTACTACGGTCTTCTGAAGTCCCAGGTGCGCCGTCACTACAACGTGGCGGACACCATCCCCGACGCGGAGCGCCTGTACTTGAAGGCGCAGGTGGCCATGCGGCTGGGCCGCGCGGGTGAAGTGCTGGACGTGAGCCTGGCCAAGGCCAGCGGCAACGAGCTGTTCGACGCGGCGGTGGTGGCCGCCGTGCGCAAGGCATCTCCCTTCTCTCCTCCCCCCGACGCGCTTCGCGACGCACTCCAGAAGAACGGCGTCGTCCTGGTGTTCAGCCCATGAAAGCCCTCCTGCTGTCGCTCCTCCTGGTCCCCGCGCTGGTGCTGGCCCAGGCGCCGGTCATCGAAATCTCCGGCGCGAACTTCCGCCCGCTGCCGCTCGCGGCCCCCGCGCCCGTGGTGCAGGAGGGCGCGGACAAGAAGGCCGCGCAGTCCTTCGACACCGCCTTCACGTACGACCTCACCGCCTCCGGCATCTTCCAGGTGCTGGACCGCAACAGCTTCACCGCGGACGCCAAGGAGGGCATGACGGCGGGCAGCATCAACTTCAGCCGCTGGGCGGACGTGGGCGCGGAGTCGCTGGTGAAGGTGTCGCTCGCGCAGGACGGCGGCGCGCTGCGCGGCGAGCTGCGCCTGTTCAGCGTGGCCACGGGCAAGGAGGAGCTGAAGGTGGCCAAGGACGCGCCGGCCGGCGAGCCCCGGCAGCTGGCGCACGCGCTGGCGGACGCGCTCTACCGGCACTTCACCCGCGAGCCGAGCCCCTTCCTGTCGCGCATCACCTTCGTGCGCAAGGCGGGCGCCAACCGCGACGTGTACGTGGCGGACTGGGACGGCATGCGCGCGCAGGCGCTCACCAAGGGCGGCACGCACATCCTCCCCACGCTCAGCCCGTCCGGCCAGGTGGCCTTCACGTCCTACCGGAAGAACCGGCCGGACATCTACGTGCAGACCCCGGGCGGCGAGGCGAAGCCGCTGGTGACCGAAGGCCAGATGGCCACGGGCATCGCGTACTCGCCGGACGGCAAGCGCATCGCCTACGCGCTGGCGGAGGGTGAGAGCGCGCAGATCTACGTCGCCTCGGCGGACGGCTCCGGCGCCAAGGCCATCACCGACACGCCCTACGGCCTCAACACCAGCCCCACCTGGTCGCCGGACGGAAAGCGCATCGCGTTCGTGTCCAACCGGGGCGGCAGCCCGCAGGTGTACGTGATGAACGCGGACGGCTCCGGCGTGAAGCGGCTCACCTTCCAGGGCAACTACAACCAGACGCCGGACTGGTCGCCGCGCGGGGACCTCATCGCCTTCACCGCTCGCGACGAGCGCAACGCGTTCGACCTCTTCACCGTCAACGTGGACACGGGCAAGGTGACGCGCCTGACGCAGGACCAGGGCAACAACGAGGAGCCCACCTTCTCCCCCAACGGCCGGCTCATCATGTTCAGCACCAACCGCAACGGCGCCGCGCACCTGTGGGTGATGACCGCCGACGGCAACAACCAGGTGCCGCTGCCCATGGAGAAGGGCAGCTGGCTGACCCCGGACTGGGGCACCGCTCCGGCGGCGAAGTAGTCCGTCACGGCGGGTGACGTTGACAGGGGGGACGCGCCGGGGTGCATTGCGCGCCCCATGAGCGCTCCCCTCCCCGCCCACAAGGCCCACTGGGGGTTGGACCCCCAGGTCGTCTTCCTCAACCACGGCTCGTTCGGCGCGTGTCCCAAGCCCGTGCTCCAGCACCAGTCGGAGCTGCGGGCGCGGCTGGAGGCGGAGCCCGTGCGCTTCCTCGCCCGCGAGCTGGAGCCGCTGCTGAACGAGGCGCGCGCCGCGCTGGGCGCCTTCGTGGGCGCGAACCCGGACGACCTGGCGTTCGTTCCCAACGCCACCACGGGCGTGAACACCGTGCTGCGCAACCTGCGCTTCCAGCCCGGCGACGAGCTGCTCGTCACCGACAACGAATACAACGCGTCCAGGAACGCGCTGGACGTGGCCGCCGCGGAGCAGGGCGTGAAGGTGGTGGTGGCGAAGCTGCCCTGGCCCGTCACGTCACCGGAGTCGGTGGTGGACGCGGTGATGGCGCAGGTGACGCCGCGCACGCGGCTCTTGCTCGTGGACCACATCACCAGCCAGACGGCGCTCGTGCTGCCGCTGGCGGAGCTGGTGCGAAAGCTTCGTGAGAAGGGCGTGGAGACGCTGGTGGACGGCGCGCACGGGCCCGGCATGGTGCCGCTGGCGCTCCAGGAGCTGGGCGTGGCGTACTACACGGGCAACTGCCACAAGTGGCTGTGCGCGCCCAAGGGCGCCGCGTTCCTGTACGTGCGCCGCGACCTGCAGGCGGGCTTCAAGCCCATGGTGGTGAGCCACGGGCACAACTCGCCGCGCGCGGACCGCTCGCGCTTCCGGCTGGAGTTCGACTGGGTGGGCACGGTGGACCCCACGCCCTTCCTGTGCATCCCCACCGTCATCCGCTTCATGGCGGGGCTGGTGCCGGGCGGGTGGCCGGAGGTGATGGAGACCAACCGGAACCTGGCCCTGTCCGCCCGGCGGAGGTTGGACGCGAAGCTGGGCAACGCGACGCCGCTGTGCCCGGAGTCCATGGTGGGCAGCATGGCGTGCGTGGCCCTGCCGGACGGCTTCCCGGAGCGCCCCGAGCCGCCGCTCTACGTGGACCCGCTCCATGTGCGCCTCTTCGAGGAGCACCACATCGAAATCCCCGTCACGGCCTGGCCCCGGGCGCCCCAGCGGCACCTGCGGCTGTCCGCGCAGCTCTACAACACCCCGGCGGACTACGAGGCCCTGGAGCGCGCTTTGGAAGCGCTGCTGCGTTGAGTAGTGTTCGCGCAATGCCTCGCTTCGCATCCATCGACATCGGGACCAACTCCGTGCTGCTGCTGGTGGCGGACCGCCAGCCGGACGGCCGCTTCCAGGCCGTGGTGGAGCGCGCCGAAATCACCCGCCTGGGCCGGGGCGTGGACACCCACCGCGTGCTGTCCTCCGAAGGCATGGAGGCCACGCTGTCCGTGCTGGTGGCCTTCGCCAACGAGGCCCGGGAGCTGGGCGCGGAAGGAATCGCCGTGTCCGCCACCAGCGCCGCGCGCGACGCGAAGAACGGCGCGGACTTCATCGCCCAGGCCAAGGCCCGGGCGGACGTGACGGTGGAGATCATCCCCGGGGAGATGGAGGCGCAGCTGTCCTTCGCCGCCGTGGCCCAGGACTTCGGAAGCGAGGCCGTGGGGCCGCTGCTGGTGGTGGACATTGGCGGTGGCTCCACGGAGTTCATCTACGGCAGCGACGCCGGCACGGTGGCCTTCCGTCACAGCTTCGACGTGGGCGCGGTGCGGCTCACGGAGCGCTACGTGCGCACCGACCCGCTGTCCCCGGACGAGCGCGGCGGCATCGAGGCGCACCTGCGCGACACCTTCTCCGCCCTGCCCCCGCCACCTCCCGGCGCGATGCTGGTGGGCGTGGCCGGCACGGTGACGACGCTGTACGCCGTGCAGCACCAGATGGCGACCTACGACGCGGAGGCGGTCCACGGCGGCACGCTGTCCCGGGGCGAACTGGACGCGCTCACGGACCGGCTGTGCGCCATGCCCCTGGACGCGCGACGCTCGCTGCCCGGCCTTCAGCCCAAGCGCGCGGACGTCATCCCCGCGGGCGCCCTCATCCTGCGCGAAGCGGTGAAGGCGTTGGGCCTGGATGCGTGCCGCGTGAGCGACCGCGGCCTGCGCTGGGGCCTGCTGGCACACCGCTTCGGCTCGGCCTCCTCCCGCTCATGAACGCCTCCACCCCCGTCGCTCCGTCCAGCTCGCACGCCACGCAGTCCGTGCGCGCGGGCTACGCGCTGTTCATCCTCACGCTGATCAACCTGGTCAATTACCTCGACCGGTACATCATCGCCGTCGCGCTGCCGGAGATTCAGAAGGACTTCGGCATCAACGACGCGCAGTCCGGCCTGCTGGGCACCGTCTTCATCATCGTGTTCATGCTGGCGTCGCCCCTGGGTGGCTTCCTGGGAGACCGCATCCCCCGCCGGCTCCTGGTCGCGGGCGGCGTGATTCTCTGGAGCCTGGCCACGGGGGCCAGCGGACTGGCGTCCAGCTTCACGGCGCTGCTCCTGGCGCGCGCGGTGATTGGCATTGGTGAAGCGGGCTATGGCGCGGTGGCGCCGTCCATCATCTCCGACCTGTACCCGCGCGAGCAGCGCACGCGGATGCTGTCGTACTTCTACATCGCCATCCCGGTGGGCTCGGCCATGGGCTACGGCCTGGGCGGGTGGCTGACGCAGACGTATTCGTGGCACGCGGCGTTCTTCGCGGGCGGCGTGCCGGGGCTGGTGCTGGGCACCATGGCCTTCTTCATGCCGGAGCCGCAGCGCGGCGCCATGGACGGCCCGGACGCGGCGGTCAAGCTGCCCTTCATGGAGGGCCTCAAGGGGTTGGGCCGCAACATGGCCTTCTGGGCCACGACGGCGGGCTACACGCTGATGACGTTCTCCATTGGCGGCCTGGCGTTCTGGATGCCCACGTACCTGGTGCGAGAGCGGCAGCTGTGGCTGGAGCACCCGGGCCGCGTGGGCCTCGTCTTCGGCGCCATCACGGCGGTGGCGGGCCTCACCGGCACCGTGGCCGGCGGGTGGCTGGGCGACAAGATGGACAGGAAGCGCGCGGGCGGCGGACTGTGGCTGTCCGGCATCGGCCTCTTGCTGGCGGCGCCGTGCATGTACCTGGCGGTGAACCTGAAGGACACGACGCTGACGTTCGCGGCCATTGGCGTGGCGCAGTTCCTCATCTTCCTCAACAGCGGCCCCATCAACGCGGCCATCGTCAACTGCGTGCCGCCCGCGTTCCGCGCGTTCGCCATGGGCCTCAACGTGCTGTGCATCCACATGCTGGGGGATGCCATCTCGCCCACGCTCATCGGGCAGATCGCGGACATGTCCAGCCTCCACGCCGCCATCGCCATCAACGCGGTGCCGGTGCTGCTGGGAGGCCTGGCGCTCCTGGTGGGCGCGAGGCTGTTCCGGGACGCCGTGCCCCGCGCGCAGCAGCAGGGATAGCGGTCCGTTTGAAACGCCGGGGCCTGGAATGCATCCAAGGCCCCATTCGGTTCACGCGAGGAAACGGAGGCGTTCGTGGCGGTCGCGCACTCACAGCCGGTGCACGTTTGGGACACGCCGTCACGCACCCTGGTCGTCGCTTGCGGTCATGCCCAGCAGGCACCCTCCCCCCACGCCGCCTCGCATCCGCAGGCCGTGCTCGCGCTCTACACGGGCGGACGGGCCGTCATCGACCAGCGCACCCGGCTGACGGTGTCCGCGGGCGACGTGATGCTCATCCCCGCCGGTGAGAAGCACCGCACCGTGGCGGCCGAGCGAGCGGAGGTCTGGGGGCTGGGGTTCCATCCGTCCGCGTTCACGCACACGGAGGTGGGGCCGCTGCTGGAGCCCTTCGAGCGCGTGCGCCAGGGTGCCTCCGCCGTCGTGCCGATTCCGTCCGGACGCCAGGAGCACCTGGTGCGTCTGCTTTCGGAGCTGCACGCGGAGACGCGCGCGCCGCACCGCGCGCTGGGGGAGCAGGTGACGCGCAGCCTCTTCTCCCTGGTGCTCGCGGAGGTGGGCCGTTCGAGCACGTGGGCTCCCGTGGAGTCGCGTCCGACGCTCGCCGGTGAAGCGCTCACGTACATCGAACGGCACTGCCTGGAGCCCATCTCGCTGCGCGAGGTGGCCTCCGCCGTGGGCCGCTCTCCCGCGCACGTCACCACCGCGCTGAAGCAGGCCACGGGCCGCAGCGTGGTGGAGTGGATCATCTCCGGACGGATGGCGGAGGCGCGGCGGCGGCTGGTGTCCACCGACGAGCGCGTGGACATCATCGCGGAGCGCGTGGGCTATGCGGACCCCACGCACTTCATCCGCCTGTTCCGGCGCACGGAAGGGCTCACGCCCGCCGCGTGGCGCAAGCAGCACCGCGCGCCGGACGCGCACTGACGCTCCGGGGGCTCAGTGCCCCTTCTGCCGTGAGGGCGCGGGCTTTCCCGTCACCTGCGTGTAGCGGCGGTCCGCGTCCTCCAGGATGAGCGCGTGGTTCATCATCGCCGCGGCGATGGTGCCCGCGCTGGCCGCCGCGATGGCCGCCTGCATCGGCGTCGTCATGTCCCCCACCGCGACGACGCCCGGCACGGACGTCTCCCCCGTGGGGCCCACCTTCACGTAGCCCAGGTCATCCAGCTCCAGCCCCAGCCGCGTCACCAGCTCGTGCTGCTGCTGCGGCGGCGCGGAGAACATGACGCTCCGGGCAATGCGCGTCCCGTCCTCCAGCTCCACCTCCGCCAGGCGCCCGTCCCTGCCGTGCAGCGCGACAATCTTCCGCTCCTCCAGCGGGATGCCCAGGGCCTGGAGCCTTTCACGCTGCTCGGGGGGCACGTCGAAGGCGCCGTGCGTGAAGACGATGAGGTCCCTGGACCAGTTCTGGATGATGGGCGCGCCGTCCAGGTACTGCGGGTTCTTCGCCAGCATGGCGAATGGTTGGTCCTGGACCTCCCAGCCGTGACAGTAGGGACACTGGAAGATGCTGGGCCCCCACAGCTCCTTGTAGCCGGGGATGTCCATCATCACGTCCACCACGCCCATCGCCAGCAGGAGGCGCCGCGCGTCCACGGTGGTGCCGTCGCCCAGCGCCACGCGGAAGCCGCCCTCGTGCTTCTCCACGGAGCCCACGCGCGTGTCGCGCACCTCCACGTTGGGATAGGCCTTCAGCTGCTCGCGGCTGATGCTCCGGAACTCCGGGGGCGGGATGCCGTCGCGCGAACCGAAGCCGTGCATGTGCTGAGCCGCCGCGTTGCGCGGCGTGCCCGCGTCGCACAGCAGCACCTGCTTGCGCCCGCGCCCCAGATACAGCGCGGCGTTGAGCCCGCCGGGCCCGCCTCCCACGATGACCACGTCGTATGCCGCCATTGCCCTGCTCCTCGTGTGGATTCCCTTGGAGGGGGAACCTAACGGCCGGACCGGGCCCGGCAGGAGGGCGGGACTTTCGGCGGCATCGGCGGATCTTCCGGTCCGCGGTCGCCCCCTAACGTGCGACGGACGCGTCGAGCTTCGGCCGGTACTCCTCCGCCAGCCGCTCCACCTCGCCCGCCAGCCGCTCTCCTTCCGCGAGCAGCCGGGCCTTCAGCCGCTTGCGGTTGCCCAGCGCGAAGAACAGCTCCAGGTCGTGGCGGATGGCGTCCCAGCGCTCCGCGAAGGACAGCGTGAACAGCGCCAGCGGCGGGATGCCCACGAAGGTCCCCAGCCCCCACGCC
>NZ_RAWM01000011.1 GCF_003668875.1 Corallococcus interemptor | reverse complement strand
CCTTACCCGAGGCGCCCGCCCCCAGGGCCCCCTGCCACGCGGCCGGGCGCCTCGGGTAAGGTGTCCCAAGACGTCCGGTAGCCACGACCTCCGCCCATGCGCCCCGCCCTCTTCCTGCTGCTGCTTGCCGTTGCCCGTCCGTCCTGGGCACAGGACCCCGCGTCCACGAAGAAGGCGGCGGACGGCGCGACGCCCGCGAAGAAGCCGGCCAAGGTCATCCGCCTGGAGGCCATCAAGGTCGAGGGGCGCATCCAGAAGCCGGAAGCCTTCTATTTCCTCGACCGCTCCAAGCCGAGCTTCGACGACCTGAACCGCACGGAGAGCTTCGTGCCCAAGGTGGTCCAGAGCGTGCAGCAGGACCCCTTCTAGTTCCATGGCCCTTCAAACCCGCCCCAAGCTGCTGCGCGTCGGCGTCATCCAGGACGGGCGCATCGTCGAAGAGCACCACCTGCTCCACGACTCCGTCACCATTGGCGATGACGCCCGCAACACCATCGTCCTGCCCGCGTCCCAGGAGCGCCCGCCGCGCTTCAAGGTGCTGGAGAACCGCGGCCAGCAGTTCCACCTCATCATCGACGAGCACATGCAGGGCCGCGTCAACCTGGGCTCGTCGGACGTGGACTTCGACGCGCTCCGGGCCCAGGGCCTGGCCACCCGCCGCGCGGACGACACCTTCGACCTGCCCCTGCAGGAGAGCGCCCGCGGCAAGGTGGACCTGCCGGACGCCACCCTCTTCTTCCACTTCATCCCCGCGCCCGCGGAGGGCTCCAAGCCCGCCCTCCCCCCGGAGCTGAAGGCCAGCCCGTGGCGCACGGTGGACCGCCTCTTCTTCGGCATCCTCGTGTCCATGCTGACGCTCTACGTGCTGAGCGTCGCGTTCATCGCCGCCCAGCCCGCGCCGGTGGAGGCGGAGGTGGAGCTGGACCAGCTGGAAGACCGCTTCGTGCGCGCCATCATCCCGCCCCAGCCCGCCAAGGTGGAGGAGCCCCAGGACAAGGGCTCCAGCACGGAGAAGAAGCCGGAGGAGCCGAAGGCCGCCACGAAGAAGCCCGCCTCCACGGACGCCACGCCCGCTCCCGCCAACAGCGCGGAGCGCCGGCAGCAGGTGGAGGCCCGGGTCGCGGGCACGGGCCTGCTCAAGCTGCTGGGCGGCAAGGGCCCCGGCGGCGGGGACGCCATCGCGGACGTGCTCGGCAGCGCCGGCAGCGGCGCCAACGTGGCGGAGGCGCTCGCGGGCGCGACGGCGGGGGGCGCGCTCACCGCGGGCTCCGGCGGCGGCAACGGCATCGCCAATCCGCAGGGAGACACCGGCGGCAAGATGGCGGGCATTGGCGCGACGCAGACGTCCGGCGCGGGCACCGTGAACACCGGCCAGAAGCAGGTCGTCAAGGTGCCCCAGGTCGCGGACTCGATACCGGAAGTGGACAGCGCCGAGGTCAAGCCCAGGGACCTGGCCCGCTTCATCCAGAGCCGCAAGGCCTCCATCCAGCGCTGCTACGAGAACGGCCTCAAGCGAGACCCCTCCCTCAAGGGCAAGGTGATGGTCCGCTTCGAACTCACGCCGCAGGGCCGCGCCAGCAACGTGGAGGTGGACGAGTCCACCCTGCGCTCGGACGAGGTCATCAACTGCATCAAGACCACGATGCGCGCCTGGACGTTCCCTTTCAAACCGAGTGACGACGTCCCCGTCAGCTACCCGTTCATCTTCTCGCCAGGGGAATAGGCTCGACCTCCCGGACCTTCCGGAGGCACCGGGACCGCGGGGAGCACATGGAGAAGCTGGCCGTCATCGCCACATCCCCCCTCTTCGAGATGCTGGCCCCCGCCGAGCTCGCGCGGCTGGCGGAGCTGGCACGGCTGTACCGCTACGCCCACGGCGAGGTCGTCTTCGAAGAGGGCGACCTGGGTGACAGCCTCTTCGTCATCGTGCGGGGCCAGGTGGAGGTGGTGCGCCGGGGGACGGGCAACGGGGTGAAGCCCCTCACCGTCCTGGGACCGCCGGAGTTCTTCGGGGAGATGGGCCTCATCGACAAGGACCACCGCTCCGCCACCGTGCGCGCCCTGGGGGAAGTGGAGCTGCTCCAGCTCACCGCACAGGATTTGCGGACCTTCCGGTTGGCGCACGCGGACGGCTTCACCTTCATCGTCGTGAACATCGCGCGCAGCCTGTCCGCCCGCCTGCGCGAGGCCAACGCCCGCTTGGCGCCCCAGGATTGACCTCCGGGCCGATGGGGCATTGCGTTGACACCCCCTCCCCTCACTCCTAGGCTCGACTCTCGAAGTCCGGGAAGGGGCCGGAAGGACTCGTGAGGCGCATGCGCACCCTGGGAATGCTGGCCGTGGTCGGAGGACTCTTCACCTCCGGGATGGCGCTCGCGCAGACGCCCGCGCCGCTGCCGCGTCCTGCCTCGCCCGCGCTGGACAAGGCCGGGGACGTGCCGGACAGCCAGAAGCTGGAGCGCAGCACGCAGGCGCTGGGCACCATGCGCGAATCCCTCCGCCAGGTTTTCGAAAAGGTGGAGGAGGCGCGGCGCACCAAGGACGTGGTGAAGCTCAACTGCGCCAACGAGAAGCTGACGCAGATAAAGGGCCTGTTGCGCATCTCCGAGCAGGCGGACGTCGCCCTCCAGGAGGCCGTCAGCAAGAGCGAGGCGGCCCCCGGCGAGCACGAGTTCACCAAGGTGATGATCGCGCAGCAGAAGGTGGGCCAGCTGCGCTCGGAGGCCGAGGAGTGCATCGGCCAGCTCGCCTTCCGCACCGACGAGAACCTCTTCGTGGAAGTGGAAGAGCCCGACAACCTGCCCGGTGGCGACCCCACGCGCCCCCCGCCGCCGCCGGACCTGATTGTCCGGCCTCCTCCCGCGAGCCCCGTGGACTGAGTGACTGGCCGCCTGCCACCTCCCACGGTCCCGGCCCCGGACCGTTTGTTCCGGTGCGGGAACACGCGTGCTATGCCCGCCGTCTCATCGTCTGGAGTGCCGCTGACACCATGAAGCAGCCTGGGACATTCCGTCTGGCCCTCGGGGCCCTGGCGCTCGCGGCGCTCCTGCCGCTGACGGCGTCGGCGCAGGCGTTCGCGGGCGGACGGCCTCCGGGTGGCAATGGCCTGAAGGTGGGCAGCGGCCGGCTGCACCCGACGCTGGACTTGGAGACGCGCCTGGACAGCGGAGTGGGCTACTTCCGCGAAGCGGGCACGGGCCCCCTGTCCCCGGACCTCTCCGGAGAGCTGGCGCTGCACATCCGGCCCGGGCTGATGCTGGACGTGCCGTCCCCGAAGCTGGCCATCGCGCTGCGCGGCAACCTGGACTACGTGGCCTACACGGGCCTGATTACCGCGGGCTCCGGCGCGGCGTCGCACCTGGAGGGAGCGGCGGACCTGGCGCTGCGCTTCAACCAGGAGAGCACGCTGTCCGTGGAGGTCGGTGACGAGCTGACGCGCTCGGACCGCACGCGCACGGCGGCGCTGGGCGCGGGCATCCTCAGCCTCTTCAACGAGGCGCGCGTGAAGGCGCAGTGGAAGCCCGGCGGCGGCGCGCTGGAAGTGACGCCCGCGCTGGCCTACGCGATGGAGTTCTTCGAGCCCCTGGGCGGCATGACGCCCGTGGGCTGCACCGACGCCGCGTGTGATCCGCTGGCCGCCAGCCAGTTCAACTACGGCAACCTGCGCCTGGGCACGGAGGGCCGCTGGCGCTTCCTGCCCAAGACGGCGGTGGTGGTGGACACGGGCCTGGAGTACCGGGGCTACTTCAACGACACCGCCACCCCCAGCGCGACGCTGCTGCACGCCATGGCGGGCGTGTCCGGCCTCGTGTCCCCGCGCATCACCCTGACGGCGAAGGCCGGCTGGAGCCAGAACCTGGGCGCGGGCGGCGGCGGCACCGTGGTGGGCCAGGTGGAGGGCACGTACCTCTGGGGCCCGTCGCTCACGGTGAAGGGCGGCTACCTGCGCGCCTTCGAACCGGTGGCCGCCTACGGCACCTTCCGCGACGACCGCGTCTACGCGGAGGCGCGCTCCGTGATGGGCAGCCGGCTCGCGCTGCACGCCATGGGCGCGCTGGACTTCCTCTCCTTCGCGGGCGGCCGAGGCGACACGCTGGTGACGCTGGACCTGGGGCCCGAGTATCAAATCCGGCCGTGGCTGGTGGGCGCGGTGGGCTACATGCTGGGCACCCGCTCGTCGTCGCTCGGCGCCGCCGGCCTCAACTACACCCGCCACGAAGGCTACGCGCGGGTGTCCGTCTCCTACTGAGGCTTCCCGCGCCCATGCGTCCCTCGCGGCTCCTCTTCGTCCTGCCGGCCCTCCTCGCGGTGCTGTCCGCCTGCCACGCGGACACGCGCCCGCCTCCGCCTCCGCCCACGCCCGCTTCGGCCACGGAGGCCGCGGCGACGTCCGGCGGCAACCTGGGCCCCGGCGACGTGGTGGAGGTGCGCGTCTTCCAGGAGCCCGAGCACTCCGGCACCTGGCGCGTGTCCCCGGAGGGCACCATCGACTATCCGCTGTGCGGCAAGGTGACGCTGTCCGGCCTCACCGCCAGCGCCGCGGCGGACGCGCTGCGCGACTGCCTGGCGCGCTACCTGCGCCGCCCGCAGGTGTCCGTGCTGGTGCGGGAGTACAACTCGCAGAAGATCTTCGTCTTCGGGGAGGTGCAGAAGCCCGGCACCTTCCCCGTCACCGGCGAGGTGTCCATCATCCAGGCCATTACGCTGGCCGGGGGCTTCACCAAGCTGGCGGCGAAGAACAACACGCTCGTCACGCGCGTGGTGGACGGGCAGGAGCGCAAGATTCGCGTGCCCGTGGAGGACATTGGCGTGGGCCGTGAGCGCAACTTCCTGCTCCAGGCCGGCGACATCGTCTTCGTGCCGGAGAGCTTCTTCTAGTCGCGCGACGTCCAGCCGATCTCGTCGAGGAAGCGCTTCGCCTGCGTCATGAGCTGGGGCGCCAGGTTCGCGCCGCTCGCCAGCACGTCGCCCTTGAGCACGTCGAAGGGCCGCCCGTCGATGTGCACGATGACGCCGCCAGCCTCCGCCACCAGCAGGCCGCCCGCGGCGATGTCCCAGGGCTTGAGGCCGAACTCGAAGTAGCCATCGAAGCGGCCGGCCGCGACGTACGCCAGGTCCAGCGCGGCGCTGCCGGTGCGGCGCATGCCCTGCGCCAGGAGGATGAGCTGGGAGAAGAGGCCCACGGGCAGGTCCGGCCGCTCGCGCACGTCGTAGGGGAAGCCCGTGCACAGGAGCGCCCGCTCCAGCGTGGCCGTGGGGCTGGCCTTCAGGGGCACGCCGTTGAGCGTGGCGCCTTCGCCCTTCGCGGCGGAGAAGAGCTCGTCGCGCATGGGGTCATAGACGGCGCCCGCCACGGTGCCCTCCGGCCCCTCCACCGCCACGCTGACGCAGAAGTGCGGCACCTGGTGCGAATAGTTCGTCGTGCCATCCAGCGGATCCACCACCCACCGGAACGTGTCCGTGCCCTGCGAGGCGCCGCTCTCCTCCGCGAGGATGGCGTGGCGCGGGTAGCGCTGGCGCAGGAAGTCCAGCAGCGCGGCCTCCGAGGCGCGGTCCGCGTCCGTCACCAGGTCGATGCCGCCCTTGAACTCGATGGTGCGGTGCTGGGGGAAGCGCTCACAGAGGATGCGGCCGGCCATGCGGGCGCCCTCCTCCGCGGTGCGGCGCAGCGCGGCGGGCGTCTCCGGTTCGTGGGCCATGGATGCGTTTTCCCTCGGGTGCGCGCTAGGAGGCGGGCTCGGCGAGCAGCTGCTCGATTTCCGTCTGGAACTGCTGGAGGAACTCCTCGGCGAAGCCCTCGTGCACGTGGCGGATGACGCCCTTGCGATCAATCAGGAAGGTGGTGGGCATCAGCCGCACCTTCAGCAGGCGCTCGGACACCAGCGCGTTGGCGTCCAGGAGGATGGGCACCTCCACCTTCGCCTCCTCCAGGAACGGAGGAATGGCGCGCACGTCCTCGTCCACGTTGAGCGCGTAGACCTTCAGACCCTTCGCGCCGTACTCCTTCTGCAGCTGGCCGTACATGGGCAGCGCGTCCTTGCAGGGCTCGCACCACGTGGCCCACACGTCCAGGAGGACGACCTGGCCACGGTCGCTCTTCAAGTCATACGGGCTGTTGTCCGGGTAGCGCTTCACCTGGAAGGCCAGCGGCTGGCCCGACGACGCCAGGCCCGCGCTGCTGGAGCGCGTCCCGCCACCGGTGCGGTCCGTGAGCGGAGGCAAGGACGAAGACGACGAGGAGGCACAGCCCAGGGCGAGCGACAGCGCTCCCAGCGAGAGCAGGAACGGACGGCGCATGGCTCAGGTCCCCTTTCCCGCCCGGGCCTTCAGGGCGGTGAGCAGCTTTTCGATAAAGCCTCCGAAGGCGCCGTTGCTCATGACGAGCAGCACGTCGCCGGCCTTCGCCTCGGACGCGACGCGGTCCACCAGCGTCTGCACGTCGGTGGCGCCGTCCGCGGCGATGCCCTGACCCTTGAGCGCTTCGATGAGCTTGGGGACGTTGAGCTCCTCGCCCTCGGGCACCTTGTCGTGGCGCTCGGGCACCTTGAGGCTGGCGCGCGCGGCGCCGGGGAAGGCGTGCGCGTAGTCCTCCTGGTGGATGTTGCGGCGGCTGGTGTTGGAGCGCGGCTCGAAGATGGCCCACAGGCGCCGGTCCGGGTAGCGGTGGTGGATGGCGGAGATGGTCTCCCGCACGGCGGTGGGGTGGTGCGCGAAGTCGTCCACCACGAGCACGCCCTCAATCTCCGCGCGCACCTCCTGCCGGCGCTTCACGCCCTGGAAGGTGGACAGGCCCTGCTGGATTTCAGCGAAGGTGAGCCCCAGGCCGCGCGCGGCGGCGATGACCGCGAGCGCGTTCTCCACGTTGTGCGCGCCGGACATGGGCAGCATCACGGTGCCCAGGTCCTGGCCCTTCTCCACGACGTTGAAGCGCGCGCCCTCCGGGCCGAAGGAGATGTTCCTGGGCGTGTAGTCCGCGTCCGCGCCCTCCTTCGCCACGTAGGTGCTGACGGGCGCGGTGCCTCCGCGCGCGATGCGCACGGCGTTGGGGTACGCGGCGCAGACGACCAGCTGGCCGTCCTTCGGCACCAGGCGCACGAACTTCTCGAACGTGGCCTCGTAGTGGGGCAGGTCGCGGAAGATGTCCGCGTGGTCGAACTCCACGCTGGTGACGATGGCGGTGCGCGGGCGGTAGTGGAGGAACTTGGAGCCCTTGTCCCAGTAGGCGGTGTCGTACTCATCGCCTTCCACGACGAAGTGCGGACCCTTCCCCACGCGGTAGTTACCCGAATAGTTCTGGGTGACGCCGCCCACGAGGAAGCTCGGATCCTTGCCCGCGGACACCAGCACGTGGGCCATGAGCGAGGACGTCGTCGTCTTCCCGTGCGTGCCGGCGACGACGACGGAGTGCGAGTGGTCCAGGAAGAGCGAGCCCAGCGCGGCGGGGAAGCTCATCTGCTTGAGGCCCCGCTCGCGCACGGCGGTGGCCTCCGGATTCACGCGGCGGATGACGTTGCCGATGATGACCAGGTCCGGCTTCGCCGCGTCCAGGTTGGCGGGCGAGTACGGGCTGCTGGCGGGGATGCCCCACGTGCGCAGCATGTCGCTCATGGGCGGATAGACGTTCTCGTCGCTGCCGGTGACGTCGTAGCCAGCGGCCTTGAGCATGCCGGCGAAGGAGCCCATGCCGGTGCCGGCCACGCCCACCAGGTGGATGCGGCGCACGGACTTCGGGTCGAGTGAGTCGAGGACGTTGCCGTTGTCGTCAGCCATGCTGCGGTTTCCTCAGGGGAGGACGTGGAGGTCGAGCGCCTCCACGACGAGCTCGTGGAAGGCGGGGCGGAAGTCGCGGATGCGCAGGTCCTGACGGCCCTGGGCCACGCGGTTGGTGATGAGCGCGACGACGAGCGACCGCCTCAGGTCCACCCAGAGGCTGGTCCCGGTGAAGCCCAGGTGGCCCACCGCGCCCGGAGGCGTGTCGCCAATGAAGCGGCCCGCGCTGGAGTAGCCCTTCGACGGCGAGTCGAAGCCCATGGAGCGCGTGCTGCCCTCCACCAGCGGGTCGGTGGCGAGCGCGCGGTGCCACAAGGGCCCGGGAGCAATCGCGGCATGCGTGCCCGCGGCGCCCTCCAGCACGGCCTGGCCGAAGCGGGCCACGTCCACGGCGGTGCCGAACAGGCCCGCGTGTCCGGCGACGCCGTCCAGCACCCAGGCGTTGTCGTCGTCCACCTCACCGGAGCGGGCCGCCTGCGAAGGCACGTCCTTCCACAGCGACTCCTGGCCCGGAGCGGGCTCGCGAGGACGCATGGCGCCGGTGTGCGCGGTGGCGCCGTCAGCGGGGAAGTCGGTGAGGCGGTGGAAGCGGGCCTTCAGGTCCAGCGGCTCCGCGATGTGGCGGTGGAAGAGCACGTCCAGCGGAGCGCCACCGGCGCGGGCGAGGATGTCCCCCAGGAGGATGAAGCCCACGTCGCTGTAGATGGACTTCGTGCGCACGGGCGCATCCAGCGGAGTGGCGGCGGCGGCGTGCAGGACCTCCGCGTGGACCTGCGCGCGGAGGGTCGCGGGGCAGCTCGCGTCGAGCAGCTCCGGATGGGACTTGAGCGCGTCCGCGAAGAACGGGACGAAGGCCGGCAGGCCGGAGCGGTGGTAGAGCAGGTCCGCGACGGTGACGCCCGCGTCGCCCGCGGGCGAGCCGGGGAAGTAGCGGGACACGAGCGTGTCCGGGCCCACCTTGCCTTCGGTCCACAGGCGCAGGAAGAGCGCGGTGGTGGACATGACCTTGGTGAGGGACGCGAGGTCGAAGAGCGTGTCGCCCGTCGCCTTGCCGGCGACGCCGCCGAAGACCTGCATGCCCTTGTGGAGCACCACGGCCTGCGCGGCGGGGAAGATGCCCAGCTCCACGCCGTCATCGAGCACGGCCTGGAGGTTGGCGATGGGGTGCTGGCTCATCCGGGGCTCACCGCGCCTTCGAGGAACGTCAGGCGCGCGGCGTCCGCGTCCAGACGCACGTGGGTGCCCAGGGCGACGGGGTAATTGATGGCGCCATGGCCAATGGGGAAGCCCGCGGCGCAAGGCACCTTCGCGTCCCGCGCCAGCTCGCGGAGCACGTCCGCGCTGGAGTAGTTCGCGTCCTTCTCCTCGCAGGCGGTGAAGTCACCCAGGACGATGCCGCGCACGCGGGAGAAGACGCCCGCGAGCCGCAGATGGGTCCACATGCGGTCGATGCGGTAGGGGCGCTCGGTGACGTCCTCCAGGAGGAGCACGGCGCCGTCGAGCGGCGGCATGTACGGCGTGCCCAGGAGCCGGGAGAAGACAGACAGGTTGCCACCCACGAGGACGCCTTCGGCGGTGCCGGGGACGTAGGTGGCGTTGCCGGTGAGGGGCGGCGGGGCCTCCGGGGATTCAAGGAGGCGGAAGAAGTAGTCGTGGACCTGGGACGACTGGCGGCCCAGCTGCGTGAGGACGGGCGCGTGGAAGGAAACGCGGTGCAGGGCCTGGAGCGCGCAGTGGACGGACGTCAGGTCGGAGAAGCCGGTGAAGGAGACGGGGCCGGCCTTGTCGAGCGGCAGCTCCGGCAACAGGCGCGCGCTGCCGTAGCCGCCCCGGGCGCAGAAGATGGCGCGGGAGGCGCGGTCGAGGAACGCGTGGGACAGCTCCTCCTGGCGGCGGGCGTCATCCCCGGCGAGGTAGCGGTGCGACGCGCCGATGTCGGGCCGAACCACCGGGGAGTAGCGGTCGGAGAGGATGCGCAGGCCGGCCTCGAAGGGAGCCTGTTCGAAGGGGCCCGCGGGGGCGACGACCTGCACCGTGTCGCGGGGACGGAGCGGAAGGGGCTTGAGCCAACGCACGCAGCGCTTCATAGCACCCGGTGCGAGGGTGAAACGGTGTTTCAGGGAGCCCCGGGCCCGAAGCGTTGAGTACCGCCGGAAGGAGGAACGAGGCCCCGTGGAGCGCTCGTCCGCCCGGCCGTCGCCGGAAACCTGTCCGACAGTCGGACAGGTTTTTTGCGCCGAGCCGCCCTACCCCTCCGTGCGGCGTTCAAGCACCGCCGCGAAGAACCCGTCCGTCCCGTGGCGATGCGGGGTGACGAGGAGGAAGCCCTCCTGGAGGCACGCGTCCGGAAGCCATCCGGCGCCCGGGGTGACGGCGCGGAAGTCAGGGCGGGAGCGAAGGAAGTCCGCGACGACGTCCTGGTTCTCCGCCCGGTTGAGGGTGCAGGTCGCGTAGACGACCCGGCCGCCGGGGCGCACCACGTCTGCGGCCCGGGCCAGGATGTCGCGCTGGACGGCCGTGTACTGGGAGAGCGAGTCCGGGGTGAGCCGGAAGCGAAGGTCCGGGCCCCGGCGGAGTGAGCCCAGCTCTGAACAGGGAGCGTCCGCGAGGACACGGTCGACATTGAGTCCCGGCGCAGGCGGAGTCCGGAGCACCTGGACGCGGGTGAGCCCGGCCCGGGAAGCGCGCTGCTGGAGCCGGTCCAACCGCTCCGCGTCCGGGTCATAGGCGAGCAGCCGGCCGGAGTCCTTCATCGCCGCGCCCAGTTGGAGCGTCTTCCCCCCTGCCCCGGCGCAAAGGTCCAGCACGGTCTCTCCGGGTTGGGCGTCCACGAGGAGCCCCAGGAGTTGGCTGCCCTCGTCCTGGACCTCGAACAGGCCTTCACGCAGGGAGGCCAGCCCATAGAGGTTCGGCCGGGGCCCATCAATGTGAAGGGCCAAAGGGCTCCAGGAGCCAGGGCGGGTCGTGACGCCCTCGGAGGCCAGGCGCGAGGCCAGGGCCTCACGCGAGATGCGGGCCGGATTCACCCGGAGCGTGATGGGCCCCGGGACGTTGAGGCGGGCGCAGAAGTCCTCCGCCTCCGCCCCCAGTTCCCGGGAGAAGTGGTCCGCGAGCCAGTCCGGCAGCGAGGCCCGGAGCGCCAGCGACGGAGGCGTTCCGGTCCGCAAAGGCAGAGGAGCCTCCAGCCCCGCCCAAGACGCGGCGTCCGAAGCGGGAACGCCCACCAGGCCATGCAGGAGCGCGAACAGGAGCTGGGAGGGCGACGCGTCCGGAGAGGCCAGAAGGAACCCCAGGCGGCGGCGCCAGAGGCCCACGTTGAAGACAGCCTCCTTCAGCGCCTGGCGTCCTTCACGGGACAGGTCGCGGTGGGCACGCAGGGTCCGGTCGAGGACGCGCTCGGCGGGGTCGCCCGAGAGGACACGGGCAAGCGCTTCGGACACGACGGGACCGAGCCCCTGGAGGGCGGCCCAGGGCTGCGAGGTAAGCCGGGAGATCGGATCGAACAGGACAGTTGACAGGGCAGGCTCGGTTCTCTAGAAGTCGCTTCCGTCACGGCAGCGCACCGCCGCGACGGGACATATTCCCCGATAGCTCAGCTGGTAGAGCGGGTGACTGTTAATCACCATGTCCGTGGTTCGAGTCCACGTCGGGGAGCAAAAAAGAAGGCCCTGCCCTGAACCGGCAGGGCCTTTTTGCTTTCCAGGGCCTCGCGATGAACGTCGCGGGCCTTCGTGCTCAAGCCGCTGAGTCCCCAGGGATTTTCCTCGCGGTACTGAAGAGTGCGCGCTGTCAGGGCGCAGCCCGTATGGCGGGGGGCCCGGCCGTGGATTCGGCTGGCGCGGCGCACGTCTCGTGTCTGGGCCACGTGCGGAGTCATCCGTTGCTCCCGTACAGCTTCCACGAAGCACTGCACGTCATCCCCGGCATCCTCTGCGAGCCAGCCTCGACTCCGGGTCGGTCGTTGACGCGTGCGCGGCGTTGCTTCTCTTCTCGCCGTGGAAGTCGACGGTGGGGTTGCCCTTGTCGTCCGGAGGCTCCTGGCTCACCAGGTCAGGAGGAGCCCCTACTCCGGTGCGGGAGGTCGTCCCCGCACCGGAGTTGTCCAGCAGCCTGCTAGCTCACGGGCACCGTACCGCCGTCAATCACGTACTCCGCCCCGGTGATCGCGCTCGCCCGGTCCGAGACGAGAAACCCGATCAACTCGGCGACCTCGGCCGGACGCGCGGGGCGCCCGAGAGGAATTCCGCCGAGCGAGCGCATCACGATTTCCTTCGCTCCCGCCTCGTCGGTGCCGTTCTTCGCCGCGATCTCGCTCATGAATCCGACGGAGGCCTCGGTCTCGACCCAGCCCGGTGACACGCGATTCACGCGCACGCCCTGCGGCGCGACCTCCTTCGAGAGGGCCTTGCTGTAGTTCGAGAGTGCGGCCTTGGCCGAGGCGTACGCAGTCGTCGCTTCATGAAGCGGCATCTGCCGCTGGATCGACGTCACGTGCACGACCGCGCCGGTCCGGCGCTCGCGCATTCCGGGGACCAGCGCCCGGTCGAGACGCACCGCCGCCATCAGGTTCAGGTCGAGCGTCTTCTGCCACGCGTCGTCGTCGAGGACGGAGAAGCCGCCCGCCGGCGCCGACGTTCCACCCACGACGTGGACCAGGATGTCCACTGCTCCGGCGGCCTTGACGACGCGCGCGCAGCCCTCGGCCGTGGCGACATCGGCGGCGATGAAGCCCTCGCCCGTTCCCTCCCGCGCGGTCGTCAGCACCGTCGCGCCGGCCGCGCGCAGCCATGCGACCACCGCCTTGCCGATGCCCTTCGTTCCGCCCGTCACGAGCGCGCGCCTACCCTCTAGCTCTCGCATCACGTCATCTCCTTCCGCAGGGTTGAAATGGGCATCGCGGCTCACGCGCCGATGCTCAAAGCCGCGATCCGATCGCCCTTCATCCGGAACGCAAACGTGAGCGTGATGGGACTGCCGGGGAACTGGCCCGTCACTCTCGCGCGAACCTCGCAGGCATCGCCCTTCGCGTTCACCTCGATCGGCTGCGCGACGGCCTGATACTTCTCCTGGGAGTCACGCCACCATTCGTCGATGGCCGCATGCCCGACATGCCGATGTCCCTCATCCTCGACAACGGCATCGGGCGCGAAGGCGTGGAGCGGCGTGGCACTGTCCGCGTCGAAATAGGCTCGAACTGATGGGTGCATTGTCATGACCCAAGACGTAAGCCCGCGCGATTGCCCGCTCAACAGGGACAAAGCAGGATGCGACATCCCGATTTACAGGACTATCGATGTATCAACCCGGACTGAATGATCTCGATGCCGTCCTCGCCGTCGCTCGCAGGAGCTCGTTTCGCGGCGCTGCCCTCGAGCTCGGGATGTCGACGACGGCGATGAGCAGCGCGATCGCGAAGCTCGAAGCACATCTTGGCGTCCGCCTCTTCAACCGCACGACGCGCAGCGTCTCGCTGACCGACGCCGGCAGAGCGTTCGTCGAACAGGTGGCTCCGGGACTCGAGGACATCCGCGGCGCGATGGACGCGGCTCGCGCCCAGCAGGCAAAGCCGTCCGGCATGCTGCGCATCAACACATTCGCGACAGCGGCGCGCGAGATCCTCGCGCCACTGGTGCTGGAGTACCTCCGCCGCCATCCGGACGTGCATGTCGACGTCGTGACCGAAGGCCGGCTGGTCGACGTCGTCGCCGAGGGGTTCGACTTCGGCGTGCGGATGGCGAACCTTGTTCCCACCGACATGATTGCCATTCCGCTTGGAGCGCCCCAACGCCATGCCGTCGTCGCTTCGCCGGCGTACCTGAAGAAGCATGGTCGGCCGCGCGTCCCATCGGACCTCTTCCGTCATCGGTGTATCCGGGTGCGCTTGCCGAACGGCAGCCTCTTCCGGTGGGAGTTCCGTAAGCGGGGGCAGACGGCCCTGATCGATGTGACGGGGCCCCTCACGCTGGACGAGGCCAGCCTCTCGCGGATCGCAGTCCTGGAGGGCATCGGACTCGGCTTCTTCATGGAGCCGGACGTGCGAGGTGACATCGAAGCGGGACGCCTCGTTCGCGTGCTCGAGGACTGGACACCGGAGCTCGCTCGGCTCTGCCTCTACTACCCTGGCCGGCGCAATTCCTCGGCCGCGCACACGGCGTTCGTCGCACTGGCCCGCGAAGTCGCGGCAGCTCGCGAATGAGGCTCGCAGGATGAAAAGTAAGGTGAGAAGGCCCATGGCGTGGGGCTCTACGAAGAGCGCTCTCAGCGCACAGCAGCCCGAGCCATCCAGAGCAAAACCGAGAACGAGTTCGCGCAGGTCTTCATTCGGGGAGCGAAACGAAGGGCCCTACCAACCGGTAGGTCCCTTTTGTTTTACACAGGCCTCGCGATGAACATCGCGGGGCTTTTGTGCTCAAATTGAGCGAGACAACCCGCTGAAGTCTGATGGGTTTCCGCAGCGGTTCGATACCTGGCGGCAGGTGTTAGCGACCTCGACGAAGCCCACAGTTCCAGGCACGCTCCAGAGCACAGGATGTCAGCACCGTTCTGCTGACGTCACGAGCCGGTCACAGCCACGGTCACGAGGCTTGCCTGGAGGCCCACCCCTGGGGGTGCCGACCGCCCTTCGGCCCTTGCACCGTGCGCGGATATCCTTGGGCTTCGCGTTCTCCAAGGACTCCGCGTGACCGCATGGACAGGGCTGCCACCTTCTTTCGATGACACGCGACGATCCCAACCATTTCACGGCAGCTTTCCCGTGTCATGACAGTCGATTGCGCTTCGCACTTCGGGGTCCTTCACATGGCCGATTCCCGGACCTCCAGTCCGGTGAGTCGACACCCGATCGAAACCCCATGATCCCATTCCGAAGTCTGTGGCTCGCGGCCGCCCTGCTGATGGCCGCCTGCGGAACGACTGAGCTCGCGCAGCCCGACGACGTACAGGATGCGACGACGGCCCAGGGCCTCTCCACGCTCTCCGTGCGAGGAACCACCAGCGCGAGCGGCCTGGCCACCACCACCCTCTCCATCCCCACCCCCGCCGGTACGGCCGCCGGAGATGTGCTGGTGATGCAGCTGAGCAATCGCGAGGCCGTCACCGCCGTCGCCACCCCACCCGCTGGCTGGACGCTGCTGCGCTCCGAGCAGAGCGCCTCGGCCATCAAGTCCTGGCTCTTCCTCCGCGTGGCCACCGCGGCCGAGCCGAGCAGTCACACCTTCACCCTCGACCTCGCCAGCTCCATGGCGGCCACCCTGGTCGCGGTGTCGGGCGCGGATCCGCTCCAGCCGATCGACGTGCACGTGGGCCAGAAGAATGGCAACAGCGCGAGCCTCGCGCTACCCGTCGCCACCACGTCGTCCGCGAACGGCCTCGCGGTGTGGTTCTCGGCCCAGGTCTGGGGAGGCGCCGCGTGCCCCGCGGTCCACACCCCTCCGGCGGGCTTCACCGAGCGGCTCGACACCTGCCTCGTCTCGCCGTCGCTCGGCGTGCTGCACAGCGCCGCCACCTCGGAGCTCGGGGCCGCGGGTGCCCAGCCCGCCTTCACCGGCAGCTCCACGCTCCCCAACACCAACATCACGCACGCGGTGGTGCTGCGTCCCCGCCAGCCGCCGGCCACCGGGGAGATCACCCTCGTCGGCACCACGCACGCGAGCGGCAAGACGGTCACCAGCCTGACCCTCACGACCCCTACGGGCGTCGCCGCCGGTAATGTGCTGCTGGCGCACCTTGCGAACCGGAACCAGATCGGCGCCGAGCTCACCCCGCCTCCGGGTTGGACGCTGGTGCGCACCGACATGAGCACCTGGAGCATCCGCGGCTGGGTCTTCGTCCGCGTCGCCACCGCCAGCGAGCCCGCGAGCCACACGTTCCAGAGTTCCATCGCGAGCAACCTCGTCGGCAACCTCGTGGCGTATGCCGGCGTCAATCCGGTCAACCCGATCGACACGCACGCCGGCAAGAGCACCAGCGGCTCGACGGCCTTCACGACGCCGCAGCTGAGCACCTCGACCGCGGGCGGGGCTGCCGTCTGGTTCGGCGCGCAGGCGTGGACCGGCGCCGCGTGTCCGGCCCCGGCGATCGAGCCCCCCGTGGGCTTCGCCGAGACCTACGACACCTGCCTGGTGTCCTCGTCCCAGGGCCTCGTCTTCAACGCCGCCTTCATGCCCCTCGCCGGTGCCGGCATCCAGGGACCGTTCAACGGGAGCTCGACGTTCGCCGAGACCAACGTCGCGCAGGTCGTCGCCCTTCGCCGCGCCGAGGTCGCACCGTCCTCGGGGGTCGCGTTGCGTGGCAGCTCGCGCAACAGCGGCCTGTCGCTCTCCTCGCTGTCCATCCCCAAGCCGTCGGGAACCCAGGCCAACGACGCGCTCATCGCGCGGGTGACCGTGCGCAACAACATCTCCGCGACCGTCACGCCGCCCGCCGGCTGGACGTTCCTGCGCTCGGAGCAGAGCGCCTGGGCCATCCGCACCTGGATCTTCTACCGCGTCGCGGGCGCCTCCGAGCCCGCGAGCTACGCGTTCGGACTGGACGCGACCACCCACATGGCGGGGAGCGTGGAGGCCTTCAGCGGCGTCGATCCGGTCCAGCCCATCGACGTGCACGCAGGCCAGAAGAACGGCGACTCCGCGTCGTTCACCGTGCCCGACGTGGTGACCGGCAGCGCGGGTGGCCTCGCCGTCTGGTACGGCTCACAGGTCTGGCCGGACGCCACCTGCCCTGCCACCGGCATCGAGCCGCCGCTCGGCTTCACCGAGGCCTTCGACGCGTGCCTGGGCAACGCCAATGGACTGCTCTTCAATGCGGCCTACCGGTCGCTCACCGCGCCGGGCCTCCAGACGGGCCTCTCCGGCAGCTCCGCGTTCGTGCAGACCAACACCGCGCACGTGATCGTCCTGCGCGCCGCCAACGCCCCCAGTTGCATGGCCGGCGACACGTACGCGAGCACCTTCACGCTCCAGGGCACCGTGACCGCGCCGGAAATCGTGGAGCCCTCGGGCCTGGCCGCGAGCCGCGTGGTCGGCAACGCGCTCTACGTGCACAACGAGGACACCACCGCGATCGTCGCGATCAACACCCTCAACGCGAGCACGATCGGCACGTTCAACGTGACCAACGTGACGCCGGCCGACTGGGAGGACCTCGCGACCGGGCCCTGCCCGAGCGGCTCGTGCATCTTCATCGGTGACATCGGGAAGGCGAGCGCCAACTTCCCTCCGGGTGGCAGCCCCACGTCGTTCACGATCTACCGCGTGCCCGAGCCGGATCTCGCCCACGGCCAGACCTCGGGGGGGCTCGTCGCCGAGGCCCTCCCGTTCGTCTATCCGGACGGCGCGAAGGACGCGGAGTCGCTGATGGTGCACCCCACCACCGGGGACATCTACGTCGTCACCAAGAACGGGGGCACGGGGAAGAGCGGCGTGTACAAGTTCCCCCAGCCGCTGACGCCGGGCGTGCAGGCCACGCTGATCCACGTCCACACGATCCAGCTGCCGCTGAACGGAGACGCCAACTTCTCGGCCGCGACCGCGGCGGCGATCCACCCATGCGCGGATCGCTTCCTCCTTCGCACCTACCGCACTGTCTACGAGTTCCGTGCGACGCCGGGACTTGGCTTCGAGTCGGCCGTCTTCGCGACGCCCGTCACGCTGACCGACACCTCCGAGGGCCAGGGTGAGGCGATCGAGTACGAGGCCAACGGCGCGAGCTACTTCACGATGAGCGAGAGCCCCTCGCCCTTCAGGCTCAAGCGCGTGCCCCTGCGGTAGGAGCGCGTCGACACGCCGAGGAGCAAGGCCGGTCGTGGGGCACGTCCCCATGGCCGGTGTGCCTCCCCCCGAACCGGTCGCTGCGTCATGCGGACATCAAGGCGAGTGAGCGCACAGAGCACGGGGTCAGCGAGTTCCCGTAGCGGCGTCGGCGCTCCACCCCTCCGACCGAGATGCCCCGCGTCTCCGCTGCCGGTTGAGCGCTCTGGAGCGCTCTCCTGCGTGGTCGTACTGGACCATGTCCGGACGCTCAGGGCAGCAGGGTGATGCGATTGAGCGCGGGGGCGGGCAAGGGGCTCGCCTGGCTGCTGTGTGCCTTCAGGTATGCCTCCAGCGCGTCGCTGTCCACGGCGCCACCCAGCCGGTTCGTCCCCTCGGCGAACACCTGGAAGCCATCACCCCCACTCGCGAGGTAGCTGTTCGCGGTGACGCGGTAGTTCGCCGCCGGGTTCACCGTCACGCCGTTGATCCGGATGGACGCAGGGTCGACGCGGCTTCCGACGGGCGCCGACGCGCTGACCGTATAGGTGAAGCCCGCCGACGGAAGCAGCATGAGGGTGGCTCCCGACGGCCGCCACTGCCACTCCAGCAGTTGCTCGATTTGCGCGCCCGTCAGCGTCAGGGTGACCAGGCTGTTGCCGAACGGCTGCGTGGTGAAGGCCTCGCCGTAGGTGACCTCGCCCTGGGCGATGTCCGCGCGCATGCCGCCCGGGTTCATGAAGGCCACCTGCGCCCCACCCAGGTTCGCGGGCTTCGTCGCCTCCAGCTGCGAGTCCGCGATGACGAAGCCCAGGGTGGACTGGCCCAGGGCGTCCGACTGGGTCCTGAGCGTCTGCGACACCCAGCCGATGACCCGGTTGGCCCTCGGCGCGACGAGCTCCTGGTACTTCGTCACCAACTCCTTCACCGCGCCGGCCTCCTGCACGTCGCGAGTGACGATGAGGTTGTTCGCTCGCGCCTCCACGACGTCGCCCGTCGCCTTGCTCAACGTCAGGTCGATGTCCGTGACGAGCCGCCCCATCGACAAGGCGCTCGTGACGACCTTGCCATCGATGACGCAGTTGTAGGCCTGATGCGTGTGGCCGCTGACGATGACATCCACCGCGTCGTTGAGGCCCTTGGCCACGCCCACGATGGCACCTGAGATGAGGCCGTCCGCACCCGCGCCCTTGCATTCGTTCACCAGCGAGCCCGCGGCCGGAATTCCGCCCTGGTGCACCACCACGATGATGGCTTCGATGCCCTGCCGCCACAGCTCCGGCACCAGCGCGTTCACCGTCTGCACTTCGTCCTTGAAGGTGAGCCCCGCCACGCCCGTGGGCGTGACGCTTTCCGGCGTGGCCTCCAACGTCATGCCGATGAAGGCCACCTTCACGCCCTCGAACTCGCGCACGTCGTAGCGGGGGAACAGCGTGCGGTCCACGCCCGTGGCCACGTTGGCCGCCAGGAACTTGAACTTCGCGCCCGGGAAGCCATCCCCGTCCAGGCAGCCATCCACCGGGTGGCAGCCGCCCGACTGCATGCGCAACAGCTCCGTGCTGCCCTCGTCGAACTCGTGGTTGCCCACCGCGACCAGGTCCAGGCCAATCAGGTTCATCGCCTCGACGGTGGGCTCGTCGTGGAAGAGCCCCGACAGCAGCGGGGAGGCGCCGATGAGGTCTCCCGCCGCGACCACCACCGTGTTCGGATTGGTGGCCCGCAGGGCCGCGATGTGCCGGGCGAAGTACGTCACGCCGCCCGCGTTCACCCTCACCGCTCCACCGTCGGGGGCGATGCCCGCCAGAATCTGGCCCGCGGGCTCCTCGAGCTGCCCGTGGAAGTCATTGAACGCGAGCACCTGCACGCTCACCGTGGTGGAACCCGCGTCGGGCGCCCCCGCGTCGGGTGTCCCCGCGTCGGGCGTCCCCGCGTCCGTGCCGGAATCCGGAGGCGGCACCTGGACGGAATGCTGCTCACAGCGCTTGTCCTCGCAGACCCACTCCGTGTTCGAAGCCGGCGGTCCCTTGTCTTCACGGCAGTCGGCGGCGTCCTGGCACTCGTCACCTCCGCAGCCGCCCTGGGCGAAGAGGAACATGCCGGTGACGAACGCTCCGGCGAGCAGGAAGACGCTGGGTCGCGCTTCCAGAAGTGACGAGCGCGGCGTGGCTTGTGGCATCGACGGAACTCCAGCGAACAGGGCGAGAGAACCTACTCTGGTTCGTGGACGACGGCGCGACTTCATTCGACCCTGTCCAAGAGGGGCGCCAGCGCGCGTTCCATGGCGTTGGCGGTCGCATCGCCGCTCTGGTTGGTGATGATGAACACCCCCCAACTGATACTTCGGCACGAGGTAGAGATAGCATTGCGCGCGAGGCACCCCCGCCGTGATGCACGTAGCCAGGAGGTCCTCCTACGACGACGCGTCCTCCGAGCCGAAGTCGCGGGCCCAGTGCGCCCTCAGGATTCGCGCGAAGCTCTCACGCTGCCTCGCGCCGGAACGACGCAGCGGGTCTTGCGCGGAGATCCAGAACGGGTTGAACCGCTTCGGGTCCTCGAGCAGCACCTCGGCGAACGCCTCGAGGAAGTGCCGGACACGCTCCGGCTCCCGTCGCGCGGAGGGCGGCACGAGCGCCCATTCCTGCTCCACCACGTTGGAGATGAATCCGTCCTCGAAGGTGACCACGCGGAAGAGGATGGAGAGTGACTCGTCGGGCGCCTGCTGGGTGTCCACCCATTGGAGGCGCGTGGAGTCGGTCTCGCGCACCGCCTCGAGCGGCGGCAGGCCCTCGAGACAGTCCTTCAGCGCCCGGGCCGAGAGCGCCTCTCCGGGAAGGAACGGCTCTGTGACGGTCTCCTCGGGATGGAGGTCTAGCGCCGGCAGGTCGGGCGAGCCCGTGGATGAGAAGCTCACCGAGCTGAGCCGTCTGCCTTCGCCTCCGACGTGGGTGGCGAACATGTCGAGCCGACGTGCCTCCACATCGAAGACATAGACATAGGCCACGGCACCGGTCTCCTCCGGTCCGACGCGCAGTCCCGGCTCCTCCTCCGAGAAGCGTTGGCCCTCCGGCTTCTCGGGGCCCGGCATGCAGAGCGACCAGCCCCAGGGGGCCTCATCGATGAGCTGGCGCACCACGGCCCCCAGGTCCCCCTGCGCGCGCTGCGCGCGGTACAGAAGGTGTTGCCCGAGGCCGGTTGGGTAGCCATCCCAGTGATGATAGACGCCACGCCAGGGGCGCTCCGAGACGTGCGCGGGGATGCCCGAGCCCGATGTGTACACAGCGATTGCACCGGGAGTCGACATGGGATGGAGAGTGTAGTGTCTCCATCTCCAGGCCGTGAAGGCTTCACATCCTCCGGCCCTGCCATGAACCCGGCCGCGCTCAGCATCACCGAGGGCGTGGCGGCGTGAGTGGCAGCTACGTGTCTGGCGCCTCCACCGCACCCCGGTGCAGCCGCCGGACGAACCCACGCAGGTTGGCCCGGACCACGCGCGGCCAGATGCTGGATGGAAAGGGGCCCGCCGGGCCCCGGTGATTGACCATGACCGCGCGCAGCGCGGGCAGTGCTTCGAGTGAGGTCATGTCCACGAGCCCGGGACACTCGCGCAAATCGATGGAGCGCAGCTCGTTCATTCCCTCCAGTCCCCGCAGGGATGTGAGCTCGGTGCAGTTGCGGAGGTCGAGGTGCTCAACGCCCCGCAGGTTGCCGAGCTGTCGGATGGAGGTGAGCGGAGCGTCCTTGAGCACCAGCCGGTTGGGGCCGTCCGGCACGCGTGGATCGTCGAGGAAGGCGGCGCTCGGCACCCGGTCCAGGGAGCGAAGCTTCCGGGTGATTTCGAAGCGGAGCCCGCGAAGCTCCGGAAGGTCCGCGATGGGGGCGAGGCTGGTCGCCGCAAGCGCGCGGATCCGGAGGGTTCTCAGTCGAGGCGCATGCGCCAGGTGGCGAAGTCCCTCTTCATCGAGGAACTGGAGCTCGAGCGACGTCATGGGAAGCCGTCCCGCCCGAGTAGACGTCGCGTCCAGTGACCAGGCCGCAAGCTCGAGCTCCTCGGTGTCCGGGAGCGCGGAGATGGGCTCCAGGTCTGGAGTCGACCCGAGGAGGGGCAGGCGCAGGATGGGGATGCGGCAGCTCGCGATGACCTTGGCCTCCGTGACGGAGATTTGTTTGCGCAGGGAGAGGGAGCGCAGCGAGCGGAGCGCCGGAAGCGCGGAGAGGTCGTTGTTCTCGTCGCAAAGCCAGAGCTCCAGTTCCTCGATGGGAAGATCTTCGAGCCCCCTGATGGAGAGGGGCGGGCCCTCGTGGACGACGAGCTTTCGGAGCGTCTCCAGCCCGGACAGCGCGCGAAGGTCGCCGAGGCCGCCAAAGCTGAGCTGGAGCGACTCCAGGCTTCGGCTTCGCGAGATTCCGTCGAGGTCTCGGATGCTGTTCGTCATGAATGCGAAGAGGGATGCATGGCGCAGCGCGGGCAGCTCCGAGAGGGCCGATGCGCCGACGATGCCGGTGTGCGAGTACACCGCGACGCGCTCGAGCTCCGTCAGGCCCGTGAGCCAGCGGACATCGAAGGGACCGCCCAGTCGCGGCCAGGTGCCCACGCCCAGGGAGCGGATCTGCTTGCGGAGCCCGGCGGCACGGGGCCCGTTCGCGTCGCGCAAACGCCGAAGCACCTCGATGGTTTGCTGCTCGCGCACGTCAGTGTCCTGCCAGGAGTCGCCCTCGTCGCCCTCGAAGCGGAGCTGTCCCGGCGCGGCATGAGCGCCTTCAAGGACATTTCTGTTGGGCGCGGGGTCGTAGCGCACCGTCGCGAACAGTGCCTCATCGCTTTCCCCTACCCACCGTCCTGCGTCCCACATCGAGTGTCCCCCTGGCGGCAGTGTATCTGGAACAGCCGGGCGTGGATGACGATGGCCCGCTCCTGCTCCGGTGCGGGAGGTCGTCTCCGCACCGGAGCTTGTCAGCAGCCTGATAGCTCACCCGGTGATCGCGCTCGCCCGGTCCGAGACGAGAAACCCGATCAACTCGGCGACCTCGGCCGGACGCGCGGGGCGCCCGAGAGGAATTCCGCCGAGCGAGCGCATCACGAGCTCCTTCGCGCCCGCCTCGTCGGTGCCGTTCTTCGCCGCGATCTCGCTCATGAATCCGACGGAGGCCTCGGTCTCGACCCAGCCCGGTGACACGCGATTCACGCGCACGCCCTGCGGCGCGACCTCCTTCGAGAGGGCCTTGCTGTAGTTCGAGAGCGCGGCCTTGGCCGAGGCGTACGCGGTCGTCGCCTCATGAAGCGGCATCTGCCGCTGGATCGACGTCACGTGCACGACCGCGCCGGTCCGGCGCTCGCGCATTCCGGGGACCAGGGCCCGGTCGAGACGCACCGCAGCCATCAGGTTCAGGTCGAGCGTCTTCTGCCACGCGTCGTCGTCGAGGACGGAGAAGCCGCCCGCCGGCGCCGACGTTCCACCCACGACGTGGACCAGGATGTCCACTGCTCCGGCGGCCTTCACGACGCGCGCGCAGCCATGCGACCAACGCCTTGCCGATGCCCTTCGTTCCGCCCGTCACGAGCGCGCGCCTCCCCTCTAGCTCTCTCATCACGTCATCTCCTCCCGCAGGGTTGAAACAGGCATCGCGGCTCACGCGCCGATGCTCAAAGCCGCGATCCGATCGCCCTTCATCCGGAACGCAAAGGTGAGCGTGATGGGACTGCCGGGAAACCGGCCCGTCACTCTCGCGCGAACCTCGCAGGCATCGCCCTTCGCGTTCACCTCGATTGGCTGCGCGACGGCCTGATACTTCACCTGGGAGTCACGCCGATGCGGCATCCCGATTCAGAGGACTATCGATGTATCAACCCGGACTGAATGATCTCGATGCCGTCCTCGCCGTCGCGCGCAGGAGCTCGTTTCGCGGCGCTGCCCTCGAACTCGGGATGTCGACGACGGCGATGAGCAGCGCGATCGCGAAGCTCGAAGCACATCCTGGCGTCCGCCTCTTCAACCGCACGACGCGCAGCGTCTCACTGACCGACGCCGGCAGAGCGTTCGTCGAACAGGTGGCCCCGGGACTCGAGGGCATCCGCGGCGCGATGGACGCCGCTCGCGCCCAGCAGGCAAAGCCGTCCGGCATGCTGCGCATCAACACCTTCGCGACAGCGGCGCGCGAAATCCTCGCGCCACTGGTGCTGGAGTACCTCCGCCGCCATCCGGACGTGCATGTCGACGTCGTGACCGAAGGCCGGCTGGTCGACGTCGTCGCCGAGGGGTTCGACTTCGGCGTGCGGATGGCGAACCTCGTGCCCACCGACATGATTGCCATTCCGCTGGGAGCGCCCCACGCCATGCCATCGTCGCTTCGCCGGCGTACCTGAAGAAGCACGGCCGGCCGCGCGTCCCATCGGACCTCTTCCGTCACCGGTGTATCCGGGTGCGCTTGCCGAACGGCAGCCTCTTCCGGTGGGAGTTCCGTAAGCGGGGGCAGACGGCCCTGATCGATGTGACGGGGCCCCTCACGCTGGACGAGGCCAGCCTCTCGCGGATCGCAGTCCTGGAGGGCGTCGGACTCGGCTTCTTCATGGAGCCGGACGTGCGAGGCGACTTCGAAGCGGGACGCCTCGTTCGCGTGCTCGAGGACTGGACACCGGAGCTCGCTCGGCTCTGCCTCTACTACCCTGGCCGGCGCAATTCCTCGGCCGCGCACACGGCGTTCGTCGCGCTGGCCCACGAAGTCGCGGCAGCTCGCAAATGAGGAAGGAGTACCGCGATGGCAGCCGCCGGAGAAGCGCTCGGGTCCGTCCACGCTCATCCCGCTTTGCGACGAAGGTGGAGTGCTGCACGCCGGACTTGAACCGCTGCGTCAAAGGAGGCCCTGCGGCACGTCCCGCGCGACCTGTCGCTGCTCACGCCCAGGTACCTGGCGGGCAAGCTGCACCTGAGCGAGCGGACCCTGTCCCGGCGCTTCGAGGTGGAGACCGGCACCAGCCCCGGACAATGGATCCAGGGGCTGAAGCTCCAGGCGGCGCGGGCGCTTTGTCTGACAGCGGCCAGCTCAAACGTCGCGAGGCCGCCCATCGGGGCCCACCGCATCGAAGTGACGCAGGAGCGCCGCCCCAAGCGGAGGCACGATCGCGCGAGGCAGCGCGTGCCGTCGTCCAGGAGCAGGGGACTGACGCATCGCTGCGCGACATCGCCCGCCGGGCCGACGTCGGCCTCGGCACGCTGTACCGTCACTTCCCGACGCGAGAGGCGCTGCTGGAGGTGCTGCTCCGCTCGAGTCTCGACGAGATGACGGCGCAGGCGGCCGCGCTCGAAACGTCGAATGCACCCGACGAGGCGCTCGTGACGTGGCTGCGGGAAGCGGTCGCGTTCACGAAGAACTACCACTGCGTCACGCAGTTGCTGGCGGCCGCGCTGGATGATCCGCAGTCCGCGCTCCACGCGTCATGCGTCATGCGTCACGGTGCGCTCGGCAGGCGCGCGGCTCCTCTCCCGTGCTCAAGCCAAGGGGAAGGCGCGAAGAGACCTCAACGGTGAAGAGTTGTTCGCGCTCATCGCGGCGCTGGCATGGCTCGGCGACCAACCCTCGCTTGGCCGGCACGCGGATCATCTCTTCGAAATCATCGCGAGCGCGATCAGGAGATGAATGGCCGTCACGAGGTGTTCCGATGGGACGGAACCCCGCGTGCCGTTCAGGCCTGGAACCAGGCCCAGACGCTGGACACGGCGCGGACCGCTTCGCATCTCCCCCGAGGAGCAGCTGCAATTCCTGGCACGGCTCTACAGGGGTTGCTCCAAGCACCCGGGCTGGTACAGCCACGGCGGCCCTCTGCCCTCTTTCCACTGCCAGCAAATGCCAGACCCCGGGTGTTGCCGCAAGCCCCCCCGGCCGTGCTCCACCATCGCCCGTTTTGCTCCAGAAGCGGGAGGCCCGACAGATGCCTACGGACGTGGTGACACAGCACGCGGTGGTGATTGTGGGAGGAGGGCCTACGGGCCTGATGCTGGCGGCGGAGCTGGCATTGGCGCGGGTGGACGTGGCCATCGTCGAGCGGCGCGCCAGCCAGGAGGTCGCCGGCTCTCGCTCGCGCGGCCTGCACGCGCGCAGCCTGGAGGTGCTTGATCAGCGCGGGGTCGTCGAGCGCTTCGTCTCGCAAGGGCAAGCGGTCCAGAACGTCGCATTCGGGCAGACGCCGCTGGACCTCAGCGACTTCCCAACCCGTCACAACCATGGGCTCGCGCTCTTGCAGGAGCGCTTCGAGCACATCCTGGCCGGGTGGGTAGCCGAGCTGGCGGTGCCCATCCACCGTGAGTGCGAGGTGACAGGCTTCACGCAGGACGACACCGGCGTCGACGTCGAGCTGTCCGGCGGCCGTGCGCTGAGGGCGAAGTACCTCGTTGGATGCGACGGGGGACGCAGCCTCGTCCGCAAGGCGGCAGGCATCGGGTTCCCGGGGTGGGACGCGTCCATCAGCTACCTCATCGCCGAGGTCGAGATGACCGGAACGCCGGAGTTCGGCATCCGGCGGGACGAGAAGGGCACCTACGCCATGGGCCCGGCGGAGGGCGGACGCGTGGGCGTCGTGCTGAGGGAGGAGCAGGTCCGCACGGGCGACGCACCGACCCTCGAGGCCCTGCGCGAGGGGCTCGTCGCGCTCTACGGGACGGACTACGGCCTGCGCCGCGCCACGTACCTGTCGAGGTTCAGCGACATGGCGCGGCAGGCGGCGTCCTACCGGGACCGGCGGGTGCTCCTGGCCGGCGACGCGGCCCACGTGCACTCACCCATGGGCGGACAGGGGCTCAACCTTGGCGTGCAGGATGCCGTGAACCTGGGATGGAAGCTGGCCCAGGTCGTGCGCGGCGTCTCGCCGGACAGCCTGCTCGACACGTACCAGGCCGAGCGGCACCCCGTCGCGGCCCGTGCGCTGCAGAAGACCCTGGCGCAGACCGCGCTGAGTCGCGGTGACGCGCGGATGGACGCCGTGCGCGAGACGCTGTCCGAGCTGCTGCGGATGGACGGGCCACGCAAGCAGTACGCGGCGATGATGTCGGGGCTGGACGTCCACTACGACCTGGGCAACGGACACCCGCTGCTCGGGCGCCGCATGCCGGACCTCGACCTGCTCACCGCTGACGGCCCCCGGCGCGTGTTCCACCTGTTGCATGACGCGCGGCCCGTGCTGCTCGACCTGGGCGAACCCGGCACGCTCGACCTCACGCCCTGGGCGGACCGGGTCCGGAGCGTCGCCGCCCGCTACACGGGGGCGTGGGAGCTTCCGGTGCTCGGCGCTGTCACAGCGACCGTCGCGGTGTTGATCCGGCCGGACGGACACGTCGCGTGGGTCGGAGAGGGCTCGGGCCAGGGTCTGCATGAGGCCCTGACCCGATGGTTCGGGCCGCCGCGCGCCCAGGGACCTCAGTAGGACTTCGCGCACTCCGACCAGTTGGGCACGTGGCACGGAACGTCGTTCACCGGTGTGATGGTATCGAGGGTGACGTCGCGGGCCACCGGCGGAACGTTGGGCGGCGGGTCGTTGTCGCGACACGCGGCAAGAAGGGGCGGGTCGGAGTCGCGCCGGCTTCGTGCAGGCCATGACGCGTCCGCCTCCGTCGGAGGTACCACGGACGGAGGAAGGGCACGGCCCGCCGAGCGGCGCCAACGCGCCGGCGTCTGCCCATCTTTCCTTGCATGAGCCGAACGTCCCATCCCCCTCGTCGAGCCCTGAAGGTGGCGCTTGCCATCGTGGGCGTGGCCTTCGTGCTGACGATCGCGGCGTTGGCCATCAAGCCTTCCTGGCTCGGTGAGCGGCTGCGCGCCCAGGTCGAGGCCGTGGCGACGCGCTCGCTCGGCCGCGAGGTGACCATCGAGAAGCTCGACGCTCACCTGCTCCCCACGCCCGGCGCAACCATCACGAACTTCCGTGCCGAGGGAGCGGGCTCCGAGCCCCCCTTCCTCGAAGCCTCCCGTGTCACGGCGACCGTCCAGCTCTGGCCCTTCGTGCGGAGCCTGGGCAAGGACGTGCGCGTGGGCGCGGTGCGGCTCGAGGAACCCACGCTCAACCTGGTTCACCACGTGGATGGCTCCTGGAACCAGGAGACGCTCGCACGTCCGCCCGAGCGGCCCTCCGGAGCATCCGGAAGCAACACGGACATCGAGCACCTGCGCATCCGGGATGGCGTGGTGCGCGTGATGGACCAGCAGGCGGAGGGCAGGCCCGCGGTGGCCGCCCTCCACGACATCGACGCGGACCTGAAGCATGTCGGGCGGGGCCAGCCACTCGAGGGCAAGGTGCGGATGGCGCTGGCCGCTCCCAAGCAGAACGTGGGGCTGGACCTGAAGGTCGATTCGCTCCCACAGGGCCTGCCCCAGGAGGGGCAGCCCTGGCCCCGGGTGACGGCACGCCTGAAAGGCCAGGACGTGTCCGTGAGCGCCTTCCGCCGCCTCCTCCCGGCCTCCGCGACGGAACTCTTCACCGGAGGGACGTTGAACGCCGACGCGGAGCTGAAGACCGACCAGGGCCGGTACGTGCTGTCCGGACATGGCTCGGCGAAGGGGCTGAGGCTTCGAGGAGACCCGGCGAACGGCTCGTTTGACTTCGACTCGCGCATCGACCCGGACCAGCCGGAGGCGGCCAGGGTGGCGTTCACCCGAATCACCCTGTCAGGCCCTGGCGTCGAGCTGGGAGGAACCGCGTCCGCACAACTGAAACCCGCGCGCGTCCGGTTCTCCCTGGCGGGCAGGGAGCTGGACCTGGGGCACCTGCTTGGCGCCATGCCCCCCCGCTCCGCCCCGGATGAGGCGCGCCCCTCCGGCACGCCGCTCATCCCGAAGCGCACGGGGATGGGGAAGGTGGACGTGGATGGAACGCTCCGCATCGCGACCCTGCGCCATGGCGCGCTGACGGCGTCGGACGTCGACGTCCGGGCGAAGCTGGACGATGGCGCCCTCGTGCTCCAGCGAGGCACCGCGCAGGTGTACGGCGGACGCGCGAATCTCACCGGTTCCCGCGTGGACTTCACGAAGGCGCAGCCGGTGTGGTCGCTCAAGGCGGCGCTGGACGGAATGGACACGGCGCAGGCCTTCCAGGCGCTCACGGGACGCTCCTCGCTCCAGGGCGCCGCCAGCGGGAACCTCCAGCTCTCCGGAGCGGGCCTGGACTGGGAGCGGGTCCGCGGCCAGATGACGGGCGCGGGGACCCTGCGGCTGAAGGAGGGCGTCTACACGCCGGCGGACCTGGGCGAGACGGTGGCCTCCACCGTCTCGCAGGGGCTGGAGGCCCTGGGGAAGAAGGGGGCCTCCGGAACCGTGCGGAAGGCGGGGCAAGGCACGCACTTCAAGGACCTGGACGCGCGCTTCCGCATCCAGGATGGCTGGGTGTCCTTCACCCAGCCCATGGCGTTCGATTCGGACCTGGGAAAGGGGACCCTGGACGGACGGGTGTCATTGGATGAGCGCCTGGAGTTGAACGGAGCAATCCAGGCGTCCCAGCAGTTCGTGTCCGGGCTCACCCACGGCGCGGTCCCCCTCCGGGCGCCGGTATCGGTTCCCATCACCATCACCGGCACGGTGAAGGACCCCCAGGTGAAGGCCGGCAGCCCCACGGACATCGCGCAGGCGCTGCTGCCGGCGGTGCCCGTGCCGAAGGAGCTCAAGGGCCCTGTGAACCAGGCGCGCAAGGGGCTGGAGGGCTTCTTCCAGAAGCGGCCCCGCGAGAAGAGATGAGCCCGCTGGCGGGGGAACCTCCAGCCCCGATGCGGGCCATGGGAGAACGAGGTGTCGCGATGGCAAGTGTCGCGGAGAACATTCGTCAGCATCGTGAGGAGATCATCCACGGGTGGTCCGAGCAGGCCGCCCGCGCTGCGTCCGCACGAGGGCTGGATGGGCCTGAGTTCAAGAACGTCATGCCTTCGTATCTGGCCTCGCTCGCCGAAGAGGAGGGGCGCCCCGGTGCGAACGCCAACGCCCGGAAGGCGCACATCCAAAGCCATGTGGCCACCCGCCTCCGGCAGGGCTTCAACGTGGCGGAGGTCATCGAGGAGTTCGCCATCCTGGGACGATGCGTGACCCATACGTGGGCGAACGCTCCGCCCAGGGACCGTCCCAGCCCCCAGGACGTGGAGCGCCTCTTCGCCGAGCTGCATGACGCATCCGTCACCGTGGCGGAGCGCTTCAGCCAGCATCTGCTGGAGGACGAGCAGACGGAGAAACGATACGTGCGGCTGCTCCAGAAGGAAGCCAGCCAGGCGCTCCTGGAGGATACGACGTCCCTCCATCCCCCCTTGAAGGGAGCCCTCGAGTTGATCGTCGAGGCCATGGGCGCGCAGAGCGCGGCCGTGCTCCTGTATGAAGTCGAAGGGGAGAGGCTCGTGACCGCGGCCGCCTCGGGGCTGGCGAGCGAGCAACTGGAGCGCTACGCGACCTCCATGAGCCCCTCATCCTTTCCCGGAAAGATTGCCGCTGGGAGCGACGAGACCTGTTCGGTCCTGGATGCCGGAGCGACACCGTTCGAGCTGAGCCCCCAGCTTCGCCAGAGCGGGCTGCGTTCGCTGCTCGGGGTTCGGCTCCCCCCCCACCGTGCACTGGTGGGCGTCATGTTCGTCGGCCTGACCGAGGTCCGGGAGTTCTCCCCCCGGGAGAAGGCCCGGCTGATCTCGCTGGGACAACAGCTGAGTGTCCACCTGGACAACGCCAAGCTGTACGCGAAGCTTCGGGAGAAGATCGAAGCGCTGCAGGTCGAACGAGGCCTTCGCGAACGCTTCGTCTCGGTGCTCGCCCATGACCTTCGCGGCCCCCTGTCGTCGGCGAAGTCTGGGGCACACCTGCTGCTGCGGCATCCCGAGCGCCTGGACCAACGGCGAGACCTGGCACTGCGCATCGAGCGGAGCATCGAACGCACGGACCAGATGGTGCGGGATCTGCTCGACGCGAACCGCCTCCAGGCAGGCCAGCGGCTCCCGCTTCGCCTCGACACCTGCGACCTGGATGGCATCGCCCGGGAGGTGGTTGAAGAGTTGAGCGCGATCCATGGAGACCGCTTCGTGCTCCACGCGGAGGAGTGGGTCCGGGGAGTCTGGAGCGCGGAGGAGCTCCGCCGCGCGCTCTGGAACCTGGGGAGCAACGCCATCAAGTACGGCTCCGCCACGGAGCCCATCACCTTCACGGTCACCCGGACCGGAGACACGGCGCGAGCCGCCGTCCACAACCGGGGTCCTGTCATCCCACTCGCGGACCAGGAACAGATCTTCAAGCCCTTCACCCGGACCCACTCCGCGCAGGAGGGCCCTTCGAAGGGGTGGGGGCTTGGACTGACGCTCGTCTGGGGGTGTGCGCAAGCCCATGGAGGAAGCGTCGCGGTCCAGAGTGACGCCGCGACGGGAACGACCTTCACCCTCACGCTGCCGCTGGACGCCCGGCCCTACCAGCCTCGCGAGCCGTGAGCCGCCCGCCTGGATGAGGCGCATCCACGCATCATCCGCCCCGCACGCCTACGTTCGCGTGTCCATCCTCTTGAGGAAGAGGAGAGTGGGCACATGCGATTTTCCGAGCGGATCCACCCAGGTCGCACCGTCGTCGCCGCAGGGGGGGAAAAGATAGGCGTCGTGGAGGCCCTGTTCATTGACGCCGAGACCTGGAAGGTCGAGGGGCTTCAAGTGAAGCTGGGCTCCGAGACCGCCGACCAGATTGGGGCGTTCTGGAACCTCTTCCATGCCGGCCGGGTCGAGCTGCCCACCCGCATCATCCAGTCCGTCAGCGACACCGTCGTGCTCTCCGTCTCCGTGGACGAGCTTCGCCAGGTACTGCCTTCGGAGTCGACGCAGCACTCACACGGAGCGCAGCCCTAGACGAGGAGCGCTCCCCTTCCATCCACACGAACATGGACCTTCCGGGCGAAACGCAAGCACTGAGGTGTCTCACCATGTCTTATCGCGTCACCATCACCCCCGAACTATCGGAGGCCTACGAGAAGCTTCCTCTCTCCGAGCGCCACCCCATCCAGGAGCGGCTGGACATGCTCGCCGCGGCGGCCGACGACGCCGCTCAATCTCCGTCCCGGATGGGTCGCCCCCATGCGAAGGAGCTCGCGGTCGTCTCTCCAGGAAATCACCGCGTGTTCCTGGGCGACCAGTGGATTGCCTACTGCGTCCAGGCGCAAGATCGCACCCTCCGGTTGCTGGACTTCGGCAGCTGGAGCATGGGCCCGCTGGCGCGCCAGGACTCGACCGCCGAGGAGTCGCACGACCCGGGACAGCCGGAGGACGGCAGTCACCCGCACAGCCCCGATCACGGCGGCTGAAGGGCCCCCGCCGGCCGGCGCTGACGCTTCGGCGTGGGCGTCACCCCATCCCGCGTTGGCCGCCGCCATCGACGCCTTGAAGGCCCAGGGGTTGCTCTGAGAAATGACCTGGTGGCGCGACGGGGCATCGCCGAGCACCGCGCCTATCTGCGACAGGTCGTCGAGCAATCCCCGCTCTCGCGCCATCGCGACATCGGCCCGGTTGGACCGGTCCACCTACAACGCGCTGTTCCGGCTGCTCAAGGCCGCCTGCGTCTTCCAGTCCGCTTCCGCTTCCGACCGAGGGAGACCAGGCGACGGCGGCAGGACGGCCTGCATCACCAGGCCCAGCACCACCACCAGCGCACAGCCGATGACGTTGAACCAGAGGTAGCCCACGTCGGAGAGGAAGAAGAGGGCAATCACCGTCGCCTGGGAGATGACCGCCGCCGCGAACACGGCGTGGCCGCGCACGCGCTTCGCGAAGAAGGCCACCAGGAAGATGCCCAGCACCGTGCCGTAGAAGATGGAGCCCAGGATGTTGATGGCCTGGATGAGGTTGTCCAGCAGCGAGGCGAAGGTCGCGAAGGCCACCGCGACCAGCCCCCAGAACACGGTGAACAGCTTGGACGCCACCAGCACATGCCGGTCCGAGGCGCCGGGCTTGAACACCCGCCGGTAGAAGTCCACCGTCGTGGTGGTCCCCAGCGCCGTCAGCTCGCTGGCGATGGAGCTCATGGCCGCGGACAGGATGACGGCGATGAGCAGCCCGAACAGCCCGCTGGGCAACCAGCGCTTCACGAAGGCGATGAAGATGTAGTCCGAGTCCTTCGTCTCCGCGCCCGGAAGCGCGCGCGCCACCATGGCCTTGGCCTCCTTGCGGACCGCGCTCGCCTGCGCTTGCGCGCCCTGGAGCAGCGCCCGTGACGCCTCGCCGGCCGCCACGTCGCCCGACTCGACGGCCGCCAGGTAGCGCTCCACCTCCGCGCGCTTGCCGGACTGGACCTGCTCCCACTTCGCTTCCAGCTCGGCGTACTCGGCCGCCTGCGCCGAGCCCTGCACGCGGGTGCGCAGCGCGTCGTTGAAGAGCAGCGGCGGCGGGCTGAACTGGTAGAAGACGAAGACGAGGATCCCGACGAAGAGGATGAAGAACTGCATGGGGATCTTCAACACGCCGTTGAAGAGCAGCCCCAGCCGGCTCTCGGAGATGGAGCGGCCCGTCAGGTAGCGGCCCACCTGGGACTGGTCCGTGCCGAAGTACGACAGCGACAGGAACAGGCCTCCCGTGATGCCGGACCAGAAGTTGTAGCGGTCCTGCATGTCGAAGTCGAAGCTCACCACGTTCATCCGGCCGAACGCGCCAGCGACGTCCACCGCCTTGCTGAACGACACGTGCTCCGGCAGGCGCCAGAGGATGACCGCGGCGGCCACCACCATGCCGCCCATCATCACCACCATCTGCTGCTTCTGCGTCTGGCTCACCGCCCTGGAGCCGCCCGTCACCGTGTAGAGGATGACGAGCGCGCCCATGACGATGACCGTGGGCTCCAGCGGCCATCCGAGGATGGTGGAGAGGATGATGGCCGGCGCGTAGATGGTGATGCCCGCGGCCAGGCCGCGCTGGATGAGGAAGAGGAAGGCGCCCAGCAGCCGCGTCTTCAGGTCGAACCGCGACTCCAGGTATTCGTACGCGGTGATGACGTTCAGCCGGTAGTAGATGGGCACGAAGACCGCGCTGATGATGACCATCGCGATCGGCAGTCCGAAGTAGAACTGCACGAAGCGCATCCCGTCTTCGTACGCCTGCCCCGGGACGGAGAGGAAGGTGACGGCGCTGGCCTGCGTGGCCATGACGGCCAGGCCAATGGTGGGCCAGCGCAGCTCACGGCCTCCACGCATGTACTCGTCGCTGGTGGCCTGCCCCCGGGACTTCCAGAGGCCCCACACAACGATGAACGCAATCGTCCCGCCCAGGACCAGCCAGTCGAGCCCCGTCACGCGTACGCCTCGGTGAGTGCCCAGAACACGGCGACGAACAGCACGAAGGTGCCCAGCACCAGGATGTAGATGTTGCGCCAGGAGCCCAGGAGCGGCGGCGCGTCATCGAGCTCGGGCCGGCGCGCGGGGGCCGCTTCGGCGGCGGGCTCGACAGGGGTCAGGTTGGGAACGGTGCTCATGGCGAAAGGATGTTGGCCAACAGGCGGTAGGCGCCGGGGACCCCGGCGGGGAGCTGACGGAAGAAGGCGAGGCCCGTGTAGATGAAGGTGCCCTTGCCATGACGCGCGACCAGCAGCGCGCCCTGGAGCGGCGCCTCGCCGGCGTCGTGCATGGCGAACACGGGCTGATAGCGGGCGTCCCACGACGACGCGAAGTAGAGGCCGCGCTCCTGCACCCAGCCCTCGAAGTCCGCGGCCGTCAGCGCGTTGGGCGCGCGCAGCAGCGGCTCATTGGCGCGCAGCGGCGTCATCACCGCCGTCTCGTCCGTCACCCGGTCGCGGCCAATCTCCAGGGGATAGGGCCCGACGAAGGACGTGAGCGGCCCCACGCGGCTGTTGGTGTTGTACTGCACCACCAGCCGCCCGCCGCCCTCCACGTACTGGAGCAGCCGCTCCCGGTGGACGGCCAGGTGCGTGTTGGCGTTGAAGGCGCGCACGCCCACGAGGATGGCGTCGAAGCGCTCCAGCGGCTCCCGGGCCAGCCGCTCCTCGGGAAGCAGCGTCACCTCGTAGCCCACCGCGCTCAGGCTCTCCGCGACGCGGTCGCCCGGACCGGGGATGTAGCCGATGCGCTTGCCCTTCATGGCCAGGGAGAACGGCACCGCCCTGGCCGTGGCGGGCTGGCGTACCGTCAATGGCGGGATGTGGGGATGGGAGAGGGAGAGGGCACTCCACGACCAGGCGCGGTCCCCCACGTCGACGTCCACGGAGAGGGCTGCCTCCTTCGTGGAGCCCGGAGGCGGAGTCACCTGGAAGGTGACGGTGCGCTCGTCCCCGCGCGCCGCGAGCTTGAACCCGACCGACGCGGGCTCCACGCGCCAGCCGGGCGGCGCCACCATCCGCACCGTGCCCGGGACCCCGTCCATCCCCGCGGCCAGCACCACCGGCACGGCGCGGGACTCGCCGTTGGGGAACATGAGCACGTCCTGCGCCAGCGTGGCGGTGACGGGCGGGACGACCTCGAAGTCACGGTAGAGCTCGCCGCGCACCGGATCCGTCCAGGCGTGGACCACCGGACGCACCGCGCGGATGCGCCGGCCCGCGACCTCGTACTCGAACGTTACCGGCAGCGCGGGAAGGCCCTCCGGCTGGCCGGTGAGCGCGAGGTCCTCGCCCTTGAGCGTGTAGAGCCCTCCGGTGACAGGCTCCCGGAGCCAGTAGGGCGTGGAGATGGGCGCCGTCGCCGGCAGCGTCACCGTGCGAGACAGCTTCAGGGGCACGTTCGCGCCCAGCGCCTTCCCCACGGCCTCGGGCTTCTCGCCCGGCAGCGTCAGTCCCACCCACTTGATGGCGGCGGGTGAGCGGTTCAGCGCCACCACGTCCAGCGCCACGGGCAGCCCCGGGATGCCCGTGGGCGCGGCGGCGCGCACCTCCAGGAACAGCCCCGCGCAGTTGGCGATGAGCGCCTCCACCTCCCGCAGCTTGGGCGCCTTCCACGGGTGGGTGTCCGGCAGCGCGCTCAGCGCCTCGTGGACGCGGACGAGCGCGGGCAGGGACTGGTGGGGGGCGCGCGCATCGAAGGACTTCGCCGCGGCGGCCACGGCGCGGGACACGGCCTCCGAGCCCGGCCACCGCCTCCAGGAGAAGTCGAGCCCCTCGAACACGTCGCGCTTCGGGAGCGTCCCCGCCAGCGGCGTGAAGTACTCGGCGGCGGGGCCCCGGTCCGCGGCCTGGCCGAAGCCCTGGCTCTTGTGCTGGCTGCGGCTCTCCGCGGCCACCTCGCCCCACGAACGCCCGAGCAGCGCGTCGTAGCCGCCCACCTCCAGCTTCACGTAGCGGGACAGGTCCTCATCGGGCTTGAACGACCACGAGGAGGCGTTCTGCAGCAGGCGGTCCGCCCTCCACGGCTTCACCTCGGACAGCTGCTCGGGGAAGCGCTTCGGATCCGCGGCGGCGATGAAGGCCTCCGCCGCCAGCAGCGCGGAGGCCGTGTGGTGGCCGTGGTTCGGCGGCTGCGTGGTGAAGCGGGTCATGATGACGTCCGGCTGGAAGCGCCGGATGGCGAGCACCACGTCCGCCAGCACCGCGTCATGTCCCCAGATGCGCAGCGCCTCTTCCGCGCTCTTCGAGTAACCGAAGTCCCGCGCCCGCGTGAAGAGCTGCTCCGCGCCGTCCACGCTCCGCGCGGCGAGCAGCTCATGCGTGCGGATGAGCCCGAGCAGCGGCCCCTGCTCGGTGCCGATGAGGTTCTGCCCGCCATCTCCGCGCGTCAGGGACAGGTACCCCGCGCGCAGGCCGCGTTCGCCCACCAGCCATGCGAGCAGGCGCGTGTTCTCGTCGTCCGGGTGGGCCGCGACATAGAGCACACTGCCCGTCACACCGAGCCGCTTCAGGCCCGCCGCGATTTCACCCGCGTGGAGCTGCCGGGCAGGCCGCGCCATCGCCGTCGACCCGAATCCAAGGCTCATGGCCAGCGTCATTCCAAGGAGCAGGTTCCGCATTCGCACGGACCCTATACCAACCGGCGCGGCCCGCGTTCATTCCGGAATGACGCCCGCCGCCATGGACGGACGCGACGTGCGAGCCCGCACTTCCGGTGGCGTGCGCGCATCGACCTGTTATCACGGCAGGCCGTGACGTCCTCGTTCTCGACCGCGTGGCTGCGCGGAGATGCGTCCGCGCTCTCCTTCCTCTCCGACGACTATCGGCACCGTGAAGCGCGCGCCCGCGCCGTGGCCGCCGCCGCGTCGCGCACGGTGGCGCCCGCGCTGCTGGACGTGCTCGGCGCGCAGAACGCGCGCCTCGCGCCGAGTCCCGCCCGGGAGCGCAACCTCGCGCTGCTCGCGCGGCCCGGCACGGTGGCGGTGGTGACGGGACAGCAGATGGGCCTCTTCCTGGGCCCGCTGTACACGCTCTACAAGGCCGCCTCCGCCATCGTCACGGCGCGCGCGCTCCAGGAAGAGACCGGCCGGCCCTGTGTCCCCGTCTTCTGGCTCCAGACGGAGGACCACGACCTTCCGGAGATCGACCACTGTGTCATCCCGCGTCCGGGCGGAGGCCCCTGTCGCGTGGCGCTCGAGCTTCCGGACGCGGCCACGTCTCGAGCGCCCATCGCCCACCGGCTCCTGGGCCCGAGCGTCCTCCCCGCCCTGGCCACCCTCCGCGCCCAGCTGGGAGCGGAGCCCCACGCGGAGGAGTTCCTCGGCCTGCTGGAGGGCGCCTACCGTCCCGAGGCCACGCTCGCGCAAGCCTTCACCGGCGTGCTGTCGTCCCTCTTCGCCGGCGAGGGTCTGATCTTCCTCGACCCGAGGGACGCACGGCTGGCGCCCCTGGCCGCGCCCGTGCATCGCTTCGCGCTCCAGGAAGCAGCGCCCCTCTCCGCGGCGCTCGCGGCCCGCGCGGAGGCGCTCACGCGCGCGGGCTACGCGGTGCAGGTCCATGTCCGCCCCGGCTCGCCGCTCAGCTTCTTCTCACCGGATGCGCTCGATGGCCCGCGCTACCGGATGGATCCGGCGGAAGCAGGCGCCTGGAGCCTGGTGGGCCACCCGGAAGGCGGCGCCATCACCCGGGACGCGCTGCACGCCGCCCTGGAGCGTGAACCGCTGCGCTTCACCACGTCCGCGCTGCTGCGCCCCCTCCTCCAGGACACCCTTCTCCCCACGGCGGCGTATGTCGGCGGCCCGGGCGAGCTGGCCTACTTCGCGCAACTGGCGCCGCTCTACGCCCACGCGGGCCGGCCGATGCCGCTCGCCATTCCCCGGGCCCGCTTCCGCGTGCTCGATGACCGCGCGCGCCGGTGGCTGGACAAGGTGGGGCTCCAGCCGGATGAGGTGAACGTGCCTCGCGACACGCTGCTCACGCGGCTGGCCACGCGCAACGCCCCGGAGCCGCTGGAGACGCCCGAGGCCCTGGAGGCCCGCCTCTTCAGCGCCTTCTCCTCCGAGCTGGAGCGCGTCGCCGGACAGGTGTCGGCGGTGGACGCGAGCCTCCAGGACGCGCTGCGCCGCACCCGGGGCACGGTGCGGGTCGCGGTGTCCCGCCTGACGGGCCGCTACCGCCGCGCGCTCGCCCGGCGCGATGCCACGGCGGCAGAACAGGTGGACCGCCTGCGCACGTTCCTCTTCCCGGAGGACGCGCCCCAGGAGCGGGTCCTGGGGCTGCCCTACTTCGCCTGCCGCATCGGGATGCGTGCCTTCACGAAGCAGGTGCTGGACGCGTGTGTCCCCTTCTGCGGTGACGCCAAGGACCTGACGCCATGAGCGCGACCGGCACCGCCTACGGCATCGACGTCCTCGCCTTTGGCCCGCACCCGGATGACGTGGAGCTGTTCTGCGGCGGGCTGATGGCGAACATGGCCGCCCGCGGCTACCGCACCGGCATCGTCGACCTGACGCGCGGAGAGAAGAGCTCGCGCGGCACGCCGCAGTCCCGCGCGGAGGAGACCGAAGCCGCCAGCCGCGCGCTGGGGCTGGCCCACCGGGAGAACCTGGAGCTGCCCGACGGCTGGCTCAATCCGTGGGCGGGCTTCGACACGCCCGAGCCCGAGCGCGCGCGCACCGCCGCCGTGGTCCGCGTGGTGGAGGCGCTGCGCCGCCTGCGTCCGGAGCTGGTCGTCGTGCCCTGGGAACAGGAGCGGCACCCGGACCACGAGGCGGCCAGCGCGCTGGTGACGCGCGCCCTCTTCTTCGCGGGCGTGCGCAAGTTCGACGCGCAGCCAGACGCGGAGCCCTTCACGCCCAGGCAGGTCCTCTACTACCCGATGCGGCACCTGGCCGAGCCGAGCGTCGTCATCGACGTCTCCGCCGTCTACGAGCGGAAGCTGGCCGCGGTGCACTGCTACGCCAGCCAGGTGACGCCCCGCCCGGACGCCCCGCCCACGCTGGTGGGCTCACCGCTGTCGCTGTCCTCGCTGGAGGCCCGGGACCGCTTCCATGGCGCTCGGATTGGCGTCACCCACGGAGAGCCGTACATCCTGCGCGAAGTGCTGGGGCTGGCGGATCCGCTGGACCACTTCCGCAGGAATAGCTTCGCCCGGCCCCTGTTCTTCCCCTCACGCACATGAACGCCCCGCTCAACGTGGCCATCACCTGCTTTCCGACCTTCGGTGGCAGCGGCATGGTCGCCACGGAGATTGGCCTCGCGATGGCGGACCGGGGCCACCGCGTCCACTTCATCGCCCGGGACCTGCCGGTCCGGCTCCATGGCACGAACCGGAAGGTCGTCTTCCATGAGGTGACGGAGAGCGACTATCCGGCGCTCCAGCAGTCCAGCACCTATCCCATCGCGCTGGCCTCCAAGATGATTGAGGTCGCCAGCTACGAGCGCCTGGACATCCTGCACGTCCACTACGCGGTGCCGCACGCCACCGCGGCGTGGATGGCGCGCGAGGTGCTGGGCCCCCGGGCGCCGCGCGTCGTCACCACGCTGCACGGGACGGACACCACGCTGGTGGGAATCGACCCCAGCTACCTGCCGATCACGCGCTTCTCCATCCTGCGCAGCGACGCGGTGACGGTGCCGTCGGCCTACCTGCGCCGCGCGACGTGGCAGGGCTTCGACATCCCCGAGAGCGTCCCCATCGACGTCATCGCCAACTTCGCGGACACCGCGCGCTATGCCCCGGTGCGTGACCGCGCCTGCCTGCGCGCGCTCTTCCCGGACCTGGAAGACTCCGAGCCGGTGCTCATCCACGTCTCCAACTTCCGGCCGGTGAAGCGCATCTCCGACGTGGTCGCCATCTTCACGGAGGTCCACCGCCGCCGTCCCTGCCGGCTGGTGATGGTGGGAGACGGTCCGGAGCGCTCGCCCGCGGAGCGGATGCTGCGGGAGCAGGGCCTGGAGGGCCGCGTCGCGTTCCTCGGCAAGCAGGACCGCTTCGAGGAGCTGGTCGCCGCCTCCGACGTCTTCCTGCTGCCCAGCGAGCAGGAGAGCTTCGGGCTGGCCGCGCTGGAGGCGCTGAGCTGCGGCATCCCCGTGGTGGCCAGTGACCTGGGCGGAATCCCGGAGCTCGTCACGCACGGCGAGACGGGCTTCCTGGCGCCGCTGGGGGACGTCCCCGCCATGGTCCGGCACGTGCTCACGCTGGTCGAGGACCCGGAGCGCTGGCGGGGCTTCTCACGGCGCGCGCGGGCGCGGGTCCTGGAGCACTTCCAGATGGAGCCCGCCATCGACCGCTACGAGGCGCTCTACCGCCGGCTCCTGACGGGGCCCCTCCATCGCTGAAGGAGCCCCGGGAACCCAAGCGGGCTACTTCTTGTTCTTCCAGTCCGCCAGGGCCTTGGAGACCTGGTCCCGGTAGAAGAAGTTCTTGTCCTTCTGCCCCAGGTCCCACGCGGTCTGCGCGGCCTTGCGGGCCTCGGCGTACTTGCCCATCTGCGACAGGACGCTCGCGCGGGTCCAGTGGGCGTACCACGTGGGGTTGGCGGCCACGGCCGCGTCAGCGTGCTTCAGCGCGGCGGCGTAGTCCTTGGCGGTGGTCGCCAGGTAGGAGGCCGCGCTCGTGTGCATGCTGGCCGCGTCCTTGTCCGCCTGCTCGATGTTGGCCTTCGCGAAGGCGGCGGTGTCCACCGTGATGGGCACGGAGACGCGCAGCTTCTCCCACTCCAGGTCCAGCCGCGTGCTGGTGTCCGTGGTGTCGGTGAAGAGGTACGTCAGGCGCTCGCGCGCCGGAATCTCCGTGGTGGTGGCGTTCACCGAGGCCACGTCCTTGGAGGCGTCATAGGGCGCGCCGCCCCGCCACAGGCCCAGGTCCGTGTTCAGCATCACCTTCCAGCCCTTCTGCGAGGGCAGGCTGACGATGGCGTAGGAGCCGGCCGGGACGGCCTTGTCGCCGAAGGTGACCGGGTGGCTGAAGGTGATCTTCGTCGCCGAGTTGGCGCCGCTGCGCCAGGGCTTGTCATTGGGGACCAGCTCCCCCCAGACCTTCCGGCCCTTCACGCCGGGGCTGGAATATTCGACGGAGATTTCAGACACACCCACCGCCTGCGACACCTTCGCCGCGGGGCTGGGGGCAGGCAGTTGGAGCTGGGCCAGCGCGGGCGTCGCCGCCAGGGTCATGAGCGCGGAGGCCATCCAGCCAAAGAGCGGGTTCTTCATGGTCTTCACTTCATCCTTTCCGACCCGCGAAGGGTCGCGGAGCGGGCGCAGTCGTAACGCGTCCTTCCCAGTGGACGCAAAGAACGCGATGGTCCCCTTCCCCCTTTTCCCCTGGAGTGAGTCGCATGCGCATCCTGTCCATGTCCCTCATTGCCGCCGCCCTCCTGGTCGGTTGCCAGGACGATCCAGCCCCCACGCCAGCGGACTCGGGCGTTCCCCAACAGGACTCGGGTGTCGCACTGCAGGATTCGGGCGTCCCTGAAGACGACGCGGGCACGGACGCGGGCACTCCGGAAGATCCGCTCCCCAGCGGGCCCCCGGTTCCGCAGGGCCCGCCCAACGTGCCCGAGTTCCAGCCGGCCTTCCCCGGCCAGACGCGCGTCCCCGCCATCCAGACGAAGACGGCCCTCCAGGTGACGGAGATTGCCTCGGGCTTCCGCAACCCCTGGGCCATCGCCTTCCTGCCGGACCAGCGCATGCTGGTGACGGAGAAGGCCACCGGCTCGCTCTACATCGTCACGCAGCAGGGCGCGAAGTCCCCCGCCATCAAGGGCCTGCCCGCCGTGGACGCACGCGGACAGGGCGGCCTGCTCGACGTGGAGGTGGGCCCGGACTACGCCCAGAGCGGGCTCATCTACTGGACCTATTCCGAGCCCCGTCAGGGCGGCAACGGGCTGGCGGTGGCGCGCGCGCGGCTCGTGGACGGAGCGCAGCCCGCCGTGGAGGGCGTCCAGGTCATCTTCCGCATGATGCCCACGCTCGAGTCGACGCTGCACTCCGGCGGACGGATGGTGTTCACCCCGGACGGCAAGCTGTTCGTCACGCTCGGCGAGCGCTCCATCCTGGAGGGCCGCGTCCAGGCCCAGGACGTGAAGAGCCACTTCGGCAAGATCGTCCGCATCAACCCCGACGGCAGCGTGCCCCAGGACAACCCGTACCTGGGCAACCCGCAGGCGAAGCCGGAGATCTGGTCCATCGGTCACCGCAACGTCCTGGCCGCGGCGCTCGACAGCCAGAACCGGCTGTGGACGGTGGAGATGGGACCGCAGGGCGGTGACGAGCTGAACCGCCCCGAGGCCGGCAAGGACTACGGCTGGCCCACCATCGGGTACGGCGAGGAGTACTCCGGCGCGCCCATCCACCAGAGCACCCAGGCGCCGGGCATGGAGCAGCCCGTGTACTACTGGGATCCGGTGATTGCCCCCTCGGGCATGACCATCTACTCCGGGACCTTGTTCCCCGAGTGGAAGGACGACATGTTCGTCGGCGCGCTGGCCGGCCAGGCGCTGGTGCGGCTCATGGTGCGCAACGACCGCGTGGTGGGCGAGGAGCACCTCCTCAAGAACCTGAACGCGCGCATCCGCGAGGTGGTGCAGGGCCCCGAGGGCGCCCTCTACCTGCTCACCGACGCCACCAACGGCAAGGTGCTCAAGGTCACGCCGAAGTGAAGCCGTCGTAGGGCACCGCGAGGCAGGGACACCACCGCCGGCCCCGGCCCCCGCCGGAACTGGAGACGGCTCCATGAGCGAGTATCAGTGCTACGAGTTCATCGTGCTCGATCGCCCGCTGAGTCCCAAGCAGATGGCCGAGCTTCGCGCCATCTCGACACGCGCGGAGATCTCCCCCTCGCGGTTCTGGAACGAGTACCACTGGGGCGACCTGAAGGCCGATCCCGCGAAGCTCATGGAGCGCTACTTCGATGCGCACCTGTACTTCGCGAACTGGGGCACGCACCGGCTCATGCTGCGCATCCCGAAGGCGCGCGTCGCGTTGAAGCAGCTCAAGCCGTACTTCGACCGCGGGGACGCCGCGCGCCTCATCAGCACGGGTGAGCACGTCCTGCTCGACCTGAGCAGTGGCATCGAGGAGTTCGAGGACGACGAGCAGAGCCCGGGCTCGCTCGCCGCGCTGTCCCCGCTCCGGTCCGAGCTGATGCGCGGCGACCTGCGTCCAGCGTATCTGGCCTGGCTGCTCGGGGTCTCCGCGGGCGAGCGCGATGACGACGCCGAAGAGCCGCCAGTGCCCTCGGGGCTCGGCGACCTGAGCGCGGCGCAGGAGGCGATGGTCGAGTTCCTGCGCATCGACCCCGACCTCGTCGCGGCGGCCGCGACCGGGAGCGCCCACATGACGGCGGACGGCACGCAGCTTCACCAATGGCTCGCGGCGCTCCCCGTCAAGCAGAAGGACGCGTGGCTGAAGCGCGCGGTGGAAGAGCCGGAGCTGGCCCTCGGTGGCGAGCTGCTTCGGGTCTTCCGGACGACGATGAAGGACGAGCGTTCCGGCCCACGGCGCACCGCCGGCGAGCTGAGGGCGCTTGCCGGGACGCAGCGAGCTGCCCGGATGAAGGCCGAGGCCGCGCGCGCGAAGAAGGCCCGGGCCGCCTCGGAGGCGGCGCGCGCGCGGCACTTGAAGAAGCTCGCTCACGATATCGAGGGCGCCTGGGCCGAGCTCGAGAGGCTCGTGGAGGCCAGCGACTACGACGGGGCCGTGAGGCTCGCCATCGACCTGCGCGACCTCGCGTTCCGAGATGCCAAGGGCATGGCCTTCGCCCGCCGCTTCGAGACCCTCCGCAAGCGTCAGATGCGCCGCCGCGGGTTCTTTGACCGGTGGAAGCGCGCGAACCCGAACGGGGCAGCGAACGGGTGGATGCGATGACCGCGAGGGCCGCCAGGCAAGCAAAGACCCAGGAGGGCCAGGCACCCGCGCCCGCGAGGGACGCGCAGAGAGCCGAGGTGCAGACGGCGTTCCCGTCGCCTCTGGCGGCGGTGCGAGGTTGACGATGGTCGGCGGATTGGAGGCAGCCTCCCGGCTCCGAGGAGACCGTCTCACGAACACTTGGAAGTCATTCCCGCGACACGCCTCGTGGCGTCCGCCCACCCTGCGCGAGCAGGTCCTTCGGGCCCGGGGGGGGCCGCTGTCAGAGGCTCACCGCATCAAGGCTGAATGGATTTGACGAAGTCAATGAAGGCACGCAGCGGCGTCGGCAGGTGGTGTCTGCCGGGGTAATAGAGGAACGGCCCGGGGAAGCTCGGCCACCAGGGTTCGAGCAGGGGTTCGAGCTCGCCCCGGGCGATGTAGGGACGCAGCCAATCCTCGAAGTCGTAGATGATTCCGGTGCCCGCCACGGCCGCCTCCACCGCGAGGTCCGTCGTCGTGCCAAGCCCGACAATCAGCGGACCCTTCGGATCGACCTTGAGCGTCTTCCCATTGCGTTCAAACTCCCACGCATGCAGCGGGCCGCTCGTGAACCGCCCTGCCAGGCAATCATGGTCCAGCAGCTCGCGCGGATGTCTGGGCCGCCCACGGCGCGCAAGGTAGGCGGGGGAAGCGGCTGTCGCGAAGCGCTGGACGCGAGGACCAATGGGGACCGCCACCATGTCCTGCGCGAGCCGCTCTTCGTAGCGGATGCCCGCGTCATAGCCCTCCGCCACCACGTCGACGAGGCGCTCCTCGGCGATCACCTCCAGGCGGATATCCGGGTACTTCGCGAGGAACGGCGGCACGATGCGCGGCAGCACGAGCCGCGCCGCGGCGATGGGGACGGTGAGCCGCAGGCGTCCCGCGGGGCGGTCGCGGAAGTCGTTGACCACGTCCAACGCCGAGCGCACCTCGCTGAGCGCGGGCGTCAGCCGCTCGAGCAGCCGGGCCCCTGCGTCCGTCAGCGTCACGCTGCGCGTGGTGCGATGGAGCAGCCGGACGCCGAGCCGGGCCTCCAGCCGGCGGACCGCGTCGCCCATGCGCGAGGCGCTGCTGCCCGTCGTACGAGCAGCGCCGCGGAATCCGCCCTCCCGGGCGACCGTCATGAATGCCGTCAAATCCGTGAGCTCATCCATCGCTGTGCGGATTTTCGCACGGCCTGTGCACATTGCCACCGATAGTCGCGCAGTGACTCCTTTCGTAGATGAGGGGTGCACCTCCCTTCACCCAGGAGCCTCACCGTGCCCCACCCTTCCATCTCAGGCAGCTACCGCATTGGCACGCACACTGTTCGCCGCGTGGGTTACGGCGCGATGCAGCTCGCGGGCCCCGGCGTCTTCGGTCCGCCCAAGGACCGCCAGGCGGCGCTCGCGGTGCTGCGAGCGGCCATCGAACAGGGCGTCGACCACATCGACACCAGTGACATCTACGGCCCCCACGTGACGAACCAGCTCATCCGGGAGGCGCTGCATCCGTATCGCGACGGACTGGTCATCGCCACGAAGGTCGGCGCGGTGCGCGGCCCCAACGGCTCCTGGGAGCCTGCGTTCTCCCCGGCGGACCTGGAGCGCTCGGTCCACGACAACCTGCGCAACCTCGGGCTCGACGTGCTCGATGTCGTGAACTTCCGCGCGATGTTCAGCGCCGAGGGCCCGGTGGAAGGCTCCATCGAGGCGCCGCTCACCGCGCTCGCGGAGTTCCAGCGGCGGGGCCTCATCCGCCACATCGGGTTGAGCAACGTCACGCCGGCGCAGGTCGCCGAGGGCCGCAAGGTCGCCGAGATCGTCTGCGTGCAGAACCACTACAACCTGACGCACCGGCGGGATGACGCCCTCATCGACCAGTTGGCCGCCACGGGTACGGCCTACGTGCCGTTCTTCCCCCTGGGCGGGTTCACGCCGCTCCAGTCGAGCACGTTGAACGACGTGGCCACCCGGCTGGGCGCGACCCCGATGCAGGTCGCGCTTGCCTGGCTCCTGCACCGGTCCCCGAACGTGCTGCTCATCCCGGGGACGTCGTCGGTGAAACACCTCAGGGAGAACCTTGCCAGTGCCGCACTGACACTGGGCGCCGAGGACATGGACACTTTGAACCGTCTTGCCGAACGGGCCTGACAGGCATGAGGGGAAGCATGGACAAGCACCGGCTGGAAGCGTTCAGCGACGGCGTCATCGCCATCATCATCACCATCATGGTGCTGGAGCTGAAGGTACCACACGGCAGCGAGCTGTCCGACCTGCGGCCACTGGTCCCCATCTTCCTCAGCTACGTGCTCAGCTTCGTCTACATCGGCATCTACTGGAACAACCACCATCACCTCTTGCACACCATCAGCCATGTCACCGGCGGCGTGCTGTGGGCAAACCTGCACTTGTTGTTCTGGCTGTCGTTGATTCCCTTCGCCACCGGCTGGATGGGCGAAAACCATTTCTCATCCATGCCGCTGGCGCTCTATGGCTTCGTGCTCCTGATGTGCGCCTTCGCCTGGAAACTGCTGCAAGCCCGTTTGGTGGTGATGCAAGGCCGGGAGTCGGCACTGGCCCATGCGGTCGGGCGCGATCTCAAGGGCCGGATTTCACCTGCCTTCTATGTGGCCGGAATACTCAGCGCCTTTCTCAATGGGTATCTGTCCGAAGCCATCTACGTGCTGGCCGCGTTGATGTGGCTGGTGCCGGACCGTCGCTTCGAGAAAGCCACGCACGCCAGCTAGGGCACGTCCCCGACGAGTCACCCCCTGGGCGAGGCCAGGCAAGACGGCGGGTGGCTGGTGCCTCGTCGTGACGGAGCCCATAGTCGCGAGACATGGCACGCATCTTCATCACGGGGTCAGCGGACGGCTTGGGCAAGGCCGCCGCCCGGACGCTTCTCGCCGACGGTCACGAGGTGATCATCCATGTGCGCAGCGAGCAGCGGCTCGCGGGTGTGCAGGACCTGGTGACGCAAGGCGCGGCGGCCCTGGTCGCGGACCTGGCGGTGCTGGAGCAGACCCGTGACCTCGCCAGGCAGGTCAATGCGCTGGGGCGCATGGACGCCGTGATCCACAACGCAGGTGTGTACTCCGACCCGTCCGTCCTGTCCGTGAACGTCGTGGCGCCCTACGTGCTCACCGCGCTCATCCAGCGGCCCCAGCGCCTCGTCTACCTGAGCAGCGGGATGCACCAGGGCGGGCGGCCGGACCTCGAAGGCATGGATTGGAGCGGAAGCCGCGTCACGGGGAGCTACTCGGACAGCAAGCTCTTCGTCACCACCCTGGCCGCGGCCATCGCCCGGCGCTGGCCGGACGTCTTCAGCAACGCGGTCGACCCGGGCTGGGTCCCCACGAAGATGGGCGGCCCCGACGCGCCAGATGACCTGCGGCTCGGCCACCTCACGCAGGAGTGGCTGGCGACCAGCGACGCCGCCGAGGCACGCACCACGGATGGCTACTGGCACCACCAACGGCGGGTCGAGCCGCATCCCGCGACACGCGACCTGGCGTTCCAGGCCCAGCTGCTCGACGCGCTGGCTCGGGCCACCGGCGTTTCGCTCCCGCCGGGTCCCTGACGCACGTCATCCCGTCTGACGAGCCAGGTAGTAGACGTTCCCGCCCGGGTCCGTGTGCGTCGCTTCCAGCGTGAGCCCGTGCGCGCGCAGCAGGTCGCGATACCCGTCGACGCTGTACGAGTGATAGCGGAACGGCACGCCATCCATCGGCGCACCGTCGATGGACCCGTGGCTGTCGCCCGAGGTGAAGAGGAACGGGGCGCCCGGCTTCAATGCCTTCGCGATACGGGCGATGGCCTGTTCCTGCTCTTCGTGGCGCAGGTGGAACAGGACGCCCCACGCAATCGCCGCGTCGAACGCCCGCGCCGGAAGTTCACACGCCTGGATGCGCGCGCAGTGCACCGGAACGTGGGGGAAGTTCGCCTGGAAGCGCGCCAGCAGCTCGCGGGAGCTGTCCACGCCCGTCACCTGGCAGCCGTGCTCCAGCAGCACCCGCGTCAGCGGCAGCCCCGTGCCGCAGCCGACGTCCAGCACCGAGGCACCGGCGGGAAGCGAGGCCGCGAGCGCGGTCACCTCCGGAACGCCCATGGAGCCCGTGCGGTGGGCCGCGTAGCAGTCCGCGATCAAGTCGTACTCGTGCACGTGTCAGCACCTCAAACCCGCACTGGTGGGTTTCCCCTATTTTCACGGGTTGTCCATTTTCGTATCCCTCCAAGCAAACATCACTTCGCAGGGGGGGGGTTGACCATGATGCGCAGGTTCCACTGGCTCGCCGCATGTCTGTCGCTCTCGGTTTACGGCTGTGGCACCGAAGACCTTGAGCCCGCCGTGGCCTCGGAGACGGAAGCGCGCGTCCTCACGGCTCCGGCGAGCCTGGCTCGCTGAACGAGTCCCTGTCGGACATCTTCGCCGCAGTGTGCGAGAGCTGGTCGACCGCGTGGTCCACCAGCGCGGACATCTGGAAGATTGGCGAGGACGTCTGGACGCCCGCCACGCCCGGTGACGCCCTCCGGTACATGAACGACCCGGCCCTGGACGGCTCCTCGTTGGATGACTACGGGAACTTCTCGTCCAGCACCGACCCGCATCAAGGCTCGGGCATCTCGAACCTGGCGTTCAAGCTGCTGGCCACGGGCGGCACGCCACGTCCCTGCCCCCCCTACAGCGGGACGGTGAGCAGCCTCAGCGGCACGCTGAACTCGAACCGGTACTACTGCGCGAGCGCCGCCGCGTTCGCCTCGACGCTGTTCACCATCACCGGAGGCACCGGTGACGCGGACCTGTACGTGAGGTTCGGCGCGGCGCCCACGAAGACCACCTACGACTGCCGGCCCTACAAGACGGGCAACACCGAGGCGTGCACGGTCCCGGTCCAGCCCACCGCGGGCAAGTACTGGATCATGATCAACGCGGCCCAGGCCTACTCCGGTGTGACGCTCAGCTATTCCTTCTGAAAAGCGCCGGGTGAGGATGTTGTCGCGGCCACCTGGGGCGGCGCGTAGAGTCGCCCCAGGTCATGACTCTCTCTCCTGAGCCCTCCGCGCTCCGACGCTTCGCGGCCAGGCTCCTGCTCCCCTTGACGTTCGCCATCTGGGGCGTGGTGTGTGCCGTCCCCATGTGGGCCAAAAACGCGCGGTACTGTTTCTGGCACTACGACATGGGCATCTACACCCAGGCGCTGGCCCGGCTGTCCTTCCAGGACCCGAACCCCTGGCTCAGCGCCCGGCAGGTCTTCATCTTCAACGACCATTTTGATCCGGTGCTCTGGCTTGCCCGGCCGCTGGTGATGGGATTGACACCCAGCCAGGCCGCCGTCGTGGCCGAGTGCCTGGCGGTGCTGCTTTCAACAGCCCCCATCCTCTGGCTCCACCACCGGAAGCTGTTGGACCGGGGCGCGACGTTCCTGCTGTGCGCGCTGCTGCTGCTCAACTCCGGCGTGCAGAGCGCCATGGCCTATCCCGTCCATCCCACGACGTGGGCCGTGTTCCCATGGACGCTCCTGGCGGTGGCGTACTGCCTCCGCCGGCCAGGATGGATGCTCTTCGCACTGGCACTGCTCTTCTCCTGCAAGGAGGAGTTCCCCTTCGCGGGCGTGATGCTCGCGGGAGGGCTCGCCTGGCGAGGTGAGCGGCGCGCGGCGCTCGCGGTGGGCGTGCTGACGGTGGCGTGGCTTGCCTTCGTGTTCGCCGGGCGCCCGGCGCTGATGGGCCCGGTGGTGGACTACGGAGGCCGGCTCCTCCCGAAGCCGGGCCAACCCCTGACGGCGTTTCTTTCCGAGCGGCTGACACCGCGGCACCTGAGCAACGCAGGCTCCATGCTCCTCATCTTCGTGCCCCTGGCCCTCTGGGCATGGCGGGAGAAGTGGCGGCCGGATGCCGTCTGGCTGTCCGTGCTGCTGCCGATGCTGGGCATCCGCTTCCTGGGCATGGCGTGGCGCGACCACTACGGCGCGCCACTGCTGGCCGCGGCGGCGATGGTGCCGCTGCCGCTGCTGCTCAAGCGCCGCCCGCCTGTCTGGGTATTGGCGGGGACGGCCCTGTTGCTGCTCACCACCAATGAGAGCGTGCTGCGACGCACGTGGCGTGCGATGGCCGAGCCTGAATCCTTCCCGGCCTACTGCCCCGACACGCCCCAGCGGCTCGCCAGCGTGGGTCAGGGCGTGAAGACCCTCCTGGAGAATCCCGAAGGCCGCGTGCTCTTGAGCGGGAACCTCGTGGCGCCGCTCGCCGCGCGCGATGAAATCTACGCGGTGGACGGCCCCCAGCCGCCGGGGACGCTGCGCTACGCGTGGGTGCTGGTCGAGAAGCCCGGCGGAAACACCATCCCGACTTCGCCGGAGCGGATGGAGGAGCTCATCGCCCGCTGGCGCAAGGCGCCGGACACACGGATCCTCATCGACGACGCCCACGTCTTCTTCGCTCAGGGCGATTTTTCACTGGAGACGGGCGGCGCCATGAGCGCGGGAGGAGAGGCCGTGAGCGAGCCCAGGTAGAGCCGGCCGTGGACTCCGTTGGGCTGCTTGGAAGACTGCCACGCCTCCGGCCCCGGGCTGATGCCGAAGACGTTGCACTCCACCCCCTCACTCCAGACATTGTAACGGCAGGCGAACTGGGTGCCGCGCTGGAAGCCCACGTCCAGGAAGCGCACCGAAGGCAGTGCACGGGCCACGCGAGCGCCCATGGGCTGGTAGTCGCCATCCCAGCTCACCTCCGTGGTGCGCGCGTGGACGCTGCCCGCGAGCACCAACGTCCAGGCCTGGGGACGCTTCGCTTGGGCACCCAGCAGGTGCTGGGCCATCCGCGCCTCGCGCTCATTGCCACGGGCCTTGTCGGAGTCGATGGCGGCCAGGGCCACGTCCCTTCCGGAGACACGCAAGCGGCGCACCTGCTCGACGAGCCCCAGCATGGCGCGGCTGCTGCGTCCGTCCTGATAGGTCCGGCGCCAGAAGGCGCTCTCGGACAGGAGCTGCCGCACGGCCTCGGGGCCGCCGTCGCTGGACAGGTAGCGCTCCAGGAGCGGCTGCTCTGGCGCGGGAATGGACAGCGCCAGCGTCACCGGCAGGCCCTGGGCCGTGGCCTCGCACACCATCCGCAGCGCCACGGACGGCACCTCGTGCGTGCCCAGGGGGTCCGCCACCAGCAGGACACCTCCCGCGGCGAACAGGGACGCGGCGTTCTCCACCGGAGCACCACACGCGGGCGCGAGGGGGGTGGCCGGGGTCTCCCCCTTCTCACCCAGCGCCGAGGGATCCAGGGCGACGGGGGGATTGCCTCCCACCAGCTCCAGCGCGGGGGCCATCTCCAGCAGCTCCAGGAGCTTCTGCTCGACGGCCAGGTCTCGGTAGCCCTGCGCGGGCCGGAAACCCTCCAGTCCGGGGACGTTGCTGAAGGCGGCCAGGTCGGGGAGCTGGCCCTTGGACCGGCCGGGTTCCTCCGGGGCGGAGACCCCCTCCTGGAAGTACCGGATGCGGAAGACGCGAACGAGTGCCTGCCGGGAACCCAGCCGCTTTCCTTCGATGTAGTAGCGCTCGGGCGGCGTGACGTCCGGGATGAAGGAGGTGAACATCATCAGGCCCCCCTCCTTCTCCATCACGGCATAGCGGTCCTTCTCGAAGAGGTACCGGGTCGTCATCAGCGCGTCCTCGACGGGCAGGTGATAGACGAGCTCGTGCTTGGGGGCCTCGTAGCGGCCCGTCTCCGGGTTGTACCGGTCGGCCAGACCTCGTGTGGCCGTCGCACATCCGGCACACCCCAGCAGGCCCAGCATCAATCCAAGTCGTCGCATCCGTCTCTCCGGCTCCTGAGCGCGTCAAACACTGGAACGTCTGGCGTGCGTGGACATACTGCCCTGCCAGGAGATTCCATTCATGCCCATCCTGCCCAAAGAGCGAGACTCCAGGCTGATCACGATCCGTCGCGGCGGGAGCCTGACGGACGAGGACCACCACCTGCTCGCGGAGTGGGCCGCCGTCTGCGCGGAGCACGTCCTGCCCTTCTTCGAAAGCGCGTCTCCCAAGGACGCGCGTCCCCGTGACGCCATCGCGGTGGGACGGGCGTGGATCCGGGGCGAGGTGCCGATGCGTGACGCGCACAAGACCGCGTTCGTGGCCAACGCCGCGGCGCGTGCGCTGCCGGACCCGGCGAAGTTCGCGGCGCTCGCGGCAGGACAGGCGGTGGCCGTCGCCCACGTCGCCGCGCACTACCTGGGCGCGGCTGCGTACGCCATCCGGGCCGCCGCCGCGTCAGTGGCTCCGGAGGACGCGGAAGCGGCCCGGATGTGGGAGCTGGAATGGCAGCACAAGCGCATCCCCACCCGCCTCCGTGAGCTGGTCCTCGAAGACCAGCGGGCGCGAAATGCCATCTGCTGGGGCGTCTTCACCCGCTGAAGGAGACAGGCACGGACACTTCGTCCCGTCCGGTAGCGCGGCCTCGGGTCAAACTGTCACTCGCGTTGACCTCTCCGGCGGGGGCCCAGAGTGGCACTCCCTGGCGTACTGCTTGCAAATCATCGCGGATGGGAGGCGCACATGGCGCGATTGCAGTGGGGACTGGGTCTCACCTGTCTGCTGTTGGGAACGAGCGCGGGGGCAACACATCCCAGCATCCGAGCGAAGTTCAAGACGGATTACCGTGAACAGCGTTTCGAGCAGCTCACCGCCGACGATGCCGAGACCCGGGAGGAAATCCCCGCCGAGGGGACCCTGGAGGGCCCCTTCCTCAGGCTGTTCTCAGAAGTCATCCAGAAACAGAACAACTTCAAGTTCGCCACCTGGGTGCTCTGCGTGTCGCCCACGCCCGAGGACGAGGGCACCGCCCTCCTCGTCGATTCCGTCAGCCGCGTCGAGATGCCCGGCAAGAAGGGCCACGAACTGGTCGTCTCCTACCGGCGGTTGAAGAATCCCGACAGGCAGTCCACGCGCAAGGTCTGGCCCTATGCGGTCCTGATGGCCTATGGATGGCATGACCGGGTCCGCTGTCAGGCAGCGCCGGAATGACAGACGCCTGACCGGCTCACGCCGCCGGTGAACAGGTTGACCTGAAGGGAATCGCGACCTCGAACCTCTACGGCCTCGGAGGGACGGTGTCGAACTTCGGCGCCTCGTCCGCGACGTCGTAGTAGTCGCCCTTGTCGGCCATGTAGACGTGGACCGCGATGCGGGTGTGGGTCGGCGTGTCGAAGGCGCCCATCGCGATTCCAATCCAATCGCGGTGCAGCGGGTCCCAGAACAGCGACGAGCCGCAGACGGAGCAGAAACCGCGGCGCGCCTTCTCCGACGACTGGAACCAGCGGACCTGGTCCGCGCCCTCGATGGTGACGGCAGAGCGCGGCACGTCGCTGGAGACGAAGTAGTGGCCCGAGTGCTTGCGGCATTTGCCGCAGTGGCAGGCGTCGGGGGCGGGCAGGTCGCCCTCGACGGTGAAGCGGACCGCGCCGCACAAACAGGAACCGCGATGCATGGACGACCTCCTCACGACGGGCGAACGTCCTCCGGCCACTTGCGCTCCACGCCGGTGGGGTTCTGACTGTACAGCTCCGCGAGCCGGGCCTTCACCTCCTCCACCGTGCCGACGATGACGTAGGTCCGCGTCTTGAGGTCGCCAGGCACGTTCTCCGACATGCCGAAGGTGACGCCGAGCTTGGTGCAGTCGTCCTCGGGGTTGCCGAGGTCGAACTGGTGCAGGCGGTACTGGAGGTCTGCCCGGTCCTCGTCCGGCGACCAGATGGCCATGGCGTGCGTGCCCCCATCCGTAGCGACGATGAGCGGCACGTTGCCCCCCTCGTCCGGGAAGCCCTTTCGCGGCTCCCCGTCCTTCGGAGGCTCCGAGTGGATCCGGGGGTACTCGCGCGTCTCGCCCGTCGCCGGGTCGAAGCGGTAGTGCTTCTCGAACTCGCCGTTGAGGTAGGTGGTGGGGACCTCGGCGTAGATCTTGTCGTGGGAGGCGGCGAGCTGGATGTGGCTGTCGTACTGGATGACGTTGTCGTGGCCACCCACGCCCACGGTGATGTCCTTGGTGATGAGGTCCTCGGAGACCAGGGTCTCGTTCCTGGCGTACGGTTCGCTGTTGTACTCGCCCGCCTCCTCTCCCGGCTCCAGCCAGTAGGCGGGGTGCACGGTGCTGGTCATGCTGCCGGGCTGCGCGCCGTAGCCCACCACCTGCGTCGTGGAGATGGGGTCCGACTTGTTCCGATTGCTCCCCGCCTCGGTGGGCATCAGGGCCTCGTCGTAGCCGTCCAGCGAGAAGGCCACCTGCATCTGCCGGCCATGGTCCTTGTTGTTGATGTACTGCTTGCCGCCGTAGTTGAGACTGGTGACAGCGCCGCCGTGGCTCGCGGAGGTGCCCATCTGCACCGTCGCGTTGCCAAAGGAGGTGTCCCCGTTCAACGGGCCGGTGGTGCCGTAGGGGCCCGTGGGCCCCTGGGTGCCTCCGGGGCCCTGCGTCGCCGTCGCGGTCATGTCCCCGCCGGGCCACGCGGTGCCCAGGGGCTTTCCCTCCTTGGAGAAGGCCTGCACCTTGCCGCCCAGGTCCGCGAGGTAGCCGTTCTGGAACTCCTGGAAGGGCACCGCATCGGGCTTGCCAGCGGCGACGCGGGCGTCACGGAACGCCTTCACCATCGGATCATCGAGGAACGGCGGACGGGTCTTCACCGCGTCCTCACGGCCGGAGTTGGGATGGCCCAGCAGGGAGTTGGTGCCCTGGCGCCCATGGGTGAAGGTGTTGTCCGAGTAGGCCTTGCAGATGTCGCCGTACACCTCGAAGGACACCCACTGGTTGCGGTCCGAGGGGTTCGGGGCCTGCCCCGCCTCCGGGCGGCAGAAGGTGTAGAGCTGCATCTGCCGCTCGCCGACGGCGGGAAAGTCCTGGAAGAACGCGGGGACGTTCTCGTTGCCGGGCACGGTGGAGCGGCCCGCGGGATACACGGGCGAGCGGGAGCCATGCATGGCCTGGTCGGCGGCGAGGTCCGGCAGGGTGGTGCCGCGCTTGCGCTTGAGCTCGTCCTCGGCGCTGCCCCTGAATTGCTCGCAGAAGGCCTGCCAGTCCTCGACGGACGCGTTGGACACGTCCGGAGGAGGCTTCGTCTCCGCGAGGGCCCTGTGGGACGAAGGCGCCGCGGGGCGGGACTGGGGCTCGAAGCTGCTGCGGGAGAACAGCTCGCGCAGCATGCGCTCGGCGGTGGAGTCCTGCGGCGTCGTTGCTGGCTCGGCCGTGTCCGCGTTCGATGACACCCGGAGACCATTCAGCGCCGATGAGAAACGAGAAATTCCGTCCATGTGTGCCTCCCCCTGAGGCGGGCCGCGAGCTTCGCTGCCCTTCATGACGATCAGCGGGCGAATCCATTGCCGGATCGCTGAATCAATCCCGGCCGAACAGGTGCTCAGTGTAAAACCAGGAATCCCCCCCTCCACGTTCGACCGGGAGCAGCAGTGATGCCAGGAACGCAGTTACGAGTCGTGTGCGCGGTCTTCTCGCTTCTCGTGGGCTGCTCGACGCAGCCGTCACCGGAGCTGGCGGTCGCGCGAGCGGCCGCGGTCATGCAGGACGCCAACTTCGCCGACTCGGTCTTCGTCGGTGGCCTCCAGGGGCCCACCACCATGACCTTCGCGCCCGACGGGCGCCTGTTCGTTTCGGAGAAGAACGGCGCGCTGCGCGTGGTCGTGAACGGCCAGCTCCTGGCGGCTCCGTTCATGACGCTCGCCGTGGACACCGACAACGAGCGTGGGCTGATGGGCGTCGCGTTCGACCCCAACTTCGCCAGCAACCACTACCTCTACGTCTATTACACGTCCGTCGCGGGCAGCATCCACAACCGGCTCAGCCGCTTCACCGCCAATGGCAACGTGGTGGTCCCCGGCAGTGAGCTGGTGCTCGCCGACTTTCCGACGCTCGACGCCGCCAACCACAACGGCGGCGCGGTCCGCTTCGGGCTCGACGGCAAGCTCTACGTCTCCCTCGGTGACAACGCGGTCTCCTCCAATTCGCAGAGCCTGAACACGCCGCTCGGCAAGCTGCTGCGCTTCAACCCGGACGGCAGCATCCCCACGGACAATCCGTTCCATGCGACCGCCACCGGGCTCGCCAAGGCGACCTGGGCCATGGGGCTGCGCAACCCCTTCACCTTCGACGTGCAGCCCGGCACGGGCACCCTGTTCATCAACGACGTGGGCGAAGGTGGCTGGGAGGAGATCAACCGCGGCCAGGCCGGCGCCAACTACGGCTGGCCCATGACGGAGGGCTACTTCACGAACCGCCCGGAGCTCACGCAGCCGTTCTTCGCGTACCCGCATGGCTCCGGCACGGCCGCTGGCAACTGCATCGCGGGCGGGGCCTTCTACAACCCGCCCGTCCCGGCCTTCCCCAGCGCGTATGTGGGCCAGTACTTCTTCGCGGACTACACCAACAACTGGATTGCCCGCATCGACCCGAACAGCGGCGCGCGTTCGCTGTTCGCGACGGCCACCCCGGGGCCCGTGGACCTGGATGTCGGGCCGGATGGCGCGCTCTATTACCTGGCGCGCGGCGCGGGCCAGGTGGGCCGCATCGCATACACGGCCTCGCTGCCGCCGAGCATCGCGCAGCAGCCGGCGAGCACGTTGGTCTCCGCCGGCTATCCGGCGGCCTTCACCGTGTCCGCCAGTGGCGAGCCGCCCCTCACCTACCGGTGGCAGCGCAACGGCGTGGACATCCCCGGCGCGACCTCGCCGGGCTACGAGCTGACCGCCGCGCAGCTCACCGACAGCGGCGCGCGCTTCCGCGTGGTCGTGACGAACGGGCTGGGCTCGGCCACCAGCGCCGAGGCCGTGCTGACGGTGACGACCCACAAGCCGCCGGTGGCCACCATCGTGACGCCGGCCTCGGGCGCGACCTACGTCGCGGCCACGAACCTGACGTTCTCCGGCTCCGCCAGCGACCTGGAGGATGGCGCGCTGCCGCCGAGCGCGATGACCTGGAACATCACCTTCCACCACGACACGCACACGCACCCGGCCATGGCCGACACCTCCGGCGTCGCGAGCGGGAGCTGGCCCATCCCGAACATCGGCGAGAGCTCCGCCAACGTCTGGTATCGCGTGCGGCTGACGGTGCGTGACTCCATTGGCCTCACCCACACGACGTATCGCGACGTCCATCCCGTCACGGTCCCGCTCACGGTGACCAGCGTGCCTGGCGGACTGCAGGTCCTGATGGACGGGCGTCCGGTCGCGGCGCCGCATGCGACGACCGGCGTGGTCGGAGTCGTCCGCTCCGTGGGCGTCGAGTCGCCGCAGTACGCGAACGGGAAGTTCTGGGCGTTCTCGTCGTGGTCGGACGGCGGCGCGCAATCCCATACCTTCGTCACGCCTGCCAGCGCGGCCACGTACACCGCGACGTTCACCGAGACCTCGGGCGGCAGCTGCTATCAGATCCAGAGCGAGCGCTCCGACAAGTGGCTCACCGTGGACGGCGCGGGCAAGGTGGTCGCGGGCAGCACGGCGCAGGCCGGCGGGCAGGTGTTCCAGCTCGTTCCGGCGGGCACCCGCTACAAGCTCAAGGGCTCGGGCGACGCGTTCCTGACGGTGGTCGCGAACCAGCTCTCCATGAGCGCCGACTTCACCAGCGGGGAGTCGTTCACCCGGCTGGCCTGCGGCTACGGCACGCGCACGCGCGTGGGTTTCCAGGCCGCCACGGGGAGCGCGCCCCACTGGAAGGAGACCACGCCGGGCGCGCCCATCCAGAGCGGTGACGGCGGCAATGGCGGCGCCTGCAACCCGGGCGATGGCGGTGCCTGGGAGGGCTTCTACCTGGAGCCCGTGGCCTGTCCGGATGGAAGCACCGGCCCCGTGTGCGGCAACGGCACGGTCGAGAGCGGCGAGCAGTGCGACGACGGCAACACGCAGCCGGGCGATGGCTGCGATGCGACCTGCCACACCGAGGCCAGCGGCAGCGCGGGGTGCTTCCGCATCCAGAGCGAGCGCTCCGACAAGTGGCTCACCGTGGACGGCGCGGGCAAGGTGGCCGCGCTGGGCACGACGCAGACCGGGGGCGCCGTCTTCGAGCTCGTCCTCAGCGGCGCGAAGTACAAGCTCAAGGGGACGGGCGGCGCGTTCGTGGCGGTGGTCGCGGATCAGCTCACCGTGAATGCCTCGTCCAGCACGGCGGAGGCGTTCACCCGCCATGACTGCGGCGTCCACGGCGGCCGCAACCGTTATGGCTTTGAATCGTCGGCCGGCACCGCGCGCAACTGGAAGGAGACCACCACCGGCGCGCCCATCCAGAGCGGCAATGGCGGCAACGGGGGCATCTGCAATCCCGCCGACGCCACCTCGTGGGAGGCCTTCTACCTGGAGCCTACGACCTGCCCCTGAGTCGTCGTGCCATCAGCGCCGGATGCCGGTGAGCGCGAGGCGCAGCACCCGGCGCGCGGTGGCGGGCTCGTTTTCGTTCGCGATGGCGATGGCGTTCGCCAGCATCAACAGGTCCTCCGCCGTGGCGCCAGCCTGAAGCGCCCCGGCGGAGGACGCCCGCGAGACCAGGACCTTCAACACGTCGAGCACCATGTCGGTGCAGCAGATGTCTTCAGCGGGGAGGCCCTCCGGACCGGCGAGCAGCGCGGCGGCGAGCCCCTGGTGGGTCGAGGTGTAGACCGTCACCTCCTCCAGCCAGGCCTCCAGTTCGTCGGCGGGCCTGGCTCCGGGTCGCGCGGCGCCCCGCGCACAGAGCTGCGCGACGCCATCGCGGAAGACCGCCTCCAGCAGCGCCTGCCGTGACGGGAAGTGCCGGTGCAGCGTCGCCGAGCCCACGCCCGCCCGCCGGGCAATCTCCTCGAGCGACGCCTGCGCGCCCTCCCTGGCGACCAGCTCCGAGGCCACCTCGACGATCCGCTCCCGGTTGCGCTGCCCATCCGCGCGCAACCGCTTCCCCTGCTCCACGGCGCACGCCTCCTCACGGGCCTCTTCTTTTTGACAAACGGGGGCCCCCTCCGTATTTAACACGGAAATAAACGGTGGGGTCCCCCACTTACGAAGGAGCCGCCGATGAGCCTCAACGATGTCGTTCTGGTCACCGCCGCCACGGGCCGCCAGGGTGGCGCCACCGCCCGCGCCTTGCTGGCCGAGGGCCGTACACGGGTGCGCGTCCTGGTGCGCGATCCGGAGGCGCCGAACGCCCGGGCCCTGAAGGCGGCTGGCGCGGAGGTGGCCGTCGGAGACCTGGACGCCCCCGCGTCGCTGCGCGCCGCCTGCGCCGGGACGCGGGCGGTCTTCTCCATGCAGTCACCCATCGTCTCCGCGACCGGCGTCGACTTCAGCAAGGAGCGTCAGCAGGGCAGGAACCTCGTCGAGGCCGCGCTCGCCGAGGGCGTCGAGACGTTCGTGCACACCGCGACGTCTGGCGTTGGCGCCCACCGCCAGGTCGAAGGCTGGGCGGAGGGGCGCTGGAAGTCCCACGAGGACTACTGGGAGAACAAGCTGGCCACGTGCGAGCTCGTCCGCACCGCCGGCTTCAAGCACTGGACCGTCATCCTGCCCTCCACCTTCATGGACCACGCGATGTTCGACCCCGCCGGCTTCGTGGACGGGCGCCGGCTGCTCACGGTGGTCAAGGCCGACAAGCCGCTCGGGGTGATTGCTCCGGAGGACATTGGCAAGGCGGCCGCGGCGGCCATCCACGACCCGGCGAAGTTCCATGGCGTGACGCTGGAGCTCGCGGGGGACGTGCTCACGCTTGCGCAGATCGTCGAGCTCCTCTCGCGCGTCCACGGCAAGGAGTACGTCCTCCAGTCCGCCACGATTGAAGAGGCCATCGCGGCCGGCCTGCATCCGAAGGTGGCGGAAGGCATGACGTACATGAACGTCGCCCCGCTGCTGGCCCGGCCTGAAATCGCGCGCTCCTACGGCCTCTCACCCATGAGCTTCGAAGCCTGGCTGCGTCAGCTTCGCGAGAGACCGTGACGCGCGTTCTGTACCGCACCGGATTATTGAGACACCAGGTTGGCCGTAATCAGGCCGCTTGCTTCTGTATCAGCTGCTGGGCTGCTGCACGGGAGATGGCCCGTTCTGCACCACAAGCGGAAGCAGGCGCTGGACGCACAAGCCGTCCAGCGCCCTTTCGCCAGGGACAGGAACCCCGCGCGCTACCCCTTGCCGAAGGCCTTGGCGAAGAGCTTCTCGACGCCGGACTTCTCCGGCTCGATGGCGATGGAGGGCGCGGGCACGCCCATGGCGCCGGCGAGGGCGGGACGCAGGCCCGACGCGATGCCCGGCTTGATGTGGTGACGCAGGTCCACCGCCACGTCGCTCTTCACGTGGGTGCCCACGCCCATCGCCGTGTTCACGTCCGCGGAGTGCTTGAGGAAGCCGTTCTCGATGCCGAACTTGCCGCCCGCCTGGGCCGAGGCGCCCGCCACCGCGCCCGCGGTGACCGAGCCGTGCACCCGGCCCACGTGCCCGCCCGCCGTGCCGTACACGCCCGCCGTGGCGCCCGCGCCCACCTGACCGGAGACCATCGCCGTGGCCGTCCTCGGGTCCACCGTGGCCACGCCCTCCGCGAAGGCGGAGGCGGAGACCTTCGCCTCACCCTTCACGTAGCCGCCCACGTGCCGGTTGAAGTCGTGGTTCGCGCTCGCCGTGACGCCCACGCCCGTCTCCGCCTTGGCCGTCAGCGCGGCCGTGTAGGCGTGCGAGTTCGTGTCGGCGGACACACCGGCCTGGGCCTGCGCCTTGAAGCTGTTGGCCTCGCCGGTGACCTGCGCGCTGGACACGCCGTAGCGGCCCGCGTGCGACTTCTGCCACTCGTAGGAGGCGTTGGGGCCCTGCACCCCGGCCTGGGCCGAGTAGTGGTGCACGCCACCGCCGCTGTGGCTGGTGGTGGAGGCCTGCGCCGACCCCATGTTCGCGCTCAGCCGGCCGCCGCCGAAGGTGTCCTTCTGGTAGGGCGTGGCCGGCTTGTCGATGAACATCGTCTGCTTCGCGTTCGCGGGCGCCGTGAGCTTGTTGTCACCGCCGCTCACCGACACGTCCGAGCCCTGGCCCGTGGTCGTCTCCCAGGGGCTGTAGGAGGGCTGGCCCTCGGGAGCCCCCGCGTGCTTCGGCGGCGTGCCCGTGGTCGCGGCGGGCGTCGTCGCCGTGGGCTTCGTGGCCGTGGCGGCCGGCGTCGTGGGCTTCGTGGCCACGGGCGCCCTCGTCGCCGTGGGCTTCGCGGCCGGGAGCGTCGACGCGCGCGCCGGCGGCTTGGGCTGGGACACCGTGGAGGTCGGGAGCGAATTGGAGCGCGACAGGGAGGAACCAATGCGACGGGCCATGGGAGCAACCTCGGGAGTACGTCGAAGGGGGAGCAGAACAGCGACGCCCTCCCCTACTGCACCCACCATGCCGTGCCCGCGTCGACCGGTGCCGTCCGTGATCTCAAGGGGTTGGAGGGAGGTGCCTCCCGAACGGGCCACGCTGCCTGATGACTGCCGTCACCAGTTCCCGAACCGCGGTCATCACCCCACCCGGTTCCCTGAGCACGCCGGGCAAACGCATGACGCCCCGCCCCTGCCCTTCGCGGGGCTGGGACGGGGCGGCGTTTCACGCTGCCTGGCACCTACAGCATGCTCGCGATGTCCTTCACCGGCTGCGGCGCGGCCTCGGTGTTCGCCAGGGCGCCCGTGTAGGCCCCGAAGAGCATGCCGGCCGGGTTGGCGCGGCCCTTGGTGATGGAGCCGATGACGCCCTCCGCCGCGCCCTTGAGGGTGTTGAGGTAGCCGGTCGCGGCGCCCTCCAGGACGCCCTTGAAGCCGCCCTCGGAGTTGCCCACGCCCGTCAGCACGTTGCTCAGGCCGGGCACGAACCACAGGGCCTTGCCCGCCTCGCCCATGGCCCACTGGAAGTTGTCCTTGTTGCTGCCGTCCGCCTTGACGTGGGTGTCCTTCGTCGTGGGCAGCTGGTGCTTGTCCAGGAACTTGTAGCCCTGCTCGGCGAAGTCCTTGAGCATGCCCGCCTCGGTGCCGTGCCGCGCGTCTCCGTCCTTGGTGATGCCCTCGATGTTGCCGTCGCCCACGCCGCCCTGGACCTTGTTCGAGCGATCCCCGCCGGTGGAGGCCTTCGCGCTGTCGATGAACTCCAGCACCTTCGCCATGCGGTAGACGCCGTCGGCGTTCTGCTTCGGGTCCTTCAGGTCGAGCTTGGGGTCGACGCCGGTCTGCTTGCACAGCTGTTCGAACTTGATGTCCTTCTGGCGGCCCAGGTTCTTGAGCACGGGCGTGTCGTCCACGATCTGCGCCGCGGACCGGTTGTCACCGGCGGGCCGCTTGTCATTGGCGCTCGGCACGCCGGAGGCCGCGGACTGCTGGGGCGCCGGAGCCGCCGAGGGGGGGAGCGGACACCGGTTGATGACGGCGGCGGGCTCGAACGAATCCACCATGCCGAAGCCCTGCGCGGCGGCCAGACCGCGGCGTTCCTGGACGGGACCCGCGGAGAGCGGCTCCTTCGGGTTGACGACGGAGGACGCCGGAGCAGCGTTCGGGCGCAGCATGGGGGAAGAGAAGGCCGTGGGCTTGATCATGGTCATCACCTGGGTCGTGACAGCGTTGCGCTGCCCTACTGCAGCGCGGATGCCAGACCGGCGGCCCGCGCAACCCATCGATTTCCCAGGGACGAAATGCTTGAGACAGGGGCCCGGGTGATGACCCGGGTCATCAGGCGGATGGCGCCAGTCACCATGGCGCCCTCGGGCGAGTCCTTCGCTCAGGCCGCCTGCGAGCTCAAGCGGTGGTCCTTCGCGATCCGGTGGCGTCCCAGGTAGCGCTGGAAGGCCCCCAGCACCGCGTCCGCGTCCTGCACCTTGCTCAAGCAGATGGAGTGCTTGCCCAGGAAGCGCCCCTCGCCGGTGACCTCCAGGTCCAGGTACTTCTTGAACAGGCGCTCGGAGGTGGAGGCGTTGGCGATCCGCTCGAACTCGATGGGGTGCTCCCACTCCGAGCAGCTCACCTGCGCGTAGTCCATCCGGACCTCGTAGCCGGCCTCCTTGCCCTCGAAGACGAGCGCCGGGAAGAACTTCTCCACGTGCTCCCGCTCCGCGTCCGTGGACGGTTCGTAGCGGCAGGCGAGCGCCAGGTCATGGGCCTCGGAGAAGCGCGCCTCGTAGGCGCCCCACAGCCGTGCCTCGATGGCCTCCGCGTCCTCGACGGCCTCCACCCACGAGGACTGCACGGGCTCCAGGAGCACCTGCGCCATGTCCGCGGGCTTGAGCTGGACGCCCACGTTCTGCATGCGCACGCCCAGCGGCGGGTGTGAATCGAACGGGTGCGGCGTCACGGCCACCTGCAGGTCGTCGTGCACCACCTCGGACTGGGCGTACTCGGAGAAGCCGAGCGCGACCCGCTGCGAGATGGCCACCGACTGGTGCTGTTCATTCTGCGCGAAGAGCTTCGCCTCCACCCGGTCCCGGAAGCTCGAGTACGCGCCCACCTTCACCAGCGAGCGGGCGATGTCCTGCCCCGACGTGACGCCCGCCGCCAGCCGGTCCGCCGCGAGCTCGCTGGCGCGGCGGCCGCGGCCCAAGGACAGCTCGAAGAGCCCGCGGTAGGCGGCCATGAAATAGAAGACAGGGCGCGTCACGCCGCCCTCGTACAGGGTCTGAAGATAGTGGCCGAAGTGGGAGAGCATGGGCGCCAGCCGCTTGCTGTGGCCGGTGTCGCCGCCCAGGAGGTGTCCCATCTCGTGCGCCAGGACGGCCTCCGCCTCGGAGCGCTCCAGGAGGCGCAGCAGGGACAGGCTCACGAAGAGCGTGCGGCCGGAGAGGACGCGCCCGTCCACGCGCACGTCGCTTTCGGTGACGAAGAAGTTGGTGTCGATGCCCGCGAGGATGTGGTCCGGCGGCGTCGTCTGGAGCCGCTCGCACAGCCGGCGCACGCAGGCCCACAGCTCCGGGGCGCGCGCCTCCGGCACCTCCTCCGCCTCCACGTCGAAGTCCCTGGGCGGGCGGCTGAAGATGGCCACCACCACCAGGAAGATGGCGATCGCCGCCAGGATGCCCACCATGCCGATGAGCTTCGGGTAGTAGCGGTTGGTCCAGATGGCGGTCAGCCAGTAGGACAGCCACACCATCAGCACGCCCTGCCCCACCACCTGGAGGGCGCTGTTGATGCGCAGCACGAGCCAGCCCACCACGAAGCTGCCGTACTGGATGGGACGCGAGATGAACGCGGCCAGGCCGCACAGGAGCGCGATGACCGTGGAGGCCAGCCCGAGCGCCAGCAGCGCCCAGGAGGCCAGGTACGCCCAGCCGAACTGCTTCGCGTCCGAGCACGCCTCACCCAGGCCGTTGCGGTAGCTGGCCAGCTCCTCGCCCTGGCTCTGACAGGCCACGGACGCGGGGACCGCGCGGTAGAAGTCCATCGCCTCCTGGCGGTCCTCCGCGGTCATCTCCGGATCGCGTGCAATCTGCTTCTCGATGACTTCGAGCACCTCCGCGTCGAAGTGGCCGGAGGCGTAACCGGAGAACCAGAGCCCGAACACGGGGAGGGCGAAGAGCAACAGAGCGGGCAGCACGTAGCTCTGGACAATGCCAAGGGACTTGCGAGTGGAGGCCATGGGAATGGCGGGCACCATAGCAAAGCCGCGCACGGCGAACGCGAGGCGCCCCCTGAGCGGAAGCCGTGAAATAGCTCGCGGCAGGTGTTCGTTTCCCCGGGAAGCCAGCAACCTGCTTGAAGCGGGAGCAGACCGAATGATTCGACCGAAAGTGGGAGTCCGCGCGCTGCTCACGCTGGCCCTGATGGGGACCGCCTGCGCGGCGCCGTCCGTGCGCCCCGTGTCTGACTCCGGAGTGCCCGCGTTCAGCGAGGACATGCTGTCCTCCGAATTCTGGATCCGCCGTGCGCCGTCGCCGGACGCGGTGCTGCTCGATGCCGGGCAGGTGGCGGCGAAGCGCCTGCGCGCGTTCGGTCCGGAGGGCGGCCTGGTGGACCTGAAGGGCATCCCGGCCACGCTGACGCGGGCCCAGGTCGCGGGCTGGGTGCGGGACGCGCAGCAGACGCCCATCCAGGCGGTCATCGACGAACAGGGCCAGCCGGTGACGGAGGCGATGATGGATGCGCTTCGCCAGAACGCCGCGGCCGGGCACATCCCTGAAACCACCGCCGCGCGTCATGGCCTCAGCGTGCGGCGCACGCACCTGCGGTCGCTGCCGTCCAGTCAGCGGTTCTTCGCTTCGGAAGACCTGCGCGACTACGAAAGCCTCCAGGCCGGCGTCCTGTTCCCGGGCGAACCGGTGGTCATCGCGCACCAGAGCGCGGATCAGCAGTGGCTGTTCGTGATGACGACCCAGGGGCCCGCGTGGGTCCAGCGCGGTGACATCGCGGAAGGCACGGCGGGCGAGGTGTTCGCCTACGTGGAGAAGACACCCGGGCGCGTCGTCACCGGCGACCAGGTGCGTACGGTCTTCACACCGGAGGCCCCGGAGGTCTCCGAGCTGGCGCTGGACATGGGGACGCCGCTGCCACGTGCCGGCGTGGCTCCGGGTGAGCCCGTCAACGGCGCCAGCAGCCATGCCTCGTGGCCGGTGCTGCTGCCGGTGCGAAAGCAGGACGGCTCATTGGCCTTCCGGAGCGCTCTGGTGCGGCGGACCGCCGACACCGCTCCGGGCTATCTGCCAATGACGCGCGCCAACATCCTCCGGCAGGCGTTCAAGTTCCTTGGCGAGCGTTATGGCTGGGGACACCAGTTCAATGCGCGCGACTGCAGCGGATTGACGGGCGAGGTGTACCGCAGCCTGGGGCTCTTCCTGCCGCCCAACTCCGGCCTGCAGGGGAAGAGCGCGGCGCTGAACCACCGCCTCTTCACGGCCCGGGACTCCCACGAGGAACGGGTGCGAGCCCTGGCTCGGGCGCAGGTGGGAGACCTGGTCGTCGTCCCTGGACACGTCCTGATGATCATCGGCCACGTGAACGGAGAGCCGTACGTCATCCAGGATGTCCCCTACGCCGTGTTCAAGGACCCGGCCACGCAGCAGCTCCGCAAGACGAAGCTGAACCAGGTCTCCGTCACGCCGCTGCTGCCGCTGTATGCCGATGACACGACCCTGTACGTGGACGCGATGACCAGCCTGGTGCACGTCACGCGGCCGTAGGCCCCCATCGCTACACAGGGCGAAGGGACGCCCGGTCGATATCCACGGAGTCCCCATCACCGCCTGGCGAGGCCTCACTGGCCCGGAAGCGCTTGCCTTCGGGCGTGATGAGGAACCAGGCGGTGGCGACAGCGGGATCGTCCGCGGGAGGCGAGACCAGCACCTCCTCGCCGAGCAGAGGCGCGACCCGGGTGGCCACCTCCACCGAAGTGAGCCCGGGAGCGCCCTGGATGCGCGAGGCATCGATGTAGAGCGTCACATCCGTGCGGAACCCGGCGGACCGGAGCGCGGTCTCCACGAGCACCGCCACCTCCGCGGGGCCATCCACGTCGAAGCGCTTCACCTCTTCAGGAGGAAGGCCAAGCGCGCGGCCGATGCTCTCGAAGAGGCGCCCTTCACCCACGGCCCCCCGCGCGATGAATCCGACAACCTGTCTTTCCGGCGGCATGTCTCTTCCTCTCAACCCGCTTTGTAGGCCTTGAGCGCGTCTTTCCTGTCGCTCTGCGACGTCCCCATCTTGTCCAGGATCTCCCTGGCGCGCGGAGTGTCGTCGAACTTGTTGTAGACGCCCAAGGCCTTGAAGGCCGAGCGGTTCAACTCATGGAACCCGGAGCCCCGGATGGGAAACAACGTACCATTGTCGTGGGCCCCATAGGTCCGGCCGTTGAGTGTCCAGGTCACGGTCCCTGACTCATTGCCCTTCCTGGCCTTGCCGTCGTTGATCTCCTTCACGTCCCGGCTGACGTCGACGCGCGATTCGACGACCGTGTTCTTGTCCTTGGCGACGGAGGACTGGTCGACCTTCCGGATGTAGTGCCGATCCGCGGGCTTGGACGTGGGCTTGTCAGGCTTTTCCGCCCAGGCGGGCGGCGCGAAGAACAGGACGCCGAGCGCCATCAGCACGGCGGCCAGGGTCAACGGGCTGAAAGGCTTCAGGACAGCGGGACGAAGCATCGGATGCGCTCCTGCGAAGGATGATGCGGCCGTCCGGCAAGCCTCTCACAGCTACTTCGGCGATGGCTTGCCCTTCGCTCGCGAGGCCTTCGGCTTGCTCTTGCTCTCCAGGTTGAGCACCACCGCGGCCTGGATGAGCTTCTTGAAGGCCGCTTCGTTGAGCTTGTCGCCTTCGTGGAGGTCGATGGCGCGCCGCGCGTTCCCCTCCAGGCTGGAGTTGAAGAGCCCGGCGGGGTCCGGCAGCGCGGCGCCCTTCAGGAACGTCAGCTTGACGTGGCTCTTGTAGGACTCACCCGTGCAGAGGATGCCGTCGTGGGACCAGACGGGCGTCCCCATCCACTTCCACTCCTCGACGACCTGGGGGTCCGCCGCGTGGATGAGCGCGCGCACCTTCGCGAGCGCCTTGCCCCGCCAGTCACCCAGGTCTTCAATCCGCTGGTCGATCAACGCGGACGCGTCCTGGGCCGGGGCCGCCTTCTTCGCGGTCATCTCCCGGCCCCCTGCAGGCCGCGCCAGGCGCCATACGAGAGCACCCAGAGCACGCTGGTGAAGGCCGCGAAGCCCCACGCCTCCGGGCCGTCTCCCACCGCGAAGTGCGCGATGAGCGCCGAGACGAGGTTGATGGCGAAGCCGGCGTAGGCCCACTCCTTGAGCCGCGCCGGCACCGGTGCGAGCAGCACCAGGATCCCAAGCACCTTGGCCCACGCCAGCTCCACCCGGAAGTAGCCGGGGAAGCCCAGGCGGGTAAACCCGTCCGCCGCGTCCTTCAGGCTCAGCTGCGCGAAGGCGGTGAAGCCCATCTCCAGGCAGAAGAGCACGGTGGCGATCCAGAAGACGACGGACACGGCTTTGGGGGACGTCCTCGCGGCGGCGAGCGCCGGCTTCGGCAGGGTCGATTCCATGGCGTTGCTCCTTTCACTGCTTCGAGGGACTGCCCTTCCAGGAGGGCGTCTGGATGCCGAACTGCTCCGCGTACTCGGAGTTCAGCCGCTGCCAGTCGTACTGCATCGCATCCGGCCCCACGATGCGCCCCAGCGGGTCGTCCGCGAGCAGGTGCTCCAGCACGTCGAAGCAGATGTGCCAGCCCGACGCGCCCCACGCGATGAAGCCGCGGTCGATGTTGTGCCAGAGCGTGAGGCGGGTGCCGTTGGTGGCCGTGGGCTCCAGCTCCCAGCGCAGGTCCTGCTGCCCCCAGCTGTACTCGAGCAGCTTCGGCTCATCCGCCCGCTTCACCGTCGTCTCCGAGACCATGGGCGCCGGCGCGCCCACCGTGGAGAGCTTCACCGGCCCCGGGGAGGCCAGGCTGCGGTCGGCGTCGAACGGCGCCCACTGGGCCAGGTGCGCGGGGTCGGTCAGCGCCTTCCACACCTTCGCCGGCGGATGACGCAGGTCCCGGACGAGGACGAGCGTCCACTTCTCCCCTTCCTTCTGGACCCGGGCTCCGGCCGCGGGGCCGGGCATGTACTTCGCGCGGTGGCTCATCGCTTCTTTCCCTTCTTGGATGCGGGTTCGGGTTCGGATTCGGAATCCATCTGGTCCAGATGGCGCTCGAGCGCGTCCACGTGGGCCGTCCAGAAGCGCCGGAATGGCGCGAGCCATTCATCGACCTCCATGAGCGGCTCCGGCCGGATGCGGTACACGCGCCGCTGGGCATCAATGCGTGACTCCACGAAGCCTGCGTCACGCAGCACGCGCAGGTGCTTGGACACCGACGTCTGCGGCATCCGCAGCTGATGCTCGATTTCCCCGACGGAGTGCTCCGACGCCGCCAGCAGGCTCAGGATGGCCCGGCGGTTCGGCTCCGCGATGATCGCGAACGAGGATTCCATGCCCCGTATATGCCCACGGCTTCATATGCCCGTCAAGTCATATACGAGACCCGAAGAAGGGAAGCCCGCCTGCTCACCCCGCCACGGCCCTGCGCACCGCCGGACGCTGGCTGTGACGCCGGACGTACTCCAGCAGCCGGGGGTGCCGGTCGAGCAGCATCAGCGTGTGCGCCAGGTGGAGGATGGAGGCCATCACCACGTCGGCGGCGGTGAACGCTCCACCCACGAGGAACTCACGGTCACCGAGCCCCGTGTCGATGAAGTCCAGCACGGCCGTGAGCCGGGCCCGGGCCTGCGCGGCCGTCCCGTCCGAGGCCTCACGCTCCGGCGGCGACCGCGCGTCCCGGTAGAACTCCATCACCACGGGATCCAACCGCAGCTCCGCGAAGGCCATCCATCCGTAATAGGGGCCGCGCTCCGGAGACCCCACCGGCGGCGCCAGCTGCTTCTCCGGGAACCGGTCCGCCAGGTGCAGGCAGATGGACAACGAATCCAGCAGCGTGACGTCCCCGTCCACCAGGGCGGGGAGCTCTCCCAGCGGATGCACCGCCAGGTATTCGGGGGTGATGTCCTGCTGCCGGGCCAGTTCGTACGGCACGCCCAGCTCCTCCAGCAGCCAGCGGGGGCGGACCGCGCGGGTCCTGGGGGCGAAGTAGAGCTTCATGGGTGGCACTCCTGGAGTTCGTGTGAGGCCCCAACCCTGCGCCCGCGAGGGCACCCGGACAATGCGGCCCCGGGCGAACTCATTGTCAGGTTAGGCTTGACGGCCATGATTCCACCGGCCGACATGGTCCTCTTCGCGACGGTCGTCCGCGAGGAGAGCTTCACCCGGGCAGCCCTCAAGCTCGGCATCACCAAGCAGACCGTCAGCGAGCGCATCCGCCATCTGGAGGAGCGGCTGGGCGTGCGGCTCCTGGAGCGGACCACGCGGCGGCTGCGGGTGACGGGGGCCGGGGTGACGTACTCCGAGCGCTGCGCCGCCATCGCCGCGCTCATCGAGGAAGCGAACAGCGAGGTGCAGCAGGGCAAGGCGGCGCCGTCCGGCCTGCTGCGGGTCTCCTCGCCGGTGCTCTACGGCCGGCGCTTCCTGACGCCGGTCATCGCCAGGTACCTCGACCTCTACCCCCAGGCACAGGTGGAGCTGGTGCTGGCGGACCGCCGGCCACACCTCATCGAAGAGGGGCTGGACGTCGCCATCCACATCGGCCCGTTGACGGACTCGTCGCTCGTGGCGCGGAAGCTCGGGGAGAGCTCGGTGCATTTCGTCGCGAGCCCCCGCTACCTGGCGAAGCACGGCATGCCCGACGCCCGGGACCTGCGCTCCGCGCGCTGCATCGGGTTCAGTGCGTTCGAGACGTGGATGGCGGAGGGCGTGAAGACGCGCATCGATCCGGTCCTGACCGTGAATGACCTGGAGCTCGCGTGCGAGGCGGCCATCGCCGGAGTGGGCATCGCGATGGTCCCGGACATCCTCTGCGGCGACGCCCTCCGGGACGGCCGGCTCAAGGTCCTCTTCGGCCCCAAGCCGGCGATGCTGCGGCCCATCCACGCCGTCTATCCCAGCCGGTCGAACCTTCCGCCCAAGGTCCGGCTCTTCGTGGAGGCCCTGTCCACGCTGACGCCTCAGCGCTTTCGAGCAGCCCGGCCCCGCGGCGTCTCCCCCGCGTAGCGCCGGTACACGCGGCGGAACGCGGCCGCGTCGGCGTAGCCCACCCGGGCGGAGATGGCCTCGACGGACTCGTGCGTCGTCTCCAGGAGGTGGGAGGCGTGGGCCACGCGGACCCGCTGGACGAACTCGAGCGGCGTCATTCCCAGGCCGGCCTGGACCCGCCTCGCGAGCGTCCGCGTGGAGGTGGCGGCGGCACGGGCAAGCTCCTCCAGCGACAGCTGCCGGCCGAGGTTCGCGGCGACGAACCGCTCCACCGCGCTCAGCGCCGGATCCGCGACGCGCAGGTGCTCCATCACCATGTACCGGGACTGCGAGACGCGCTCGTCGAGCACGAGGTAGCGGGCCACCAGGTGCGCGAGCGACGGGCTCGCGACGCGCGCCAGGAGGGCCAGCATCAGGTCCGCGTGCGCGAAGGCCGAGCCCGCGGTGAAGACCCCTCCGCTTTCGACGACCATCCGGTCCGAGCGGACGGTGACCTGGGGAAAGCGGCGCGCGAACACGGGCACGAGCCACCAGGTCGTCGTCGCGCTCCCCCCCTCCAGGAGCCCTGACGCGGCGACGACGAAGGTCGCCGAACACGAGGCCGCGACCACCGCGCCCTTCGCCGACGCTCGCGCAAGCAACTCAAGGACGCGCGCGGTGTCGTCGCGCGAGAGCAGGCGTTCGATGGCTCGCTCGCTGACCGCGGAGAGCCCGGGCACCAGCAGCACGTCCCCCGCCTTCACGCCTCGAAGGCTGAGCGCGCCGTCCACGGACACCGGGCGGCCCGTCCCCGAGCGGACGGACTCTCCGTCGAGCGACACCACGCGCTGGCGCAGCGGCTCCGCTCGCCGGGGCACCGGGGCAAGGCCCGCCTCCGCGAGCCGTGCCGCCGCGGCGACCGCGTCGAGGCCGACACCCAGCGGGCCTTCGGCCACGCCATCCAGGACGACGTGCGTAATCACCCTGGCAAGAGTAGACCGAAGGTTGTCGATTCCGCCACTGGCCGGGACGGGCGTTCTTTTCGCATCGTCCGGGCATGCGAACCTCCGAAACGGACGCCACCGCCGATGATCCGCTCGATGACTTCGAGCGGCGGTCCATCACCCTCGATGCGGCCACGCGGACGGTCTACGTGGCCGGCCGCGGCCCCGCGGTCATCGTCATGGCCGAGATGCCGGGCATCAGCCCTCACGTCGCGCGCTTCGCGCGGTGGGTCCGGGATGCCGGCTTCACCGTGTACATGCCGTCACTGTTCGGGAAGGACGGAGCCTGGCCGCACGCGGAGGCGGGGCTCGCCGTGATGAAGCGCGCCTGCGTGAGCGCGGAGTTCCGCGCGTTCGCCGCGAACGCATCCAGCCCGGTGACGCAGTGGCTGCGTTCGCTCGCGCGCCTCGCGCACGGGGAATGTGGGGGCCCTGGCGTCGGCGCCATCGGCATGTGCTTCACCGGCAACTTCGCGCTCAGCATGATGCTCGAGTCGTCAGTGCTGGCGCCGGTGCTCTGCCAGCCCTCGCTGCCCCTGGATGCCCCGGGCGCCATCCAGATCGCCCCCGAGGAGGCCGCGGCCATCCGGGAGCGGCTGGAGCGGGAAGACCTGACGGTGCTCGCCTACCGCTTCGAAGGGGACCGCTACTGCACGGCGCAGCGCTTCGCGGCCTACGCCTCCGCGCTGGGTTCGCGCTTCGTCCCCAGGGTGCTGCCCGATTCGGCCGCGAACGCCAGGCCCCCGGCGTTCTTCGAACGGGTCGTCGGTGGGCCGCACAGCGTCGTGACGGCGCACCTCATCGACACAGCGGGAGAGCCGACGGCCGCGGCGCGTGATGAGATCCTGACCTTCTTCGCCCAGAGGCTCCAGCCGGGCTGACCCCGGCCGGGGCGCGCCTCTACTTCGGCGTGGGCACCTGGCGCTCGCTGTCCGCCGGGTCCCCTGGCGGTTCGAGCGGCACCGCCGGTCCAATCCAGAGGATGTCCCGGAAGGACAAGAGCCGCTCGCGGTACGAGCCGATGGGCGCGCGAGGGTGCAGGAGGATTCCCTCGTCGGAGACCTCCAGCAGGGCCCCGAGGGCGTACCACGTCCCGTACTGCGTCTGGCGCAGCAGCACGCCCTGGCCCAGATACGGCGTGAGGTTGGCGCGGCAGATGGCGGGGCCGTGCGTGAAGACGGGCTCGGCCTTGTAATGGTCCAGGGGCCGCGTGGGGGCCTGGTATTGCCTCAGGAAGCCCCACTTCCCGTGCCGGTCGTCTCGCGCTTCCAGGGTCTCGCCCTCGGGCACGGGGATATGCCGCTCCTCGAACGGGGCTTGCGCCAGGGGCGCGACGGAGAACGGTGCCCCGTCCTCCCAGCGCGCGTGCTGGGTCCCCACCGCCCAGCGCCAGGGCCAGGCATGACGTCCCCCCACGGAGAACATCAGCCGGGGCTCGAGCTTCTCCCGCGAGCCGGGGGGACACACCACGGTGCCGTCCGCCTGGGCTCGCGTGAAGTCCCAGCCGCGCTCGGTCGGGATGAAGCCCGCGGTGTCCTCCAGCCAGGGGTTCCAGTCGCTCGGGGGCGGCACGCGGCCCGGCTCCAGCTCCAACGAGGAGCGGAAGCGCAACGCTCCGGTCGTCACGTCCCAGAAGGCGATGTCGTGGTGCCCCGTCCCCACGAGCGTGTCGTCCGCGCCCCAGGCCAGTCCATCGATGCCGCTGGCGCCCTCCAGCCGCCGGAGCATCTTGGGCGAGCCCCCCACCTTCCACAGCTCGATCTTCCCCTCACGCAGCAGGCATGCGCCCATGGAGCCATCCGGCGACCAGGCCCAGCGGCCCAGGTCGCCACTCCTGGAGGACGGCCCGAACGCACGGCGCTTCAGGTCCACCACGCCCAGGAGCTTGCCGTTGTTGAAGAGGAGGACCTGCGGGAACTCGTAGCCGTTGATGAGCACGGCCAGGCGGCGGCCGTCGCGGGACCAGACGTATTCCTCGACCCCGTGAACGCGCACGTCGGCGTCCTTGCCCAGGTCGGTCATCGTCCGGCCGGTGTGTCCGTTGGCGAGCCGGGGCGGCTGGTCGCCGTAGGCCAGGCGGGCCCCGTCCGGAGAGAACGCCACCGGCAGCGTCAGTTCATCGAAGCGGTATTCGAGGTTGCCGCTCCCCACGTCGAGGGTGGAGGCGGACGGATGCGGTTCCGGCTCCGGGCCGGCGTTCGGCTCGAGCACGAACTCCTGTTTGCAATAGCCCTGGATGCGTGCGCCATCCGGGCTCCACCGCACCCAGGTATGCGGGCGCGACCTCGAAGGCTGTCCGTCCAACCGGGCCGGGCACCAGCGAAGGCCTTCACTGTCCTCGTTGACCCGGGTCCCTTCCCGGAACGGGACGATGCAGCCCAGCGCGCCGTCCGGCCCGGGGGTGGAGATGAACAGCTGCTTTTCATCCGGAGACCAGCACCACGCGGGCAGGTGCCCCGTGTTCGCCACGTGGGCGGGATTGATGACCGACCCCGCGGGCGGCGAGCCCCACCGCCGGGTGAGGTCCGCGGTGAAGGAAGGCAGCGTCCCGGCGAAGGCCCGCAGCACGCCGATGACGACGTTGTCCAGGATGACGCCGAGCCACGCGCCTGACGGCGACCACTGGAGACAGGAGGGCTCCCGCGCCGAGCCGACCAGCGTCGTCTCGAACCCGACGGCGTCGACCACGCGCCCCGTCGCCAGCTCCCAGATGCGCACGTCGCCTCCGTGCGATTCATCGAGGCGGTTGCTCGCGATGGCGAGGTGCCGTCCATCCGGGCTGAGCGCGAAGCAGCGCTGCATGCCGATGTAGCGCGGGGTCTCCAGGAGCCGGGCCCCCGCGGCCAGCACCTTGCCGGAGAAGCGCCGGTGGACGTCCGTGACGCCGTGCTCACGCTCCAGCCGCAGGAGCCGCTCCCGCAGCGGCGCCAGGTCCCGGCCGGGCTCGAAGCCGCTGAAGTCGGCCTGTTCCACCAGCGCTTCGAGCTCCGCGTCGGAGCAGTCCACCAGCTGAGAGAGGTTCGCGAAGGGTCCTGGCATTGGACGGACGATACCGCCGCCCCCCTGCCCGAGGGCAGCCCCTCACGCTGCTCAAAGCAATGGCAAACAAAACAAACAATCCAGTGAATCCAATGATTGTAAAGACAGCCCCCCTGGACCGGGGTCGTGGGTCCCGGAACACCTCTCCCCCGGCTCTCGGGTGACGACTGGCAGTCCGTTTACAATCCAACACTCCATCACTAGGCTGCCGCGCAATGCCGCATGCGCGATTGATTGGTCTCTTCATGCTGGTGGCGGTCCTCGCGTTGCCTGGAATTGCCCACGCGCAGACCGTTGTCGGCCTCTACCCCATCCAGGGAAAGCTCGAAGCCGGGCCCCGCGCTGACGCGGAAGGGCTCATCGTGTCCGGCGTCCGTGCCAGTGAGCGACGCTTCGGGTCGTTCATCCTGCGCGGTCCCGTGCCGCTGGAGGCGTCGTGCGACCCCCAGCCGACGACGGAGTGCCTGGCGGCGGCCAGCAAGGGCGGCGCGACCCTCTACGCGGAAGGAGCGATGGCGGCGGACGGGGTGGTCACCGTCACCATGACGGTCATCCGCGGCACGCAGCGCACGCGGCCCATCAGCTTCCGCTTCATCCCGGGTTTTTTGGACCTGCGGCCCGCGCACTTCGCCATCGACCAACTGGAGAAGGCCTACGCGGAGCTGAACGCGCCCGCCGCGGACACCACCGCCCCCACGCCCGGGCCCGCTCCGGTGGAGCCCAGGGCGGACGCCCCCGTCGCGGCGCGGCAGCAGGCCCCCGCCCCCGAGCCGGCCGCCGTGGAGGAGGAGCCGGCGCCCCTCACCGCCGAGTCGCCCTACGTGGACGATGAAGCGCCCGCGCCGCGGTCGTCCGGGTGGATGCGGAAGGCGGGCGTCTACACGGCCATTGGCGGCGCGGTGCTGGTGGGCGCGGGTGGCGCCTTCGGTCTGCGCAGCCGCAGCCTGAACAACGACCTGTCGACCCGCTACACGGAGGGGCGCCTGGTGGCGGGGGACCGCTCCAGGTTCGACCAGGCGAAGTCCTCCAGCCTGCTGGCGAACACGCTGATGATTGGCGGCGGCGTCGCCGCGCTGACCGGGCTCACCCTCTGGGGTCTGTCCGGGGTGTCGTTCGATACGGATGGCCGCGGCGGCGGCAAGCTCAACGTGGGGGGCCGGTTTTGATTCGTGCATGCATGGTGGGGGTGGTGCTGTTGCTGACAGCGTGTACCAGCACGTCCGAGGGCCTGTGCGAGTCCGCCAAGGACTGCCTTCCGGGCCTGAGCTGCCAGGAAGGCGTCTGCGTCGGGTGCGGCGGTGACGGCGAGTGCAATGCCTGGGAGGCCTGCACGACGGACCGGCGCTGCGAGCTGCGCGCGGGGCGGTGCGCGAAGAACGCGCATTGCGAGGCGTGGGAGACGTGCAACGCGGACAACACCTGCGTGCTGGCGGCGAGCGCGTGCACGTCCTCGGCGGACTGCAAGGCCCATGAGACCTGCGACGAGACGCAGAAGCTGTGTCTCCTCCAGGAGGGCCGGTGCAACAGCAACACGGACTGCGAGTCGGGCTATCTCTGGGCGGCGACCTGCGACGCGGACAACCGGTGCCACAGCGAGCCGGTGGCCGGCAACGACGTGCTCATCTGGGGCACGCTCTCCGAGGGCGCCTGCTACCGGGACGCCATCGCCAGCGTCCTGAGTCCCTCGCGCGTGCAGGTGGGCTTTGGCTGCGGCGCCGGCAGGCCCGATGCGACGGTCTCCCCCAGTGGCCGCATCTACTACGTCGACGATGGCATGGGCCCGAACCGGCTCCGGGTCTTCGTTCCGGATGGCTTCCCCATCAAGGACGGTGCGCACACCTACCCCGACGAGGGTTTCAAGAACGACCCCGTGGTTCCGACGCCCGGGTGCCCGGCGGACGTCGGCATCCGGACCTTCATCATGCAGGCGGGCACCGGCTCCATCATCTACAACTGCACGGAGGACAAGGCAGGCTGGCGGTACTACGACACCCACGGGGCGGTCGTGACGGACCAGCAGTATCCGGTCGCGTGGAACGCGGAGAACTACCTCCTCATTCGGGGCGACTACGGCACCGCGAGCGTGCAGGCCCCGGACCGGACCACGGTCCTCCCGGTCGTGGGATTGCCGGACAGATGGGCCTATATCGATGCGCGTGCGGACTCGACGGGGTTCCGGATGGCGCTCACCGACTCCAGCTCCACCAGCCGCCAGCAGCTGTGGCACATCTCCAATCAGGGCCAGGCGACCCTCGTGGGGACGTATGGCGCGTACCCGGAGCACGCCCTCTCCTACGCCGGAGGCGGAGGGGTCCTGGACAACGCGGGTGCGCTCGTCGCCCAGTCCAGCCGCGACGTGTCGACCGTCGACCTGGTCATCAGGCGGACGCCGGACGGCGCCCCCGGGGTTATCATCTACGCCGAGGACGAGTCCCCCGCGAAGGTGAACTGGCAGGCGGACTACAAGGTGAACTTCATCTTCATGCACGGCTCGTATCTCTTCGCGGGACCCTGACCCCATGTCCACACGAGGACTCCAGGCCGTCTGGCTCTGCACCGGCCTCTTGCTGGCCGCGTGCACGGCCCCCTCCCCCGCTCCGGGAGACCCTTCCATGCCATGGGTGAGCATTCCGGCCTCGGACGCGCGGGTGCGCTACGTGGGCCGGACGTACCGCTCTGAATCCGGCGTCGTCTTCGCCCATCCCGGCGTGACGGTTCGCGCGAGCTTCTTCGGCGACGCCGTGCGGATGCGGCTGGACGACGCGGGCCCGGGCGGCGACGTGGGGACCAACCACTTCGACATCGCGGTGGACGGCGCACCGCCCACGCTGCTCGCGGTGCGGCCCGGCCAGGGCAGCTACGTGCTGGCCACGGGACTCCCCGTGGGCCTCCACACGGTGGAGGTCATCAAGCGCACCGAGTCCATGGTGGGCGTCAGCACGCTGCTGTCGCTCGACGTGCACGGCGAGTTCCGGGAGCCGCCCCCTTCGCACACGGGGCTTCGGATGGAGTTCGTCGGGGACTCCATCACCTGCGCCTACAGCACCGACGCCACCTTCATCCCGGCGTTGGCCTTCTCCGGGATTCCCTCCTTCACGTCGAAGAACCAGAATCCCAGACGTGGCTACGCCTGGCTCACGGCGAAGGCCCTGGGCGCTGAGGCCACGTTCGTCTGCTATTCGGGCCACGGCGTGTACCGCAACCTGGACCAGACCACGTCCGGGCTGATTCCCGCCATCTACGAGCGCGCCGTTCCGGACCATCCCGCCGCCTGGGACTTCTCCACCGGCTCGCCGGACGTCATCGTCCTCAACGCCGGCACCAACGACACGTTGGCGGGCACGGGCACCGCCGCGTTCCTGCCGGACGAAGCGGCCTTCAAGTCCGCCTACCGGGCCTTCCTCGCGCGGCTCCGCGCGCTGCATCCCCGCGCGCACATCATCTGCACGTTGGGCAGCATGACGGATGGTTTCAAGCGCCAGGAACAGCAGGGCGTGGTGACGTCCGTGCACGCCGGCGAGTGGATCTCCCAGCTCGTGGCGGAGCGGCGGCAACAGGGCGACACCCGCATCCACCGCCACGCCATGGCCGTGCAGAACCGCTTCATGGACGGCGTTGGCGAGGACTGGCATCCGTCCGCCGCCACGCACCAGAAGATGGCGGAGTCGCTGAGCCGGTTCATCCAGGACGTCGTGCGCCCCTGAACCGGGCGCCCCCAAACCCAATCCTCATCACGTTCTGACGAGCGGCGGCGCAAGGGTGCCATCCCCTGGCATGCCTGCCTGTGATTGCCGCACGCAGGGTGCGTGTCGAAGGTTGCGTGGAACCCGAGGAGGCCTCCGAGAACCACCGAGGCCGCCCCTCCCCCAGCACACCGGGACGGGCAGGGCTCCTCCTTCCCCAAGGCACCCATGAGTCCATTCTTCGTCCTCATCGCGGCCATGGCCCAGACGCCCACGCCTCCTCCCGACGCGGAGGACGCCTCCTCTCCGGCCTCCGTCGCGGCGGCGGCCGAGGACGACGAAGAGGAGGAAGGGCCCTGGACGGGTTCGTTCGGGCTGGGGGCCTCCTTCTTCTCCGGCAACAGCCGCGCCTTCACCCTCACGGGCGATGCCCTGGCGGAGTACGACTCGCCGGTGTGGGCCCTCACCCTGGAGGCGGATGGCGCGTACGGCAACGCGGCCGCCGAGGGTGAGGAGGAGCGGGAGGACACGGCGAAGACGCTCGGCGGCTGGGCGCGCGCGGACTACCGCTTCACGCCCCTCTTCAGCGTCTACGGCTTCGCCGGCGCGGAGGCGGACCAGCCCGCCAGCCTGGAGCTGCGCGTGGAGACGGAGCTGGGCGTCGGCCTCACGGTCCTGGAGCGCAAGAAGAAGGAGAAGGAGCTCTTCCTGCGCACGTACCTGGGCGCGGGCTACGCGAAGGACCGCCGCTTCCAGTACTTCCCCACGCGCGAGAACCTGCCGGACGTGACCCTGTGGTCGCCCGCCGTGGGCGTGGCGTTCCGCTACGACATCAACGAGCGGGTGCACCTGCGCGAGGACGCCATCCTCCTGCCGGACATCTTCGGGGACACGCGCGTGCTCCTGGACTCCACCACGAAGCTGTCCGTGCACCTGACGGACCGCTTCGCGTTCACCACGTTCTTCGAACTGCAACACGACAGCGTCCCCGCGCAGGGCAAGGTCCGGACGGATACCTCGCTTTCGGTGGGCGGCGAGCTGGAGCTCTGAGCGGGATTGGAAAGGAGCAGCACTCCCATGGCCAAAGCGGCTCATTTCGACGACATCCAGGCCCCCGGCGAGGCGAAGAAGAAGCAGCGCCAGGCGCCGCCGAAGAAGAAGGGCATGGAGCGGGTGCTCGACGCCATCGAGCGGGTGGGCAACAAGGTGCCCCACCCCGCGGTCATCTTCGTCGCGCTGATTGCGCTGGTGATGGTGCTCTCCCACCTCTTCTACCGGCTGGGCGCGAGCGTCACCTACGAGACCATCAACCCGGACACCCACCAACTGGAGGAGACGACCACCGCCGCGAAGAGCCTGCTGACGGGCGAGGGCCTGCGCTTCATGTTCGCGGGCGTCGTGCAGCACTTCATGGACTTCAACGCGGTGGGCGTCATCATCGTCGCCATGCTGGGCGTGGGCGTCGCGGACGCGGCGGGCCTGGTGGGCGCGTTGATCCGCAAGCTGGTGGCCGTCGCTCCGGCCCGGGCCCTCACGTACATCCTGGTGTTCGTGGGCATCCTGTCCAGCATCGCCGCGGATGCCGGCTACCTGGTGCTGATTCCCCTGGCGGCGGCGGCGTACCTCACCGTGGGCAGGCATCCGCTCGCCGGGCTGGCGGCGTCGTTCGCCGGTGTCGCCGCGGTCTTCACCGTCAACATCCTCATCAAACCGCTGGACGGCATCCTCACGGAGATCACCAACGACGCCATCCACATCATGGCGCCGGAGCGCTCCATCGACCTGACGGCGAACTTCTGGTTCTCCGTCGCGTCGGTGGTGATGCTGACCCTCGTGGTGTCGCTCATCAGCGACAAGCTGATTGAACCCCGGCTGGGTGAATACAAGGGTGAGAAGCCGGCCACGACGGGCGCGAAGCTGTCCCCGGAGGAGTCGCGCGGGCTGAAGTTCGCGTTCTGGGGGCTCGTGGGCGTGCTGGTGTTCTTCGGGCTGCTGGCGCTGCCGCCGGGGGCGCCGCTGCGCAACCCGGAGACGGGCGCGCTCGTCGGGGACTCGCCGTTCATGAACGGCCTCATCGTCGCCATCACCGTGCTGTTCCTGGTGACGGGGGCCGCCTATGGCGTGGGCGCGGGGACGCTCAAGAACAGCGTGGACGTCATCAAGGCCATGGAGAAGGCGGTGGCCGGACTGGGCGGCCTCATCTTCCTGCTCTTCATCATCAGCCAGTTCATCGCCCTGTTCACCTACACGAACATGGCGACCCTCGCGGCCGTGAAGGTGGGCGACGCGCTGGAGCACGCGGGCCTGGGGGCGCTGCCGCTGCTCGTCGGGTTCGTGCTCGTCGTGGCCGTGCTGGACCTCATCATGACGGGGGCCATTCCGAAGTGGGCCATCTTCGCGCCCGTGTTCGTGCCGCTGCTGATGCGGCTGAACGTGGACCCGGAGGCCGTGCTCGCCGCCTACCGCGTGGGCGACGGTCCGTTCAATGCCATCTCACCGCTGAACGCCTACTTCGCGCTCATCGTCACCTTCGCCCAGAAGTACCAGAAGGACGCGGGCGTGGGGACCGTGGTGGCCTTGATGCTCCCGTACGTGGTGGTGGTCTTCGCCATCTGGATTGCGCTGCTGGTGGCCTGGCAGGTGCTGGGACTGCCCTGGGGGCTCGGGTAGGCGGCGGAAAGCGCCGCCCCCCGGATGCCCCGGCCGTCAGCGCCGCGCGTCGCGCCGGCCCTGGGTGCGGCGGCCCCTGGTGGAGGCCGCGACCTGCCGCTTGAGGGAGGGAAAGCGCTCCTGCTTCAGGGCGCCTCCCTGCTTCTGGCGGGACTTGCGCTGTCCCGGAGCCTTCGCGGTGCGGCCGGCGGCGCGCGGGCGGCGCGCGGGCTTGCGGCCTCCGGTGGCCACGCGCGTCGTGCGCCGGGAGGCAGGGCGGCTCGCGGCGCGGGTGCGGACCTGCTCCTTGCGCTCCAGCAGGGCGAGCCGCTTCTCGAAGCGCTCCAGGGTGAGGGCGAAGTACTGCGCCTTCTGGAGCGTGTTGCGGTTGCCTTCCGCGCGGCGGGAGCGCGAGGGCGCCGTCTTGCGAAGCGCCTCCCTGCGCTGGCGTTGCGCGGCGTCCTGGTACTTCTCCATCAGGCGGCGCGTGCGCTGGATGCGGCCGCGCAGCTCGCGGGGCGACAGTTCGGCCAGGTTGCGTGGCGCGCTGGACAGGACGAGCTGGGCTTCGCGCTCGGTGAGCAATGACATCCGCTTCGACGGCAGTGTTCGCATGGGCTTTTCCCCCTCCATGAGGATGGCGTGGCGGAACATCCACACCGGCCATCCGCCGGCAAACCGCTCCCGGAGGCAGGGGCGAGTGGCCTTCTGGATGTTGCACCCTCCTGGAGCCGTGCCCAGTTCCTCCAACAGGAGGCTTCCATGTTGACCTCGTTTCATTCGCGCGCGCAGGCCGAGTTCCACCCCGCTCCTTCCATTGAACCGCCGGAGGAGACGAAGCTCGCCGTCTCACCCTCCCTCCCCAAGGATGCCGGCTGCGTCGGCACCTTCGTGGGGACGGGCGAAGGGGTGAAGGGCGCCGGCGTCGACGCCGCGTTCCTCAAGGCGGCGGGCTTCGAGGGCAAGGCCGGCCAGACACTCGTGGTCCCCCAGAAGGACGGTCCGCCGCTCGTCGTCGTCGGCGTGGGCGGGAAGGCCGGGCTGGATGCCGGAAGGCTCCGGGACGCGGCCGCCGCGTTCGCGCGCGCCGTGGGCCAGCAGACGCGGCTCGCGCTCCAGCTGCCGGAGCTGGGGAGCGTCCCGGTGGAGCTCGCCGCGCAGGCCCTGACCGAGGGCGTGCTGCTCGCCCGCTACCGCTACCGGCCCTACAAGCGGCAATCGGAGCAGGAGCCGCCGCTCGAAAGCCTGACGCTCGTCGCGGGCCAGGAGGACACGGACGCGGTGGAGCAGGGCATGGTGCGCGGGGGCATCCACGCGCGGGCCACGGCGTTCGCGCGCGACCTGGCCAACGCGCCCGCCACCCTGCTGACCGCCGCGCGCATGGCGGAGGTGGCCGAAGGCCTGGCGAAGCGCTGCGGCCTGGAGGTCGAGGTCTTCGACGGAGAGGCCCTGGCCCGGCTCGGGTGCGGCGGGCTGCTGGGCGTCAACGCGGGCAGCGCGGAGCCTCCGCGGATGATCAAGCTGACGTACACGCCCGGAGGCAGCAAGGGCGAGGCCGTGCAGCCCGTGGGCCGCGTCTCGCTGGTGGGCAAGGGCATCATGTTCGACTCGGGCGGCCTGGGCCTGAAGCCCAACGACCTGGTCCACGCGACCATGAAGGGCGACATGTCCGGCGCGGGCGCCATCCTCGCGGCGATGACGGCGCTCAAGTCCCTGGGCTGCCGGACGGCGGTGACGGCGTACCTCATGTGCACCGACAACATGCCCTCGGGCACGGCCATGAAGCTGGGGGACGTGCTGACGGTGCGCGGCGGCAAGACGGTGGAGGTCATCAACACCGACGCGGAAGGGCGCCTGGTGATGTCCGACGCGCTGGTGCTGTCCACCGAGCAGTCCCCCCGCCCCGACGCCATCGTGGACATCGCCACGCTCACCGGGGCGTGTCAGCGCGCGCTGGGGCTCCTGAGCGCGGGCGTCCTCGGCAATGACCAGGCGCTCGTGGAGCAGGTGAAGGACTCCGGCGAGCGCACCGGCGACACCGTGTGGCAGCTGCCGTTGGACCGGCGCCTGCGCCCGGAGCTGGAGTCGGAGGTGGCGGACCTGAAGAACGTGGGCGGGGAGAACGCCGGGGCCATCACCGCGGGCCTCTTCCTGGAAGAGTTCGTGGGCGGGCTGCCGTGGGCGCACATCGACATGGCGGGCACGGCGCGGGCCGAGCGCGACAACGCCTGGCGCAGCAAGGGCGCGACGGGCTACGGCACGCGCCTGCTCATCGACTTCCTCATGGGCTTCAAGCCCACCCGCGAAACGCGCCACTGAGAAGCGCGCGTCAGTCCGGCAGCCAGTCCGCGCGTCCCCGCTCGACGCGCGTGCGGCGCTCGCCCTGGAAGGAGGCCCGCACGCGCTCCGCCTGGGCGAGCAGCCGGTGGAACCGCGCCTGGTCCGGGGACGCCTGGACCTCCGCGAGCACGCGGGCCAGGAGCGAGTGGGCCGCGGCGCGGTCCTCCACGTCGCGCGCGGCCAGGCCCACGGTGAGGGCGATTTGAAGCACCTCCTCCAGCACCTCCGGGTCGCCCCCCGCGGAATGCAGGGGGCCGTCCACGGCGAGGAAGAGGTAGTCGCGCAGGCGCAGCGCCACCAGGGAGACGCGAACCCGGCCATCCGGGTCCACGACGTTCCAGTCCCCCTGCGGCAGGCCCGCCAGCCGGCGCATCACCGAGCGGATCTGCTGGAGCGCCTGGCGCGCCGTGTACGGGTCGTTCGAGGACGAGTTCAGCGCCCGGTTCGCCACGTCCACGAGGATGCGCAGCCCCAGGGAGGGGTCGCAGTCCGGCTCGCGCGCCGCGGTGATGATCAACGTGGAGGTGAGCTCCTGGAGCACGTGGGCATCCAGGGGCCCCCCGCCGTCCGCCACCACCCAGCCGACGACGTCCCCCTGGTCGATGTACTCGCCCACGGTGATGCAGACGCGGACCCGCACGCCCCACCTGCGCGCGAGCCGCGTGAGGGCCTGGAGGTCCACGTCCGCGAGGTAGCCGGAGGCAGCGGCCAGGAGCGCGGGCGCATCCGGCGGCAGCCGCAGGGCCACGGCGGGGTTGAGCGGCAGCCGCCTGAGCCGGGCCTGGATGCGCCGCTCCGTCGCGGAGACGATCAGGTGCTGGACGAGCCCGAGCACGCGCTCCACGCGCAGGAAGCGGAAGGTGCGGACCAGGAAGACGATGAGCAGGCACAGCGCGACCACCATCAGGAAGATGGCCACCGACAGCACGGGCCGGGGCCTGACGCCGTGGTCCTCGATGACGCCCAGCTCCCGGATGGCCGCGAGGATGAAGCTGCTGGAGAGGGCGAAGAACGGCAGGGCCCGGCGCAGCGGCGCGCTCTTCAGGTAGATGGGCACCAGCCGCGGCGAGTACTGGTTCGCGGCGGACTGGATGAACGGCGCGTTCAGCGACAGGACGATGGTGAGCACGGTGATCTGGAATCCGAGCAGCGCCCCCAGCGCGCCCCGGGTGTCGTCCAGGTCGCCCGGCCACGCATGCCCGAAGATGCCCGGCGCCGTGTCCGACTGCACGCGGGCGAGCGCGATGCCCAGCACCACGCCCGCGGCAATCACCCCACCCAGGACCCACCAGTAGGGCTCGCGGAAGAACCGGCGCAGGAGGCGGACGGACATGCGGCCCCCGCCTACGGCGTGCCCTCTTCTTCCGGGGCCGCCACCGGCTGGCTCCGGGTCAGCCGCTCCACGGTGAGCAGCTCCGCCAGCTGCTCGCGCGTCAGCAGCCCGGCGGACACCACCAGGTCCGCGATGCGGGCGTTGGTGGCCAGGGCCTCCCTCGCCAGCCGTGCCGCGGGCGCGTAGCCGATGTGCGGAATCAGGGCGGTGATGACGCCCACGAAGGACTCCATCTGGCGCTCCAGCCGCTCCTTGTTGGCGGTGATGCCCCGCACGCAGTTGACGCGCAGCGTGGCCATGGCGGCGGTCATGTACTTGAGGTTTTCGAAGAGCACGTGGGCCATCACCGGCCCGAAGGCGTTGAGCTGCAGCTGCCCCGCCTCCGCGGCCATGGTCAGCGTCACGTCGCCTCCGGCGACCACGAACGCCACCGCGTTGACGACCTCCGGAATCACCGGGTTCACCTTGCCCGGCATGATGCTGGAGCCCGCCTGCACGGGCGGGAGGTTGATTTCGTTGAAGCCCGCCTGGGGGCCGGAGCCCAGCAGCCGCAGGTCATTGCAGATCTTCGACAGCTTCATCGCGGTGCGCTTGAGGGTGCCGGACACCTCCATGAAGGCGCCCACGTCCGGGGTCGCCTGGATGAGGTTCGACGCGGTGACGATGGGCCGCCCGGTGATGTCCGCCAGGTGCTGGCGCACGGCCTCCGCGAAGCGCGGGTCCGCGGCGATGCCCGTTCCAATCGCCGTGGCCCCCAGGTTGACCTCCTCCAGGCGGCGGATGACGGTCTCCAGGCTGGTGTGCTCCCGGGCCAGCGTGATGGCGAAGCCCTCGAACTCCTGCTGGAGCGTCATGGGCACGGCGTCCTGGAGCTGCGTGCGGCCAATCTTCACGATGCCCGCGAACTCCTCCCCCTTGTCGCGGAACGCCTGCTCCAGCAGGTGGAGCTCCGCCAGCAGGCGCTCCAGGGACAGCATCAGCCCGACCTTGAGCGCCGTGGGGTAGGTGTCGTTGGTGCTCTGGCTGCGGTTCACGTGGTCATTCGGGTCCAGGTGCGCGTAGTCGCCCCTGGGGCGGCCGGCCAGCTCCAGGCCCCGGTTGGCGATGACCTCGTTGAAGTTCATGTTCGTGGAGGTGCCCGCCCCGCCCTGCATGACGTCCACGATGAACTGGTCGTGCAGCCCGCCGGACTTGATGTCCTCGCAGGCCCGGTCGATGAGCGAGGCCCGCGTCGCGTCCAGCACGCCCAGCTGCGCGTTCGCGCGCGCCGCGGCCTGCTTCACGCACGCGTAGCCGAAGAGCAGGTCGGGATGGATGGAGATGGGGCGCCCGCTGATGGCGAAGTTGTCCAGCGCGCGGCTGACGTTGATGCCCCAGTAGGCGTCCGCCGGGAGCCGCCGGGAGCCCAGGCCGTCCGTTTCGGTCCGGGGCCAGGCGCCGTCCGGCGTCAGCGTGTGGATGCTCTTCTGGAACGTCTCTTCCGCGCGCGGGTCGGCCATCACCGCGAACGTAAGGACGCGGGACGCCCGGAGGGACATGCCCTCCGGGCTCCCCGGAGCGTCCCCTCCCTCACTTCACGGGCGCGCACTTCGCGGGGCCGAGCGTGGCCTGGAAGTAATGCGAGTACAGGTCCGGCGTGAGCGTGAAGTTGCAGGTGTTCACCGCGTCCGGCGACAGGTTCTGGTGCTCCTGCATGTAGCGCGCGACGTAGTCCCGCACGCCGTCCGCGGAGGACCACAGCAGGGTGCCCTCCTTGAACATGCTGTAGCCGCCTCCGCCACCGCCGCGGTAGTTGTTCACCGCGATGCGGAAGAGCTGGTCGTCCCGCACGTCCTGGCCGTTGAAGCGCAGGTGCGTGAGCCGCGAGCCCGCGGGCTTCGTCAGGTCATAGCCGTAGTCGATGTGCGAGTAGAGGTCCCAGTTGTAGTCCGCGACCACGGGCGTGGTGGCCTTCGCGTCCGCGGGCTTCACGGGCAGGTTGGCCGGGTCCAGCTGCTTGAAGTACAGCGTGTTCATCTCCAGCGCGCGCCGGAGGATGGAGCCGTTGATCTCCATCACGTACAGCGTGTTGTCGTAGATGTAGACGCTGTAGGCGTCACGCAGGGTGACGTCCCCCTTGGGCAGCGCGACGTCATTGGAGAACAGGGCGGTCGCGGACAGGTCCACGGGGAAGCCGGCCTCCTTCGCGGCCTCCTCCTGCACGATGTTGAGCAGGTCCGCCAGCGCGCTGTCCACGTAGCGGCCGGGGAAGCCGCCCGTGAAGGCCTCCGTGGTGCTGCCAATCTTCTGGTTCACGTAGGCCACCGTGGTGTCGTGGGCGGCCTGGGTGAGCTGCTTGACGTTGGCATCCTCCGCCACCGTCTCGTCCACCGCGTGGAGCTTCGAGTCGTGCGCGTCCACGCCCCAGCGCTCGCCGCTCCAGGTGACGTTGAGCTGCACGTCGGCCAGGTGGCTGCCCCAGCGGTTGGGCTGGGTGAGGAGGACCTCACGGCCATCCTGCTGCTTCAGCAGCATCTTCGGGATGGGCTGGTGGGTGTGGCCGGTGAGGAGCACGTCCACGTCCGCCACCTGCTGGGCAATCTGCACGGCCTGGTTCTCGGCGGTGAGGTTGCCGCGGTCGGTCCACTTCGTGGGGTCCGCGTAGTCCGCGAGCCACGACTCGGGGCTGGACGCGCTGCCCGTCGGCTGCTTGTCCGGGCCGCCGTGGATGGCCACCACCACCACGTCCGCGCCCGCCGCCTTCATCTTCGGCACGTAGGTCTTCGCGATCTCCAGCGGTTCATCGAAGCGCAGCCCGGTGATGTTGTCCTTGCGCTCCCACGTGGCCACGCCCGGCGTCACCAGGCCGAGGATGCCGACCTTCACGTCGCACACCGTGGTGATGACGTACGGGGTGAAGGCCTCCGAGCCGTCCGAGCTCTTGCGCACGTTGGCGCCGAGCAGGGGGAAGTTCGCCTCGCCCTTGAACTTGTTGAGGACGTCCTGGCCGTAGTTGAACTCGTGGTTGCCCATGGCCATGGCGGCGTAGCCCAGCTCGTTCATGGCGGTGGCCATGGGGTGCTTGGACGCGTTGTCCACCTGGGCGTAGTAGGTGCCCAGCGGCGACCCCTGGATGGTGTCGCCGGTGTCCACGAGCAGCGTGCAGTCCGGGTTCTTCGCGCGCTCCTGCTTGATGAGCGTGGCCACCTTGGCGAGGCCGCGCTTCGCGTCCGGCTTCCCGGTGAAGTAGTCCCACGGGAAGATGTTGGTGTGCAGGTCGCTGGTCTGCAGCAGCGTCAGCGTGCGCGGCGACCGGTCCACCGGAGGCGGTTCCACGGGCGGGTCGTCGTTGGAGTCACAGGCGGTCAGCAGCGAGCTGGCGCCCACGAGACAGAACGTGCCGGTGCGCAGCGCGCGCAGCAGGAAGGAGGAGCGGTTCACGAGGCCTCGAGCTTGAGTCATGCCGGAAGGAAATCTTCCGGAGGGTCGCGCACCCTACCCCACTGCTCTGACATTCCGTCTGGATTCACCCGGCCGTGGAGTCGAGGTTGGCCACCACGCGGTGCAGGAGCGACATGAAGGTGGCGCGCTCGCGTTCGCTGAAGCCCGCCGTCGCCTGCTCCGCGACCCGGGCCAGCTGGGCCTTGGCTTGCGGCAGGCGCCCGCGGCCCTTCGCGGACAGCGAGATGCGGGTCGCGCGCTTGTCGTCCGGATGCGGCTCGCGCTGGATGAGCCCGTCGCGCTCCATGCGCGTGAGGAGCGCGGCCATGGTGGGCTGCTCGACGTGCGCGTACTCCGCCAGCTGCTTCTGCAGGAGCGGCCCCTGCTCCTCCAGCGCGATGGCCACCGGCAGGTAGGCCATGCCGAACTCGAGCGGCCGCAGGCGCTGCTCGAAGTGGCGCATCAGGAGCCGGGACGCGTGGTTGATCCAGAAGGTCGGGACGGCTTCCGGGTCCCACGGGGGGGCGCTCCTGGGGCTCATTGCAGGTTCCCGGAGCTGTCCTCCGGCCCCTCGTCCGCCGTGGGGTAGGCGGAGACGGCCAGGGCGATGCCCTGGTCCGCGAACCACCGGACGTCGTCGGGCGGGAAGTGGATGGAGCTGGCGAAGTGCAGCGCGCTTCCGACGAACAGCCCGAAGTCCACGACGCAGGGCACGGCCAGCTGCCGCAGCTCCGCGAGCAGCGGGGCCAGCAGCTCCAGCTGCCGGCGGGCGGCGACCACGGGCCCGTGCAGCGTGCCCTCCCCGTCCGGCACCAGGGTGACGTTGAAGCCGGACGTCGAGTGCCGCCCCTGGCGCCGCTGCTCGCCCTGAAGCCAGACGGCATCCGGGTGGCATTCCGGGAAGCGATCCAACACGGACGCCACATCGAATTCCGGGGCCTGGGCCCTTAGGACAGCCACCGTCATGAGCGCGCTCCCTTCCAATCCACCGTGCCAGCCATTCCCATGCGGGCTCCTGGGGTCTGGGGTCATATCGCAGCCGGGGCAGGAACCGCTTCGCCGCCGTTCCTGCTTTGTTCAGGCGCACGTCCCGTGTGGCCCCTGTCCGCTGCCTCCCCTGGGGATTTCATCCGGGGTGCCGGCGCCTACCTTTTCCGTGCCCCCTCACACAATCCGGGAGTCACGCCATGATTTCGACAGAGTCCGAGTCCTCACGAACGAAGGAGGCGCCCAGGACAGGCTGGGGAGACAAGACCCGGGCGGAGCCCGGCCTGCTCATTGAAGACCATGCGCTCCTCGGAGACCTCTACACGGCCGCGCTCGTGGGCCGGGATGGCTCCGTCGACTTCCTCTGCCTCCCGGACTTCGACTCTGACGCGTGCTTCACGTCCCTGCTGGGGACTCCCGACAACGGCCGGTGGAAGCTCGCGCCCAAGGCGGCCGTGCGTGACGTGCGGCGCCGCTACCGCGGCAAGACCCTCATCCTGGAGACGGAATTCGAGACGGACACGGGCGCGGTGCGCGTCGTGGACTTCATGCCCATCCGCAAGGGAAGCCCCCACCTGGTGCGCTGGGTGGAGGGGGTCCGGGGCACGGTGGAGATGCGCTCCGAGCTGCGTCCCCGGTTCGCCAACGGCTACACCGTCCCCCTGGTGGGCAGGCGGGATGGGAGTTCCTCCGCCGTCGCCGGGCCGGATGCCGTGTTCCTGCGAGGCGGCACCAGCGAGGATCCACCGCCCTTCGAGTCGGAGTTCACCATCCAGGCCGGCCAGCGGGTCCCCTTCGTGCTCTCCTGGGCCCGGCCCTACGACGGCGTCCCCGAGGCGCTGGATCCCGAGACCGCCCTGCGGGAGACGGAGGCCTATTGGGAGGACTGGGCCTCGCGGCTGCGGCTGCCCCCCCAGCACCAGGACGTGGTCATCCGCTCGCTGATCACCCTCAAGGCGTGCAGCTACCAACCGTCGGGGGCGCTGGTCGCCGCGCCCACCTTCGGGCTCCCGGAGACGCCGGGCGGGGAGCGCAACTGGGACTACCGGTTCTGCTGGATCCGCGACTCGGTCCTGACGCTGAACGCGTTCATGCGCGCGGACCTCACGGACGAAGCGGGCGCGTTCGGCAACTGGCTGGAGGACGCCATTGGTGGCGCGCCGGACCAGCTTCAAATCATGTACGGCATCCGGGGCGAGCGCCGCCTCACCGAGGTCACCCTGGACTGGCTGAAGGGCTACGAAGGGGCCCGGCCCGTGCGCATCGGGAACGGGGCCTACTCGCAGTTCCAGCTCGACGTGCTCGGTGAGTTCGCCGCGGTCCTCTACATCCACGCGCAGCTGGTGGGCAAGCTGTCGGAGCGTGGAGGCAAAGCGCTCAAGGCGCTCGCGAAGCGCGTGTCCGAGGTCTGGACGGAGCCGGACCACGGCATCTGGGAGATGCGCGGCCCGAAGCAGTCGTTCACCGCCTCCAAGGTGTCGGCGTGGATCGTCATCGACTGCTGGGTCCGCGCCATCGAGAAGTACGGCCTGAAGGAGGACAAGGCGCCGTGGGTGAAGCTGCGGCAGGCCATCCACGACGAGGTCTGTGAGAAGGGCTACGACGCGAAGCGCGGGACGTTCACGCAGTACTACGGCTCGAAGGGAGTGGACGCGAGCCTGCTGTTCATCCCGCTCAGCGGGTTCCTCCCGCCGGAGGATCCCCGCATCGCCGGGACGGTGCGGGCCATCGAGGAGGAGCTGATGCCCAAGGGGCTGGTGCTGCGCTACCGGACGGAGGCGGGCACCGACGGGCTCGCCGGCGAGGAGGGCGCCTTCCTCGCCTGCTCCTTCTGGCTCGCGAACACCTACCACCTCCTGGGGCGGACCGAGGACGCGCAAAAGCTCTTCAACAAGGTGGCGGGGCTCCGCAACGACGTGGGGCTGCTCGCCGAGGAGTACCTGCCCGGGGAGCGCAGGATGATTGGCAACTTCCCCCAGGCGTTCAGCCATCTGGCGCTCGTGAACAGCGCCTACTTCCTCGACGAAGGAACCAAGGCGACGATGTACTCGTAGGCGAATCCCCTTCCGTGGCGACGCCCCTCCCGCACGTGCCTTGTCAGGCCGCGCGGGCTGGGGCGTCCCAGGGAGCGCGGACGCTCCGGCGTCCCGGCCGCGGCTGCTGACCCGAGGTCTCGAATCCATCGCTCACGTCCCCCGGGCCTTGAAGTCCGCCCGGGTCAGATTCCGAGAAGGTCATGCAGCCGAAACTGAACCGGCTCCTGCGGGCGCTTGCCCGCGAGGGGCTCGACGTTGCTTACGACGGTCGTGTCTACACGGTCCGCCTCCAGGCGGATCCCCATGCCCCACCCGCTGAAGTCCTCCTTCCACCGGACCTGCCGGTGGAGGGCAAGGCGCTCCAGCAGCTCGCGGCGCTCGCCGCGCTCCACCATCCCGACGGCGGGCGCGTGAAGCAGGTGCGCGCGACGCCGGACTTCCATCCGGGGGACTCCGGGGTGGCCATCGGGTCGGTGGTCCACACGGAGGGCCTGGTGGTCCCCGGCGCCGTGGGCACGGACATCAACTGCGGGATGCGCCTGCACGTCGCGGACATCCCGGTGGAGGCCTTCCTCGCCCGCCGCGACGCCTTCGTGGAGCGGATGAAGGGGCACTATTTCTTCGGCACGCGGGACGTGGCCCAGGGCTCGCGCGCCCTGGAGGCGCTGCTTCGTGACGGCCTGCCCGGCTGGCTCCTGGAGACGGAAGGCCAGCCCCTGGGCATGGCCGCCCGGATGGACCTGGGCCAGCTGGACCGGGAGGCCGCGCGGGTCCACCTGGGCGGCGCGCTGGAGGGAGACCCGGCCTGGGCGCCCACCGGGCTGCGGCGGGAGGGCGTGGTGCGCGACCCGGGGCTCGCGACGATTGGTGGAGGCAACCACTTCGTGGAGGTGCAGCGGGTGGAGGCCGTGGTGGACCGCGCGCGGGCGTGGGCCTGGGGCGTGAGGGAGGGGCAGCTGGCGTTCATGGTGCACTCGGGCTCGCGGGACATGGGCAAGCACGTGGGGCGCGCCTGGCAGGAGCGGGCGCGCGCGGCGTGGCCCGTGGGGGCGCCGCACCCGGCGAGCGGCATCTTCCCGCTCGCGGATCCGGTGAAGGTGCGCGAGTACCTGAAGGCGGAGGCCACGGCGGCCAACTACGCCTTCCTCAACCGGCTGCTGCTCGCGGAGCTGGTGCGGCAGACGCTGCGGGAGCTGTTCGGGGACGTGGAGGCGCCGCTCGTCTACGACGTGCCCCACAACATCACCCTGCCCTGGGAAGGCGGCTGGCTGGCGCGCAAGGGGGCCTGCCCGGCGGAGGAGGACCAGCCGGTCATCATCCCCGGCTCCATGGGCGCGACGTCGTACCTCATGCGGGGCCTGGGCAACGCGAAGGCCCTGGCGTCGGCGTCGCATGGGGCGGGCCGGGCGCACTCGCGCTTCTCCATGTCGCGCGGGGGCGCGAAGCACCGGGAGGAGGACCTGGGCCTCACCGGGGTGGACTGCATCGCGCTGAGGGCCGAGCGGCGCATCGAGGAGGCGCCGGCCGCCTACAAGCCCATTGGCCCGGTGGTGGCCTCCCAGGTGGACGCCGACATCGTCCGGGAGGTGGCCCGGCTCAAGCCGCTGATGACCTTCAAGGCCTGAGGGACGGCTCGCCCCTGTCGCGGGCCAGCTCGCCACGGGCCCGGAGCCGCTGGCGGCAGAGGCATGTTGGCGGGCCATCTGGTCATCAGCTACTGACGCCGCGCGTGACGCGGGGCGTCCGGTTCGAGGGGGCCGGACGCCCCGTGGATTCGCTCGCGCGCCAGGGGCGGTCCCGTTAGCTTGCGCGCCCATGTACTTCGAACTCTTTTCGCAGATGAAGAAGCAGCTGGGGCAGTTGAGCAAGTGGTTGGACACGGCCGCGGCCCACGCCAAGGCGAAGCCCTTCGACCCGAACCTCTATCTGAACTTCCGGCTGGCGCCGGACCAGCTGCCGTTCGTGCGGCAGGTGCAGATTGGCTGTGACGCCGCGAAGCTCGCGGCCTCGCGCTTGTCAGGCAAGCCCGCGCCGTCGCACCCGGACACGGAGCAGACGCTGGAGGAGCTGGGCGCCCGCGTCCGGTCCACCCTCGAGTACCTGGACACCTTCACCGCGAAGGACTTCGAGTCCGCCGCCGGGCGCGTCATCTCCCATCCCCGCTGGGAGGGCAAGGTGATGAGCGGCGCGGACTACTTCCTGGAGAACGCCGTCCCCAACTTCTTCTTCCACCTCACCACCGCGTACGCGCTCCTGCGCCACAACGGCGTCAACCTGGGCAAGGCGGACTACCTGGGGTCGCAGAGCCTTCGCGCGCCCTGAAGCCTTCCGCCCGCCGCTCCCCCACCGACAGCGCCCACAGCGGGAAGATGCGCAGGTAGGCGTCGTAGTGGATGGCGCAGGTGCGGCTGAACACGCCGGCCAGGGGCTCCGGGGGCCACTGGCCCTCGGCCTCTCTTGAACGCAGCCAGGCCACGCCCCGCCGCGTGGCCTCGGCGTGCGCGTCCCCCGCGGCCACCAGGGACATCACGGCCCACGACGTCGTCACCGCGTGGCCCGTGCGCCCCTCCACCCAGCGGCGCTCGCGGCAGGCCTGGATGGACTCGCTCCAGGAGCCGTCCTCGCGCTGGTGGGCCTTCAGGAACGTCACGGCCTTGCGCAGCGCGGGGTCCGCCGGGCCCGCGCCCGCGGCCACCAGGCCCGTGACGGCGAACCACGTGCCATAGCTGAAGCACACGCCCCAGGACCCCTCCCAGCTCCCATCCGGGCGCTGCTGACGGCGCAGGAAGTCCGCGCCCCTCGCGATGGCCCGTTCCACCGGAGCCTCCGTCGCCTCCGGACGCGCGCCGCGCCACGCCGCCAGCGCCTGCACGCAGGCCGACGTGCACTCCACGTAGCTGGGGTCCACCATGATGCCGGCGAAGACGTCCGAGGGATTGAACCGCTCCAGCCAGCGCGGCCCCCGCTGCCGCTCGTAGGTCGCCCAGCCGCCGTCCCGGTTCTGCAGGGACAGGATGAACGCCACGGCCTGCTCCAGACGCTCGCGCGGCACGCGGTTGAGCCCCAGCGGCTCCAACAACAGACACGCCTTCAGCGCCTCCGCCGTGCAATCGCTGATGGGCCAGCCGTGCGCGCGCGTGCTGAAGGGCCACCCTCCCCGGCTGGGATGCCGGTGGTGTCTCGTGGCGCCGGGCGAATCCTCCAGCACCTGCTGCGCCTCCAGGAAGCGGCCCGCGCGCGCCAGCGTGTCCCGCGCCCAGATGGACTCCCCGGAGGCCACCAGCGCCTGCACCGCGAAGGCGGTGTCCCAGAGCTGGGAGGAGTTGTAGCCATTGACCGAGATGCCCTCGCGCGTCCGCTGGAGGTAGTCCGGCAGGCGCTCCAGGTGGGCGCGCACCTCCGGGCCGTCCGGCCGCGCCACGTGCCACACCACCATGTCGAGCACCTTGTTGATGGGCCCGATGCAGACGAAGTGCGTCGCCTCGTCCTCGCCGCGAATCAGCGCCAGGGACTCCTCCAGCGCGCGTGAGCGCAGCCGCTTCGAATGGAGGCGCTCGTACAGGCCCAGCACGCGGTGCACGGCGCGCAATGCCAGTCCATGGGGGGTGTAGGCGTCGGACCCGGACACCCGCTCGCGCGCCGCCTCCCAGTCCACGTCCGCGTAGGGCCGGGCGTACAGCTCCCGCCGCAGCTCGGCCAGCAGCGGCGTCTGGGGGGCGCGGACGCGGCGGCCGTAGAGCCAGCCCATGGGCAGGTACACCATGCGGCAGTGACACCAGAGGCGGGAGGGATGGAAGGGCAGCGCGCGCGGCAACAGCCAGAGTTCGGGAGGCACGGGCGCCAGGCCTTCGTATTCGTAGAGACCCAGCAGGGCGAGGATGAACTTCCCCCAGGACGCGCTCCCCAGCGGGCCGCCCCGGGGAAGGAACCACGCCCGCGCGCGGACGAGGCCCGGATCCTCCGCGCCGACGCCCAGCAGCCGCTGCGCGACGTAGGTGAGCACCGTCGTGAACACGAGGCTGGGTGACTCCACGTCCAGCCCCCAGCCTCCGTCCGGGTTCTGGTGCGCGCGCATGTGGGCCACCATCCCGTCGCGGATGGACGCCTCCGGCGCGCGGCCCATCACATACAGCCCGGCCACGTACACCGGCCCCAGGAACAGCGGGCCGCTGTAGTCCCCCTTCCACGAGCCGTCCGGTGACTGCGTCCGGGCCAGCACGTCGCGAGCCCGCCGCGTCACCTCCAGGCCTCCGCGCCGTCCCGGGCCTCGCGTGAGCCTCCGGCGTAGAGCGCCCGCAGCGCCTCGTTGGACCCCACCCGCTCCTGCGTGAGCCGCATCAGCGTGGCCACCGTCTCCCGGGGAATCTTCACCGGCTCGGGCTCGAACACCGCGGGGTTGCCCTCCACCGCGTCGAGCGTCGCCGCCGCGAAGAACAGCGGATAGAGGCAGAACAGCCGCAGGCCGGGCTCCTCCACGGGCAGGGCCAGCGAGTACTCGAGCGCGACGTCCAGCTCCCTTCTCGCCACGGACACCAGCTCATCCATCAGCGCCACGGCGCGGCCCCGGAGTGACGGCAGGGCCAGCGTGGCGGGCGTGAGGCCGTGCGCGGCCATGCGGTCCCTGGGCAGCCAGCAGCTTCCCCGGTCCAGGTCCTCGCGCACGTCCTTCAGGATGTTGGTGAGCTGCAGGGCCCGGCCAAAGGCAGGCGCCCGAGGCATGAGCCACGGCTCGCGCCAGGCGACCCGGGGGGAGCTGGCGACGAAGAGCCCGGTCAGCATCTCTCCCACGACGCCCGCGACGTAATAGCAATACAGGAACAGGGCCTGGAGGTCGGGCAGCCCCATGACCTGCCCGCCCCCTCCGTGCACGCGCTGTATCTGTTTCATCCCGCCGGTCATCGTGCGCACGCACCGCGCGATGGGCGGGTGGACCCAGGAGGGAAGCGAGGCCAGGGTTTCGAGCACGGCCGGTGTCTGGGAAAGCAGCTCGGCCTCCGCCTCCGGCGCCTCGTCCCGCAGGGCGAGCCGCGCCTCTCGCGCGAAGGAGCGGGCACGGGCCTCCCAGCCCGGCTCCAGCGAGACGAGGGTTCCCAATTCGTCGAGCCATGCACCGTGGACCGCCCCGGGGGACTCGTCCTCCAGCGTGTCCGCGATGCGGCACAGCAGGTAGGCCACCGTCACCGCCAGGTCCAGGGGCTCGGGCAACAGCGGGATGTTGAGCGCGAAGGTCCGGGAGACCCGGGGCAATTGCGTGCGACAGAATGCTTCACCCTGCACCTTCATGCCTGCCTCCTCGCGCGTGCGGCGCCGCGCATGAATGGATAAGTCGTTCAATGCCAGACATGGAGTCTGCGAACGCCAGCGGGGGCCACGTGGGGGACACCGAAGTGGTGATAGCCGGGGGCGGACCCGCGGGCTGCGCGGTGGCGGCGGCGCTCTCCGATTTGGGGTGGTCCGTCCTGCTGCTGGACGCGGGCGTGGACCGGCACAAGCAGCTCGCGGGCGAGCTGCTCCACCCGACCGGCGTGCGGGACCTGCGCGCGATGGGCTTCGGGGACGTGGTGGATGGCTGGGCGGCGCACCCCGTGAAGGGCTTCGCGGTGCGCTTCCATGCCCCCGCCCGCACGCTCGTCCTGCCCTACGGTCGCGGTTGCACGGGGCTGTCTCTGGAGCACGCCGCCCTCACCCTGCCCCTCTTGGAAGCGGTGTCGCGGCGGCGCAACGTCACCCTGCTCACGCGGGCCCGCGTGACGGCCGTGGAGCACAACTGCGAGCGCGGCGTGCGCCTGCGCTATTCGCACGCGGGCGCCGAGCACACCGTGCACGCCCGGCTGCTGGTGGCCGCGGACGGGCGCGCGTCGCCCGTGCGGCGGATGCTGGGCATCGCCGAGCACCACCAGCGCCTCTCCACCATGCTGGGCGTGACGGTGGACAGCGACTGCCTCACCCACCCGGAACATGGCCACCAGTTCGTGGGCGGCGCCGTGCATGCGCTGGCGTACACCATCCAGCCCGGCGTGGCGCGCGTGATGGTGGACCTGCCCCTGGGCAGCACGGCCCGGACGCTGAAGGAACGACCGGAGTTGCTGCTCGCCCTGCCCTCGCGTCTGAGGGAGGCCGTCTGGCGGGCGCTGGAAGAGCGGCCCGCGGTGCGCATGGCGTCCAATGACGACTGGCTGGCGGAGACCGTGTGGATGGGGAGCGCCGTGCTCGTGGGCGACGCCGCCGCGTGCTGCCACCCGCTCACGGCCAGTGGCATGGCGTCCGCCTTCCATGACGCCCGCGCCCTCCAGGAGTCGCTGGACCGCCACCCGGGCCACGTCGCCCGCGCGCTGGAGCACTACGCGCACGCGAGGCGGCCCGCGCAGCGCACCCGCGTCGCGCTCGCCTCCGCGCTCTACAGCGCCTTCGCCCGGCAGGACGAGGCCATGCACGCGCTGCGCATGGGCCTGTTGCACTACTGGGAGCACAGCCCCGGTGGCGCGCGCGCCTCCATGGCCCTCTTGTCCTCCGAGGAGCCCCGCATGCGGGTGATGGCCCGCGAGTACCTGCGCGTCGTCCTGCATGCCTTCGCGGCGATGCTGTCGCCGAACGGACCGGGAGGCAGCCTGCGCTCCGCCGCGCCGCTGTTGCGCTCCGCCGGGCCGCCCTTGCGCGGCACCGTGGCGAGCGCGGTGGAACAGGTGGGGAGCTGGCTGCATCGTCGCGTCCGCCGTCCCGTCTACACGCTGGCCCGCGCGGGCTGGGCTTCCCCCAGGCGCGCCTTCGCATCCAACCGGTAGCCCCGGCCGCGCCAGTCCACGTCGCGGGACACCCGCGCGGACAGCGCCACGCCCGCGCCCAACAGCGGCAGGACCGCCGGAACCCAGTAGTGCCGGGGAGCGACGTCCGGCCCGTGACAGGCCCGCTGAAGCCGCAGCTGGCTCCACACGGAGAAGCCGATGGGCAGCGCGGACAGGAAGGCCGGGCCCCAGGCCCTCCTCGCCACCGACGTCGCCAGGCTTCCCCAGGACAGCCAGCTCACCGCGCCGCGCACCCAGTGGGGCCGCGCGAAGGCGGCGGGGAGGCCTGCCTCCGAGAAGAGGATCCACCGCCGGAAGATGCGCAGGAAGGCGCCCAGCCCCAGGCGTCCGGTGACGACGCGCAGGGGCGCGTGGACGACGCGGTTCTTCCACCCGGCCTCGTGCAGCCGGCGCCCCAGGTACATGTCGTCCACGAACTGCCCGGCGGCGCAGCCCACGCCCCCGATGGCCGCGAGCGCCTGGCGGCGGAGCACCATCAGCTGCCCCATGATGAAGGGCAGCGCGCCATCCGCCGCCGAGGAGCACGCGACCGACGCGCCGTACCACGCGTTCACCAGCAGCCCGTAGCCCACGTCGCCCGCCAGCGGGGTGTCCGCCGCCGCGTAGATGGGCGCGAACGTGGCGCCCGTCCCTCCATCCTCCAGCAGCGCGCCCACCAGCGCCGTGAGCACGTTGGGTGAAGGCCGCGTGTCCGAATCACTGAAGGCCAGGAGTTCGCACCGGGAGCGGTCCACGCCCACCTGCATCGCGTTGAGCTTGCCCGTCATTCCCACCGGAGGCTCGCCCGCGACCAGCAGCTCCACCCGCTTCGCGCGCGTCGGGCGGGCGGCCACCTCCTCGCGGGTGGGGAGGAACGCCGGGTCGTCCTCGCTGTCGAAGACGAAGAGCACCTCCCACTCGCCGCGATAGTCCAGGTCCAGCAGCGCCCGGACGTTCTCGCGTGCGTCCACGTCCAGGCCCCGGATGGGGCGGATGACCGTCACGGAGGGGGGCTCGAAGGACGTCACGGGAGGGGCCGCGCGCCGCCGCAGTCCGGCCATCAGCCGCCGGTGTCCGTGCACGAGCACGCCCAGCGCCGCCGCCGTCCACCCGAGCTGCCTCGCGTTCATGGCCGCACCTCCGTCCCCTGCGCCCGGGGCTGCGAGCGCCTCCAGTGGCCGGGCCCCCACCAGTTCAAATCCCCCATCAGCCGCATCATCGCGGGGACGATGAGCACCCGGACCAGCGTCGCATCCAGCGCGACGGCGATGGCCATGCCCAGGCCCATCGCCTTCACCACCACCACGGACGCCAGCGTGAAGGCCGCGAACACGGCGACCATGATGGCCGCCGCGCTGGTGATGAGGCCGCCGGTGCGCTCCAGCCCTTCCGCCACCGCGTGGGTGTTGTCGCCCGTGCGCAGGTACTCCTCGCGGATGCGGCTGAGCAGCAGCACCTCGTAGTCCATGGACAGGCCGAACAGGGCGCAGAACAACAGGATGGGCAGCGACGGTTCGATGGGCCCGGGCTCGAAGCGCAGCAGCCGGTGCAGGTGTCCCTCCTGGAAGATCCACACCAGGGCCCCGAACGAACCGGCCAGCGACAGCAGGTTCATCAGGAGCGCCTTCAACGGCAGCAGCACGGAGCGCAGGAGCACGAAGAGGACGATGCACGTCATCCCCATCACGAAGCCCACCGCCGCGGGCGTGTGGTGCTTCACGAAGGCCGCCGCGTCCACGTCCGTCGCGGTCTGTCCTCCCACCCACCATTGGCCATCCCCCACCGCGCGCTCCTCGCGCAGCGCCCGGACCAGGTTGCGCGCCTCCACGCTGCTGGGCGGAGAGGACGTCAGCACCTGCATCACCGCCACGTTGCCAGTGACGTACGCGGCCCGCGCGGCCTGGACCTCCGGTGGAAGGAATTGGGGTGGCGCCGCGGCCATGCGCTGGACCGTGGCCCGGTCCATGCCGGGGCCAAGGTCCACCGCGCTCTCCACGCCGACCACGCCGGGCAGCGAGGCCACCCGGCGGCTGGCGTCGTAGAGCGCACCCGCGCGCTCCGGCGTGAGGGGATTGCCGCTGGGGAACTCCACCGCCACCAGCACGCGGGTGGCGGCCTCGCGGGGGAACAGGCGGGCCAGGGTCTCCGCGCCCTGACGTGCTTCGGTGCCCTCGGGCAGCGCGGTGATGTCCGTGGCCGCCAGCTGGAGGCGCCGGAACGGCAGCCCCATGGCCAACAGCAACGTCAGCGTGGGCAACAGCACCCAGCCGGGATGACGCATCACCCAGGTGGCCAGCGCATGCCAGCCGCCGCCACGGCCTGCCCTGGGCGTGAAGGGCAGCCGACCCCGGTCCACGCGAGGCCCCAGCCAGGCGAGGAGCGCGGGCAGCACGGTGAGCGCGAAGAGGACCGCGAAGGCCACCACCAGGGCGCCGCCCAGTCCCATGGCGCTCAGGTACGAGCCCTGGAAGAAGAGCAGCCCGCCCAATCCCACCGTGACGGCCAGCCCGGAGAACGCCACCGCGCGCCCGGCGGTGTCCAGCGTGCGCATCAGCGCCTGCTCCGTGGAGAGGCCCAAAGCCAGCTCGGAGCGGAAGCGGCTCACGATGAAGAGCGAGTAGTCGATGGCCACGCCCAGCCCGATGAGCGACACGACGTTGAGCGTGTACTGGGCCATGTTCGTGACGTGCGACAGGAGCATCACGCCCGCCACGCCGCACAGCACCGCCAGCCCGCCCACCACCAGCGGCAGCATGGCCGCCACCACCGTCCGGAACACCCACAGCAACACCAGCAGCGCCAGCGGGAAGGACAGCAACTCCGCGCGCAGCAGGTCGTGCTCCAGCAGCTCGTTGAGCGCGGCCAGGAAGGCCACCTTGCCGGTGAGCGTCGTCCGGAGGTTCGGGTCCTCCAATGCCGAGCGCACGGCGGGGAACGCGGCGGTGGCCTCGCGCTCGCCGCCCTTGAGCCGCACCAGCGCCAGCAGGTCGTGGCCTGTCTTCGCCACGAAGCGGGCGCGGAAGGCCTCGGGTGCACCGATGGGTGACACCACGGAGTCAACCTCTGGCAGCCGCTCCACGCGCGACAGCACGGACGTCACCGCCTGGGTGAAGCGCGGCTCGTCCGTGGTCCAGGTGTCGTGATGGAAGATGACCGCCAGGGTCTGGTCGTTCGACCCGGCGGCGGCACCGCGCGCGAGCGCTTCGGCCTTCGCGGCTTCGATGCCCTCGATGGTGCCGGTGGTGAGGTGCCCGCCCCGGAGCAGCGCCCACACCGCCGCGGCGAGGAGCAGCAGCGTGCCCACGAGCACCCAGCTCCGGTGCCGGAACACGCCCACCGCCAGCCGGGTGAACAGGGACGGCTCGCCCCCCATTGGTGCGTCGCTCTGCCGTCCCGCCATGCCCGCTCCCCCGTTCGCCCGCCCCGTCCGTCACCAGGGAACTGGTGACGGAGGGAGCGCTTGGGCAGGGGCTTCATCCTCCGGGGCCATCCGGAGGTGCGCCGGCCTACTGGAAGCTCACCTTGCCGTCCCGTTGGTAGCAGACATGCGGCACGCCATCCGTCATTCCGGCACGGGCATGCGCACGGCCGAGAGCTTCCGGTCCACGACGATGGAATGCAGCGCATGGATGCGTCCGTCCGCGTCCAGGTCCACGCGCATCACCGTGTGCATGGCCAGCATCGGGTCCTTCGCGGGAGGGTACACGACCACCATGGCGGGTAGGCCGTTGAGCATCTTCATCTCCAAGGCGATGGGCATGCTCCGCATCTCCATCAGCCGGCGGACGAAGAGGACGACGCGCTGCGGGCCCAGGATGGGCACCAGGGCGGCGCGGCTCTTTCCGCCGCCGTCCGTGAGCGCGCGCACGTCCGAGGCCAGCAGTGCCTCCGCGGCGGCCACGTCCCCCGTCACGAGTGCGCCCAGGAAGGCCTCCAGCGCGGCCCGGGTGCGCGCCTGCATGTCGCGGGTGGGCACGCATCGCGCCTGGTCATACGCGGCCATGGCCGCCCGTGCGCGGTGGTGCACGACCTTCACGTTCGCTTCGCTCATGCGCAGGGCCTCGGCCACTTCCAGCACCGAGTAATCAAAGACATCGCGCAGCAGCAGCACGGCCCGCTGTTTGGGCGACAGGGCCTCCAGTGCCAGCAGGAAGGCGAAGGAGACGCTCTCCAGCAGTTCATAGCGTCCCTCGGTGGAGCCACCGCCTGGAAGCCGGGCCTCCATGGAGGGAGGGACCTCCTCGTCGCCGGTCTCCACCGGTGAGGGCAGCCAGGGCCCGACGTAGCCCTCACGGCGGCGGCGGCGCAGATGGTCGCGAGCCAGGTTGACGGCCACGCGGGTCAGCCAGGGCCGAAGCAGGTCCAGCCGCTCCGGCGGCGTCGCGAGCGCGCGTGCATAGACGTCCTGCACCAGGTCATCGGCGTCCGCCGCCACGCCGGTCATCCGGTAGCAGAGCCCCCAGAGGAAGCGCTCATGCTCGCGCGCCGCCTGGCCCAGTGCTCCTCGCGCCTGTGAATCCATCCCGTTCAAGTCCTCACGTTCCAACAATCCAGGCACGAAGCCAGGAAGCATCGATGCGGGGTGAGCCCAAGGCCCAGCGGTCATCACCCACCCGGCCGGAGCGAGCCCCCGGCCGCCGATTCCCAAAACCTGTCCGACTGTCGGACACGTTCGTACGCAGTGCCAGGCTGACGCGGGCGCTGCCGGGACGCGGTCCTCCAGAACCTGTCCGACTGTCGGACAGGTTTTTCCGAAGCGTCGCCGGCGGGCGGTCCCACCGCGGGGTTCTCACCTTCTCATCCACGGGGACGGGGTTCATGGCGGAGGACCTGGTGACTTCGCGGCCGATCTCTCATCCGTGCCTCCAGCAACTCAGGCCCCCGCTGCACGGCGTTGGGACGCCGCATTGCCTTGCACCAGGGCTTGCTCCACGGCCTCGGCGCTCGCCAGGGATGCGTCCGCGAGCATTCCCTCCTCGCCCACCCAGTCGCCCACGCGGTAGAGGCCGCCCACGTGCGGCACCGACACCGTGGGCCGCCCGGACAGTCCTCCATTCGCGGCCCGGGGCAGCCCCGCGCTGACCGTGAGCGAAGGACGGAAACGCCTCGCCACCACCTTCTCGCGCCAGCCTGGCTGGAGCGCGTCCATTACGGCTTCCAGCTGCGCCTCGCTCGCGTCCGTGTCCGTGCCTCCCAGGTACTTCGCCACGTGCACCATCGCGCCCCCTTCCGGGGCCAGCTTCGCGGAGGCCGAGTGCACCGACGCGTACCAGGGCCCATCCAACCCGAGCGCGAACAGCGCGTCCGGCCTCGGCAGCGCCGACAGTCCCAGCTCCAGCGTCGCCGCATGGACCGGCACCGCCTCCCGCGCCTCCCTTGCGAGCACCGCGTCCTCCGGCACGAGCGCCGCCACGTCCGCGGGACTCCCCGCCAGCACCACCGCGTCCGCCCGGTGCACCGTGCCGTCCGCGAGCCTCACGCCTTCGACCCGCTGGCCTCCAGCCTGGAGCACGACGCCCTCCACCCGCGCGGACAGCTCCAGCCGGGCTCCGGCTTCGCGCCCCCGCTGCGCCACCGCGTCCACCAGGGTGCTCCAACCTCCGTCCACGTACAGCACGTTCGCGGCCGTCGCGCACTGGAGCTGCTTCAACGCCGCCCCCGCGCTGAGCGCCTCCAGGTCCGCGCAGTACGTGGACACGCGGATCAACGCCGCGACGAGCGCCCGGCTGTCCTTTCGCGTCAGGCGCGTCTCCAGCCACTCGCGCATCGACAGCGCGCCCAGCGGCTGCGTGTCGATGCGGGCCAGCCCCGCCAGCAGCTTCGCCACCTCCAGCTTCCCGGCGAGCGACAGCACGTCCGTCGTCATCAGCGTCACGGCGCCTCGGGGCAGCGTGTGCAGCCGGCCCCCGAGCAGCGCATGGGCGCCCGCCTGGTTCGGAATGCCTCCCGTGGGCCTCACCCCCAGGCGCTCCAACACCCGCAGCGCCGCGCCCGCCCGGTACAGGGCATGCGGGCCCAGGTTGAAGCGGAAGCCCTCCACCTCCGTCGTCCGCGCCCGCCCGCCCAGGTGCTTCGAGCGCTCGTACAACGTCACCTCGCAGCCGCCCCGCGCGAGCAGCGCCGCCGCCGAGAGGCCCCCCAGTCCGCCGCCCACCACGGCCACCTTCGTCGCCTGCATGTCCGTCCTCCGTCCCAAGGCCCGGCACATTCCGGGCATCCGACGGCCACCACGAAAATGGACGGCGAAAGGTTACAGCGCCACTTCCGTCAGGCCCCCCGGTCGACCGGCAGCCCCGAGCGCGCGAAGGAGAACACCAGCGACGTCTCGATGCGGCTCACCTCCGGGCGGCGGGTGAAGGACTGGATGGTGAGCACGCGCAGGTGCTCCGTGTCCCGACACACGACGTGCACCAGGAAGTCCGTCGTCCCCCCAGGCAGTAGACCGCCACCGGCCTGGCGGGAGCGAAGCGAATCGACCCGGACGCGCTCGAGCGCGACGTGCTCCGGCGGCTGGGCGCACCGGTGGAGGTCGGCATGCGCTTCCGCATGCCCCACTTCGGGCACGTCTTCGCCAGCAACGCGTACGCGGCGGGCTACTACCGCTATCTCTGGGCGGACATGCTGGCGTCGGACGCGTTCGAGGCGTTCCAGGAAGCCGGAGGCGCCTACGACGCGAAGGTGGCCGCGAGGCTGCGCGAGCACGTGCTGGCGGTGGGCAACACCGTCGATCCGTTCGAGGGCTACCGGAAGTTTCGTGGAAAGGACGCGACCCTCGACGCCCTGATGCGCGAGCGGGGCTTCGCGCCCATACACTGAGGACCATGCTCGACCACACGGGGATGGGTGTCGCGGACGTCGCACGTTCCGCGGTCTTCTACGACGCGGCACTGGGAGCGCTCGGACTGCGCCGTGCCATGCAGCTTCCCCCCGAGACGGGCGCGGATGGCATTGGCTACGGCCGGGAGTACCCCATCTTCTGGATCGACCGCTTCCATCCCCACGGCGTGAAGCAGCACACGGCCTTCGCCGCCACGAGCCGCGCCCAGGTCGACGCCTTCCACGCGGCCGCGGTGGCGGCGGGCGGGACCGACAACGGACCGCCCGGACTGCGCGGCGTCGAGAAGGGCTATCCCTCCGGGTACTACGCCGCCTTCGTGCTGGATCCGGACGGCAACAACATTGAAGCCGTCTTCCGGGAAGGCCTCCGGTAGCACCTGCCGCACTCAGTGCACGGCGCGCGCGAACTGCCCCGGGGTGATGCCGACGATGCGCTTGAAGTGCCGGTTGAGCTGACTCTGATCACAGAGCCCGACCTGGAGGGCGACCTCCGCGGGCGCCAGTCCCTGTGACAGCAGCCGCTGCGCTCGCGAGACGCGCAGGTGGGTGAGGTAGGTGTGCGGAGGCATGCCCAGTTCCTCGCGGAAGGCGCGGCACAGGTGGAACCGGTTCCAGCCCACCTGCTGGGCCAGTGACTCCAGGGTGATGCCCTGTGGAATGGCTTCGTGCAGGGCCTCCACCACGCGCCGGATGGGCCACCGGTAGCGCTGCTCCACTGCGCCCGAGGGGTCCAGACATCCGACCAGCGCGGAGAGGGATTCAGCCAGGGCCGTCTGGAGCGCGAGCGCGCTGGCGCGTCCCTCCAGGCCCGCGTCCAGCACGGCGTGGAGTCGCACGAACGCGGCCGCCGAGGGCTGGGCTGTTTCGAGTTGGAGCTGGCGAAGCCGGGCGGAGGCCGGCGCGCCCAGCGCCTCGCGGGCCTCGGCGACGAGGGATTCGTCGAAGGCGATGACCTGGAACCGGGCGGGTCCGTCACGGCGCAGGTCCCGGTGCACCTCGCCCATCTGCTTGAGGTCGACCGTGCGGGGTGAGGAGGAATGGACCTTGCCCCGCCCCCACCACTCCGAGTGCCCCCGCTGCGTCAGCATCACGGAGAAACGCTCCTTCACGGAGCGCAGCAGCCGCCCGTCCGTCCGGTAGCGCACCAGCCGCAAGCCCGGCAGCTCCGGGAAGAGAGAGGTCTGGATGGACAGGGGGCCATCCACGACGGCGTGAGAGAGCGCGGTCACGGTTGGATTCTAGGGACGGGCGTCCCCCCTGGCTTGGGCGAAGTTGACGTGCACGGCAGGTCAACAACGTCCAAGCCCGGCGCGCCCCGGCATGGCTACGTCTCGCATCGCAGGCCCGGCCCTCCCCTCACCTGGCCGGGCAGGAGGGCGTCATGTCAGGCATCCAGGACAAGGTCATTGCCATCACCGGAGCCAGCACCGGCATTGGCGAAGCCGCGGCGCTGCTGCTCGCGGAGCGCGGAGCGAAGGTCGTGCTCGGCGCGCGGCGGACGGAGCGGCTGGACCCGGTGGTGGAGCGCATCCGGACGGCAGGGGGCGAAGCCCTCTGCGCGCGGACCGACGTGAGGCGGCGCGAGGACGTCGCCGGGCTCGTCCGCCTGGCCCGCGAGCGGTACGGCAAGCTGGACGTGCTCATCAACAACGCGGGCAGCCTGGCCACCTCGCCGCTGGACGACCTGCGCGTCGACGACTGGGAGGAGCTGATCGACACCAACATCAAGGGCGTGCTGTACGGCATCGCCGCCGCGCTGCCTGTCTTTCGCGAGCAGGGCTTCGGGCACTTCATCAACACCGCGTCGACCTCGGCGCACCGGATCGTGCCCGGACAGGCGGTCTACGCCGGGACGAAGTTCGCCGTGCGCGCCATCTCCGAAGGGCTGCGCCAGGAGGCGGGCCCCAGGCTGCGGGTGACGGTCATCTCCCCGGGGATGACCCGGACGAACTTCCTGGAGCACGTGAAGAATCCGGAGCTCCGGGCCCGGTTCGAGGAGGTCAAGGACAGGCTCGCGATCGCGCCGGAGGCGATTGCCCGCGCCATGGCCTTCGCCATCGAGCAGCCCGCGGACGTGGACGTGGGCGAGGTGATTGTCCGTCCCACCGCGCAGGACTGAAGGCTGGCGGCCCGCCGTGAAGTCCTCGCGGCTCGACCGCGGCAGGGGTTGCCGTGTACCGTGGCTCGCGTCATGCGGCGGTCTGGAAACCCAGCAGGTAGACGGTCCGTGGCGACACGGTCCCCTGCCTCTCCGGGGTACCCCCGGGGATTCTTCAAGCGGAGCACTTCCCCACGCATGGCCGACCTCGCGGCAAGCCGCGACGCTGGCCACGCCAGACGGGACAGGTGGGACCGGGCCGCCGCATGGCGGATGCGTGCCGGATGAGTGAACGGAACGTGGTGGCGAAGGCGCTCGCGTCCGCCTTCCTCGCGGCGCCCTGGACGCGCGCCGGGCTCATCGCGAACGGAGCCGAAGTCGTCGGCGGCCGGTTCCCGTGGCTCGCGTCGCTCGCGCGAAGCACGCTGCGGTTCTTTCCCCGGCCACCGCACGACAGGCTGGAGTTGCTCGCGGAGATACTCGCGACGCGGCCCGCGTTGAAGCAGGCCTGCGCGAACCCGACCGCGCCGGTGCGGCTTCTTCGCTGGCTCACCGCCGAGCCTCAGATGGGCCGCGCCCCGTGGCCCGTTCCAGCCCTGCCCACCCAGGCGGACCTCGCGGCGTGGCTGGGGGTGACGGATGCCCAGCTTGACTGGCTGGCGGATGGAAAGGGATTGGAGCACAGGACCTCTCCCGGGCGCTGGCGGCGCTATGGCTACACCTGGATTCCCAAACGCAGCGGCGGGCAGCGGCTGCTGGAGCAGCCCGGTGAGGAGCTCGCGAGGCTCCAGCGCAAGGTGCTCCACTGCATCCTGGACCGGATTCCTCCGCACGAAGCGGCGCATGGCTTCGTGAAAGGCCGGGGGATCCGAGGCTTCGTCGAACCCCATACGCGCCAGGCGGTCGTCGTGCGGCTGGACCTGGAGGACTTCTTCCTCTCCGTGCGGCCACCGAGGCTCTGGGGCGTGTTCCGCGCCGCCGGATATCCGGATGGGGTGGCGGGGGCACTGGTGGGGCTCTGCACGAACCGGACGCCAGGGGCGGTGGTCGCGCAGGCCCGGAAGCCAACCCACGCCCAGGAGGTGGAATCGCGTTGGCTCCTGGGCCGGAGGCTGGAGTCGCGCCACCTGCCGCAGGGAGCGCCGACGTCGCCCGCGCTCGCCAACCTCGCCGCGTACCGGCTGGACGTCCGGCTGTCCGCGCTCGCGGGTGTCCTGGGCATGCGTTACACGCGCTACGCGGACGACCTGGCGTTCTCAGCGGACGCCGCGAGGCCCGGGAGCATCCGCCGCCTCCTTCGGAGCGTGCGCCGCATCGTGCGCGACGAGGGCTTCACGGTTCGTGAGGACAAGACGCGGGTGATGTCCAAAGGCCACCAGCAGTGGCTCGCGGGCGTGGTGGTGAATGAGCACCCCAACCTCCGCCGCGAGGACTACGACCGGCTGAAGGCCGTCCTGCACCTGTGCCGCACCCGGGGGCCGGCCAGCCAGAACACCGGCGGCCATCCCGACTTCCGCGCGCACCTGCTCGGAAGGATTGCCTGGGTGACGTACCTCCACCCCGCGCGCGGCGCCAGGCTGCGCGCGCTCTTCGACCGGATTGCTTGGGACTGAAGCCGTGAAGGTGGGCTTCACGGCCCTTGCGGAATCTGGCCGTTCACCTTCGCCGGGGTCGCGGACAGACTCCCGTGCATGAACATGAACGCGAGGCGGCGATGAGCACGGTCCTGGTCACCGGCGGGTCTGGCTTCATCGGTGGGCATTGCATCGCGCAGCTGCTGGCCGCGGGCCATCAGGTGCGCACCGGTGAGAGCCTTCAGCGTCTGGGTTTGCTACGCGGGCAGTGACTTCAGGAACGCCAGCAGGGCGGCGTTCACCTCCTGCGGACGCTCCTGCTGGAGCCAGTGGCCCGCGCCGGGAATGACCACCAGGTCCCGGAGCCCGGGCACCAGCGCCTTCATGGGGTCCACCGGAGAGAAGCCGCGGCCCGGATCCTTCTCCCCGATGAGGAACAGGGCGGGCTGCCGGATGAGGGCGGTCGCGAGTTCGGGCAGCTCCTCCCAGTCGCGGTCCATGTTCCGATAGCGATTGAGCCCGCCCCGGAAGCCGCTGTGCTCCAGCTCCTTCGCGAAGTGCGCGAGGTCCGCCTCCGTCAGCCACGCGGGCAGCGAGTCCGGCACATCGAGGCCGGTGAGGAAACCGTCGCCCTTGCGGCGGGCCGGGTCGACCAGGCCTCGCGAATCGAAGCCGGGGGCGCCGGCCAGGATGGTGCGGACCGTCCTCGGGACGTCCGCTTCGAACTCCGCCTCGGCGACGCCCGGCGCCTGGAAGTAGAGGAGGTAGACCCACGTGTCCTTGAACATGCTCCGGAAGAGCTGCGTCGGCGGCAGGGGCGCGCGGCCCAGGTACGGCACGCTCAGGCCCACGACGGCGCGGAAGCGGTCCGGGTGCAGCGCGGCGCAGGTCCACGCCATCGCCGCGCCCCAGTCGTGGCCCACCACCACCGCGGTCTTCTCCCCCAGCGCATCGAGCAGGCCCACCCAGTCCGCCAGCAGCTGCTTCATGCTGTAGGCCTCGACGGGCTCCGGCCGGTCGCTCTGCCCGTAGCCGCGAACGTCGGGCGCCACCGCGTGGTAGCCGGCCTCCGCGAGCGCCGCGAGCTGGTGGCGCCACGAGTACCCCGACTCCGGCCAGCCGTGGAGCAGCAGCACCAGCGGCCCCTGGCCGGCCTCCGACAGGTGCAGGTGGATGCCGTTCGTCCGGACAGTGCGGTGGGTGATGTCGGCCATGCACGCGTTCTGCACGACGCCCTCCCCGCTGTCATGCCGCGAATGGCGCTGGGTCCGGCTGATGACGGTGGGCATCGGACCGGTGACCGCAGTCACCAGGCGCGGGCCTTGGGGCCCTTCGGGAGGCTCGTGAAAACCGTGGGTTGTGCGCGGCCCGCCGGCTTCCGGGGACTGGCACAGCGGCTGCTATGGGCTCTGGCATCGCTTCACCCGAAACCCAATCCCTTTCGAGGTCCCCGCCATGGCCATCTCGCCCCTTCGCAGCGCCTCCACGCCCGTGTCCCGCATGCCGGTTCACGACGCCGGCAGCGCCCGTCCCGCCAACCTCCAGGCCGGCAACGTGAGCGGGTTCTCCCCGGCGCAGAAGCCGGGCTCGCGGCTGTCCTCGGCGCTGCAGCAGGACGGCTTCGACGCCGGCTCCAGCAAGGGCGCGGAGCTGGGCAAGATGCTGCAGGAGACGCTGTCCGCGCTGACGTCCATCGTTCAGCTGCTGGGGCAGGCGACGGGCGGCGCGCAGGGGGTCCAGGCCGCCGAGGGTGGCAGGTGCGGCACGGGTTCGCAGCCCTTCTCCGACAGCAGCTTCACGCCGCAGGCTTCGTCGGCCCGGCCGCCCGTGGCGCTCAACGGCAACACCGGCGTCGTGGGCCCCGCGGCCTCGCGGCCGACGGTGTCCTCGAGCGGCGGCTCCAAGCTGGGCGGCAACCTGCCCCCGGGACTGGAGAAGTTCCGGGGCGCCATCGAGTCCGCCTCCGCCAAGACGGGCATGCCGGCGGAGATGCTGGCCGCGCAGATCTGGCAGGAGTCGCGCGGCAACCTGGAGGCCGTCTCCACGAACGGCGGCAACGGCCTCACGGACACCGGCCTGATGCAGGTCAACCCCAACACCTTCGGGGAGCTGCAGGCCAGGCACCCGGAGCTCCAGGGCAAGAACCTCTCCGACCCGGAGACGAACATCCTGGCGGGCGCCTTCTACATGAAGGACATGAAGGAGCAGTTCGGCAGCGATGAGCTGGCCCTGCGCGCCTACAACTCCGGCCCCAACGGCGTGGACCGGAGCAACCCGGACGCCATCCCCGCCGGCACCGGCGACGCCACCTACGTGCGGAAGGTGAAGTCCTTCATGAACACGCTGGCCACCGGCCAGGGCACGCTGCCCGCTTGAAGGCGCCGTGCCCATGACATACCCGTGACGGAAGGATGGAATCCCCCGGGGGACAGAGGCGGAGCCGGCGTCTAGCTTCCGCCGCATGACCCCTTCCACCTTCCGTCCGTTCGCGTTGGCAGCCGTCTCCTCTTCCGCGCTGATCATGAGCGCGTGTACGGGAGGCGCCGCCGCGCCCCGCCCCGCGGAGTCCCTCTCCGTCCGGGAGCTGAACATCGTCGACGAGAATGGCCAGACGCGCGTGCGCATCGCCGCGCCGATGCCCAACCCCCAGGGCCTCAAGCGCGCCGTCACCGCCTACGGCATCCAGTTCCTGAGCCCCACCGGGCAGGAGATTGGAGGGCTGGGGATGCTCGACTCCATTGACTTCCGCGGGCTCTGCTTCGACAGCGAGGAGGGCTACGAGGCCATGTGCATGGCCTTGGAAAAGGGAAAGCCCACCATCACCTTCCGGCATGACTGGAAGGAGCGCATCACGATGGGCGTGGAGAACGGCGTCGCGAGCATCGTCATCCACGACGCCCAGGGCACCCCGCGCCTCAAGCTGGAGGTGGACCCGGATGGCAAGACACGGACCGTGGGCGTGACGCCCGCGCCTTGACGGGTGTCACGCCGCCAGCGGCCCCGGTGCGCCGGGCAGGTGCACGGCGAAGCGCGCGCCCCCCAGCGGGCCATCCTCCACCTGGAGGGTGCCGCCGTGCTGGGTGACGATGGCATGCACGATGGAGAGCCCCAGCCCGCTGCCGCTCGCCTTCGTCGTGAAGAAGGGCTCGAAGAGCCGCGCCCGCGCCTCCACCGGTACTCCGGGCCCGCTGTCGTCCACGAAGAGCGCCACCTCTCCCGGGTGCGCGCTCGCGCTGAAGCGCACCCGGCCTCCCGGCGGCGTCGCCTCCAGCGCGTTGAGCGCCAGGTTCAGCAGCACCTGCCGCAGCCGCTCCTCCTCCCCCCACACCTCCAACGCGCCCGGCGGCTCCACGTCCAGCGTCACGCCGCGCTGCTCGGCCTGCCAGGCCAGGAGGCTGCCCACCCGCTCGAACAGGGGCGCCACCGCCACGGCGTCCGACCTGAACTCGCGGGGACGGGCGAACTGGAGGAAGTCCTCGAGGATGTGATCCAGGCGGCGGATTTCATCCCGCACCAGCAGCAGCGGCTCCAGGAGCGGCCCCTGGACGGACTCCTCCAGCCTGCGCACCCGCCGCTCCAGGACGACGAGCTGCAGGACGGCCGCGTTGAGGGGGTTGCGGATTTCATGCGTCAGGCCCGCGGTCAGCGTGCCCACCGCGGCCAGCTTCTCCGACATCTGCGCGCGCCGGGCCAGCGCCCGCTTCTCGCGGTGCAGCCGCACCTGGCGCAGCGCCTGCTCCAGGGTCACCAGCAGCTCCGGCGTGGCGCAGGGCTTGAGCAGGTACGCGCACGCGCCCGCGTGCACCGCGGCCACCGCCGCCTCCAGCATGCCCAGGCCCGTGAGCAGCACCACCTCTCCGTCCGGCACCAGCGCCTTGAGCCGGGGGGCGAGCCACGAGCCCTCCCCGTCCGGCAGCCGGACGTCCACCAGCGCCACGTCGAAGCCCGCCGGCGCCCGCTCCAGCGCCCCCGCGCAGCTCGTCGCGCTGGAGACGGCGTAGCCCTGGTCCTCCAGCAGCTCCTTCATGTTGTCCAGGAACGCCGCGTTGTCATCCACCACCAGCACCCGGGGGCGCTCCCCCGCGCCCCCCGTCACGCGCGGCCTCCGTGCACCTGCTCCAGCGCGGCGAGCAGCGCCCCGGTGTCGAAGGGCTTGCGGACACACCGGCCCTCGAAGTCCGCGGGCAGCGCCTCCGGGAAGGCCGTGACGACGAAGGGGGTGGTGGCGGGGAAGCGCTCCCGCACGCGGCGCAGCGCCTCGCCGTCGGGGCCGCCTGGCACGCGCAGGTCCACGAGCGCCGCGAAGGGGCGGACGGACTCCAGCCCCTCCACGTCCGGCACCGAGTGCGCGACCACGGCCGTGAAGCCGCGCTCACGCAGCACCTCCGTGAGGTTGTCCGCGAGGCGGACGTCGTCCTCCACCAGCATGACGAGCCCGTCGCGGCGGGCCCGCGCGAGCAGCTCCACCAGCACCGGCACCGGCACCGGCTTGGGCAGCACCGCGAGCACGCCCTCCGCGCGCGCCCGCGCGAGCTCGGCCTCCCCGGGGTGCGCGGTGACGACGATGGCCGCGAGCCCCGGGTCTCGCTGGCGCAGGTGGTGCACCAGCGCGGCGCCACTCATCCCGGCCATGCGCATGTCGGTGATGAGCACGTCGTAGCGCGCCTCGCGCGCGGCCTGGAGCGCGGCCTCGCCCCCGTCCACCACGGTGGCCGAGTGGCCCTGCTCCTCGAGGATCTCCGCCAGGTTCTCCGCGAACGCCCGGTTGTCATCCACCAACAGGAAGTGGCCCATCAGGATGGCTCCAGCGTCAGGGGAAGCTCCATCACGAAGCGGGCCCCTCCCGGCCCGGCTCCGGCTTCGGCGGGAGCGTACGCGATGCCGCCGCCATGCCGCTCCAGGATGCGCCGCACGAGCGCCAGGCCCAGCCCCAGCCCGCGCGCCTTCGTCGTCATCAGCGGCTCGAAGACGCGCGCGCGGATGGCCGGATCCAGGCCCGGGCCGCTGTCCTCCAGCACCAGGCGGACCCGCCGCGCCCCGGCCTCCGGGACGTCCGCCGTCAGCCACACCTCGCCCTCGCGCTCGCCCAGGGCCTGCACCGCGTTCTGCAGCAGGTTCACGAAGACCTGCCGCATCTGCACCGCGTCCCCCTCCAGCGGGGGCAGGGCCTCCAGTCCCTCCTCGCGCACGCGCACGTGGGCGGGCGGCGTGACGGCCTCCAGCGCGGAGGCCCAGACCTGCGCCAGCCGCAGCGGCGCGCGGACCAGCGGGCTGGAGCGGATCATGTCCAGCAGGCTGGTGACGATGTGGTTGGCCACCTCCACCTGCTCCCCGATGCGGTCCAGGTGCTTGACCACGCGCGCATCCTCCTTCGCGGCGGGGCGGCCCTTGAGGATGAAGAGCGACGTCTCGATGACGCCCAGGGGGTTGCGCAGCTCATGGCCGATGGAGCCCACCAGCTGTCCGAAGGTCGCCAGCCGCTCGGACCGGGCCGACTGGGCCAGCAGGTCCTCGCGGTACGTGTGCAGCATGATGGCCAGCTCCAGGTCGAGGATCTTCCCCAGCGCCCGGCCCAGGCGGGCGGCCCGGGCGGGGTCGCCGCGCAGCGACTCCTCCAGCACCGCCGTCAGCTCCTGGCGCAGCAGGTTCATGGCGCCGAACATGTAGTGCTGCGGCAGGTGGATGCGCACGTGCACCCGGCCGATGCGGCAGCGGCGCTCGAACCAGGCCGCGTCCCACGGCCCCAGCAGGAGCGACCCCATCCAGTCCTGGAGGGTCACCTTGAGGTGCCCCACCCGGCTCTCGCCGCCCTCCAGCGCCTCGCGCGCCCCCGGGTGCTCGAGGATGCGCCGGTAGAAGACGTCCGCGATGCGCTCGAAGTGCGCGCAGGCGATGGGGTGCAGCTCCCGCAGGGCCTCCCCGTCGCCGTCGGAGAACCCCACGTAGCGCTGGAGTTCCTCCAGGATGTCTTCCGTCACGCCTCCAGGTCCGGCTTCCATGGTGAATCCCTTCCTTGCGCGCGGGGCCTCAAGGCGCGGCCGGCTCCTCGTCCGGGCCGGCGCCACCGCCGCCGTACTCCTTGAGCTTGTATTGGATCTTCCGCACGCTGATGCCCAGCACCTCCGCGGCGCGCGTGGTGGAGCCCTGCACCATCTCCAGCGTGCGCAGGATGGCCTCGCGTTCGATGGCGGCCAGCGTCGCGCCGGGGATGAGCCGGTCGCCGCCCCCGGCGCTGGGACGGGGGCCGCGCAGCACGGGCGGCAGGTCGTCCGCCGTGAGCTCCTCTCCCCGCGCGAGCACCACGGCGCGCTCCACCGCGTTCTCCAGTTCGCGGATGTTGCCCGGCCAGTCGTGGCTCATCAGCGCCTCCAGGGTGCCGGGCGCCAGCCCCTTCACGCCCTTGCCGTGGGTCGCGTTGCAGCGCTCGATGAAGTGGCTCACCAGCGCGGGGATGTCCGCCTTGCGCCGGCGCAGGGGCGGCAGCGTCACCGCCACCACGTTGAGGCGGTAGTAGAGGTCCTCGCGGAAGCGGCCCGCCTTCACCTCCGCCTCCAGGTCCCGGTGGGTGGCCGCCACGATGCGCACGTCCACCTTCACCGTCTGCGTGCCGCCCACGCGTTCGAACTCGCGGCCCTGCAGCACGCGCAGGAGCTTCACCTGCACGGCCGGGGAGATTTCGCCAATCTCGTCCAGGAACAGGGTGCCCCCGTCCGCCAGCTCGAAGCGGCCCTCCTTGCGCGCCAGGGCGCCGGTGAAGGAGCCCTTCTCATGGCCGAACAGCTCGCTCTCCAGCAGGCTCTCGCTGAGCGCCGCGCAGTGCACCTTGACGAAGGGGCGCGCCTTGCGAGGGCTGAGCTCGTGCAGCGCCTGGGCCACCAGCTCCTTGCCCGTGCCGCTCTCCCCCAGGATGAGCACCGTGGCCCGCGTGGGGGCCGCCTGGTGGATGAGGGAGTAGACGCCCTGGAGCTCGGGCGCGTCCCCGATGATGTTGCCCACGCGGAAGCGCTCCGCCACCCGCTCCCGCAGCTGCCGCGCCTCCTGCTTCAGCCGGCGCGTCTCCAGCGCCTTGCCCAGCACGACGAGCACGGCGTTCAGGTCCAACGGCTTGGTGAGGTAGCTCTCCGCGCCCAGGCGCATGGCCTCCACGGCCGCCTCCACCGTGGCGAACGCCGTCATCATCACGAAGGCCGCGTCGCTGCCTTCCTCCTTCGCGCGGCGCAGCAGGGTGACGCCGTCCATGCGCGGCATCCGCACGTCGGTGAGCACCAGCGCGGGTGAGAAGTCCGCGAGCGCGGCGAGCGCCTCCGCGCCGTCCGCGGCCTCCCGCACCTCGTAGCCCTCCTCCGCCAGGAGGGTGGCCAGGGCGCGCCGCGCGTTCACCTCGTCATCCACGACCAGGATGCGTTCTGGGGCCATGCCCCTGCTTACCAGAAGACCTGGACCCGGGGCCTTCACGCGTTCGCGTCCCGGGCCCGCGCGTCCGCGCATGCCAGGCAGCAGCGCGCCTCCGGGACGGCCAGCAGCCGCTGCCGGCCAATGGCGCCCCCACACCGCTCGCAGCCGCCGAAGCGGCCCTGCTCGATGCGCTCGAGCGCCGCCTCCACCTCCTCCAGTTCGCGCGGCGGCAGGCACGCCCTGCGCACGGGCGGCCGGGCCGCCACCTCCTCGTCCGCGCGCGCCGCGCGCAGCGCGTCCCGGCGGGACAGGAGCATCCGCCGCGCCAGGGTCGTGATGGGGTCAACGTGCATGGAGTCCTCGTCGCGCGCGGGCATCAGGAGGCCGGGGGAAGTGACAGGGAGGCGGTGCGCTTGCGCCGCGCCGCGAGCACGCCCGGCGCCGCGAGCACCGCGACGGCCACCGTCACCAGCGCGGCGCCCGCCAGCTCGCGGACGCCCACGCCGGGGAGCCCCAGCCACGCGGAGAGCACGACCGTCGCGCCCACGCCCGCGAACACGCTGGAGGCGCGGTTGATGGGCACGGTGAAGGTGTTCTCCCGCGCGTCCAGCAGCACCAGGCCGCCGAAGATGCCGCTGCCCTGGGAGAACAGCCCCACGGCCACCTCCACGGCCAGCGTGGGCCGTGAGAACATCCCGGTGAAGCCCTCGCGCAGCTGCTCCGCCGCGCCGCCCACGCCCGCGAAGGCCCACAGCGCCAGCAGGACGACGAGCGCGGGCGCGGCCACCATCTGCTCCTCCACGAAGTAGCGCTCGCGCGCGCCGGGCACGTGGTTCTTCGCCAGCCGGCTCATGAAGCGCAGCCGCACGAAGTAGCTGACGACGTACACCGCCCAGTCCAGCCCCGCCGCCAGCGACAGGCGCGGGTCCGCGCCCGGCCCCGTCGCGACGAGCAGCGCCACCAGGCTCACCCCCAGCGCGACCCGCGAAGGCCACGTGACGTGACGGCCGCTCACCGCGTCCACCAGCGGCGCGAGCACCAGCACGCCGCCGCGCATCAGCAGCATCATGAAGACGATGGAGGTGCCGTCGAAGGTGTACGCCAGCGTGGTGGTGGCGATGATGCCCGTGGTGCACAGGCCCGACAGGAACGTCCAGCGCCCCGGCCAGGGCAGGCTCACCGGCCCGAAGCGCCGGCGCCCCGCGTGCTGGAAGGCGCCGCTCCACGCCAGGTACGCGAACATCCCCACGAGCGTGGCCAGCGCCGTGGAGGGCAGCAGCACGAAGCCCGGCAGCCCCGCCGTCATCCCCGGCAGCGCGCCCAGGCTCAGCGCCTTCGTCAGCGCGCTGTAGGGCAGGTAGCAGGCGAAGTACCCCAGCGCGAACCACCCGATGGCGACCGGGACCCTGGGAGACGCGCTCATCGCGCCCCCACCTCTTCACGCGTGGCATCCATCGAGCTTCCTCCGTCTCCCGTATCGCGCCCCGGGCCCCCCACCGCGCGGCCCATGCCCCTTGCTCTACAGGATGCATGCCAGTCCTGTCCCGGCCCGCGCGCGGCGCGCCCCCGCAGGAGTTGCACGCCCGGGGCGTGCACCGCGCAACGCTTGCGCCCCCCAGCCCTTGGGGCCGGTGTCCGGGCCGCGCACGGCGGATGCAGAGTCCGGCGAGGACACTTCACGGCCGCCTCCGCGCGCCGCCGGGGGACACGCCCATGCGCATCGCCTTCTTCGACACCCACCGCTTCGACCGCACCGCCTTCGAGGAGGCCAACTCCGGGTTCGGCCACGAGCTCACCTGGTTCGAGCCGCGCCTGACGCCCCAGACGGTGGGGCTGGCGGCGGGCTTCCCCGGGGTGTGCTCCTTCGTGAATGACCGGCTGGACGGCGCGTGCCTCCAGGCGCTGGCGCGAGGGGGCACGCGGCTGGTGGCGCTGCGCTCGGCGGGCTTCAACCACGTGGACCTGGCGGAGGCCGCCCGGCTGGGGATGACCGTCGTCCGCGTCCCCGAGTACTCGCCGCAGGCCGTGGCCGAGCACACGGCGGCGCTGGTGCTCGCGCTCAACCGCAAGGTGCACCGCGCCTACGCGCGGGTGCGCGAGTGGAACTTCTCGCTGGACGGGCTGGTGGGGTTCGACCTGTCCGGCAAGACGGTGGCCCTGGTGGGGCTGGGGCGCATCGGCCGCGCCACCGCCCGCATCTTCCACGGCTTCGGCTGCCGGCTGCTCGCGGTGGACCCGCGGCTGAAGGAGGAGGACGCGCGCCAGCTGCACCTGGAGCCCGTGGCGCTCCCGGAGGCCCTGGCCCGGGCGGACGTCCTGTCGCTGCACGTGCCCCTCACGCCCGCCACGCGCCACCTCATCGACGCGGCGGCGCTCGCGCGGATGAAGCCCGGGGCCATGCTCATCAACACCGGCCGCGGGGCGCTCATCGACAGCCAGGCCCTGCTGGCGGCGCTCAAGTCGGGCCACCTGGGGGCCGCCGGGCTGGACGTGTACGAGGAGGAGGAGGGCGTCTTCTTCCAGGACCTCTCCGGGCAGGTGCTCCAGGACGACGTGCTCGCGCGGCTGCTCACCTTCCCCAACGTGCTCATCACCGCGCACCAGGCCTTCCTCACCCGTGAGGCGCTGGGCGCCATCGCCCGCACCACGCTCGAGAGCATCCGCCGCTTCGAGCGGGGCGAGCCCCTGGAGGCGACGGAGGTCCGGGCCGAGCAGGTGCTCCCGCGCTGAGGGCCCGCCCGGGGCGGCGGGCGCGGGGACGTGCGCGGCCCGCCGGGCAGCTCCTTGCTCAACGCCTCGCCGGGCCCCGGCTCCGCGCCACCAGCTTGCGCAGCTCCAGCACGCTCACCGGGATGAGCCCCAGGCCCAGCGCGAGCAGGAGGTGCGTGGCGGCCAGCGGGACGAGCGAGAAGAACGCGGCGAGCAGGGGCACCTCCGGCAGGGCGACCTGGAGCGCCAGCGTGAAGGCGACCACCCCGAGCAGCGCCCCGTTGGTGAACGTCCCCACCTCCCAGTGGAGCATCCCGGCGCTGCGCGCGGCGAAGGCCCGCAGCACCTGGCAGACCACCAGCACGGTGAACGTCAGGGTGCGCGCCTCCTCCAGCGACAGGTGCCGGAGCGCCCAGAGGAAGGTGCCCAGCGTGACGGCGGCGTCCAGCAGGCCGGTGCCCAGCACCGCCGTCCACTCGCGCCGGCCCAGCATGGGCTCCTCGGGCCGCCTCGGCGGCCGCCGCATGACGTCCGGAGGGGCCGGGTCCATGACCAGCGCCAGGGCCGGCAGCCCGTCCGTGACGAGGTTCACCCAGAGCAGGTGCAGCGGCAGCAGCGGCAGGGGCAGTCCCAGCAGCGACGCGCCGAGCATCAGCACCAGCTCCCCGGCGTTGCCGGCCAGCAGGTACACGAGCGTCTTGCGGATGTTCTCGTAGATGCCGCGCCCCTCGCGCACGGCCGCCACGATGCTGGCGAAGTGGTCGTCCGTGAGGATGAGGTCGGACGCCTCGCGGGTGACCTCCGCGCCGGTGCGGCCCATGGCGATGCCGATGTGGGCCTCGCGCAGGGCCGGCGCATCGTTCACGCCGTCCCCCGTCATGGCCACCACCTCGCCGCGCGCCTTCCAGCCGCGCACGATGCGCAGCTTCTCCTCCGCCGTCGCCCGCGCGTGCACGATGCCCTCCGGCGACTCGCCCTCGCGCAGCAGGCCCAGCTCCCTCGCGATGGCCAGCGCCGTGGTGGGGTGGTCGCCGGTGATCATCACCGTGCGCACCCCGGCCTCGCGCGCCGCGCGCACGGCCTCCACCGCTTCGGGCCGGGGCGGATCCGCCAGCCCCACCAGCCCCACCAGCGTGAGCTCCCGCTCGTCGGGGCCCTTCCCCTCCGCCACGGCCAGCACGCGCAGGGCGCGCCCCGCCAGCGACGCCAGGGCCTCCGCCACGCCCGGCGGCACCTGCCGGCACAGCGGCAGCAGCACCTCCAGCGCGCCCTTCACGTAGAGGACCCCATCCGAGCGCAGGACGCTCATGCGCCGCCGGTCCGAATCAAAGGGCTGCTCCGACACCCGGGGGCGCTCACGCTCCACGTCCGAGCGCTCCACGCCCCGGGCCCGCGCGGCCGCGAGCAGCGCCAGCTCCGTGGGGTCCCCCGCGCCGGGGCCCTGCGCCCCCACGGCTGGCAGCTCCGCGTCACAGCACGCCGCCGCCACCTCCAGCACGCGCTGCGTGGCCTCCGGGGGCCACACCTCGCGCACCTCCATGATTCCCCGGGTGAGCGTGCCCGTCTTGTCCGTGCAGATGACGGTGGCCGAGCCGAGCGCCTCCACCGCCTGCATCCGCCGCACGAGCACGTGCCCCTTCGCCATGCGCTGCACGCCCACCGCGAGCGCGAGCGTCACCACCGTGGGCAGGCCCTCCGGCACCGCCGCGACCGCGAGCGCCACCGCCGACAGCAGCAGCTCCACCCCCGCCTGCCCCCGCGC
>NZ_RAWM01000119.1 GCF_003668875.1 Corallococcus interemptor | reverse complement strand
CTGGTGGGCGGGGAGGGGGGGGCCGCCGGGGAGTTCGGAGGTGCGTCCGGGCCGCCCTGCTCGCGCTCGAGCTTGCGGTAGATGGTGCGCGCGGCGATGCCCAGCAAGCGGGCGGCGAGCGTCTTGTCCCCCCGGGTGTGGCGCAGGGTCTCGTGGATGACGCGCCTCTCAATCTCCTCCATGGGCGTCCCGATGGGGATGACCAGCTGTCCGGCGGAGCCCAGCGGCCCCTTGCGCACGGACTCCGGCAGGTCGGTGGCCTCCAGCACGTCCGTGCGGGCCAGCACCACGGCGCGCTCCACGGCGTGCTCCAGCTCTCGCACGTTGCCCGGCCACGCGTAGTTCTCCAGCACGTTCAGGGCGTCCGGAGAGAAGCCGCGCAGCACCTTGCCGTTCTTCGCGGAGAAGCGGCGCAGGAAGGCCTCCGCCAGCAGCGGGATGTCCTCGCGGCGCGACGCGAGCGCGGGCACGCGGATCTCCACCACGTGCAGGCGGTAGTAGAGGTCCTCGCGGAAGCGCCCTTCGGCGACCTCCTTCTGCAGGTCCTTGTTGGTGGCGGCGACGAGCCGCACGTCCACCTTCACCGTCTGCGTGCCGCCCAGCCGCTCCAGCTCTCCCTCCTGGAGCACGCGCAAGAGCTTCACCTGCGCGGAGAGGGGCATCTCGCCCACCTCGTCCAGGAAGAGGGTGCCGCCGTGGGCGCGCTCGAAGCGGCCCTCGCGCCGGGAGACGGCGCCGGTGTACGCGCCGCGCTCCACGCCGAAGAGCTCCGCCTCCAGGATGCTCTCCGGGATGGCGCCGCAGTTGACGGCGACGAAGGACTGCTTCGCCCGGGCGGAGTGCTCATGCAGCGCGCGGGCGGCCAGCTCCTTGCCGGTGCCGGATTCGCCCAGCAGCAGCACCGTGGCGGTGGACGGCGCGGCCTGGCGGATGGTGTCCAGCATGGCGCGGAAGGCCGGGGACTGGCCCACCATGGCGCGCCCGCCCGCGGGGTTGATCTCCGCGAGCTTCGCCTTGAGTGAGGTGTTCTCCTGGACGAGCGCCTGCTTCTCCAGCGCCTTCTGCACGGCCTTCACCAGGGCGTGGCGCTTGAGGGGCTTGGTGATGAAGTCGTAGGCGCCGTCCTTCATGGCGGCCACGGCCGTCTCCACCGTGCCGTAGGCGGTCATCAGCACCACCTCCACGTCCGGACGGATGGCGCGGCTGGCCTTGAGCAGCTCCTGGCCGTCCATGCCGGGCATCATCAGGTCGGTGACCATGACGCTGACCTCGGGGCGCCGGAGCATCTCCAGCGCCTCCGTGCCCTGCGCGGCGGACAAGGTGGCGAAGCCTTCCCGCTGGAAGATGCGGGCGACGGAATCAAGGTTGGCGCGGTCGTCGTCGACGACCAGGACCGTGGGAGATGTCATGGGAGTACGGGGCCTCTCTCAACACGGCCCTGCAATCCCCATTCCCTTCAAGCCCCCTCTTCGTCCGGCTCCAGGGGCCCGCCGCCCATGCGGCCAATGTCCTCGCGCTTCACCTTGTCCACGTTGAAGCGGCGGGCGCTGGCCAGCATGCGGCTGACGGTGGAGTCGAAGGTGGGAGGCGGGCCGTCCTTGCGGAAGCGCAGGAAGTTGAGCCGGGCGACGACGAAGTTCTTGAGGTAGGGGCTCTGGAGGCCGCGCTCCTTCAGCGCGTTGACGACGGCGACCACCGCGTCGTCCAGCTCCAGGAGCCGGTCCGCCTGGGCGTCGCGGATGGCGATGGCCTCCGCCAGCGGCACGTCCTGGAAGCCGTCCACCACCTTGACGAAGGGGTGGTAGGCGCCCGCGGAGAAGCGGGGGCGCTTCTCGTAGGCGGCGCCCAGGGTGAGGAAGGAGGGCTCCTCGAAGAGGTGGGCGAAGGCGGACTCCTTGCCCGGGCGGTTCGCGCCCACGAGGCCCCGCGCCATGCGGATGACCTCCAGCGAGCGCTCCTTCAGGTTGTGGGCCTTCTCCGTGTTGAGGGCGAGGATTTGATAGGCCACGTCCTCGTCCGGCAGGAGGAGGGCGACGATGGACTTCGCGCCCAGCAGCTTGCTGGCGTTGAGGCGGTGGTTGCCGTTGGGCGTCCAGTAGCGGCCGTCCACGCGCACGGCGATGACGGGGTCGAGGAAGCGGTCCAGGCGCTCCATGGCGGTGGCGAGCCGCTTGACGTGGGGCTCGGACAGGTCGCGCTGGTAGGGCGTGGGCTCCACCTTGTCGATGGGGAGCACGGCGAAGACGACGGGGTGTCCGCCCAGTGGGTCGCGGTAGACGGACAGCACCTCGCCGCCGTCCTCGCGCACGGCCTGGAGGAGGGCGTCGGGGAAGGCCACGGACTCGCTCGCGACCTCCGCCGCGCTCAGGCCCCGCGACTTCGGTTCGGCCTTCTTGCGGCGCGGCTTGCGCGGCGTGGCCGACTTGGAGCGGGGGGCAGCGGACTTGCGGGCGGACTTCGCGGCCATGCGGGGCGGACCTCCTGCCGTGGGAAAGAGGTCCGCGAGCCTAGGCGACCGCGTGGCGCTGGCTACGCGCCGGAGACCGTGAGCTGTCGGAAGCGGACAGTGGGCGCGCCCACGCTGCCGCCCCGGAACTGCAGGTCGCTGCCCACCGCGTCCACGTCCTTCAGCATCTGGAGCAGGTGGCCCGCGACCGTCACCTCCTGCACGGGGTGCGTCAGCTCACCGTTCTCGATCCAAAGGCCGTTGGCCCCGCAGGACATGTCCCCGGACACCGGATCCGCGCCGTGGCCCAAAAGCGCCGTGACGTAGAGGCCCTGGGGCACCTCGCGGATCAGCTCCTCCGGCGTCTTCGTGCCCTTCTCCAGGTAGAGGTTCGTGGTGCCGATGCCCGGCAGCGCGCTGTAGCCGCGCGACGCGTTGCCCGTGGTGCGCGCCTTCGCCTTGCGCGCGGTGAAGGCGTCGTAGAGGAAGCCGGACAGCACGCCCTGATCCAGGATGGGCGTGCGGCGCGTGGGGACGCCCTCGCCGTCGAAGGGCGCGGTGGCCAGGCCCCGGGGCAAGAGGCCGTCATCCACCAGCGTGACGTGCTTGCCCGCGAGCCGCTTGCCCAGGTGGGGCGCGAGCACGCTGGACTGCTGGTAGACGGCGTTGCCGTTGGCGGCCTGGGACAGGTTGCCCACGAAGCTCGCGGCCACCAGCGGGTCGAACACCACCGGCACCTGCTGCGTCTTCACCGGCTTCGCGCCCAGCATGCGCACGGCGCGCTTCGTGGCCTCGCGGCCGATGGACTCCGGGGACTCCAGGTCGTCCAGGAAGCGCTTGTAGTCCAGCCAGTAGCCCGTCTGGAGCTGCCCGTCCTGGGACGCCACCGGCACCGCGACCAGGTACACGTACGTGCCGGAGTAGCCGCCGGACGCGCCCTCGCTGGAGGCCAGGTACACCTCCGCCACGAAGTCGCCCGCGGACACGGAGTCGAAGGTGACGACGCGCGTGTCCTGCGCCCGGCCCGCGCGCTCCGCCTCCAACGCCGCCTGTATCTTCCAGTCCCCGGGCAGGTTCGCGACCTTGGGGTCGAAGAGGATGCCGGTGTCTCCGCGCTTGCCCAGGTCCTTCGCGCCGGGCAGGCCGTTGAGCTTGTTGGGCGCGGCCGCCTCCGCCAGCTGCACGGCCAGGTCCGCCACGCGCTCCAGGCCGGCGGGGGTGAAGTCGGACGTGTACGCGAAGCCCAGCCGGTCCTTCACGATGACCCGGATGCCCAGGCCCTTGCTGGTGGCCTCCGTCAGGTCCTCGATCTGCCCTTCGCGGACGCGCACGCTGCTGTTGCGGCCCACCTCCAGGTACGCCTCCGCCTGCTTCGCGCCCTTCTTCACGGCGCGCTGGACGACCTTCTTCGCGAGCTGTTCGTAGTTCACGTTAGTCCTCAGCCGACCTTCGTTCCGCCCACGGTCACGTTGTCGATGCGCACGGTGGGCAGGCCCACGCCCACGGGCATCATCTGCCCGTCCTTCACGCAGACGCCCATGCCGGGGTCCGGCATCGGGTCGCAGCCCACGCGGGTGATGTTCTTCAGCGCCTCCGGCCCCACGCCAATCAGGATGGCGTTCTTCACCGGGCGGCCCAGCCTGCCGTCTTCAATCTGGTAGGCCTCGCTGACCTCGAAGACGAAGTTGCCGTTGCTGATGTCCACCTGACCTCCGCCGAAGGTGGCGCAGTACAGCCCGCGCTTCACCTCCTTGAGGATGTCCTCCGGCGCGTGGTCTCCGGGCGCCAGGAAGGTGTTCGTCATGCGGGGCAGGGGCAGGCTCCTGAACGACTCGCGCCGGCCGCTTCCCGTGGAGCGCTGGTTCATCAGCTTCGCGTTGAGCTGATCATAGAGGTAGCCCTTGAGGACGCCGTTCTCGATGAGGACCTTGCGCTCGCCCGGCACGCCCTCGTCGTCGATGTTGATGGAGCCGCGCGCGCTGGACACCGTGCCGTCGTCGATGACCGTCACCAGGTCGGAGGCCACCTTCTCCCCCAGCTTGCCCGCGAACAGGGACGTGCCCTTGCGGATGAAGTCCGCCTCCAGGCCGTGGCCCACCGCCTCGTGCAGCAGGATGCCGCTCCAGCCCGGCGCCAGCACCACCGTCTGCGGCCCGGCCACGCAGTCCACCGCGCCCAGCGTGGCGATGGCCTGGCGCGCGGCCTCCTCCGCCACGGACTCCGGCGTCACGCCGTCCCAGTAGCTGAAGGACACCCGGCCGCCGCTGCCGTACATGCCGGTGCGCCGCTCGCCGTTCTTCCCCAGCGCCACCACGTGCACGCTCATGCGGGACTGGTCCTGCGTGTCCTCGCTGAAGCGGCCGGTGGTGTTGGCCACGGCGATACGGCGCGTCTGATCCACGTAGGACGCGTTGACCTGCTGGATGCGCGAGTCGAAGGCGCGGGCTGCCGTATCCGCTCGGGTGAGCAGCGCCGTCTTGCGCGCCACCGCCACGTCCTCCAGCGGCTGGCCCACCCGGTAGTGGCTGGGCACCGGGACGCGCTTGATGGGCCAGGCGCGCTCGGAGCCGCCGCCCTGGGCAATCATCGCCGCGGTGCGCGCGGCGCGGACGAGCGCGGCCTCCTCCCAGTCGTCGGAGTAGGCGTAGCCCACCTTGGCCCCGGCGATGACGCGCACCCCCACGCCCTGGACCAGGCCCACCTGCGCGCTGCGGATGCGCTGCTCCTCCAGCACCACGGCGGTGGTGGACGTGCGCTCCACGTACACCTCCGCGAAGTCCGCGCCCCGGCCCATGGCTTCCGCCAGCAGACGTTCCAACAGACCCGGGGGCAGGAGCGGGGAGGCGGCCGCCTGCCTCGCGGCTGGCGGGGCGAGCTGGGCGGGACGGGCGCGCCGGGAGGACGCGAGGGCTCGGGGCATGGGGTGGCTCGTGGCGCTTGAGGGAACGGGAATGGAGGAAACCTACATCGGAGACGGGACGGCGTGCGGGCCAACGAACCGGACCGGGCCCGTCTTCCCTGAAAGGAACGCCCGGAGCGCATTCCCACCGTGCGGTGGGCGCTCTAAGATGCTGGCCGCTTCAACCTGGACCCACCCATGCCTCCTCGCCGTCCCTCACCGTCATCGCGTTCAGGCACCGGCCGTTCGGCCGGGGGCGCGACGGCGGACCGCCGTCCCAATGCTTCCGGAGGGGGCGGCTCGCGCCGCGTCTCCGCCGTGCCGGAGGAAGACTGGTCCGCGCCGCTCTCTGGCGAGGACAGCCAGGACGGAGGTGATCCGGAGCTGTACGGCGACGCGGAGCCCGTGCGCTCGCGCACCGGCGAGACGCGGGTGGCCTCCATCGACGACGTGCGCCCGGAGGCGGAGGAGCCCGCCGAGGACGAGGACAACTCGGAGACGACGCGCGCCGGCCCGCCGGTGCTGATGCTGGTGCTGGACGGCCCGGACAAGGGGCGCAAGAAGCGCTTCAAGGGCGTGCGCATGGTGGTGGGGCGCAGCAAGGACTGCGACTTCGCCCTGGGCGACCAGACGGTGTCGCGCCGCCACCTGGAGCTCGTCTACGGCGAGAGCGGCGTGGTGATGCGCGACCTGGGCGGCATCTCCGGCACCCAGGTGAACGACCAGAAGGTCGACGAGTGCATCCTGAAGCACGGGGATGAGATCTCCGTGGGCAAGACGCGCCTGCGCTTCGTGGACGAGGGCGAGCTCATCAAGGAGATGCGCGCCAAGGCCGAGTCCGGCGAGTCGGAGGAGAAGGCGGAAAAGAAGGAGGAGAAGAAGGACCCGCGCCTGGATGAGAAGACCAACGCGAACTACAAGCTCGCGGACCTGATGCGCGACGAGAAGGCGCGCAAGACGGGCGTGCCCCGTCCGCGTCCGGTGCGCTCGTCGGCGCGCGAGGGCTTCAAGCCCACCTTCAAGATGAAGGTCGGCGCGGCGGTGGGCGGCGTGCTGCTGCTCTTCCTCATCCTGGGCCTGGCGCTGTCCAAGGGGAACCAGCCCCCGCCCAAGCCGCCGGTGGACCCCAACCTCGCGCGCGCCCAGGAGCTGATGCAGCGTGCGCGCGACAAGGTGCGCGACGGCGAGTACGTGGACGCGGTGCGCTTCGCCCAGGAGGCGGAGAAGCTGCGCGTGGGCATCGACGTGGACGGCGTGGCCAAGGCCGCGCAGCAGCTGCAGGACATCCTGGACTCCTTCCAGACCGTGCGCGCCCTGATGGCGGAGAACCGCTACCCGGAGGCGCGCCAGAAGCTGGCGGAGACGCCGCAGGGCATGGCCCGCACGGACGACGTGCGCAAGAAGCTGGAGGAGGACCTGGAGGCCGGCGAGCAGAAGTACACGCTGGGCCTGGTGGACGCGGCGCTGGCGGAGCGCCGGCCGGACGACGCGCGCACGCTCATCGCGGAGCTGCCGCAGGGCATGCGCTCGCTCTACGAGCAGAAGCTCGCGGACCTGGAGGCCCTCCTGGCCAAGGAGGCGGCGCAGGCCGCGCGTCAGGCCGGCATCCGGCAGGCGGTGGCGGCGGAGAACGCCAAGCAGCGCCGCGCGGAGTTCGTGGCGGAGGCCTTCCAGGACGTGGAGCGCCGCTTCAACGGCGGGGACTTCCAGCGCGCGACGCTGGAGGTGGACCGGGTGATGGACAAGTACCGCGGCGAGGCGGACATCCAGGCCCGCGCGCGCAACCTGAAGAAGCTCATCCCCCAGTTCCGCTCCGCCTTTGAAGAGGGCCAGAAGAAGTACGAGAACAACTCGCTGGAGGCCTCCGTGAAGCCGCTGCGGCGCGCGGCGGAGGTGTACCGGCAGATCGGCTTCAACGGCTCGCTGGGCGACACGCTGGACAACGAGCTGGCCTCCGCGTCCGTGGCGGCGGGGCAGGCGGCCTTCAAGCGCAAGGAGTACCCGGCGGCGGGCCGCAGCTTCCGCGAGGCGCTGCGCCTCAACCCGGGTGACTCGCGCGCCCGCGACGGCCTGGACGAGCTGCAGAAGAAGGTGGAGGAGCTGTACCTGTCGGCGTACATCTCGCGCGACCGCGACCCGGCCCTGGCGACGGAGCAGTTCAAGATCGTCATCGAGGCGTCCGCGGAGGGCACGGACGTGAAGCGCAAGGCGGAGATGGCGCTGAGCGAGCTGCAGAAGGCCGGCGGTTCGTAAGGTCGCGAAGGCTTAGAGGGGGCCGCCGCCTGGAGGGACGGGGCGGGCGGCCTCCATTCCTGAATTCCTGTCACACCTGTCGTCGTGAGCGGTCTGGAGACACCGGATGAACGAGTCGTCGTTGCGTGAGCTGGGCATGGACCTGTTCGAGGAGCGCCAGTTCGAGCGCGCCCTCGCCGTCTTCGCGGAGGCCGTTCGCCGCGTGCCCGCCGACCACCGCTCGCGCATGCTGGCGTCCCGGTGTCTGGCGGAGCTGGGTGAGCGCGAGCGCGCCGTCACCGCGTACCACGCGTGCGCGGAAGGGCTCCTGCGCCGCGACTACCTCCTCTCCGCCATGGCCGCGTGCAAGCTGGCCCTGGAGCTGTCGCCGAACGAGCGGCGCCTGAAGGACACGCTCTACCGCGTGCACTCGCGCGCCGCGCGCAGCGCCCCGGGCCGCGCCGCCGTGCCTCCGCCCCTGCCGCCGGAGCACCTGTACGACGGCAAGGTGGACACGGACCTGATGGGCCTCGTGGGCGAGGAGCTGTCCAACCGCGCCATTGAAGTGCTGGCCGCGCCGGACACCGGCGGCAACGCGGATCCGCAGAGCCGCCCGCCGCTGCCGCTGTTCGCGGACCTGGACCGGGACGCGTTCCTGGACTTGGTGGGGCGCATGGTGTGGCGCACCATCAAGCCGGAGGAGGTCATCAGCCGCGAGGGCGAGCCGGATGATCACCTGCACGTCATCGTCGCCGGCAAGGCGGAGGTGACGCGCAGGACGGACGGCGAGGACCGCACGCTGGGCTTCCTGGGCGGCGGCTCCATCTTCGGAGAGCTGGCGCTGCTCACGGGCGCGCCTCCCACCGCGACGGTGACGGCGGTGTCGGACTCGGAAGTCTTCGAAATCCGCCGCGAGCACCTCAACGCGGTGGCGAAGAACCACCCGGCGGTGCCGCAGCTGCTGGCGGACTTCGCGCAGCAGCGCATGATGCGCAACCTGATGGCGAACTCGCCCCTGTTCCAGCAGCTGCCGGAATCCGAGCGCGGGGCGCTCTTCCAGCGCTTCACCTTCCGCGCGCTCCAGCCGGGGGAGAAGGTCCTGGTGGAGGGCGAGTACTCCCAGGGCCTCTTCCTGGTGCTGGCCGGCGAGCTGACGGTGCAGAAGGAGGACCCGGCGGGCGGCATGGTGACGCTGGGCGTGCTGCGCGAGGGCGACGTGGCGGGGGAGATTTCACTCCTCACGGGCCTGCGGGCCACGGCCACGGTGTCGGTGACGCGCAAGACGGCGGCGGGGTGGCTCAAGCGGGAGGCGTTCCAGGAGCTGGTGAAGTCGTTCCCCAACATCCGCACGTACCTGGAGCAGCTGTCCGACCGGCGCCTGAAGCAGATTGGCGAGGCGCTGCGCCCGCTCGAGATCATCGACGCGGACGACATGATGCTGGAGCCGGAGACCGGGGCCGCCTGAGATGGTGCTGACCAGAGCCCGGGTGCTGAGCGGCATGGCGGCGGTGATCGCCGCGGCGCTCGTGTTGTTCTTCTGGCCGCGCGAGGAGCCCGGGGTGAAGGATGCCGTCACCCGGCAGATCATCGCCATGTCGCGCGCGGCGGAGGACAAGGACGTCGGCGGGGTGATGGAGCGCGTCTCCGAGCGCTTCAAGACGACCGATGGCTGGAGCAAGCAGGACGTGCACCGCATCCTGGCCGCGCAGGTGCTGCGGGGCCAGTGGGTGCGCGTCTTCACCACCGACATCGACGTGCACGAAGTCTCGCCCACGCAGGGCGAGTTCCAGGCGCGCTTCATCTTCGGCCGCTCGCAGGCGGAGAAGCTGGAGGACCTGGCGAAGGACAGCGTGCTCAACGCCTACGCCATCGAGGGCACCTTCGAGAAGGAGGCCGATGGCGAGTGGCGCGTGGTGAAGGCGAAGCAGCGCCGGTTGGACCCCTCGGAGCTGCTCTAGCCTCTTACGGCTGCTGGAACAGCGGCCCTGCCTCCGTGAGCCAGGCCTTGGCCATGGCGGGCTGGCCGCTGGTCTCCAGGCGCTTCTTGATGTCGTTGGCGCGCGTGGCCAGCTGGTCCACGGGCGTGCCCTGCGCGCGGGCGCGCACGAGTGAGAAGTAGTGCTGCTGGCACCCGGCGGCGAACTCGCCCTGGGCGAAGAGCAGCTCGCCCAGCGCCGCGTACGCCTCCGGAATGCTGCCCGCGCCCGTCTCCGGGGCCACGGCGGTGAGCAGCGACTTCGCGCCGTCGAAGTCCTTGCGCGCCAGCAGCAGCGCGCCCTTGGCGTACTGCGCCCTCGCCAGCCCCACGCCGCGCGCCGACAGCGCCTTGTCGTAGGACGCGAGCGCGTCGTCCTGGCGGCCAGCCGCCTCCATCACGCCGCCGCGCGCGAGCCAGTACCGGTCGTCCCGGTCCAACGCGGGCACTTCCTTCCCGTCCGCCGTGCGCGTCTTCACCTGGTGGAAGGTCTTCTCGTAGGCGTCCAGCATCGCCAGCGCGCCCTCGCCGTCACCCTGGGCCTGGAGCAGCCGCGCGCCCTCCAGCGTCAGCAGCGGCGCCGTGGGCCGCTTCGCCACGGCCGCCTCGAAGGCCTGGCGGGCCTCCGGAGCGCGCTTCGCCGCGAGCGCACGGCCCCGGGTGAAGAGGGCGTAGTGCTCGTCCGGCCAGGCCTTGAGCGCCGCGTCCACGTGCGTGAGCGCTTCATCCGGAGCGCCCTTCGCCAGCGCGGCCTCCGCCTGCGCCACCGCCATGCGGGCCTGGAGCGCGGGCGTCAGGTCCTTGGCGCGCGAGCGCACCTCCTCCAGCGTCGCCGCCACGCCGTCCGGAGACCGCCCCGCGTACAGCTGCGCCAGCGCGGACGTCACCCGCGACAGCAGGTGATCCGGGTTCGCGGTGGCGGCGCGCCCGAAGGCCTCCACCGCCTGCGGGAACAGGCCTTCATCGAGCAGCGCCTCACCGTAGGCCGTGGAGAAGCGCGGGTCCTTCCACGCCCCTTCCGCCGCGCGCGCGAAGGCCTGGCGGGCCTCCGACAGGCGCCCCTGGTGCTGCAGCAGCCGCGCCTGGGCCAGCGTCAGCCGGGGGCTGTTGGCGCCCTGGGACCTGAGCTCCTCCAGGAGCTTCGAGGCCTCCTCCGTCTTGCCCTCGCCCACGAGCAGCAGCGCCCGGGCGCCGTAGCGCTCTCCGGAGCGCGAGCCCAGCGACTCCGCGCGCTCCAGCTGCTCGCGCGCCTTGGCGTCCGCGCCGGGCTGGTGGTGCGTGAGCCACAGCTCCATCTGGAGATCCGCGGCCAGCGCCCGCGCGTCGCGCGAGTCCGGCGCGAGCGCGAAGAGGGTCTCCAGGTTCTGCTGCGCCATGGCCAGGTCGCTGGGGTTGCCCTTCAGCACCGCGGAGCGCGCCGTGCGCAGGTGGGCGTCCACCTCCTGGCGCACCTGCCCGCGGTGCACGTACCAGGCGACACCGCCCGCCAGCAGCACGGCGACGACGCCCACCTGGGCCAGGGCGCTGCCCAGCCCCTCGCGACGCTTCCAGTCACCGCGGCCCGGCGTTTCCATGGGGGTGGCCTCACGCGCAAAGATTGAAGGTTTTCAGACAGTTATGCGAAGTAGGACGGGCATGGACAGATAGGTCCGGCCCCCCGGGGTGTCAACGGGTGGGGGCAGCACGCACGTGGGGGCGCCACGCCCCGGAGGCACGCCATGGCCGTGTACACGACACTTCCTCCCGAGGCCTTCACCCACGTGGCGAATGCCTACGGCCTGGGGGCCGTGCGCTCCATCACGCCCATCCCCCAGGGCTCCATCAACACCAACCACCGGCTGGAGACGGACGCGGGCCGCGTCTTCGTGCGCCACACGACGGTGCGCTCGCCGGATGACCTGCGCTTCGAGGCGTCCCTGCTGGAGCACCTGGCCCGCGCGCGCTTCCCCGCGCCCGTGCTGCTGGTGCCGCCGGGGCCCACGCCCTTCCTGGACATGCACGGCGGACGGATCAGCGTCTTCCGGTGGCTGGCCGGCGAGGAGCTCACCCGCGACCGGCTCACGCCAGACATCCTGGAGCGCCTGGGCGCGGAGCTGGGCAAGCTGCACCAGGTGACGCAGTCGTTCCGGAACACGCGCGCCAATCCCTACGGCCCGGGCGTGGTGCGAGGCTGGCTCAACAGCCTGTCCCAGCGGCCGGAGCCGGAGCTCGTCTCGGTGGCGGCGGAATTGGAGGGCTTCCTCGCGCGCGCGGAAGGGGAGCGCCAGGGCCTGGAGCCCCGGGGCGTCATCCACGCGGACCTCTTCCTGGACAACGTGAAGTGGCTGGGCGACCGCGTGGGCGCCTTCTTCGACTTCGAGATGGCCTGCGTGGAGGCGTACGCGCTGGACGTGGCCATCACCCTCAACGCGTGGTGCTTCGAGGAGGCCTACCAGCCGGACCGGTGCCAGGCGCTCTTGCGCGGCTACCAGGACGTCCGGCCGCTGTCGGACGTGGAGAAGCGGGCGCTGTACGGCCACGCCCTCTACGGCGCGGTGCGCTTCACCACCAGCCGCATCCGCGACTACCACCTGTCCCCGCTGGGCGCGGACAAGCTCGCGCCCAAGGACTTCCGCACCTACCTGGCGCGCGCGCGGGCCCTGGACGGCATGGGCCCGGACGGGCTGCGGCGGCTGGTGGGGGTGTGACGGCTAGCTAGATGCCGGAGACGATCTTCCAGTCGCCGTCGACCTTCTGGAACACCATCTGCTCCAGCTCCGAGTCCGACTGGGGCCGGGCGTTGAGGCCGGGCATCCGCCAGGACGCGTTCCAGTAGTAGATGGCGAGCGCGACGTCCTCGTCCGAGTGGAACTCCACGCGGCGGATGTTGAAGTCCACCTTGGGGTTCTGCAGCTTCGTGAAGAGGCCCTGGAGGTGCGCCTCCAGGTTGCTCGCGGTGAGGTCGTCCGCCGGGTCATCCGGGGTGCCGGCGTCGTCGCGGAACTTCGGGGACACCAGCGCCTGGATGGCCTTGGCGTCCCGGTTCTCCAGGGCGGAGCGGTACTTCTCCATCACGGAGAGGATGGCGCGGGTATCACCGGTGTCTTCCAACTCCGTGCCGGGGATGCGCTTCGGGGCGCACGCGGCCAGGAGGAAGACGGCGCAGAGGGCGAGGAAGCGGTTGTGCATGGCGGGGCCTTATGGGTTCAACCGCATTTGTGTCAACCCATTCCCAGGCCCCGCCGCCTGCCCTGCGCTTTGACTATTTGGCGCGGATGACTTCAGCGATGAAGCGGTTGAGCACGGGCAGCTCGCCGTCGAGGATCTTCAGACCCTCCGTCTTGATGAGCGGCTCGGCAAGCATCGCCACGGGCTTGAGCAGGAAGGGCACCTTGAGCGACAGCTCGCCCTCCATCTTGCGCTCCGTCTGGCCATTGCCCAGGTCGCGCAGCTTCAGCACGCCCGTGTTCACCAGCATCTTGGAGATGGTGTGGGACGTGGGCGTGTTGGTGAACGTGAGCTGCTTGGTGCGCTTGTCGTAGGTGGACGTCTCGATGAAGGCGAACCACTCCGGCGACACCTTCTTGGGGCCCACGGAGGAGATGACGGGCTTGGGGCGGTAGCGCACCTTGCGGTGCACGCGGTCACCGTCCACGCGCACCTCCTGGGGCTGCAGCTCCAGCAGCACGCCGTGGTGCTGGAGGAGGTACGGGAAATAGCGCTCGTCCAGGAGCGCGCGCTCCACTTCGTCCACCGTCCCCTGGATGTACTGCGTCTTCTCGAAGTGCATGCCCCATCCACCTTTCCGTCAATGCGTGAATCGATTCCGCAGGGGCCCGCGTCTAGCGGAAAGCCTGACGCGGCACCAGGGGCCCGCGATAGGCCGTCTGCTCGAAGTCACATCGCGCCTGCCACTCGGAGGCCGCGGCACGGAAGGCGGCCCCGTAGTCCGGCAGCGCCCCCACTTCATGCCGCACGGCGCCGCAGTCGCCCGCCAGGTAGGCGGCCTCAATCCGCAGGCGCGTGGCCTCCCGGCGGATGGCCTCCGGCAGGGTGGTGTCCGACAGGGCGCGCTGGAGCTGGTCGCCCGCGAGCGCCGGGGCGCCCACCTGGTGCAGCCGCCGTCCCAAGAGGTAGCGCAGCCACGGGTCCTGCGGCGAGGCGAGCAGGGCGCGGTCCAGGAGCAGCAGGCGCAGCTCCTCTTGAGGCGCGCGGAAGTACGCCTCGATGGGCGCCCTTCGCGACGGCGTCTCCAGCGCGGCCAGCTTCACCTGCGCGGTGCGGGTGAGCTCCGGCCCCGGGTCCAGCGCGAGCGCGGCCTGGAGGAAGGCGCGTGAACCCTCCACGTCCTCCAGGTGGAGGGCCACGTCCGCGCGGGCCACGGCCACCTCCGCGGCGAGCGCGGGCCGGTCCTTCACCTGCTCCGCCAGCGAGGCCAGCACCTTCGCCGCGTCGGGCCTTCGCTCCAGGGCGTCCAGGGCCACGGCCTGGCCCAGCTGGAAGGACGGCTCCTCCGGCTGGAGCCGGGCTGCGCGCTGGTAGCGCTGGAGCGCTTCCTGCGGGTCGCTGGCGAGCGACTCGCGCGCGGAGTCCGACAGCCGGGCCACCTCGCGGGCGCAGGCGCGGGAGAAGAGGCTGCCGGTGCGGAAGCGGGCGAAGGCGCGCGCGAGCGTGGACGCGTCCAGGGGCAGCGCGTCCAGGGTGCGCTCCCACTCGGTGACGAGCTCGTCCAGGGGCCGGCCGTAGGCCTCGTTGAAGTCCGCGTGCGCGTAGACGGCGCGCAGCCGGTCCGCGCCGTAGGTGTCCGCCAGGTAGCGCAGGAAGGACCCCGCCACGGTGTACGCGCGCGCCGGGGCGGACTGGTAGAAGCCCTTGGGCCCCATGAGGTCGCGCATGTCCGGGGCCAGGCCCTGCCGGCGCATGCCCGCGGCCCACTGGTGCAGCGTGAGCTCGCCCTGCACGGGGTCGTCCGCGGCCACCGCCAGCCCTTCAATCACGCCCATCAGGGGCCACACGCCCAGCCGGGTGGTGACGCGGAAGAAGCCGGAGCCCGCCGGGCTCGCCATCACGTGCGCCAGCTCGTGGTGCAGCGTGGAGTGGGGGAAGGCCTTGTCCTGGATGTGCAGCTCCGTGCGCCAGGGCTTGGCGAACTGGGTGCGGCCGGCGCCCACCAGCCGCTGCTTCTCGTCCTCGGAGCGGTAGAGCCACACGCGCACGCGCTCGGTGGGGGCCACGCCCAGGAAGCCCGACATCTGGGTGAAGCGGAACTCCAGGTCGCGGGCCATCCGGTCCACGTCCTCGCGGGCCTTGCCGCGCGGGTAGTGCAGGACGAAGTGCTCCGTCTCGCGGACGCCGCCCAGCTGCTCGGACAGGTACGCGTCGCTCATCCGCAGGCCCAGCTGGGGCGCGCGGGCCTCCAGCCAGAAGATGCCCAGCGCGCAGGGGAGCACCAGGCCCAGCAGGCTCCCCACCCGGGCGCCCTTCAGCGCCAGCCGCCCGGTGCGCACGTCCAGCAGCGCGATGGCGAGCCCCGCGAAGACTCCCACCCACAGGAGCGTCTCCACGCGGAACCAGCCCAGCGCGGCCGTCATCTGGAGGGCCTCGTCGTAGAGCGGGCCGGGCAGGTGGCCCAGGAAGACGTTGAAGGCGAACACCTGGGGCCCGAAGACGATGGGCCACACCGTCACCGCCAGTGAGGCCAGCAGCAGCAGGGCGTACAGGCCCGCCGCGCTCCGGGGCCGGGCCGTCATGAAGCCCAGGAGCACGCCCGCCGCGGACGCGATGAGGGCGGAAGGGAGGGTCAGCAGGGGGTAGAAGCCGGCCAGCTCGAAGGGGTCGCACGCGGTGCGAAGCCGGGCGAAGAGCAGGGCGCACACGAAGGGGGGGATGAGCACCCCCAGGTTCAGGACGGCGCTGGCGCCCAGGGCTCGGCCCACGGCGGTTCCGGGCAGGGCGGAGGCTTCCACTCCGGCGGGATGGGGCGCGGCCCCCGTGAGGATGCGGCGCTCCTGGGCGGCGGCGGCGATGCCTGTCCCACCCCCGAGCAGGCCGACGGCGATGGACAGGGCCAGGCCCAGCTCGAAGCCGGGAACTCCGAAAAGCGGGAGGAGGACGAGGGCCGACCCCCCACCGCCGAGCAGCAGCACGGTGGCCAGGACGGCTGGACGGCCCAACAGTGCACGGGCACGGGGGAGGACTTGCCGCATGGCGTCCCCTATACTCCCCGGCCGCATGTCCGAACAGAAGAGCGGATCCGAACTGCGCACCCACGGTCGTGCGCCCATCGAGCTGAAGGTCGACTACAAGAAGCTCAATTCGTTCTTCGCCGACTACACGAAGAACATCAGCAAGGGCGGCACGTTCATCAAGACGAAGAAGCCGCTGCCCATTGGCACGCGCTTCCTCTTCAAGCTGACGGTGCCGCACCGCGAGGCACCCTTCGAATTGTTGGGCGAAGTCGTCTGGTCCAAGGCCGACGCGGAGGAGCCCGGCATGGGCATCCGCTTCATCTACAGCAGCGAGTCCCAGCGCGTGGACTTCGAGACGCTGGTGGAGCGGCTCATGTCCGACAGCCTGGGCTCCGAGCTGACCGAGAAGCTGCTCAACAAGCCCCTGCATCCCCAGCACCCGTGATGAGGACGAAGGCGCGTTTCACGTTCGTTCTGGCGGCGCTGGCCTTCGCGGGCGGCGCGTGTCAGGAAGCGCCCGCCGCGCCTCCGAAGCCCGCCGCGCCCGCTCCGGCGCGACCCAAGGTCACGGACGTGTCGGCGGAGGACTACGTGATGCCGACCCTGCCGCGCGCGCACGTGCGGCTGAAGGATGCCTACGGTGGTGTGCACCGCGTGGAGGTGGAGGTGGCCGCCACGGGCGAGTCGCGCACGCGCGGCCTCATGTGGCGCAAGTCGCTGACAGCGGGGCAGGGCATGCTCTTCATCTTCCCGGATGAAGAGGTGCGCGGCTTCTGGATGCGCAACACGCTCATCCCGTTGGACATGCTCTTCATCACGTCCGAGGGCCGCGTCGTGGGCATCATCGAGAACGCGGAGCCGCGCACGCTGACGAACCGCTCGGTGGGCATCCCCAGCCAGTACGTGCTGGAGGTGCCGGGGGGCTGGTGCCAGAAGAACGGCATCGTCCGCGGCGGCACGGCGGAGTTCGAGGGCGTGAGCACCCTCCCCATCAAGCCGTGATGGGGAAGTGACGCGCGTGAGGCGCGGTGGGGCTACTTCACCGCGCTGGCCTGGAACAGGAACGTGCTGGTGCGCGTCTGCGCGGAGACGGCCTTCACCCGCTTGCGCAGGGCCGCGGCGACGGCGGACAGCTCCGCGGGGTGCGGCTGGGCGGACAGGCCGTGGTGGTCCACCGCCGCCAGGCTCAGCGTCACCGGCACCGTGTCTCCCGCCGCGCTGACACCTCCGCGCCGCAGGTCCTCCGGGCCATAGAGCGGCACCTTCTCCGCGTCGAACCGCTGGCAGAGCGTGCGCAACACCTCCGGCGCCACCGTGTCCGGACACACGAGCACGAAGTCGTCGCCGCCCACGTGGCCCAGGTTCGAGCCCTCCGGCAACAGGTGCAGGCACTCCGACAGCACGCTCGCCGTGTAGCGGATGACCCGGTCACCCTGGAGGAACCCGTAGCGGTCGTTGTACGCCTCGAAGTGATCCAGGTCCGCGTAGATGACCGTGAACGCGGGGCCCTGGAGCGCGGCGCGGATCCACCGCTCGATCATCCGGCTGCCCGGCAGGTCCGTCAGCGGATGCGCGCCCGTCGCCGCGTGCTGCTCCAGGTCCGAGGCCCGCGCGATGAGCTGCTTCATCGTCACCGTGCCCAGGAAGTGGCCCTTCGCGTCCGTCACCACCACCGGGTCGTAGACGGACTCGGAAGGACGGCGCATCGCCATGCGCGCCAGCGCCGTGATGGCCGTCGCGTCCTCCACCACCATCGGCGCCTCGCGGGGCCCCTCCGGGAGCGCGGACTCCGTGCTCGCGGCGGTGCCTCCCAGGCGCGCGTAGAAGCTCCGCCGCGTCACCACCGCGTGCGGCTGCTCGCCATCCAGCAACACGACGTGGTCCTCGCCCGGCGTGCGGCGGAAGAGCCGGTCCAGCTCCACCGCCTGCGCCGTCACCGGCGCGCACGGCGGACGGATGATCATGCTGCCCACCGTCTCGTCGTCCTCATGCTCGCGGTGGTGCAGCGCGCGGATGGCCTCGCGGCAGCGCTCCGCGAAGTCCGCGCCCGGCCGCTGCGGAGAACTCACGGGCCGCGCCAGCAGGTAGCCCTGCGCGTGCCGGATGCCCAGACGCAGGAGCACCGCCAGCTCGTTCCACGTCTCCACGCCCTCGGCAATCAGCACCGCGTCCACGCGCTGCGCGAACGCCACCAGCGACTTCACCAGGTGCTGCCGGTACGTGTGCAGGTGGATGTCCCGCACCAGCGCCTGGTCCAGCTTGATGAAGTCCGGCGCGCTGTGCACCAGCGTCACCAGCCCCGAGTGCCCCGCGCCGAAGTCGTCCAGCGCGATGCCGAAGCCCTGCTCCGCGTACCGCCGCGCGAGCATCCGCAGCTGCTCCGTGTCCTCGAACGTGCTGCGCTCGGTGATCTCCAGCACCAGCTGCTGCGGGCTCAGCCCGTGCTGACGCAACAGCTCCAGCGTGGACGCGCCGCCAAAGCGCTCGTCGCTCAGCACGTCCGGACTGACGTTGAAGAAGAAGGGGCCGCGCCGCTGCGCTTCCGGCAGCGTGGCGATGCGCCGCACCGCCGCGGTCCAGCACGCGCGCTCCAGCTCGTAGGTGAAGCCCTCCACCCGCGCGCGGTTGAACAACTCGTTGGGGGACTCCACCGGACCCAGGCCTCGCGACAACACCTCGTGGCCAAGGACTTCGCCGCTGAGCAGATCGACGATGGGCTGAAAGACGGTGGCGACCCTCGGTTCGTCACCGTTCCAGAGCCAGGGCGGTGGCGCTGCGGGCTTGCTGGGGGAGGGCAGGCTCATGGCCCCCGAAATGTACCGCGCTCCGGCGCAAGCTTCAGTCCCCCCCGACCACCCGGCAGGTCCAAACTCGAAAACGGACGCTTTTCCAGGAGGCCGCCCGGGCCCCGGGGCGGGCGGGCCCCGACAGCCCCTCCGGGTCCTATTCCCCCTGAATCCGCTGGATTTCCGGCACCTTGGCATCCCCGCTCCCCGCCGGAGCCGGATCCACGGGGGCCACCGGCGCCATGGCCACGGGCGCCAGTTGGGTCAGCGTCACCTGAGCCGCGACCGCCTCCATCGCCTGCCCCTCCTCTCCCTGGGCGGTCGAGAGAGCGCGGAACCGCCGGGCCAGCGAGGCCAGCTCCGCCGCCTTCAGCTGGGCCTGACCGCTGCGCAGGGACAGCAGCGCCACGCGCGCACGCTCCAGCAGGGCCACCTCCGCGCGCAGCCTCGCGAGGATGCGCTCGCGCCGCTGACGCACGTCTCCCAGCCGCTCCACCTCCTCCGCCAGCGACGCCGCCGCGGCCTCCAGCTGCCGGCGCGCCACCAGGTCCGTGCTCGCGCGGGCGCTGCGCTCCAGGCTGTCGCGCTCGGCCTGCAGCTCCGCGGCGGCGCGCTCCTCCAGCTGCGCCTCCACGCCGGCCCACTCGGAGGACAGCTCCACCGCGCCCTGGGTGATGCGCGCCAGCGTGCGGGCCAGCTCCTCGCGCGCGGGCTCCCGGGGCAGCTTCGCCAGGGACTGGCCGCATTGCCGGTAGAGCGACAGCGCGCGCTCGGACAGCGTGAGGAAGTCACCGGAGAGCTGGGGCAGCAGCTCCTCCGCGCGCGCCTCCACCGGATCCGCCGTCAGGCCCAGGTGCGCCGCGATGGCGCCCAATCCAACGAACAGCCCCACGATGCCGCCCACCACCGCCGCCGCCAGCAGCGTGGGCGTGGCCACGGTGGCGAGCCGCGCGGAGAGGATGTTCGCCACCACGCCGCCCGCCAGCGTGAGCCCCGCGCCCAGCGCCGCGCCCAGGCCGTAGTGCACGAGGGTGGGGCGGGCCTCCGCGACCTGTCCCTCCTCGCCCAGCTCGTTGAGGCGCGCGCGCACCAGCAGCGCCCCCGCGGCAGCTCCGCTCGTGGCCACGGTCCACGCGGGCGACAGGCCCAGCCCATAGGGCAGCCCCACCAGCAGCAACCCCAGGCCGCTCAGGAGTCCCCGGTCCCACCGGTCGCCGCGCGCGCACGCCAGCACCACCGCGGCGGGCACCACCCACGTCAGCGGCACCGGCATGCCCACGCGCAAGGTGAGCCAGTGCAACAGCCCCGCTCCGGCGCCTGCCGCCAGCGCGCGCGTGACGGTGTGCTCGAAGGCTTCGCGGTGGTGGAATTGCAACACGGCGGCATTCATCGGGACACCCCGGGAACGGCCTTACGGCCGGGAATGTCCCTTCGAACGCGCGGCGCGCGAAAAGGGTCTACGCCTTGGGACGCGAAATGGGTCCCGGCCTGCCCTTCGTCACGCGCAGGTAGTCCGCCGGCGCGAGGACAATTTGCGTCCCGCGCACCCCGGCCGACACGGCGACCGCGTCGAACAGCTCCAGCGTCTCATCCACGAAGACGGGGTAGTCCTTCTTGCCCCCCAGCGCGGTGACGCCGCCCCGGATGTAGCCGGTGAGCGGCTGCAGCTCCTTGAGCGGGACGGTGTCCACCTTGCGGTCGCCGGACAGCCGCGCCAGGGCCTTCAAATCCAGCTCCGCGTTGCCGGGCACCACCGCCATCAACACGCCGGTGCGGTCGCCCTTGGCCACCAGCGTCTTGAAGACCTGCTCCGCCGGCATGCCCACCTTCGCCGCCACCGTCTCCGCGGACAGGTCGTCCGGATCCACGTCGTAGTCGCGCAGCGTGTACGCGATGCCGAGCGAGTCCAGCAGCCGGGCGGCGTTCGTCTTCATGGGCGTTACATCCCCAGGGCCTTGGCGGCGGCCTTCACGCGCTCGAGCGCGTCCTCGGGCGAGCTGCCCACCGCGGACAGGTGGCCCATCTTGCGCCCCTTGCGCGCGTCGCGCTTGCCGTACAGGTGCAGCCGGACGCCGGGCAGCGCCAGCGCCTGCGCGAACCTGGGCCCGCCCTCCTGCAGCCACAGGTCGCCCAGCAGGTTCACGATGGCCGCGGGGCGCACCACCTCCACGGAGCCCAGGGGCAGGTTGCACACCGCGCGCACGGCCTGCTCGAACTGGCTCGTCAGGCACGCCACTTCCGTCGAGTGGAAGCTGTTGTGCGGCCGGGGCGCCACCTCGTTGACGAGCAGCGACCCGTCACCCAGCAGGAACATCTCCACCACCAGCAGCCCCTCGACCTTCAGGCCGGCGGTGATGTCGCGCGCCACCTGCGACGCCTGCGACAGCACTGCGGGGGGCAGCGGCCCCGGCAACAGCGACCACGCGAGGATGCGCTCCTCGTGGTGGTTGAACGCGGGCGGGTACACCGCGAGCTGTCCATCCGGCCCACGCGCCACCAGCACGGACAGCTCCGCCTTCAGGTCCAGCGCGGCCTCCACCACCACGGAGCGCTCGCCCAGCTCCTTCCACGCGACGCCCGCCTCGGCGGCGGACTTCACCTCGTACTGGCCGCGCCCGTCGTAGCCGCCCTCGCTGGACTTGATGAAGCACTTGCCGCCCAGCACGGTGATGGCCGCGGACAGCTCCGCCTCCGAGTTCGCCTCGCGCCACGGGCCCAGCGGGAAGCCGCCCTTCGCGAGCCACGCCTTCTGCCGGCCGCGGTGCTGCACCACCTCCAGCACGGAGGCGCCGGGCCGCATGGGCGCGTGCCGGGAGACGGCGTTGAGCGTGGCCAGCGAGACCTTCTCAATCTCCAGCGTCACCACGTCGCACTGGCGCGCCAGGTCCTCGGCCGCCGCCGTGTCGGTGAAGGACGCGGTGAGGCAGCGGTCCACCACGTTGCGCGACGGGCACGCCGAGTCCGGATCCAACGCCTGCACCTGGTAGCCCAGCGTGCGCGCCGCGAGCGCCATCATGCGCCCCAGCTGCCCGCCGCCGAGGATGCCCAGCGTGCCGCCCGGGAGCACCATGGGGCCGCTCATCCCGCCACCTCGCGCTGCGCCAGGACTTCATCCGTGCGGGCCTTGCGCCAGGCGGCCAGCCGCTCGCGCAGCTCCGGGTACTTCAGCGCCAGGATGGCCGCCGCGTGCAGCGCCGCGTTGGCGGCCCCCGGCTTGCCAATGGCCTGCGTGCCCACCGGGACGCCCTTGGGCATCTGCACGATGGAGAGCAGCGCGTCGAAGCCGGACAGCACCGTGGTGGGCATGGGCACGCCCAGCACCGGCAGCAGCGTCTTGCTGGACACCATGCCGGGCAGATGGGCCGCGCCGCCCGCCGCCGCGATGATGACGGACAGCCCGCGCGCTTCGGCGGTGGACGCGTACTCCATCATCCAGTCCGGCGTGCGGTGCGCGGACACGACGCGCACCTCATGCGGGATGCGCAGCTCGGCGAGGATGTCGATCGCCGGTTGCAGGTGCTCCAGGTCGCTCTTGCCGCCCATGATGACCCCGACCCACGGGGTGCTCGCGCTCGCCGCCATGCTTGTCCGCGCCTCCAGTGCGCCCTGCTTCCAGGGGGTGAAGCCTGGAAGAACGCGGAGATAGGGCCACGCGATTCCGGAGGTCAACCGCGAAGATGTGACGACGCGATGGCGGGCGGGCAGGGGGGCGGGCGTTGCCCCCTCGCACGCCCGGGGCCTGACACTCAGTACGTCGAGCCCATGCGCCCGAAGCTCTTGAGCGCCTTCACCTTGCTGTTCTTCACGGCGGCCTTCAGGTCCTCCTCGGAGTCCGCGGCGTCGTATTCCTGCATCGCGCGGGCCTGGTCGGCCTGATCCGCCGCCACCGCCGCGGCGCCCGCCACCGAGCCCGCCTCCTCGAAGAGCACCTGGTTCTGGGAGAGGTAGCCCTTCGCCTCCGCCTTCTTGCCCTGGGCCATCGCCGCGGCGGCCTTCTGGAGGTTCTGCGCGCTACGGGCCCGGGCCGCGTACACCGTGGCCTCCTTGTCCTGGCGCTGGACGACCTCCTCCTGCACGTTGGTGGCCACCGCGGCCAGCATGGACTGGTCCTCCACGTTCTTGTGCACCAGCAGGTCCGTGTACGCGACCTTCAGCCCCGCCACCTGCACGGACTGGCCCGCGGAGGTGCCCGTCACGTGCAGGCGCGCCACCACGCGCTCCACCTGGCCCGCGGAGAAGTCCGGCAGCGCCACGCGCACGGTGTTGCCGGCCTGGTGCGCGCGGTAGCCCAGCACCTCGTCCAGCGTCGTGCCCGGGGGCAGCTCGAAGGACAGCTCCACGTTGCGCGCCACCGCGGTGGTGGCCTGCTGCAGGTCGCGCTGGAAGAGGGTGGACAGCTTGCTCGCGTCCTCGAGGAAGCCGTACGCGCCGGCGCCGTACTCCGCGAAGGCCTGCATCAGGTCCTCGTTGAAGTCCGTGCCCACGCCAATGGAGCTCACCGTGATGCCGGAGGCGCGGATCTCCCGCACCACGTTCTTGAGGCCGTCCTCGTCGGACACGCCCTCCGTGGGCTGGCCGTCGCTCATGAGGATGAGGCGGTTGACCGTGGCCGCGCCGCCCATGGCGGACGCCAGCTGCGTGCGGCCCACGGACAGGCCCGCGCTGATGTTGGTGCCGCCGTCATCCCAGATGCCGTCGATGAACTGGAGCATCCGCTCGCGGTTGCCCGCGGTGGCCGGCAGCGACGGCAGGCTCTTCACGTCGCTGCCGTAGTGCACGATGGCCAGGCGGTCCTCGTCGCGCAAGAGCGACACCAGGTGCCGCGCGGCCTGCTTCGCCTGCTGGAGCTTGTAGCCGCTCATGGACCCGGACCGGTCGATGACCACCGCCAGGTTCACCGGGCTCCTCTTCGCCCCGGGCACCTCCGCGCCCGTGAGGTCCACCGTCACGTACGTCTCGGAGGTGCCCACCGGCACGTACGGGTGCGACAGGCGGCTCGTCACCTGGAGGCTTCCGGAGGACACCCGCGGCCCCGGCGTGGGCAGCGGGGTCACCGGGTCCGTCACGACGACTCGGGGCGGAAGGCCAGCCCGGTGGGGCATGCCCAGCACCAGCGCGGTGAGGGCCAGGCCACCAGCCAGGGCGAGGAAGAGGACCGTACGATTCATGGCAGGGCTCCGGAAGGCGTTGAAACGCGGGCCCTGCCTTTACGAACGGGGGGCGCGAAAAGGTCTAACCCTTTCGCGCGAGGCGACTGTTCAGTGCGCCGTTCAGTTGCCCTGCGCGGCCGGGACGGCGCCCGCGCAGAAGTAGGGCGAGTTGTTCTCGCCGAAGGTGCGCCGGTAGAAGCTCTCGTCGGCGACCTTGATGGCGTCCAGCGTGTCCTGGTCCAGGAGCAGGGGACGGCACGTCATGCGCTCCTTGAGGCCCTTCTCCACGTCGTCCACCGTGCGGGTGATCTCGCAGCCGGTCGTGGTGCCCTGCACGCACTCCTTGCTGCAGTAGCCCAGGGCCGGCGCCTCCGGATCCTCGCTGCGGGGGCTCTGGTCGTCGCGCACGCAGATGAGGTCCTCGCACTCCAGCGAGCCGAAGGAGATGAAGTCCTGATCCGCCGCGATGTCCTTCTCCTTCACCTCCACCACTTCACGACCCTGCGCCTCATACTCCTGGGGCGTGGCCTTGCGCACGAGGTTGCAGGGCTTGCCCAGCTCGGTTTTGACGTCGCAGCCTCCCAGCAGCAGGGCGGCGGACAGGAAGAGCGCGGATCGCACGAACATCTTTGAGACCTCTAGGAAGGATGGAAACAGGGCGCGTTGGGGGGAGGACGACGACGCCCGGAACCCCGGAACGGTAGCACACCGCTTTCGCGCGCCAACCACCGACCACGGGGCGTGAGCACAGTGGAATTGTGAAGGGATACGAGAGGAAACCAGAGGAGGCAGGCGCATTCTGCTGGTTGATGGTTGGGAATACGACCGATAGGATGGTGCGGCTGATGTCATGCTGCCTTCCGGTGGCAGTACGTTCCCTCCCCCCACGGAGCGCCCGGACTTGAACCGCCCCACGCTGCTGCTTGCGCTGAGCCTGATGTGGCCCGCGCTGGCCCCCGCCCAGACCCAGGAAGGCATGGGCCTCGATCTGACCGAGGACTCCCAGGCCAAGCCTCCCGAAGCGAACCCCGCGCCGCCGCCGGACGAGGAAGCCCGCCCCGCGTCGCCGCCTGCCGCCACACCGGCGAAGGACATCCCGGTAGAAGCGCTCATGCCGCTCACCGACATCACCCAGGACGACCGGGTGAAGAGCGTGCAGCGCAAGGTCTACCTGAAGAAGCACCGCCTGGAGATCTCACCGTTCGTGAGCCTCTCCGTGAACGACCCGTTCTATTCGAAGTTCGGCGGGTCCCTGCGGGCGGCCTGGTACCTGTCGGACACGCTGGCCATCTCCGCGCGCGGGTCGTTGATCCAGGTGCTCCCGTCGGATGACGTCCGCACGGCGAAGCGCACGTTCAACAGCAAGATCTACAACTCCGTGCCGAACTGGTCCGCCATGGGCGACCTGGAGTGGGCGCCGCTCTACGGCAAGGTGTCGTTCCTCAACTCCATCCTCCACTTCGACGGCTACCTGCTGGGCGGCATGGGCGTGGTGAGGACGGAGACCTCCGCGCTGCCCGAGCGCGGGCTCAACCCGGCCTTCGACCTGGGCCTGGGCATGCGCTTCGTCACCAAGGACTACCTGGCCGTCAACGTGGCCCTCATCAACACCTCCTACGTGGACCAGCCCCTGGGCAGCAGCAAGGGCGCCATCCAGAACGTCATGACCCTCAACGCGGGCATCTCCATCTTCCTGCCCCTCAAGTCGACGGGGAGGGAGTCCGAATGAAGCCCGCCTTCCGTCTGCTCCTGACCCTGTGCGCGGGCGTGCCCGCGCTGGCCTCCGCCGCGGACCAGGCGCCCGCTCCGGCCGCCGCCGCGCCGGCTGCGGCCACGCCTGCTCCGGCTCCGGCTCCGGCGGCCCCGGCTCCGAAGACGGCCGCCAACTCCAACCCGCCCACCACCTCCCAGGAGGAGGAGGCGGGCGACGTGTCCGAGGTGGACAAGGACGCCCTGGGGCCCCTTCGCGAGCGCATCCGGCCGGTGTCCGGCCACATGTTCCTCAAGAAGGGCCGCTTTGAAGTCAGCCCGTCCGCGTCCATCACCATCCGCGACGCGTTCTTCAAGAAGTACCTCTTCGGCGGCACGGTCACCTACTTCCCCATGGAGACCCTGGGCGTGGGCGTGCGCGGCGGCTACGCGCTGAACTCCGTGGCCGGCTCCGCGCAGATCTGCACCTTCACGCCGGGCGAGGGCGGTGACACCCGAGGCTGCCGCTCGCCCACCAAGGGCGAGCTGGACGGGTACGCGCCCGGCCAGATGACGCTCATGGGCGGCGTGGACGTCCAGTGGGCGCCCATCTACGGCAAGCTGTCGCTGCTGGCGGAGAAGTTCGTCCACTTCGACATGTACGGCGTCGTGGGCGCGTCCGTGGTCCAGTACAAGGGCCCGGCGACGTCGGAGTTGGACGGCTCGACCGTCGCGGGCAGCAAGTCGTACCTCACGGCCGGCGGCAACGTGGGCGTTGGCCTGCGCTTCTTCTTCAACCGGTGGATGACGCTGCGCACGGAGCTGCGCGACACCATCTACCAGGAGAAGGGCCGGGAGCCCACGCCCACCTACCTCCGCAACCAGATCCTGTTCGAGCTGGGCCTGTCCTTCTTCTTCCCCTCCGGTTCCTAAAGACTCATGCGCACCCACCGGTTCCTCCGCCTCGCCGTCCTCGGGCTCACGCTCGCGTACACGGCCCCCACGCTGGCCCAGTCCTTCGAAGGGCTGGACCTGGCGGGCCAGTCGAAGAAGAAGAAGAAGGGGTCGTCTTCCAAGGCCTCCTCCAAGAAGAAGACCACCGCCAAGCGCGGCAAGGGCAAGGCGGCCACCCCGGCCGAGGACACCTCCTCCGAGGACTCCTCCACCGCCACCAGCGCCCCCGCGCCCGTGGGCAACCCGGCCACGCCTCCCGCGGCTGTCACCTCGACGCCCGCGCCCACGGCGATGCCCGCCGCTCCGGCCGCGAAGCCCACGCCGCCCGCGAAGCCTTCGACCCAGGGCAGCCCCGGCCTGGGGCTGGACCTCACGGGTGACAACGACAAGCCGCCCGCGCCCACGATGACGTTCGACGCGGTGGACGTGTCCGGCAAGACGGCGGACCGCCAGCGCCTGGACGCGGCCATCAGCCTGTTCAAGAACGACGAGTACGAGAAGGCCGCGATGGCCTCCCACGAGCTGTTGGGCGACCCCAAGCTCCAGGGCCTGCACGTGGAAGCGCGCTACGTGCTGGCCAAGTCGCTCTACCGCATGGGGCTGTACCACTCGTCGCTGGGCGAGTTCTCCAAGATCCTCGCCGCGGGCCCGTCCACGAAGTTCTTCAAGACGAGCCTGGAGTGGCTGTTCTTCATCAGCCGCAAGACGCAGAACGAGACGGTCATCCTGGATGAGATCGCCCGTTACGCGAACTACGAGTTCCCGGAGAAGTTCCGCAACGAGTTCCGCTACCTGCTGGCGCGCTACCACTTCGTGCGTGGCCGCGCGCTGGATCAGGTGGGCCAGACGGAGAACGCGGACAAGTCGTTTGAAGAGGTGAAGCGCCTGGCGCTCACCATCCCGCGCACGGATCCGTTCTACCCGCGCGCGAAGTACCTGGAGGGCCTGGCCTTCTTCCGCAACGGCACCGCCCACAAGGACGCGGCGGCCAAGCGTGGCAACACGGACGTGATGGCGTCCGTGGAGGCCATGAAGGAAGTGGTGCGCCTCACCCGTCCCCAGGCGGGCCGCACCGGTGAAGCGGCCAAGCTGGACAAGTCGCTGCGCGAGCTGGCCTTCATGCAGCTGGCCCGTACGCACTACGGCATGCAGCAGAACCGCTTCTCCATCTTCTATTTGAACAAGGTGGAGCGCGGGAACACGCAGTGGCTGGAGGCGCTCTTCGAGTCCTCCTGGGCCAACTACCGCATCGGCCAGTACGAGCAGGCGCTGGGCAACCTCATCACCCTGTCGTCGCCCTTCTTCCGCGAGGAGTACTTCCCGGAGGCGCTCATCCTCAAGGCGGTCATCTATTACGAGAACTGCCGCTACCGGGAGTCCAACCTCATCCTCCAGGACTTCGAGCGCACCTACCTGCCCGTGCACGACGAGCTGGACGGGCTCGTGAAGAAGAACATGGATGCGGCCGAGTACTACACGGTGCTCGCGGACGTGCAGAAGAAGAACAAGGAGGGCCTGGAGAAGAACGGGACGGACATCATCCTGGAGCGCATCCTGCGCCTGGCCCTCACGGATCAGGACCTGAAGAAGACCAACGACTCCATCCTGGAGCTCGAGGGTGAGATGGACCTGTTCGGCAACAAGGGCGACACGTTCAAGTACTCGGAGCTGACCAAGCAGCTGCTGGAAGAGCTCAAGGTCCAGCGCACCAGCCTCATCTCCAAGGCCGGCATCATGGCCAAGGGCAAGCTGGAGACGGAGCTGGGGGCGCTCAAGCTGCTCTTGGCCAACGGCCTGCGCATCAAGTTCGAGACCACCACCAAGGAGAAGGAGTTCCTGGAGGAGCAGCTCAAGGCGGGCGGCCGCACGGCCATCGTCAAGAAGTACAAGTACTCCGTGGCGGTGGCGGACGATCAGCTCTACTGGCCCTACGAGGGCGAGTACTGGCGTGACGAGCTGGGCACGTACCAGTACACGCTGACCAAGGGCTGCATCGAGCGCGACACGGCCAACCGCCGCATCCAGTCCGCCGAGGCGATGTAGACGCCCAACGCTGAGAGTGGGATTCTTCCCGGCCGCCGGAGCGCCCTGTATGCGCGCTCCGGCGGTCTTGTCTTTTCCAACGGTCCCTCAAGGGACGAGGGAGTGCGAAGTTGGCTCGGGAGGCGTCGCTGCGGGTGGTGTTCGGCATCGCCGTCCTGGACCTCATCGGGTTCGGCATCCTGATTCCGCAGCTGGGCGTGTACGGCGTGCGCTTTGGCGCTTCCCCCTTCGCGGTGGGGCTGCTCGTCGCGGTGTACTCGCTGATGCAGCTGGTGGCGGCGCCCATCATGGGGCGGCTGTCGGACCGGTTCGGCCGGCGGCCGGTGCTGCTCATCTCCCAGGTGGGCTCGCTCTTGGGCTACGTGCTGTTCGCCTTCGCGCACACGCTGCCCCTGTTGTTCCTGTCGCGCGTCATTGATGGCGTGTCCGGCGGCAACGTGTCCACGGCGCAGGCGGTGGTGGCGGACATCACCAAGCCGCATGAGCGCGCGCGGGGCATGGGCATCATCGGCGCGGCGTTCGGCCTGGGCTTCGTGCTGGGGCCGGCGCTGGGCGGCGTGCTGGGGGCGTGGGGCGGCAACCTGGCCATCGGCCTGTTCGCGGCGGGGCTGTCCGCGCTGAACCTCTTCAACACCTGGTTCTTCCTGCCGGAGACGCGCAAGGCGGACTCGCCTTCCGCCACGACCCGCAGCATGGCGGGGGCCGCGGCCGCGTTGACGCTGCCCGTCGTGGGCCGGTGCGTGGTGCTGGTGCTGCTCTACACGGTGGCCTTCGCGCAGATGGAGGGCACCTTCTCCGTGTACCTGCTGACGCGCTTCCTGTCCTCCGGGCCGGTGCCGCTGGAGGGTGGGTGGCTGGTGCACGCGGTGCATCCGGACGCGGCCATCCTCAAGGAGGCCAGCCTGCGCTCCGGAGCGCTCTTCGCGGTGGTGGGCGTGCTGTCCGCGGTGGTGCAGGGCGGGCTGGTGCGGCGGCTGGTGGCGGCTGGCCATGGCGCATCTGGCCATGCGGCGTCCGGTGGCCCGGGGGGCAGGGG
>NZ_RAWM01000118.1 GCF_003668875.1 Corallococcus interemptor | reverse complement strand
TTCACCGCGCCGTCCTTGAACTCCTGCGTGAACTTCCGGCGCTGCCTCCGGGGCTTCTTCTGCTTCGCGTCACTCGCCGACATTGGACACCCTTTCCATCACATCTCGGGTGTCCACGGAATCGGGGTAGGCTCAGGGCGTCTCGTCGTCGTTTCCGGGGCGATTCATGGCCAGCTCCTGGTTGCGTCATTGCCACGCCCTCAAGGGATAGCGCCAGCGCCTCCACTGTCTGCAGGTCGTCCCAGGCGATGTGCATGAACACACATGCTGTGCGCGTCCACGCGAGTCGTCAACGCAGGGGCTTGGCGCTCACGGGGAGCGTCGTGGGCGCGGCGCGCGAACTCTCCCTGCGCCACTCGTCCATCTCGCGCCGGATCGACGCCCTCGAGCGCGCGCTTGGGGTGCCGCTTTTCTACGCGGGGCGACGCTGCGCCCGACGCCGCTTGGCCTCGACATTGCCGAGCGCGCGGGCCCCATGCGCTGCTACGCGGCGACCAGCACCTTCGAGACCCCGCTCGACGGGCCGCTGGCGAGCTGCCGGACCGCGCCGGCGGGGTTCTTGGCGGACACGTGGAAGGCCTGGGCCTCGGTACCGGAGAAGCTACCCTTGGCCTGCACCTGGAAGGTGCTCTGCGGCAGGGTGACCCCGCTGACCTGCGTCCCTTCGATCAGCTGGGCGATGGTGCCCTTGAACTTCTGGTCATGCCCCTTCTGGTCCTTGTAGGTGACCTTCAGGTCCGCGCTGGCGAGGAACGTCGCGGTGAAGGTGGTGTCCACCTGATCCTCGTCCACCTCGAAGGTGACGATGACCGTGGAGTGCCCCTCCACCGGGACGGTGGTCGAGTAATTCCACTTGTGGGCGATGCTGCTCGTCTGGGTGGTGCTCACGCCGAAGTTGAGCTTCACCGTCGTCTTGCTGCCTCCGAAGAACGGAAGGCCGACGTTGAACTCCTCGTCCAGCTCGAGCCCGGCAGTGACGGTCCAGCCGATGGTGTCGGTGGTGGTCTTGTCCACCGTGAACTGTTCGCTGGTCGTGGTGTTCAGCGAGTTCTCGTACGTGGAGGACTGCAGCACGTCAGGCCTGCTCCCCTTGGACTGCAGGGTGGCGTAGTCAATCGTCAGCAGTTGGAACGAGCTGTTGTCCAGGTCGACGTCGACCTTCTTCAGCCCGGCGTTCTCCAGGGCGGTCTGGATTTGCTGCTGCACGAGCTTCTTGGCGTTGGGGAAGTTGGAGTTGCTGCCCATATTGTTCTCGCAGGTGAGGGCCCCTCGATTGAGGCGCACTCAAGCTTGAGCAAGCGACGTGCCGCCTTCGCCCGCGGCCCGGCACGGGGCGGGACAACAGGGGAGCGCCTCTCCTCCCGGCGCGGCGGGTGCGCCGGCGACGTGTCGGCGACGTGTCGGCGACATGGGCAATTTGGGGAGGGGAGTTCGGTCTCTCGACGAGCTGAGCGGCTATCGGCGACAGACCGCAGTCAGGCCTGTCACCAGGCCCGAATCAGCCCCACGGCGGCGCCGCCCAGCACCAGCCACGCGGAGTTGACCCGCCAGCGGAGCAACAACGCGGCTCCAAGCACGGCCAGGGCCACGGTCCAGCCGTCCACCAGGGCCGCGCGGCCCAGCTGCCAGGTCACCACGGCCATGAGGGCCAGTGAGGCCGCGTTGACGCCGTCGAGCACCGCGCCCGCGGTCCGGGATCGGCGAATCCGGGGGATCAGGGGGCCGCTGAGCGCCACGAAGACGAAGGCCGGCAGGAAGATGCCCAGCGTCGCGAGCCCGGCGCCGGGCGTACCGCCCACCAGGTAGCCGATGAACGTCGCCGTGGTGAAGACGGGGCCCGGCGTGAGCTGGCCCACGGCCACCGCGTCCAGAAGCTGGGCCTCCGTGAGCCAGCCCCAGCGCTCGACGAGGTCCGCCCGGAGGAAGGCCAGGAGGACGTAGCCGCTGCCGAACAGCACGCTGCCGACCTTGAGGAAGAACAGGAACAGGCCGCCCAGACTGGCCGGAACGGGGGCCGTGGCCGCCAGGGCCGTGACGCCGTTGAGGGCGAATGGCGTCAGGACGAGCGCCGGCCTGGACTCGGGGGACGACCGGACGTGGCTCCAGGCCGCCAGGGCGCCTCCGGCCACGGCCAGGATGAGCAGTTCGTTGACCCCAAGGGCGCTCGCCAGGGCCGAACCGACCGCCACGGCGATCCGGGGCCGGGTCGTCAGGGCCGTCTTGCCGAGGCCCCAGAGGGCCTGGAGAACCACGGCCAGGATCACGGGTTTGACGCCGTACAGGAGGGCGCCAGCTTGCGGCAGGGTGCCAAAACGCACGTAGGCCCAGGCCGCCGCGAGCGTCAGGAGCATCGCCGGAACGATGAAGCACGCGCCGGCCACCACGAGCCCGGGCCAGCCGGCGCGCCGGTGGCCCAGGTGGATGGCCAGCTCGGTGGAGTTGGGGCCCGGGATGAGGTTCGTGGCGCCCAGCAGGTCGAGGAACTCCTCACGGGGGAGCCACCGGCGCCGCCGCACGAGCTCGTCTTCCATCATGGCGATGTGCGCGGCAGGGCCCCCGAAGGCCGTCAGCCCCAGCCGGAGGAAGACCCAGGCGACTTCGCCCAACGAGCCCGAGCTCATCGCGAAGGAGCCAGGAGCCAATCCTGACGTTTCAGAAGGGCGACCACACGGGCGCGGATGTCGTCGCGGATCTCCCGGACCCGGGGCATGGGCTGGCCCTTGGGGTCGTCCAGGGGCCAGTCGTCACGCTTCAGACCCGGGACGACCGGGCATGCGTCGCCACAGCCCAGGGTGATGAGCCATCCGGCGTTCCGGGCCAGTTCGTCCGTGAGGAGCCGAGGCAGGGTGCCGGACAGGTCGATGCCGGCCTCGGCCATGACGGCCTGGACCTCCGGGTGGACCCGCGCACCGGGTTGCGTCCCGGCGGAGAGGGCACGTGCGCGGGTGGGATCCGCGAGCGCGTTGAAGAATGCCGCCGCCATCTGTGAGCGGCCCGCGTTGTGGACGCAGGCGAACAGGACCGTTTCCATCGCGCCGATTTCACCAGAGAAGCAGGGGGACCCGGAGAAACGACCGCGAAACAGCCCAGGAGAAAGAACCCAGGACACCCCAGAGGCTTGGTTTACATAACGCTTCTTATCAGACCTTTCGACTGGGGGTTCCCCAGGGATTCCAGGCGCTTCCCCGGGCCCGTCCCAGGCCCCCAATACCGTCCGCCACCTACCGCCGGACCCCGGTCCCCGGCATCTCGTGCTTCCCGAGTCCGGGTCCGCACCGTACCTTGCCGCGCCATGCGCTTCTTCCGACGAACCGGACTCGCCGCGCTGTGCGGCCTCACCGCGGCCCTGCTCACGGGCTGCCCCGACAAGACGGCCCAGGCCCCCGTGGACGGCGGCGTCACCGGCGCCGCGGCCGTGCCCGACTCCGGCCCCGAGGCCGTCGTCTTCACGCTCTCGTACCTGTCCCCGGATGGCGGCTCCGCGCTCATCCCCCTGGCCCTCGAGGAAAAGCCCCTGGTCGAGCCCACCTCCGACCTGGAGCTGCGCAGCACCCTGGGCCTCAAGAACTACCGCGTCCGGCTGATGGACGAAGCCGACCGGGCCATGGTCTCCGGCGACTCCGTGTCCGAGGCCGACGACGGCCTCGTGTACCGCATCCACCTGCCGCAGCCGCTCAAGACCGGCTTCTCGTACACCCTGGTCGTGGACGCCCAGACCGGCTCCTCGTTCCAGGACTCGCGCGGCCGCGACGTGGATGACCTCCGGGCCGCGTTCCAGATCATCGGCGACAAGGAAAAGCCCAAGCCGCCTCCGCCGCCCGCCAAGGGCGGCAAGAAGCGCAAGTAGCCGTCATTCCTGGGTTTCGGACTGCCCCGGCGCCTGATCCGGCAACGGCTCGGGCGTCGACGGCGCCGGCGTCGGCAGGTTCAGCGCCGTGCGCAGCTCCCGCAGCTTCGCCTGGATGACCCGCATGTTCCCCGGGCCCATCCGCAGCAGATGCTTCTGGGCCCTGCTCAGCCGCTCCAGCTCCGGCGACGCATAGACATACAGCGCGCCCTGGGGCTCCACCTCCACCGGCCCCTGCGGCACCGGCACCGCCAGCAGGTGCTGGATGGCCCGGCCGAACGCCGTCTCGAAGCCCTGGTCCGGCGGAGCAATCTCCCGGTACGCCTGGTCAATCAGCGGCTTGAGCTCCCGGTACACCATCGCCGCGCCGGACGCGTCCAGCGACCCCAGCACCCGGGCCACCACGTCGTAGCGCGCGTAGCTCACCGGCGCGATCTGCGAGCGCCCGTTCGCCCCGGCCGCGCCCACCTGGAACGCCCCCACCGGCGCCATGAACAAAAGCGACGCCCGAGGACTCTCGCCGTCGGCGATGTTGCTCACGGACGCAGTGAACCGGCGCGCCAGGTCGCGCTCCTGCAGCCACTTCGCCAGCTCCGGGTCCACCGACAGCTTGCCCACCAGCTCGCGGATGCGGCCGTCACTCTCCGGCAGCGACACCTCCGGCGGCGCCTCCGTGCCCGCGTCCACCACGGGCGGCGCCGTCACCACCGGCGGCGGCTCCACCTGGCGCCTCAAGCCGAAGTACGAACCCACCACGCCCACGACCATCAGCGCGACCAGGACGCCCAGGACCTTGCCGCGCGACGGAGCCTTGGGTGGCTCGGCCTGCGGTGGCGGCGGAATGGCTCCAGGCCCCTGATTCACGAAGTTCGGATCGCTCATGTGCCCGGACCTTACAGACAGGCCTCCGGACCATTCCACGCGGCCGTGAACAATCCACGCGGCCGGTGTTCACCGCGCGGACAGCACCTCGTCCGGCAGGCGCCAGAGCTGGCCGTCCTCGGGCGACAGGATGAAGCCGCCGGGCAGGAGGTGCACCGACGTCACGGCCTCCGTGGACAATGGCAGCTCCCACGCGCACACCGGACGCAAGGAGTCAGGGTCCAGTTGAAGCAGGTACCACTCCCCCGCCTCCAACAGGTCCTCCACCGCGACCAGCACCGCCCGCTCCGTCACCAGCCCGCTGTACCCCGTGGCGAGCGTGCCCTGTTCCGGCAGCAGGAACTCCGCCGCCAGCGTGGCCTCCGGGTACGTCCAGCGCCGCACCCACGTGCCGCCCACGCCAATGAAGCCCGAGCCGTCCGGCAGGAACCCCGCCGGATAGAACGGCGCCTCCTCCGACGCCACCGCCGCGCCACGCACCAGTCCCGCCGCGCCGCGCTCCACGAACGTGAGCCACGTGCCCTCCTGGCCCTGGCTCACCGCCACGCCCATCACCGGCAGGCGCGGATGCGGCACCCATTCATGCAGCCCGTCCAGGTCGTCCTCGCCCACGACGGGCGCGGCGAGCTCCAGCCCGGCCTCCGCGACGTCTGATAACGTTCGGGTATCCAGGACGCGCACGCAGGACCGGCCGTCCTCGACGCTGCTCGTCCACAGGCCCTCGCCGGTGATGTCGAACCCGAGGGTCTGCGTGTCCCGCGTCCACGCTCGCGCCGGCGTCGCCACCTGACTCCCATCCAATGCCTGGCCCACCAGCTCGATGCGCCCCGGGCCCAGCACCGCCGCGCACCGGAGTGACGGATGCAGCGCCACCAGCCGCGCCGTCCGGGGCAACTCCAGCGCATGCCCTGGCGGCCAGGACTCGCGAGCCCCGAGCACGGCCAGGCGCCGCGCCCCCACGGCCAACCCCAACGCATCGTCCGAGGGAGGCAGCACGAAGCCATCCCCCGCCCACTCCGCGTCCATCACCGGCAGCGTGGTGATTCGCGTGAGCGCCACGCGGCGGCTGGGAATGCCCCACGGCGTGCCGGGCCGCGGCCGGCCAATCCAAGGCACGACCTGGCCGCTCAGGAATCCTGCTCCATGGCCCGCACGCGCGCGAGCGTGTCCACATCCCGCTCGGTGGGGCCCAGCTCCAGCAGCAGCCGGCTCACGTCGTACAGCAGGTCGCCGCGCTCGAAGACCTTCAACCGGGGGACGTCCAGGTTCAGGTCGTCCGCGCCCTTGTTGTAGGCCAGGTCCATCAGCGACCGGAGCTGGAACGAGTCGTAGAGGTTGTACTCCACCAGGTAGCGCAGGGCCTCCACGTCGCCGCGCCGCAGGTACGCACGCCACAGCAGCACCGCGTCGTAGCCATTCACACCCTTCAGGTGCGGCGGCCGGCCCACGCCCAGCTTGTCTTCAATCTCCTTCAGCCCGCCGCCCATCCCCAGCCGCCGCGTGACGAAGCGCAAGTCGATGTGCGCCTCCGGCACCGGGAAGTTCTTCGCGCCGAAGTACTCCTTCAGCACCGGCACGTCGAAGCACGAGCCGTTGAACGTCACCCACAGCCGCCGCTTCGCCAGGCCCTCCGGCAGCGCGTCCATGTTGCGGCCCTGGATGTAGACGTGCAGCCCCTCGGCGTCGAAGAGGCTCACCACCGTGGGCACCTGCGTCTTGCTGCCGTCCGTCTCGATGTCGAAGTAGACGGCGTCGTCCTGGAACTCCGGGAACAGGCGCCAGTGCTCGCGCGGCGGCACCATCCGGGCCAGGTCCTTCAGGTCCTTGCGCTCCAGCGCCGCACGGGCCTCCGCGATGCGCTCGCGGGCCGCCGTGTCCGCCTTGCGGCTGATGACGATGCCGCCGTCCGGGAAGTCATCCCAGGTCCGGATGCCCTTGGACCACAGGTCCTTCTCCCGCCACGGCCCCACGCCGGGGATGAGCTGGAAGGTGTGCCGCAGCATCAATCGAGCGCACCCAGCCTTCCCGCCAAGAGGTCGTCCAGGAGCGGCACGTCCGCCTCGCAGAACGGCAGCGCCTGCATCTCCGTGGGCGTGTGGAACGCCAGCTGGTGCGCGCCCAGCGGCTTCGGCTCGCCGGATTCAATGGTGGCCGCGAACAGCACCAGCTCCACCGTGAGGTCCGGGTACGTGTGGCGGCCCTCCCACAGGCGGCGGCCCACGGACAGCTCCACGTCCAGCTCCTCGCGGCACTCGCGCGCGAGGGCGGCCTCGTCCGTTTCGCCCGCCTCCACCTTGCCGCCGGGGAACTCCCAGAGCAGCGCGCGGCTGCCACCGGGGAGGCGCTGCTGGACCAGGTACCGCGGCCCGCCGTCTTCCGGACCGGGCCGGGGAATCAGCGCGGCCACCACCCGCACCGTCCGGGGCACGGCGCGCGTCACCCGCGCGGCCCCTTCTTCACGTCGTTCATGTCCAGCGCGTACAGGTACGCGTTGTTGGACAGCACGTACACGCGCGAGCCCACCACGAACGGCGGCGCGGAGATGCCCACGCCCGGGTTCCACGCCATGCGCGACCTACCCGTCGTCGGGTCGACGAACAGCAGCGCGCGCTCGTTGGGCACCAGGAGCATTCCCCGGGCCAACACCGGAGCGAGCGCCGTCCTATCCTTGAGGGGGAGCGACCAGATGAGCTTCCCCGTCTCCCCCAGGTAGGCGTCCACGCGGCCGTCGCCGGCGGCGAACACCACCTCGCCCCGCGCGAGCAGCGACGTCAGGCCGCCCACGCTGGCGTTCCAGATGACCGCGCCGGTGTCCGCCTCCAGGGCGTACAGGCCGTTCTTGTACGAAGCGACGTAGAGCCGCCCCGCCGAGTCGAGCGCCGGCGTGGTGTCCACGTCCAGGAACTCCGTGCCCGAGCCGGACAGGGACTTCTCCCAGATGACCCCGCCGTCATCGACCTTGAGGGCGACGAGGAAGCCGTCGGAGAAGCCGACGTACGCGGTGCCCTGGTCCACCCTGGGCGCGGAGGCGCCCCGGACCGTGAAGCCCGACGGCGGATCGCGCCGGTACTGCCACACCCACGTGCCGTCCGTCGCCTTCACCGCGAACACCGTGTCGGTGTCCGTGGTCACCAGCACCAGGCCGTCCGCGAGCACCGGCACCGTGGCCAGGGACTCGCTGGTGGCGTACTTCCACTTCACCGCGCCGGTGCGGCCGTCGAGCGCGTACAGCACGCCGTCGCCGCCCGGCAGGTAGATGACGCCCTCGCTGGCCAGGCCGCCCGCGAGCGCCCGGGCCCCCGTGCGGAAGGTCCACGCCACCTTCGCGTCCGGACCGACCGCGCGCACGTAGCCGTCACGCGTCTGCACGATGACGTTGCGGCTCTCCGGGTCGTACACCGGGGAGGCGGGCTCGCGCGGCGAGTACTCCAGCAGCGGGACCTTGTCGATGAGCCCCGTCCACCAGTCCACCTGGAAGAAATCCACCGGCGGCTGACGGGGCGCCGCGGGCAGCTCCGGATTGCCGTACAGCGGCGCCGAGGCACACCCGGCCAGGAGCCCCACCCCGGCCACCATTCCCACCCACCGCTTCCACCGAGCGAGCCGCATGGTCATGAGCGAGCTTACGGCTGCCCCGCGTCCGTGGCGGTCGCGGCGGGCGGCGCCGGCGTGGGCACCTTCACGCCCTCCGCGGCCAGCACCGCCATGCGCTCGGTGGCCTGACGGGCCGCGGCGCTGTTCGGGTGGTCCGTCGGAATCTTGGAGAGGACCTGCGCGGCCTCGTCCTTCTTGCCCTGGAGGATGAGCATGCGCGCCTTGTGGTACGCGCCCATGCCGACCAGGTACTCGCCGGTGTCCGCCTTCTCCATCGCCTCGAAGGAGCTGATGGCGTTGGCGTAGTCGCCCTTGGCCTCGTAGGCGTAGCCCTGGCCTTCCAGGGCGCTGGCGCGCAGGGCGTCGTTCTCCGGGGCGCCCTTGAGGAAGGTGTCCAGGGACGCCAGGGCGTCGTCGTTCTTGCCCAGCCGGAACTCGGCCTTGGCCTGCGGCAGGGCCGCCGTGGTCGCCGAGCGCGTGCCGCCGTGCTCCTTGCGGAAGGCGGCCAGCTGCTTCACGACCTCCTCGTCACGGGCCTGCACCGTGGCGAACGGGGGCTCCGTGGCGGACGGGTCCACCGGGTCCACGCCCGTCACGGGGCGGTCCAGGACGGTGAGCGCCTGGCCCAGGGCCATGGAGGCCTGCTCCTCGCCGCGCTTGGACACCTCGCTGGCGATGGCCACGCCCACCGCGCCCAGCACCAGCACGCCCGCGCCGATGGCGAGGAACTTCTGGCGCTGCATCAGCCAGTCCCGCGCGTCCGCGCCCGCCTTCTGGAAGGCGTCCGGCTGACGAAGTTCCTGCTGGCGAATCTTCTCGGTCTTCTGCTGGGCCACGATGAAGGGACCTCTCTCCGGCTCGACGGTGCTCTTCGCTCTGGGAAAGCGGCGCACTGTAAAGAGCGCCCGCTGGGAGTGTCAACGCACGAGCGCGGTCAGTCGCGCCCTGCCCGCTTCCCGCCTTTTCCACCCTTGCCCGCCAGGTGCGGGTTCTTGCGCGCCTCGCGCTTGGCCTTGCCTGGCCGCTCGCGGAAGAGCAGACGGATGGGGACCCGCAGGTCGAACGTCTTGCGGATCTGGTTGGTGATGTACCGCTTGTACATGTCCGGCACCCCCTGCGGTTCGTTGCAGGTGAGGGTGAAGGTCGGCGGGGCCGCCGCCACCTGGGCGATGTAGTACAGGCGCAGCGGCTTGCTCTTCACGATGGGCGCCGGGTTGTTGTCCACCATGTAGTCCAGCAGCTTGTTGAGCTGCGGGGTGGGCGCCCGGAAGCGGAACTGCTTGGCCAGCTCCACCGCCACGTCCACGACCTTCTCCACCTTGGAGCCGTGCAGGGCGGACGTGAAGATGACCGGCGCGTAGCCCACGAACTTGAGGGCGATCTTGAGGTCCTCGCGGAAGGCCTCCTGGCGGCGCTTGTCCTCCGCGATGAGGTCCCACTTGTTGACGACGATGACCAGCGCGCGGCCCCGGTCCATGGACAGGCCCGCGAGCTTCGCGTCCTGATCCACCGCCGGCTCCGTGGCATCCATCAGGAGCACCGCCACGTCGCTGCGCTCCAGGACCTTCAGCGCCGCGATGACGGAGTACTGCTCCACCTGGTGCGCGATGGTCTTCTTGCGCCGGATGCCCGCGGTGTCCGTCAGGATGAGCTGGTTGCCCTTGTACGTGACTTCCGAGTCGATGGGGTCACGCGTGGTGCCGGCGACCTCGCTGGTGACGACGCGCTTCTCCTTGAGGATGGCGTTGACCAGGGTGCTCTTGCCCACGTTGGGCCGGCCGATGATGGCCACGCGGATCTTCCCGTCGTCCGGCGGCGCCTCCGAGTCCTCGCCCTCCTGCTTCGCCGGGAGCTTGGACACGACGGAGTCCATCAGGCTGCCCATGCCCAGGTTGTGCTCGGCGGACATGGCGTTCACGTCGCCCAGGCCCAGGCGGAAGAACTCGCCGGCCAGCGACTGCATCTGCCCGGACTCGTTGTCCAGCTTGTTGGCCGCGACGACGACGGGCTTGCCCGCCTTGCGCAGGTAGTTGGCCACGGCCTCGTCGGCCGTCGTCATGCCCGCGCGGGCGTCCACCACGAAGATGATGACGTCGCACTCCTCCACGGCGAACTGCGCCTGCTCGCGCACCTGCTTGAGCAGCGTGTCCTTCTCACCGGGGACGAAGCCGCCCGTGTCGATGAGGGTGAAGGCGCGGCCCTCCCACTCCGCGTCGGAGTAGTGCCGGTCGCGGGTGACGCCCGGCTCGTCCTGCACGAGCGCGATGCGGCGGCCCACCAGGCGGTTGAACAGCGTGCTCTTGCCCACATTGGGGCGACCGACAATGGCGACCAGCGGCTTCATGGCATCTCTTTCGACAGCGACGACGACTTCGAAGGCAACGACATCAGCGGTACGGACTTCAGCGGCGACATCACTCGTAACCCAGCTTCCTCAGGCCCGCGGCGCGCTCGCTCCAGCGGGCCTCCACGCGCACGCGCAGGTCCAGGTACACGTGCGCGCCCAGCAGGCGCTGCACCGACTTGCGCGCGTCCGTGCCAATGAGCTTCAGCATCTGCCCCTGCTTGCCAATCAGGATGGCCTTCTGGCTGTCGCGCTCCACGTAGATGGACGCCGCGATGCGGATGAGGCCGCCCAGCTGGCCCGGCGGCGTGCCGGGGCGCGGCTCGCGCTCGGATTCATCGAACACGTCCACCAGCACCGCGGTGGAGTACGGAATCTCCTGGCGGCAGTGACGCAGCACCTGCTCGCGGATGTACTCCGCGACCAGGACGCGCTCCTGCTGATCCGTGAGCATGTCCTCCGCGAAGATGGGCTCCCCTTCCGGCAGGTGGCCCAGCACGACCTGGAACAGGTGCTCCACGCCGTCCTTCTCCCGCGCGGAGATGGGCACCACCTCCGCGAAGGGGAACTCCTGGCCGTACAGGGCAATGAGCGGCAGCAGCTTCGCCTTGGGGATGGAGTCGATCTTGTTGATGACCAGGAAGGTGGGCTTGCCCACCTTCTGCAGCCGCTCGAGGATGGCGCGGTTGCCCGGCGTCACGTCCAGCGTCTCGCCCTGGGGCGGCTCGATGAGGAAGAGGACCAGGTCCACCTCCTCGGCCGCGGAGATGGCGGCCTCCACCATGTAGCGGTTGAGCTCTCCCTTGGCCTGGTGGATGCCGGGGGTGTCGATGAACGCCACCTGCCCTTCCGGGCGCGTCACCACGCCCAGGATGCGGTTGCGGGTGGTCTGCGGCTTGGGCGAGACGATGGCGATCTTCTCGCCCGTCAGCGCGTTGAGCAGCGTGCTCTTGCCCACGTTGGGCCGGCCGATGAGCGCGGCGAAGCCAGCGCGAGGGGTCTTCTTCTGGGACTGAGAGGCCATACTTCCGGAGATGATCAGTGGGCCTTCCGGCTTGCGACGACGGGAAGGCCCCGGGGGAACTGCCAGGGTACGGCGGCGGACGGTGCTTCTTTACGACGGCCGCGCCGTGGAGATGGTCAACGTCTGGATGCGCACGTCCCTGCGGGGACGGTCGCTTGAATCCTTGGGAAGCTCATTGGCGATGCGGTCCACCACGTCCTGCCCCTCCACCACCTCGCCGAAGATGGTGTACCGGTTGTCCAGATGGGGCTGCGGCGCCGCGGTGATGAAGAACTGACTGCCGTTGGTGTTGGGCCCGGTGTTGCCCATGGCCAGCACGCCCTTCTTGTCGAAACGCCGGCCACCCTGGAACTCATCCTCGAAACGGAAGCCCGGGCCGTTGTTGCCCCGGCTGGTCGGGTCCCCGCCCTGGATCATGAAGTCCTTGATGCAGCGGAAGAAGAGCGTCCCGTCGTAGAGCGGGCGGCCGTGCTGGGGCTGGAACGTGATGGGGTCCGTCCACGTCTTCTCGCCCGTGGCCAGCCCCACGAAGTTCTCCACCGTCCTGGGAGACTCCTTGGAGAACAGGCGCACGACGATGCGCCCCTCCGTGGTGTTGAAGGTGCCGTACAGCTCCACGCCCGCACGGGCCTGTTCCATGAAGCTCATTGCGGGGTGCCCTTCTTGGAGGCCGGCGCCTTGGGCGCCTTGTCGCTCAGGGTCACCTTCTCCAGGATGACGGGCGTCTGCGGGCGGTTCTGCGCGCTGCGCGGCACCATCCCAATCTTCTCCACCACGTCGTAGCCGGTGACGACCTCGCCGAAGATGGTGTGGCGGCCGGTGAGGTGCGTGGGCGTGGAGGTGGTGATGAAGAACTGGCTGCCGTTGGAGTTGGGGCCCGCGTTGGCCATGGCCAGGATGCCCGGCTTGTCGAAGCCGCGGCCGCTCTGGAACTCGTCCTCGAAGCGGTAGCCCGGGTCGCCCATGCCGGTGCCGGTGGGGTCGCCGCCCTGGATCATGAAGTTGGGGATGACACGGTGGAAGACGGTGCCGTTGTAGAGCGGCTTGCCCTTCACCTCTTTGCCCGTCGCCGGGTCCGTCCAGGCCTTCTCGCCGGTGGCCAGGCCCACGAAGTTCTCCACCGTCTTGGGCGCGTCCTTGGAGAAGAGCTTGAGCACGATGGTGCCCTGGTTCGTCTTCAGGGTCGCCCAGACGTCCTTGCCGGCCTGGACCTTCTTCGTCCACGGGCCCGCGGCGGGCTCGGCGGCCAGCGCCACGGCGGCGGCGAGCGCCACGGTGATACCGAGAAGACGGTGCATACGGGACAGCCTCCAAGGCAGGAAGGCGCGGACCCTACCCCCCACCCCCCTTCCCGTCCAAGGGCTTTCACGCCGGAGGGTCGTCCGGGGAAGGACCTCCCGGGACGGGGGCCACGACAGCCGGGGATGCCACGGAAGCCGGCTCGGCCTTCAGGCGCTCCAGCGTGGAGCGAGCGGCTGCCTGCTCGGCCTCCTTCTTGTTCCGGCCGGTGGCGCGGGCGTACACGGACTCCCCGATGCACACCTCCACCTCGAAGACCTTGGAGTGCTCCGGGCCTGTCTCCGCCACCACCCGGTAGCGCGGGGACAGCTTGAGCTTTTCGTGGGCCAGCTCCTGGAGGAGCGTCTTGTAGTCCAGGCGGCCCGCGCCGGAGGCCACCTCCTCCACCAGCTCCCCGAAGACGCGGTCCACCAGCGCCAGCGCCGGCTCCAGGCCGCCGCTCAGGTAGACGGCGCCCAGCACCGCCTCCATCGCGTCCGCCAGCAGCGAGTTCTTGTCGCGGCCTCCGGACTGGGACTCGCCCCGGCCCAGGAGCAGCAGCTCGCCCAGGCGCAGGCTCCGGGCCACGCGGGCCAGGCCCTCCTCGTGGACGATGCGGGCGCGCATCTTGGTGAGCTCGCCCTCGGGGACGCCGGGGCAGCGGTCCATCAGCCGGTGGCTCACGGCCAGGTCCACCACGGCGTCGCCCAGGAACTCCAGGCGCTGGTTGTCCTTGAGGTTCTGGTCGCGGTTCTCGTTGACGTACGTCTTGTGCGTCAGCGCCTCCAGGGCCAGGTCGCGCTTGGAGAACTGCACGCCCAGGCGCGTCTCCAGGGCCTGCACCCGCTCGGCCAGGGTCATCTTCTCCACGCGGTTCACTCCTGCGGGGCGTCCGGGCCCACGAGCCGCACGGCCTCCGGCGCGACCTTCAACAGGTCCGCCACCAGCTGAACCACGCCCGGGAACTCATCCAGTTCGAAGCGGCCCGCCCACACCTTGCCCTGGGGGCCCGCGAGCAGACCCCGGAAGGTGCGTCCGGCGATGCGCGCGGCGGCGAAGCGGTAGGCCTTGCCCTCCACCTGCAGCTGCGCCAGCAGTTCCAGGCTGCTGCGCGGAGGCACCAGCGCCTCCTGGCCGAACTTCTCCACGATCTCCACGAAGCGCACCGGCTCCGCGCCGGGCGCCATCTGCGGCGCGCGCGGCACGGGCTCGCCGAGCAGCGCGGACAGGTAGCCCGTCAGCGCGGCCTTCTCGCGGAACTCCGACAGCTCGATGACGTGCCCGGCGGCGGTGGCCAGCTCCTCTCCACCCCGGATGGCCTGCGCGATGCGGAAGTTGCCCTGCCGGTCCGCCACCAGATTCACCGCGAGCTGCCCCTCCCGCACGTCCGTGGACAGCTCCAGGGACCGCGGATCCACGTCCGCCGGAAGCCCCAGCAGCTGCAGCTCCTCCGAGCGGCGCTGCAGGTGGAAGACGTGGTCGCTGAAGGTGTCGAGCAACAGCGCCTGCATCTCCTCCGCCGCGTCGATGGCGGACAGGAGGATGGGCGTCATGCCCACCACCGCGGGCGGCGCGATGGGGATGAGCCGGTCCCCCATCACCTGGAAGGTGATGTCGGTGATGAAGTCCCGGGTGATGGGATTCACCAGGGACGCGGCCTCTAGATCCAGCACCACTTCGACGCCGGACGGCTCCTCACGGACCTGGAGCCCCAGCTCACGCAGGCGGGCGGTATCCATCAGGCGCCTTTGAAGGTCTCGCGGGCGATGATGGTCCGCTGGATCTCGCTGGTGCCCTCGCCAATCTCACAGAGCTTGGCGTCGCGCAGGTAGCGCTCCACGGGGAACTCGCGCGTGTAGCCGTAGCCGCCGTGGATCTGCACGGCCTTGTTGCACCCGCGCATGGCCGCCTCGGACGCGAACAGCTTCGCCATGGAGGCCTCCTGCGAGTACGGCTGCCCCGCGTCCGCGAGCCGCGCCGCGCGGTGCACCAGCAGGCGCGCCGCCTCCAGCTCCGTCTTCATGTCCGCCATCATCCAGCGCAGGCCCTGGAACTCGCCAATGGGCTGGCCGAACGCGGTGCGGTCCTTGGAGTACGCGATGGACTCCTCCAGCGCGCCGCGCAAGAGGCCCACCGACAGCGCGCCGATGGTGATGCGGCCCTTGTCCAGAATCTTCAGCGTGTCGATGAAGCCCCGGTCGACCTCGCCCACGATGGCGTCGTCACCGACCTCCACGTTCTCCAGGATGAGCTCGGCCGTGTCCGACGAGCGCATGCCCAGCTTCCCGTGGATGGAGCGCTGGCTGAAGCCGGGGATGCCCTTCTCCAGCACGAAGGCGGTGATGCCCTTCTGGCGCTTCTCCGGCGACGTGAGCGCCAGGACCACGAAGACGTCACCCACGGTGCCCTGGGTGATGAACATCTTCGCGCCGTTGAGCACCCACTTGTTGCCCTTCCTCACGGCGGTGGTGCGCATGCCGGACGCGTCCGAACCGGATCCCGGCTCGGTGAGGCCCCACGCGCCCAGCCACTCACCGGAGGCGAGCTTGGGCAGGTAGCGCTGGTGCTGCGCCTTGTTGCCGAACACGCGCACGTGGCTGGTGCCCAGGCCGTTGTGGCTGGCCACCGTGAGGGCGAGCGACCCGTCGTAGCGGGCGATCTCCTCCACGGCCACCGCCACGGCGAGCGAGTCCATGGCCGCTCCGCCGTACTCCTCGGAGACGAGCATGCCCAGCACGCCCAGCTGCCCCAGCTCCTTCACCACCTCCATGGGGAACTTCTCGTCCTTGTCCCACTCGCGCGCGTACGGCTTCACGCGGCGTTCGCAGAATTCACGGAGGGAGGCCTGCAGGGCGCGGTGGCTTTCAGGAAGTTCGAAGTCCATGGTCGGGTGCGGAATCTAGAGCGTGAATGCGGGTGGGGGAACTTCAGACGGGGTGGACGCCGTGCTTCTTCTCCGCACGGGGCTGGAACCGGTCCGCATAAAGTGAATAACGCTGCATCAATTCCCCGCGCAGGGAGTCGCCGGGGACCACGGCGTCGATGATGAGCTCGCTGGCCAGCTTGAAGATGTCCACGTCCTGCTTGTACTCGTCGCGCAGCTTCTGGACGAAGGCTGGCCGCTCGGCCTCCGGCAGCTCTTGAATCTTGTTGAAGTAGACGGCGTTCACCGCCGCCTCCGGGCCCATCACGGCGATCATCGCCTGGGGCAGCGCCAGCGTGGCCTCCGGGGCGAACCCGGGCCCGCTCATGGCGTAGAGGCCGGCGCCGTACGCCTTGCGCACCACCACGCAGATGCGCGGCACGCTGGCCTCCGACACCGCGGAGATCATCTTCGCGCCCGCGCGGATGATGCCCGCGCGCTCCACCTTGGTGCCGATCATGAAGCCCGGCACGTCCGCCAGGTAGAGCAGCGGGATGTTGAACGCGTCACACAGCCAGATGAACCGCGCCGCCTTGTCCGCGCTGTCCACGAAGAGCACCCCGCCCTTGTACTTGGGCTGGTTCGCGACGATGCCCACCGGCCGGCCGCCAATGCGCGCCAGGCCGGTGATGATTTCCTGCGCGAAGAGCTTCTTCACCTCGAACCAGCTGCCCTCGTCGATGAGCTCCGCGATGAGCGCGTGCATGTCGAAGGGCTTGTTCTGATCCGGCGGGACGATTTCATCCACGCGCTTGCCGCTGTGCTTGGGGGCAATCACCGGCAGCTGGGGCGGGGCCTTGGAGAAGTTCTCCGGGAAGAAGGCCAGGTACTGCTTCGCGGCGGCGATGGCGTCCTGTTCGGTCTTCACCAGCACGTCGCCCACGCCGGACACGGAGCAGTGCATCCTCGCGCCGCCCATCTCCTCCAGCGTGACCTTCTCACCGATGACCATCTCCGCCATGCGCGGGCTGCCCAGGTACATGGAGGCGTTGCCCTCCACCATGATGACCAGGTCGCAGAACGCGGGGATGTAGGCGCCACCGGCGGCGGACGGGCCGAAGAGCAGACAGATTTGCGGGACGAAGCCCGACAGGTGGACCTCGTTGTAGAAGATGCGGCCCGCGCCCCGGCGGCCGGGGAACATCTCCACCTGGTCCGTGATGCGCGCGCCCGCGCTGTCCACCAGATAGAGCAGCGGACACCTGAGCGCCTTCGCCGTCTCCTGGATGCGGAGGATCTTCTCCACCGTTCGCGCGCCCCAGCTGCCGGCCTTCACCGTGGAGTCGTTGGCCATGATGGCCACCGCGCGCCCGTCGATGCGCGCGACGCCGGTGATGACGCCGTCGGAGGGCAGCTCCGCGTCCAGGTTGTTGGCGAGCTTGCCGTCCTCCACGAAGGAGTCCGCGTCCACGAGCAGCCGGATGCGCTCCCGGGCGAAGAGCTTGCCCGTCTCCGCGTTCTTCGCGTGGTACTTGGGCGCGCCGCCCTTCTCCACCTGGGCGATCTTCTCGAGCAGTTTTGGGTCTGAGGACATGGCCGTCGTCCCATACCAAGAAACCCCTGGCCTGGCTGCCTTCTTGCCAGTCGAACCACCAGCCGTGCCGTCCAAAGGACGACGCATGGGTCCACGGCGCGGCGCGCCGGGGGATGTCGCCGGGAACCTCCCTGCCTACCTTCATGTCGCACGGGGGGTGTGCACCCAGGCGGGCCACGAACCGCCCCGTCAAACGGCATCCGGCCCAGGAGGGACCCATGTTCAGAGCGAAGAAGGCGACGTGGCAGGCGAAGGCTTTGGCCAAGAGCAAGCTGTACCGGCAGTTCCTGGCGCACCAGCTGCTCGATCAGCTCCCTGAGTACGCGGACAAGGCCGGCAAGGTGGCCCGCAAGTCCTGGGACAACTTCGACCCGGACGACGCGCTGCGCTATGTGGGATTGACGACGTACAAGCCGGCGCGCTCGGGCATGGGTGGCCTGGGGGCGTTCCTGCTGGGCGCCGCCGTGGGCAGCGTCGCGGCCCTGCTGATGGCCCCGAGCCGCGGCACGGAGCTGCGCACCACCGTCAAGGACAAGGCGATGGGCTACATCAACAAGCAGGGCGTGAACATCGGCGGTGAGAAGACCGCCAGCGCCTGAAGTTGTTGATGTGAGTTGAACAAGCAGGGGCAGCACGGTCCGCGGGCAACCGCGGGCCTGCCGCCCCTGTCGCTTTCGGACGGCTCAGCGGCCTTTATAGACAGGGGGACGCTTCTCCGCGAACGCGCGGAGCCCTTCCAGCCGGTCCTCCGTCTTGAGCACCTCCTCGTACTTCTTGAGCTCCAGCGCCAGCGCGTCGTCCAGCTCCAGGCCGGTGCCCTCGTCGATGGCGTGCTTCGCGGTGGCCACGGCCACGGGGGCGTTGTCCACCACGGCCTCCGCCAGCTGGAAGGCGACCTCCAGCAGGTGCCCTTCCGGGGCCAGCCGGTTGACCAGGCCGATGCTGAAGGCCTCCGCCGCGTTCACGCGCCGGGCGGTGAGGATGAGGTCCTTGGCGCGCCCGGGGCCGATGAGCCGCGCCAGCCGCTGCGTGCCGCCGCCGCCGGGGATGATGCCCAGCTTCACTTCGGTGAGGCCCATCTCCGTGGCGGGGGAAGCCACGCGCAGGTCACACGCCAGGGCCAGCTCCGTGCCGCCGCCGAAGGCCGCGCCGTTGATGGCGGCGATGAAGACGCAGTCGCTCTTCTCGATGGAGCGCAGGGTGACGCGCAGGCCGTTGAGGAAGGAGCGCACCTCGTCCTCCGACATGGTGGTGCGCTCCTTGAGGTCCGCGCCGGCGCAGAAGGCCTTGTCCCCCGCGCCGGTGAGGATGACGGCGCGCACGGCGCGGCTGGAGGACACGCGGGCCACGAGCGCGTCCAGCTCCTGGTGCATCGCGCGGCTGATGGCGTTGCGGCGGCTCTCCCCGTCGATGGTCCAGATCTCGATGGCGCCTCGGGCCTCGACCTTGAACTCCGGCATCTTCGCTCCCCGTGACGGGCCGCGGTGGGCGGCCCGCGTGAATGCCGCGCAGCCTGAAACCTGTTCCCCAGTCTGGCAAGCCGTAAACGGATAGGATTTCGCCCATGCCTTCGTGCTCAACGACGAAACGCCCGTGGCGGTGGCTGCCCGGCCTGCTCACCGTGTCCGCCCTGCTCGTGCTCGCCCTGCCGCTCGTGGCCCTGGCGCGCGGCGGCGGAGGTGAGCACTACACGTCCGGACGCGACCGCGGCGGCGGCGGGGGCAGCGGCGACGGCCTGCCCCTCTGGTTGATCTTCGACCTGCTCCGCCTGCTCTTCCTGTACCCGAAGGTCACCGTCCCGCTGCTGATCATCGGCGGCGTGGCCTACTGGCTCTACAAGCGCAACCTGCACCCGGACGCCACCACCCGGCGCGCGTTGGATCAGCGCGAGGCGGAGGTGCGCACGGAGGTGTCCGGCCGCGACGTGCAGGGCTGGGTGAACGCGCTGAAGCTCAAGGACCCGTCCTTCGAACTGGAGCCCACGCTGGAGAAGGTGCGCTGGCTCTTCTTCGAGCTGCAGAAGTCGTGGTTCCGGCGGGACATGACGCCGGTGCGCCCCTTCCTGTCGGACGCGACGTGGCAGCGCTTCAACGTGCAGCTGGCGCTGATGCAGGCGCAGGGCGTGCGCGACGCGTTGGCGGACATGAAGGTGCTGGACGTGCAGCTCATCGGCCTGCACCAGACGCAGTGGTACGACAGCATCCACGTGCGCGTGCGCGCCAGCATCCGCGACACGGACGTGCCCGCGAACCAGACGGACGCGCAGGCGCAGGCCGCCGCCAGCCGCGTGGCCCCGGAGGTGTTCACGGAGGTGTGGACCTTCGTGCGCAAGCCCGGCGCGCAGACGCGCATTGGCGAGGACCTGTTCCAGGGCAAGTGCCCCAACTGCGGCGCGCCCTACAAGGGCGGCGCGTCCAACACCTGCGAGTTCTGCAACGCGGTGGTGAACTCCGGTAACTACGACTGGACGCTGTCTGAAATCACGCAGGGCGTGGAGCACGTGCGCCACCACAAGCAGGTGGACGGCCTGATGCAGGCGCGCGAGGTGGACCCGGCGCTCAACCTGGAGATGCTGGAGGACCGCGCGTCGCTGCTCTTCTGGAAGTGGATCGACGCGCAGAGCCGCAACGAGACGCAGCGCCTGTCCAAGGTCGCCAACGCGGACGCCATCACGAAGCTGGACGCGGAGCTGGGCCAGCTGGCGAAGCAGGGCCGCCGGCGCGTCTTCCTGGAGTGCGCGGTGGGCGCGGTGGACGTGCGCGCGCTGGACGTGCACCCGGAGTCCTTCGACGAGGCGCAGGTCGAAATCCGCTGGAGCGCCCGCATGGGCGTGGGCCCGGTGAACGAGAAGCCGCCTTCCCTGCCCACGGTGCCGCAGCGCTGGGTCTTCACGCTGCTGCGCCGCCATGGAGCCAAGACGAACACGGACACCGGTATGTCCACGGACCGCTGCCCGCAGTGCAACGCGCCCACCACGAACAGCGCGGCCAACACCTGCGAGTTCTGCGGCACGGTGCTGGGCAACGGCGAGCGCGACTGGGTGCTCGCGTCCGCCCTCCCCTTCGAGTCCTGGAACGTCCAGCACGCCCGGCAGTCCACCTCGCGGGCGGAGCGCTACCAGCAGCGGCGTCAGGCCGAGCGCGGCACCGTCGCGCCTCCGCCCGTGACGGACACCGGCAACGGCGATGGCGACCGGGTGGTGACGGACGTGAAGGAGCGCGAGCGGCTGCTCTACATGATGGCGTCCATCGCCGCCGCGGACGGCGAGGTCTCCAACGCCGAGCGCCGCCTGCTCAAGCTGTGCGCGGAGCGCTGGAGCGTGTCGTGGGCCAACGTGGAGATGGCCCTCAACGCCGGGCCCCAGCTCTTCGAGCGCCTGGTCCCACGAGGCAGCCCGGAGGCGGAGGTGTTCCTGCGCCACATCGTGGAGATGGCCCTGGTGGACGGCCGCATCGACCGCAAGGAGCGGCGGATGCTTCAGATCGCCGCCCAGCACCTGGGCCTGGAGGAGCGGCTTCCGGCGCTCCTCGGGGACCACTGAGCGGGGGGCTTCAGGTCTGCGCGCGGCGGGAGGCCTTCTTGTCCCGCTCGCCGAGCGCGGCCTGGAGGTACTTGCCCGCGAGCTTCCGGCCGATGAGCTCCTGGGCGATCTCCCCGGCCTCCACCAGCTTGTCCAGGTCGATGCCGGTGTCCACGCCCATGCCGTGCAGCATGAACACCGCGTCCTCCGACGCCAGGTTGCCCGCCGCGCCCGGCGCGTAGGGGCAGCCGCCCAGTCCGCCGATGCTCGCGTCGAACGTGGTGACGCCCACGGACAGGCCCACGAGCGCGTTGGCCAGCGCGGTGCCTCGCGTGTCGTGCAGGTGCAGCGCCAGCGTGTCCACCGGCATGTGCTGGAGCAGCGCGGCCAGGATTTCTTCCGTCTGACGCGGCGTCCCCACGCCAATCGTGTCGCCCAGGCTCAGCTGGTAGATGCCCGCGTCCACCAGCTGACGGCAGATGTCCACCACGCGCTCCACCGGGACGTGGCCCTCGTAGGGGCAGCCCCACACGGTGGACAGGTAGCCGCGCACGCGCATGCCGGCCTTGCGGGCGGCGGCGGTGACTTCCTTCGCGCCGGCCAGCGCCTCCGCGATGGTCTTGTTGATGTTCTTCTTGGAGTGGGCCTCCGACGCGGAGATGAACACCGCGGCCTCCTCCAGGCCCGCCGCCTGCGCGCGCTCCAGGCCCTTCAGGTTGGGCACCAGCGCGGAGAAGACGACGCCGGGGCGGCGGCCCACCAGCTTGAGCAGCTCTTCCGCGTCCGCCAGCTGGGGGATCCACTTGGGTGACACGAACGACGTCACCTCGATGCGCTTCTCCCCCGCGGCGACCAGGGCGTTGATGAGGCGCGCCTTGTCGCGGGTGGGCAGCGTGCGGAGCTCGTTCTGCAGGCCGTCGCGGGGGCCGACCTCGTACACGTCGACCCGGCGGGGCAGTTGCCCCAGCAGGCCGACCCGCGTTCGCGATGTCTCTTTCGGATCCACTGGACGTGTCCCGGGTACCGTCAAAGGCGCCCGGCTCCCACGATGAGGTCGGTCGACTCGGGTGTCATCGGCCCGCAATCCAGGCCGCCGTGCACCCACTCCACCGAAAAGCCCGTGCTTTCCAACAGCCCCTTCAGTTCCGCAAGAGGATAGTAACGAAGCGAGTACGCCGCTCGCAGGACGCGTCCGTCCGGCAACGTGAGCTGACGCTGCCCGACATCCCGGCCACGCGTCGCGTCGAAGCGGCTCTCCTCCTCCAGGAGACTCCCGTCCGATAACCGCTCGCGGAACGACGCGCCCGGACTTCCGGCCAGCCGCTCGTAGGGGACCGTCTGGAACACCAGCCGTCCGCCGGGCTTGAGCGCCCGTGACACCTCGCGCAGCACCTGGACGTGCTCCGCGTCCGTGAAGGCGAAGAGTGTTGAGTACCAGGCGTAGGCGCCCCCCAGGGACGCGTCCTGGAAGGGCAGCGCCCGCAGGTCACCCCGCACCGCGGGGAAGCCGGGGCGGCGCAGGCGCAGGGACAGCGCGTCCAGCTCCAGGCCCATTACCCGTCCGGCGAGCGCGCCTCCGGTGTTGAGCCGCGCCGCGTGCCGGCCGTGGCCGCAGCCCAGGTCCGCCACCGGCCCCTCCACGTCCGCGAACGCCCGGGACAGGTACTCCGCTTCCCGGGCCGTCACCGCCTCGGAGAGGTACGGCAGCGTGCTGCGCAGGTACAGCTCTCCGAAGAAGTCGTCGCCCACGGCCGTCAGCGCTTGAGGGCGGGCAGCTTCTCGCGCAGCCGGCGCACGGCCTCGTCCAGCACCCCTTCCGTCTTGCAGAAGGCGAAGCGCGCGAAGCGCTGGCCCAGGTGCCGGTGCTCGGGGCCGTAGAAGACGCTGGGCGGGATGCCCGCGACGCCCACCTCCGTCACCAGGTGCCGGCAGAACGCCACGTCGTCCGCGAAGCCGTAGCCGGCGATGTCCGCGAGGATGAAGTAGCTGCCCTCCGGTGAGAAGGCCTGGAGCCCCGCCGCGCGCAGGCCCGTGAGCAGCCGTTCGCGCTTGGCGGTGTAGAGCGCCGTCAGCTCCTGGAAGTAGCTGTCCGGCAGCCGCAGCGCCACGGCCATGGCCGCCTGGAACGGCGACGCGGTGGCGAAGGTGACGAACTGGTGCGCGCGCTGCACGGCGTCCCGCAGCGGCGGCGGCGCGATGATCCAGCCGATCTTCCACCCCGTCAGGCTGAAGGACTTGCCCGCGCTGCTCACCGTCACCGTGCGGTCCGCGAGCACCGGAACCGTGGCGGCGCGGAGGTGCTTCGCGGGGGCGAAGACGATGTGCTCGTAGACTTCATCCGCCAGCACCTTCACGTCGTGCTCGGCGCAGAGGTTGCCCAGGAACTCCAGCTCCTCGCGGGTGAAGACCTTGCCCGTGGGGTTGTGCGGCGAGTTGAGGATGAGCAGCCGCGTCTTCGGTCCGAAGGCGGCGCGCACCTCGTCGCGGTCGAACCACCACGTCGTGTGCGAGGCATCCGGCGGACGCAGCGGCACGTAGCGCGGCGTGGCGCCCACGAAGGCGATGTTGGCGTCGTACGAGTCGTAGAACGGCTCGAAGGCCACCACCTCGTCGCCCGGATCCACCAGGCCGAGGATGACGTCGAGGATGGCCTCCGTCGCGCCGCTGGTGACGGTGACCATGGTGTCCGGATCCACGGCGTGGCCGTAGAAGCGCTGCGCGTGCTCCGCGATGGCGTTGCGCAGGTCCTTGGCGCCCACGCCGGGGGCGTACTGGTTGACGCCGCCCTGGATGGCCTTCCACGCGGCCTCCTTGACGGCGTCCGGCCCGTCGAAGTCCGGGAAGCCCTGCCCCAGGTTCACGGCCTGGTGCTTCAGCGCGAGCGCGCTGAACTCGGAGAAGACGGTGGTGCCGAAGCGGGAGACGCGCTGCGCGAGCACGGGCCGGGGGGACATGGGTCAGGCCTCTGAAAAGGCCAGCGCACGTCCACCCCGGACTCCGGGGCGACCGGCTGGCGGTTCAGGGCCGGACGATAGCGTCCGCGGGCACGGAACGCGCGCCCTGTTCCACCGCGCGCTGCCGGGCGGACCGGGACAGGGCCAGCGCCAACCCCGTCACCACCATCACCAGGGGAACCGCGCAGATGAGGTCGATGGCGTAGTGGAACCGGCCCGCCAGGGTCGCGAAGATGAGCCCCATGCCCGGGAACAGCATCACCCAGAAGAAGCGCCGCGCGAACCGGAACGCGTAGAAGAGCACCACCAGCATCACCCCGGTGTGCCCGGACGGGAAGCAGTCCCGGGTGTACATCGGCGTGCGCATCATGGACTCCAAGAGCGGCGTGAGGATCCACCCCTGGGTGGCCGGGCTGTCGAACGACCCGATGAGGAAGTACCGGGGCCCCACCGCGGGCACCAGCGAGTAGGCCGCGTAGTTGAAGCCGAGCAGCAGGCCCAGACCCAGCAGGTACTCGTCGAAGGCGGGCGTGGACCCCCTGCCCCGGGCGTACAGGTAGACGCCCAAGAGCAGCGGCCACATGAAGTGCCCGTAGTAGCAGAGCATCAGCACGTCGTTGGCCCAGGGCGGAATCACGTGCGCCAGTGCCACCGCGGTCTGGAAGCCGAACAGCTTCTGATCCACCGCGATGAGCTGGGCGTCCTTCACCAGCGGGTTCACCCAGTCCACGATGGGACCCAGCCACCCGTGGGCCAGCGCCGACACCGGCAGGAGCCAGAAGTCCGCGATGATGGCCAGGAGCGTCTGACGCGGGAAGCGCGCCTCCAGGATGCGCATGAGCGGCAGGCCCAGCGCGAAGAAGAGGAAGAGCAGCGCGTTGCGGCCGGAGTGCGGCGCCCAGCGGGCCGGGCCCACGCACACCAGGGCGGCCACCGAGCAGGCCACCATGAGGACGAGGTCCACCTGCCGCAGGCGCACGAGCGCTTCGTTCGACGACGTCACGACGGGCCGCACGCGGCCTTCGCTGAATGACCAGATGCTCACGCCGATTTGCGCTCCCCCGGCGACTCGGCCGGCAGCTCGCCGGCCCCCCCGAGATTGAGGCTCCGCACCACCGCGCCCGTCTCCGGCGCCACCGCGGACCGCCGCCCCTTCCACCGCTCCAACAGCGCCAGCATCGCCGGGAAGAACACCGTCGTTCCCAGAAAGGTGCTCACGACCCCCAGTAGGGCAATCTGTCCGATGCTGCGCAAGCCCTGGTGGTTCGCCACGAGGAGCGCTCCGTAGCCCGCCGCGTTGGACAGGGTGGCCACCACCGCCGCGAAGCCGGTGCTGCGCACCACCCGGCCCAGCGACCCGGGGCCCTCCTCCTCGTACCGGTGGAACAGGTGCACCGAGTTGTCCACCGCGATGGCCAAGAGGTTGGGCAGCACCACCGCGTTGATGAAGTTCAGCTGGACGTCGAAGAGGTACATGCCGCCCGCCAGGCACGTCATGCCCAGGAACAGCGGGCCCGCCACCAGCAGCGCGCGCTTGAAGCTGCGCAAGCTGGCCAGGATGACCAGGAACACCACCGCCGCCGCCGCCCAGAGGATGAACGGCCCGTCCCCGCGCACCAGGGAGAAGATGCGCGCGGCGATGCGGTTGCTGTCCAGCACCGCCAGGTCCACGCCCTTCGCCTTCGCCCCGGCCACCACCTCATCCAGCTGCGCCGCCCAGCGGTGCAGGTCCTTCGTGTCGTAGTTGGACACGGACGGGAACAGCAGGAGGAACATCCCCTTGCCGTCCAGCGCCTCGAAGCGGCGGCGCGCCTCCACCGGCAGCTGATCCAGCCCGTAGGGCTTCGCGTCCACCATCTCCCGCAGGTCCTTCACGCGCGGATCTTCCTGGGCGGACTTCGGCAGTCCGTCCAGCAGCGCCCGGATGCGGCCCATCTCCGCCTCGTGGCCCGCCACGTCGGAGGGCACCAGGTCGCTCAACGACGCAGTGCGCAGGAACACGGAGTCCGCGCCGTTCTTCGCCTTCACCTGGGCGATGACGGCCTCCACCGTGCGCACCTCGTCCAGCGTGTCCACCGCGAGGATGGCCGGGTTGAGCGGCGCGCCAATCTGCTCGGTGATGTGGTCGTCCAGGCGCGACGCGGGCGAGTCACCCTTCAGGTTGCGCAGGTTGGTCTCGAAGCCCAGCCGGGGCGCGATGCCCACCGAGTACGCCGCGAAGCCCACCACCGACAGCGCCACCGCGACGATGACGCCCGTGGGCCAGCGCCGCCACTCCTTCGCGGGGGCCGGGGCCGGCACCGGGGCCGCGGCCTGCGCGGAGGCCGGGACAGCCGTGTCACGGCGGAAGGGGCGGATGCGCTCCGCGATGGCGAGCAGCGACGGGCCCAGCGCGTACGCGGACAGCACCGCCATCAGCACGCCCACGCCCGCGAGCAGGCCGAACTGCTGGAAGGCGTGGAACTGCGCCAGCACCAGCACGAAGAACGCCGCCGCGTTGGTGAAGGCGGACGTGAGCGCCCCGCTGAAGGTGCCGCGCACCGCCGCCGTCAGCGCGTCCTTCACGCCGAGCTGCTCGCGCTCCTCCCAGTAGCGCATGGCCAGGTGGACGCCGTACTCGATGCCCAGGCCGATGAGGATGGCGACGAGGAAGCCCGTCACGATGTTGAGGTGGCCGATGGCGCCCTGCGCGAACGCGAACGTCAGCACCAGGCCCACCATCACCGGCACGCCCACCACCGCCAGCGCGGAGATGCGCCGGGTGGCCAGCAGGATGAGGCCTACCGCGATGAGCGCGGACAGCATGCCCGCGTTGGACAGGTCGCGGCGCATCACCGCGTCCTCTTCGATGCGGTTCTGGAAGTTGCCCGTCGCCTCCAGCGTCACGCCCGGGTACTTCTCCGCCGCCAGCTTCCGGCCGGTGTCGAACACCGACGCCACGAACTCGCGCGCGAACGCCAGGTCCCCCGCCGTCCCCGACGGCTTGATCATCAGGTAGACCTCGGTGCCCTCCTTGTTCGCCAGCGTCTCCGGCAGCGCCGTCGTGTCCGGGGTGTGCTTCTTCGCGATCTCCTCGAAGGTGGGCGGCGCCGCCTCCGTCTCCAGGTCCACGAAGAGGGGGCTCGCGCGCTCGCGCTCGTAGCGGACGCGGGCCTCCAGGTCCTGACGCAGGGAGGCGACCTCCGCCGTGGGCAGGAGCAGCAGGCCGTGGCGGCGGAAGAAGGCCACGTCATAGTGGTGCTCCACGTAGCGGACCGTGGGCAGGGCCTCCAGGCGCTTCTGGAACTCCGTGGCGTAGGCCTTGAGGGCCTCCGGGGCGGTGCCCTTGGCCATGATGACCAGGTAGCCGTCCCCACCCGCCTTCTCTGACACGCGTGTCAGATCGCGAACCTCGGGGGCACCCTCCGGGAGGAGCTCCACGAAGGAGCCGCGGAACTCCAGCCGGGAGGCGAAGAAGCCCGCCGCGGCCGTCACCAGCGCGACGGCGAGCAGCACCTGCCAGGGGCGCGACATCGCTGCCTGGATGAAGCCCTCGAACCACCGCTGCCGTCGTGCTTGGGACACCGTCTGCTCCTCTGACATCGGCCGACACAGCAATAAGCCGGCCATGATCCAGGCCCCCGGAACAGACGGCCCCTTGCGACCCATTCCCCATGTGAACCCATGTGCGCCCTGGGTGCTGGAGCATCCACTGGCGAACGCAGGTCCGGGCGCGGGGCGTGCCACCAATGCGGCATGACTGTCAAGGCGCGCCCTGACACGGATGTCCCACACCGGCTGCGATGGAACCGTCCCCGCCTTGACAGTGCGGATTTCCCTCTTTATTGACCCCCTCGCGTCGTACCCCCTGGGTGTTCACGCGGCCGGGCCCATCCGAACCTGGAACGCGCCCTGCACATGGAAAGCGGCTCGGATCACACCCCCGACGCGTAAGAAAGACCACCATGAGCGACGTGTTCGACAAGTGCCGTACCTGGAAGGACTACCGCATCGCCAAGGCCACCGGCCTGTACCCGTACTTCCGGGCCATCGAGGCGTCGCACGGCGCCACGGAGGTGGAGATCGAGGGGCGGCGGGTCATCATGGTGGGCTCGAACAACTACCTGGGCCTGTCCGCGGATCCGCGCGTGAAGGAAGCGGCCATCAAGGCCACGGAGAAGTTCGGCACCACGTGCTCCGGCTCACGCCTGCTCAACGGCACGCTGGCGCTCCATGAGGAGCTGGAGGCGCGGCTGGCGAAGTTCCTCAACCGCGAGGCGGCCATCGTCATCTCCACCGGGTTCCAGACGAACCTGGCGCTGGCGTCCATCCTGGGCCGTCACGACATCGTGTTCAGCGACCGCGCGAACCACGCGTCGCTGGTGGACGGCGTGCGCCTGTCCTTCGCGACGGAGCGCAAGTTCCGCCACAACGACATGGATCACCTGGAGCAGCTGCTGGCCGCTGCGGAGCCGGGCGCCGGGAAGATCATCGTCACGGACGGCGTGTTCTCCATGGAGGGCGACGTCTGCAACCTGCCCCGCATCGTGGAGCTGTCCAAGCAGTACAACGCCCGCGTGATGACGGATGACGCCCACGCCATGGGCGTGCTGGGCGAGCTGGGCCGGGGCACCTCCGAGTACTTCGGCCTGGAGAAGGACGTGGACCTGGTGATGGGCACGTTCTCCAAGAGCTTCGCGTCGCTGGGCGGCGTGCTGGCCGGGCCCTTCGAGGTCATCAACTACATCCGCCACAAGGCGCGCTCCGTCATCTTCTCCGCGTCCATGACGCCCGCGTCCATCGCGGCGGCGCTCAAGGCCACGGAGATCATCGAGGCGGAGCCGCAGCGCCGCGCGCGGCTGCTGGACATCGCGGAGAAGATGCACAACGGCTTCCGCGCCATGGGCTTCGACACGGGCGTGTCGGTGACGCCGGTGGTGCCGGTGCACATTGGCGACCAGGTGAAGTGCTTCCGCTTCTGGCGCGCGCTGCACGAGGCGGGCGTGTTCGCCAACCCCGTCATTCCGCCGGCGGTGGAGGCGGGCCACGCGCTGATCCGCACCAGCTACATGGCCACGCACACGGACGCGCAGCTGGATCAGGTGCTGGACACGTTCGAGAAGATCGGCCGCAAGCTCAACGTCATCCCGGAGACGCGCCCCACGGTGTACGAGCCGGTGAAGATCGCCCGGCCGGGCAGCGCGGTGCGCAGCAACAAGGCGAGCGAGACGTGGGCGGCGGGCAGCGCGGGCCTGCTCGCGGACAAGGGCTTCAGCCTGGATCAGCTGTCGAAGATGTCGTCGCGGGAGATGGCCGGGAAGTTCTTCGACGCGGTGGAGCAGCTGACCTGGCGCGCGGCGAACCTGCAGCCGGACGACCTGCGGCGGCTGGGCGGCGCGCCCAAGAAGCTGTGGGAGAAGCGCAGCGAGCTGGGGGGCGTGCTCCTGGAGAAGGGCGCCCAGCTGTTCATGCGCAACGGCAGCGACGGTTCCGACGGCAACCAGGCCGAAAGGAACTGAGCCCCACCCATGGCCCACCCCGCCC
>NZ_RAWM01000117.1 GCF_003668875.1 Corallococcus interemptor | reverse complement strand
TTCCTGCGCCCCCGCCCCTCCTGCCTGCCCCTTCCCCACATCCGCTGGCGGACAGAGCCCGTGTGCGCCCCTGGCCACTGCTCTCGTCCCCGGGAGGGAATCCGTTGTCTTTCCGGAGGTTCGGGGAAGCCGAGCGAGGACCGAGACACCAGACAATGGGTGTCTATTACGGAAATCCCGTGATTTTTTGTCAGGGGGCCGCGGTCAAATCCCCCGGTTGGACCCCAGCGAATGGCCCCAGCGAATGGGGAGAAGGGAGGGCAGGGGATGCAACGGCTCACGGGCGCGCGCCCGCGAGCCCGGCCACCGGATCCGAAGGGGCTTGTCAGGGTCCCCAGGTGGGCGCGGTCTTGGCGCGGGTGCTCTTCCTTCGGGGCCCGGCGCGGATAGAGCGGTCCAAGGAGCACAGCCATGAAGTCTTTCCTGTTGGTACCCAAGGAGTCCATCGAGACGCAGGCCCGGCCCGGAGTGCGTGGCACGGCGCAGGGCGAGCGCGTCCTCAGCCGCAGCACCGCGCTGCGCTTCAGCGCGGCCCAGAAGGCGCCGGATGCCCTCACCGCGCTCGGCCTGCGGTCCGCCACGCTGCCCGGCATGAAGCCGGAGGTCAGCGGCCAGGCCCCGCGCGGCCGCAAGAGCGCCCGGGGCAAGAAGGCCGCGAAGCAGGCGGAGGCCACGCCCCTGCCGGGTGGGCCCGTGACGGAGCAGACCGGCGCGGAGGCCGGCAGCTACCGGTTCATGCCCCTCATCGGCGCCACCATGGCGCACTTCTACTCCCCGGACGCGGAGAAGGCGGCCCGGGGAGAGCTGGCGGAGGAGTTCGAGTTCATCCCGGACGTGGTGCCCCTGTCCTTCCCCGGCCCGGTGTCCGCCGGCCAGACGGGGCCGCGCAACCGCGGCATGTCCTCGCTCGCCACGCGCGAGTGGCCTGACGAGTCCGGTGTCCCCCTGGCGCACGCCCAGGGCATCCGGGGCGCCGGCGTGATGCTGGGCATCCTGGACACGGGCGTGGACGCGGACCACCCGGAGCACGCGAGCAAGACCATCCAGTTCCGCTACGTCTCGCTCTTCCCCAACTCGCCGCACAACCCCGCGCGAGACGTGCGCGGCTTCGACCCGGACGGCCACGGCACCCACGTGTGCGGCATCGCCGCGGGCGTGCACCACGGCGTCGCGCCGGAGGTGGACCTCTACGCCGCGTCCGTCATCGAGTCGGAGACCATCCGCACCAGCCTGGGCCGCGTGGCCGCGGGCATGGAGTGGCTGCTGCACCAGTTCAGCCGCCCGGAGAACGCGTCGCGTCCCGCCGTCGTCAACCTGTCGCTGGGTTTCCCGCTGCAGCCGCCCCCGGGCATCTCGGAAGCGGACTACCTGCTCAACCAGCGCGCCCTGCAGGCCATGCTGCGTCGGCTTCTGGACAGCAACATCCTGCCCATTGTCGCGGCGGGTAACAGTGGCCCCGACACGGTTGGTTACCCAGCGGCCTTTCCTGAGGCGCTGGCTGTGGGGGCAGTCGACTTCGAGCGCAACGTGGCCACCTTCTCCGCGAGCGGCGCCGTGGGACGTCGGGTCGTGCCGGACGTCATGGGCTACGGGGTGAATGTGTATTCGTCTACTGAACGCCGCTGCAACAATCAGGCGTTCTATGAACGAATGAGCGGCACCAGCATGGCGGCCCCGTATGTGGCGGGGATCGCCGCGCTGTATCGTTGCCGTGCCCCTGACTTGACGGCATTGGAAGTGAGAGATTTGATTCTGGCCAATGCCATCAAGCTTCCTCGCTCGGCGAACCACCGGACGGGGAAGGGCCTGGCTGTTTTCAGGTGACGCGGTCGTTGCCGGGGCCGGTGCCACGTGAGCACCGGACCTGGGGAGGATGTGGCCATGCGCAGGAAGAATGGCGTGCCGGGCGGACCCCAAGAGATTTCGGCCCGGATGGCCTCCGTCGCCGCCGTGCGTCCGCTGCCAGGCAGCGGGGGCACGGTGCGTGCGTTGCCGGGTGCGGGTGGCCAGGAGCGTGACGCGCAGCCCACGGGCGACATCGACGTCACGGTCATGCCCCGGGAGACGCCCGCGCCCCGCGGCGCGTCCGCGTCCTCGAGGGCACCCCTGCGTTCGCGCGCGGAGCTCTACAAGGAAGGCCAGGCGGAGAATGCCCGCTTCCGGGAGAGCTTCATGCGTTGGTTGGAGGCACACCAGTTGGTGGGCGCCGTGCGCGCCATGAGCGAGCCGGGCGGTTCCCTGCCCATGCTGCACCTGAGGTGCGCCCCGCGCGTGCTGGACCAGCTGCGCCGCGCGCCGGAGTTCGAGGCGGGCACCATGATGCCGCTCGAACAGCTGTACTAGGCCCGCACCCTTCCGCGCCTGCCTCCCGTCACCGGCCCCGCACCCCTTGGAACCGACGGTGCGTCTGCTTCTTCCTGATTAACCTAGAAACTCAGGATTGTGACGGCCTGAGGCCAGTGAACGCGGGGACGAGTGCGGTGTCTGGGATTGGACGCAAGTCAGTCCAGCCGGCAGGCGTCCTCGAAAGCCAGACGCGGGTTGCGCGGGAAGAGCTTCGCCGCGTCTCCGTGGCCCAGGTTGAGGAGGATGTTGGACTTCCAGCCGGTGCCCTGGAGGAAGGCCGCGTCCACCTTCGCCTTGTCGAAGCCGCCCATGGGGCCGCAGTCGAGCCCCAGCGCGCGCGCCGCCAGGATGACGTAGCCCGCCTGCAGCGTGCCGTTGAGGAACGCCGCCTGCTCACGGGCCTCCGGCGTCTGCGCGGCGAAGACGCTCTTCATGTCTCGCGACGGGAACAGCTTGGGCATCTGCTCGTGGAAGTTCGTGTCGTACGCCACGATGACCGTCACCGGCGCCTGCATCGTCTTGTCCACGTTGCCCGGGGACAGCGCGGGCTTGAGCTTCTCCTTGGCCTCGCGGCCGCGGACGAACACCAGGCGCACCGGCTGGCTGTTGACCGCGGTGGGCGCCATGCGCGCCAGCTCGTAGATGCGGCGCAGTGTCTCGTCCGTCACCGGCCGGTCCTGCCAGCCCGAGTGGGTGCGGGCCTCCGTGAAGAGCTGCTCCAGCGCGTCCGTGTCCAGGGCCGTGTGCGTCGCCGCCATGTGGGTCGTCCTTTACGTTGCGAACACCCCATGGCTACTCGCGTCACTTTTATTTCGCAAGTAACTTCCAAAAAGTAAGTAAGTGCCGCGCGGAAGGGGCGGGCGTTATAGTCAGGGGGGAGGCGGCACGATGCATGACGACCTGAGCCCGCTGTGTTCGCGGTTCCTGGAGGCGGCCGACCTGCTGGGCCGGCGCTGGACGGGCGTCATCCTGCGCATCCTGATGGACGGGCCGTGCCGCTTCGGGGAGCTGACGGAGCGCATCGGCACCATCAGCGAGCGCGTCCTGTCGGAGCGGCTCAAGGACCTGGAGGCGGAGGGCATCCTGGAGCGCCACGTGGACCCGGGCCCGCCCATCCGTTCCGAGTACCGTCTGACGGAGAAGGGTCAGGCGTTCTGGAAGGTCATTGACGAACTGGGCAAGTGGGCGGAGCGCTGGGTGGACGTGAAGGCCACGCGGGCCGCGCCCCGGAAGCGCAAGAGCGCCTGAGTCCGGAGCGCGGTTGCAGCAGGACGCGGCCTAGAAGTTGTGGCCGCCGTCCACGTCGATGGTGCGGCCGTTGAAGTAGTCGCACTCCACGATGAACTTCACGGCCTGCCAGATGTCCTCCGGCTCGCCGATGCGGCCCACCGGGATGGCGGCCACCAGCGCGTCGCGGGCCTTCTGGTTCATGCCCTGCGTCATGGGCGTCTCAATCATGCCCGGGGCGATGGCGCCCACGCGGATGCCGAACGGCGCGAACTCGCGCGACCAGGTGACGGTGTTGGCGGCGAGCGCGGCCTTGGCGGACACGTAGTTGGACTGGCCGCGGTTGCCGTGCCGCGCGATGGACGACATGTTCACGATGACGCCGGGGCGCTGGTCCGTCTCCACCATCTTGGAGACGACCTCGCGCACCATCAGCGTGGCGCCGGTGAGGTTCACGCCAATCACGGCGTTCCAGTCCGCCGTGGACAGCTTCTTGATCTGCCCGGTGGTGCGGTCCTTCTTCACGAGCAGCGCGTCGCGCAGGATGCCCGCGTTGTTGATGAGGCCGTTGAGGCCGCCCATGGCGCCGTGGGCCCACTGCACGAAGTCCGTGACGTCCTGCTCGCTGGACACGTCCAGCTTGCGGCGGTGGATGCCCGCCGGCAGCGCCGCGAGCTTCTCCTCGTTCACGTCGCCAACGGCCACCTGGCCGCCCGCCTCGTGGATGCGCTGCGCGAAGTGCGCGCCCATGCCCTGCGCGCCGCCGGTGACGATGATCTTCAGGTCCTTCAGCTGCATGTGCCTCTCCTGGGCGTCCAAAGAAAAAACGCGCGCAAGGGTACGCACACCGCGAGGGCGCTGGCCAGCGCCGCGGAGGCTGAAACCTGAATCAAGCTTCAACTTCTCATGAGCCCCGGACCCCCGACGCGGTGCGTTGGGGGCCGGGAGCTGGAACTACAGCGCGTCCGCGATGACGGAGCCCAGCCGCTTCATGCCCTCGTTGATGAGCTCGGGGGGGCGGTTGGAGTAGTTCAGCCGCATGAACTGGGGCTTCTGGTCGTTGGCGAAGAAGGGCGCGCCGGGGACGAAGGCGACCTTCTGCTCCACGGCCAGGGGCAGCAGCTTCGCCGCGTCCAGCCCCCCGGGCAGCTCCACCCAGAGGAACATGCCGCCGTCCGGCCGGGTCCACTGGGTACCCTGGGGCATGTGGGCCTTGAGCGCGTCCAGCATCGAGTTGGCGCGCTGGGCGTAGATGGGCATCAGCGCCTGGATGTGGCCCGCGTAGTCGAACGTCTCCAGGAGCCGCGCCGTGGCGCGCTGGGCGAGCGTGGCGGTGTGCAGGTCCGTGGCCTGCTTCGCGATGGTCATCGGCTTGAGCAGCGCCTTGGGGCCCGTCACCCAGCCCAGGCGCAGGCCCGGGGCCAGCGTCTTGGAGAAGGTGGACAGCGACAGCACCACGCCCTGGTCGTCCAGCGACGCCAGCGACGGCAGGTGCACGCCCTTGAAGCGCAGCTCGCCGTACGGGTCGTCCTCCAGGATGACGAAGCGGTGCTCCTGGGCCAGCCGCACCAGCGCCTTGCGGCGCTCCAGGGACAGGGTGGTGCCCTTGGGGTTCTGGAAGTTGGGGATGACGTAGAGCAGCTTCGGCTGGCGCTTCTTCAGCAGGGCCGCCAGGTCGTCCGTGTCCATGCCCGCGTCGTCGCTGCGCACGGTGGCGAACTCCACCTCGTAGCCGCCGAAGGTCTGCAGCGCCGCCAGGTAGCTGGGGTCCTCCACCACCACCAGGTCACCCGGGTCGAGGAGAATCTTCCCCGCCAGGTCCAGGCCCTGCTGCGAGCCGCTGGTGATGAGCACCTGGTCCGCGTGGACGTGCTGGCCCTTGCGGGCCAGGTGCCCGGCGATCCACTCGCGCAAGGGCGCGAAGCCCTCCGTGGTGCTGTACTGGAGCGCGGAGCGCCCGTCCGCGTCGCTGGCGAAGGTCTCCGCGAACGCCTTGGCGATGGCGTCCTTCGGGAAGAGCTCCGGGGCGGGCAGGCCGCCGGCGAAGGAGAGGATGTCCGGGCGCTCGGCGATCTTGAGGATCTCACGCACCGCGGACGTCTTCATCCGGGACATGCGCTGGGACAGCCGGTAGGCCGGAGGAGGGGGCAGGGGGGCACTCATAGCGTCCGCGCTCATGTTCATTCTCCGTTCAACAGCTCATCGGGGACACGCACGTGCGTGTCTTCCTTCAAGGTCGACAGGACGATGGTGGTGCTCGTGCGGGTCACCCCTGGAATGGTGCGCAGCGTCTCCACGAGCAGCGAGTCCAGCGTCCGCGTATTCGCGGTCTTCACCTTCAAGACGTACGAGTCCTGCCCCGCGACCCGGTGGGCCTCCAGCACGTCCTCCAACTCGGCGACCTTCCGCGCGAAGCCTTCGAAGTGCTTGGGGTGCTCGATGCTCACGCCGATGAAGGCGGTGATGTCCTTGCCCAGCTGCGTCGCGTCCACGCGCGCCGTGTAGCCGGTGATGACGCCCTTCTCCTCCAGCTTGCGGATGCGCTCCGCCACCGCCGGCTGGGACAACTTCACCCCACGTGACAGCTCCAGCTGCGTGGCCCGGCCATCGCGCTGAAGCATGTCCACGATGCGATAATCCAGGGCGTCCATGGGGCTCAAAACCTTATTTTTATAAGCAGCCTTGGCAGTCGGCGGTGAAGTTATATGCATCTGTCGCCAAGTGCAAGTCCGTTTGCATGCAAAAGGGTTGAGGCTGGTGGATCGTCTTCCATCCGACCTCCCGCGTCTCCAGGCAGCCAGGCGGAAGGTGGTGTCGGACGGCCCTTGCGACAGTCCGCGCAGGGGGAAGAGGGGGCGCGGTGGACACTTCCCAGGTGTTTGACGCCTCGCGTCCGTGTCTGTCTTTGACGCAAGGAGCCATCCATCCGCTTTTGACAGGGCGGTCGGCCGGGTGCTACCCGTTCTGAAAGATGAATCGCCCTTCAACTTCAGAACGCGTCCCCGTCACGCCGCGCGGTCAGCGGACGCGGCAGAAGCTGTTGAAGGCCGCGGAGGCGGTGTTCGGCGACAAGGGCTACGAGCGCGCGTCCATCGCGGACCTCACGCGCAAGGCCAGCGTCGCGCTGGGCACCTTCTACGTGTACTTCCCGGACAAGCAGTCCATCTTCGTGGAGGTGGTGGACGAGCTGGGCGCGCGCCTGCGCCGCCTCATCGCGGAAGGCACGGCCGCGTGCACCACGCGCCTGGAGGTGGAGCGCGAGGGCCTGCGCGCCTTCTTCCAGTTCGTGCGCCAGCACCCCAACCTCTACCGCGTCGTGCGGCAGGCGGAGTTCGTGGACGCGGACTGCTACCGCCGCTACTACGACCGCTTCGCCAAGGGCTACGTGCGCGGCCTCCAGCAGGCCATGGACGCCGGCGAGGTGCGCCGCATGGATCCGGAGGCGCTGGCCTACTGCCTGATGGGCATTGGCGACTTCCTGGGCATGCGCTGGGTGCTCTGGGAGGAGGACATGGGGCTGGAGCGCGTGCTCGACACGGCGATGACGCTCCTGTCCCACGGGCTGCCCCCGGACGCGGGCTCCGCGCGCGCCCACCTGCAAGCTGTACCCCCCCAGAAGGAAGCAGTGCCGTCGTCGAAGCCCACCCCCCCGAAGGCGAAGTCGAAGCCGTCCCCCCGCCGTCCGTCACGCGGTCCCCGGAGCTGAAACACCGTCATGCGTTACGCGAACATCCTGTCCACCGGCCGCTACGTCCCCGAGAAGCTCCTCACCAACGCCGACGTGGAGAAGATCCTCGGTGAGAAGGTGGACGAGTGGCTCCAGCAGAACGTGGGCATCAAGCAGCGCCACGTGATGGCGGACAACCAGGCCACCAGCGACCTGGCCGTGGCCGCCGCGAAGGAGGCCCTGGCTCGCGCGAAGGTGGACCCCAAGGAGCTGGACCTGGTGCTCGTGGCCAGTGACACGCCGGACTACCTGTCCCCCGGCACGTCGTCCGTGGTGCAGGCCAAGCTGGGCGCGGTGAACGCGGGCACCTACGACATCAACGCCGCGTGCGCGGGCTGGGTGACGGCGCTGGACGTGGCGTCGAAGACGATTTCGGCGGACGACAGCTACCAGCGCATCCTGGTGGTGGGCGCCTACGGGATGACCCGGTACGTGAACTGGAAGGACAAGAAGACCTGCACGCTGTTCGCGGACGGCGCGGGCGCGGTGGTGCTGGGCGCGTCCGACAAGCCGGGCTTCCTGGGCGCGAAGCTGCTGGCCAACGGCGAGTACCACGACGCGCTGGGCATCTACACCGGCGGCACGAACCGTCCCGCCACGGCGGAGACGCTGGCGCTGACGGACGGCAAGCCCGCGGTGCAGTTCGTGCGCAAGTTCCCCTCCACGTTCAACACCGAGCGCTGGCCCATGCTGCTGGACACGCTGCTCAAGCGCGCGGACCAGACGCTGGACGACGTGAAGCTCTTCGTCTTCACGCAGCTCAATCTGCGCACCATCGAAGCCACCATGAAGGCGCTGAACCAGCCCATGGAGAAGGCGCACTACACGATGGACAAGTGGGGGTACACGGGCTCCGCCTGCATCCCCATGACGCTCGATGACGCGGTGGTGCAGGGCAAGGTGAAGAAGGGCGACCTGGTCGCCTTCTGCGCCAGTGGCGGCGGGCTCGCCATGGCGTCCGCCCTCTACCGCTGGACGGCATAGTCCCCCCCATCCCGTCTCTTCAGACAGGAGTTCCTCGCATGTTCATCGGAGACTGGATGGGGCGGGGCGCCCTCTACTGGCCGGAAGCCGTGGCCGTGGTGGACGTGGCCCGCAGGGACGCGGGCCGGTTCACCTACCGGCAGATGAACGCGCGCGCCAACGCGCTCGCGGGCTGGCTCCGGGACGTGGCGGGCGTGCAGCGCGGGGACCGGGTGGGCATCGTCGCGCACAACGGCGTGGAGTACCTGGACACGCTGTTCGCGTGCGCGAAGCTGGGCGCCATCTTCGTGCCCTACAACTGGCGGCTGCACGCGGCGGAGCTGACGGACGGCGTGCGCTCCATCCGCCCGCGCGTGCTGCTGTTCGGTGACGACTTCAAGGACGCGGTGGCCCAGGTGCGCGAGCACGTGGGAGACGGACTGCGCCTGGTGTCCCTGGAAGCACAGGGGCTGCCCGGCGCGGACCCGTACGAGAAGGCCATGGCGTACGCGCCCGCCGCTCCCGTGACGAACGACGCGGTGAGCGAGGAGGACATCCTCTGCCTGCTCTTCACTGGCGGCACGACGGGCCGCTCCAAGGGCGCGAAGGTTTCGTACCGCATGGTGGCGTGGAACACGCTCAACACGCTGGTGCATGAAATCCGTCAGGGCGACGTGACGGTGACGCACACGCCGCTGTTCCACACGGGCGGGCTGCTGGTCTACACGCTGCCGCTGCTCACCGTGGGCGGCACCGTGGTGCTGATGCGCCGCTGGGACCCGGACGAGATGCTGGGCCTGGTCGCCAAGGAGAAGGTCACGCTCTTCTTCGCGGTGCCCACGCAGTACCAGCAGCTGATGGATTCACCGCGCTGGAAGGGGACGGACTTCTCCTCCGTGCGCTTCGTGACCAGTGGTGGCGCGCCGCTGCCGGTGCCGCTGTTGCAGGCATGGCAGGCGGTGCACCCGGTGCCCTTCAAGCAGGGCTTCGGCATGACGGAGTTCGGCCCGGGCATCTTCAGCATGGGGCCGGAGTTCGCGGTGTCCAAGGCGGGCTCCATTGGCCGGCCCAACTACTTCATCGACGCGAAGCTGGTGGATGACGCCGGCAACGCGGTGCCCGTGGGCGGGGTGGGGGAGCTGGTGCTGAAGGGGCCCTCCATGTGCTCCGGCTACTTCGAGGACGACGCCGCCACGAAGGAGGCCATCAGCGCGGACGGCTGGTTCCACACCGGGGACCTGGCGCGCGTGGACGCCGATGGCTTCTTCACCATCGCGGGCCGCAAGAAGGACATGTTCATCTCCGGCGGAGAGAACGTGTACCCGCTGGAGCTGGAGTCCGTCCTCTATGAGCACCCCGCCGTGCAGCAGTGCGCGGTGGTGGGCGTGCCGGACGCGAAGTGGGGCGAGTGCGGCCGGGCCTACGTGGTGCTCAAGCCAGGGGCCGAGGCCTCGGCGGACGCGCTCCTGGAGCACCTCAAGGGCCGGGTGGCGCGCTTCAAGGTCCCCAGGCGGGTGGAGCTGGTGAAGTCCCTGCCGGTGTCTCCGGCCGGGAAGATTCTGAAGCGCGAATTGCGCGAGGCGGCCATCGCCGCGGACGCGCGGGCCGCTTCGTGACGGACAGGCTTTCTTCTCTTCAAGGGCAGCACACATAGGAGCGCGCACATGGCTGATACATCCAGGAAGGTCGAGATCCAGGACATCCCCACGCAGCGGCTCCGGGTGCGCGCCCGGCTGGTGGGTGACGAGGGCTTTCCCGTCATCTTCGTGCACGGCAACTGTTCCTCGTCCGCGTTCTTCGAGTCGCTGATGAAGACGCTGCCCCAGGGCTTCCGGGGCATCGCGCCGGACATGCGCGGCTATGGGCACACGGAGGAGAAGACCATCGACGCGACGCGCGGCATGCGCGACTTCGCGGATGACCTGGTGGCGCTGATGGACACGCTGTCGCTGAAGCGCGCGGTGTTCGTGGCGCACTCGGCGGGCGCGGGCATGGTGATGCAGCTGTCCATCGACCATCCGGAGCGCGTGGCCGGCCTGGTGGTGGAGGCGCCGCTGTCGCCGTACGGCTTCGGTGGCACGAAGGACGCGGACGGCACGCCGTGCTGGGCGGACTTCGCGGGCTCCGGCGGCGGCACGGCCAACCCGGACTTCGTGCAGCGGCTGAAGAACAAGGACCGCTCCACGGAGTCGCAGACGTCGCCGCGCAACGTGATGAACGGCTGCTACGTGAAGCCGCCGTTCCGCCACCCGGACGAGGAGAAGCTGCTGGACTCCGTGCTGGACACGCACGTGTCGGACCAGCTGTACCCGGGCAACTTCACCCAGTCTCCGAACTGGCCGGGCGTGGCGCCGGGCACCACGGGCATGAACAACGCCATGGCGCCCGCATACTACAACACCTCCTCCTTCGCGGAGCTGAAGAACGGGCCGGACCTGCTGTGGATCCGCGGCGCGGACGACGCCATCGTCTCCGACACGTCGCTGTTCGACTTCGGCTTCCTGGGCAAGCTGGGCGCGGTGCCGGGCTGGCCCGGGGATGACAAGTATCCGCCGCAGCCCATGGTGTCGCAGATGCGCAAGGTGATGGAGCGCTACGCGGCCAACGGCGGCCGCTACCGCGAGGTCGTCCTCCACGACACGGGCCACAGCCCGCACCTGGAGAAGACGAAGGAGTTCCACGACCTGCTCGTGCCGTTCCTGCTGGAGCACGCCCGCTAGTCATTCCTGACGTGCGCTGAGGGCACGCGAGGGCCTTCCGGGGAGACCCTGGGGCCCGTCGTGTGTCCGCGCACGTCCATGTGTCTGTCGTCGCAGCCTGCTGTCGCCGCAATCGTCACCCCCCACGGAGGTACGCATGCGAAGCACCTGGACGTTGTCACTCACCGCCGCATTGCTGATGGCTGGCTGCGGGGCGGAACCCCCCTCGGAAGCCCCCGCTGCTCCGGAAGCTCCGGAGTCCGCCGCCACGGCCGAGTCCCCGCTGGACGCGGACCTGGCGCCGTACTTCGACGCCATCCCCACCAACTTCACCGGCAACTACCGCGTGGTGGGCACGTACACGCCCCCCACTTGGTCCTGGGGCCAGATTGAGCTTCTGGAAGGCCGCCAGCGCTTCCGTTCCGAGTACTACAACCCGCGCACGCTGAAGCTGCGGGACCAGGACACGTTCCAGTCCAGCGACTACCCGCTGCGGACGTACTTTGGTTCGCTGAACCAGCAGCTGGTGAACGCGTTCAACGTCTACTACGGGAACAGCTGTGCCACGACGGCCGGGGCCACCTGCCCCACGCCGGGCCCCACCAAGCCGGAGGCGCGCTTCGTCCTGCTGCACAAGGGGCGGAGGACCGCGGTGGGCGACTGTCAGGTCACCAAGACGCCGACGCTGCTGGTGCACGGCGCCATCCAGGACGCGAACGTCTGGCTGTTCCCCAACGGCAACAACGGCTCGGGCGCCACCTACGGCGGCGCGGCGCAGCTGACGGGCATGGTGCAGGACCTGGAGTCGAAGAACCGCTGTGTGTACGCGCTGACGTTCGGCTCGTTCCACGGCGACAACTTCAACCACGCCATCCACGTGGCCAACGCCGTGCAGCGCATCAAGGCGCTGCACCCGGGCGTGGCGCGGGTGGACGTGGTGGCGTGGAGCAAGGGCGTGCTGGCGGTGGACCCCTGGCTCGCGAACGCGGCGACGTGGGGCGGCTTCAGCACGACGCGCTTCTTCGAGCGTCTGGCGAAGGAGCAGGCCTCGCAGGTGCCGGCGTATGACGACTCGGTGCGCGTGTACGTGCCGCTGTCCGGTCCTCACAAGGGCATCGACCTGAACTTCCGCCACCCCATCCACACGCTGACCATCGCGAGCACGGCCTCCAACGCGCCGGTGGGCCGTGGCCCGATGCCGTGGACGTACTTCTCCGCGATGCAGTGCGTGACGTTTGGTTACAGCGTGCCCTGGTTCAACAACCCCTACGCGGAGAGCGTGTGCAAGGATTCCGGCGGCGTGTGGACGGACTACTTCCGCCGCATCTACCTGTCGAACATCACGGGCCTGAGCAGCACGGGCACGCCGGTGTACGCGAGCTCGCTGCAGACGCTGAACACGAACCAGGGCCTGTCGTCGTCGTCGTTCAACTTCGACGACTACAACATGAGCCTCTTCGGCGCGGTGAACACCAGCGGCAAGTACGTGACGGCGTACCCGGGCCAGCTGCAGGCGGCGTATGACCTGCGTGGCACGTACCCCATCCCGGACCGCAGCGCGTCCGCGTGGGACAACATCGATCCGGACGAGAACCGCTACTTCCCCTGGCTGGACACGAAGCTCATCTACAACCCGTACAACCCCTGGGTCGCCGCGGGCTACATGGCGTCCAGCGACCACCGCGTGTGCCGCACGACGGCGTTCGACCCGGTGGGCTCGCCGTGCTTCGCGTACCACGCGTTCAACACGAACCAGAACCGTGAGGCGTACGACTCGCTGATGTACGGCAAGTACCGCATCATGGACGGCCTGGGCATCAACGCGGCCATGGAGATGGGCGGCAAGTTCATCACGCGCCTGGCGGAGCACGGCCTGGATTCGCGCCTGCCGTCGCTCTACGTGCTGTACGGCACTGCGGGTGGGGCGACCCCGTTCGAGACGGACGGCATGACGTCCACCACGTCCACGCTGCGCAGCGACGGCGTGCTCTTCGAGGCGAGCATCGCGGCGGTGAACCAGCTGACCCAGGGCTGGACGTCCACGAAGAAGACCGCCGACGCGAAGCAGGAGGGCATGGCCTATGACCACCTGAGCATGGGCATCACCCCGGCGGTGTGGAACAAGATCTCCGCGCACTTCGTTTCGCGGGATTGATGACGTGATGTGAGGAGCACGGGCGTCTGTGTGACGCCCGTGCTTCGCGGGTCAGGAGCGTCCGCGCGGTTTCTTCTGGGAGGCCGGACCGCTCGATGGCGGAAACAGGGACCTCTGGGGCTCCGGGCGCTTTCCCTTGGTCGGACTGGCGGGCGCCTTCTTGCTGGCGCGAGCCTTTCCTGGGAACTTCGCGCCGGGGCCGTACTCCACGGAGGGCCCTCGCTGTTGAGAAGAAACCTTGATGAGCAGTTGCCGCTCCACCATGTCCGCCAACACGTCTCGTGCGCGCGGAATGTCGATGTCGAACAGGTTCTGGAGCGTACGGTTGTTGACTCGCCCGTACTCACGGACATGGGCCATGACCTTCCGGTCCATTTCGTCCACGGTTCGGCGTTGGTAATCCACCGCGGAGCCAAGTTCCCTGAGAACTTCTCCGCGCAGCCGGTAGGCGGGATGAGCGCTGCGCGCTGTCTGTCGGGTTGCTTCCAGGATAGATGGGTCGTTGCTCGCCAGCCTGCGCAGAATGGTTTCAGCCTCCAATGCTGACTTCTGGAGCAGTGGCGCGGCTTCCAGCGCCGTCACCGTGCGGCGGCGGCGCAGCCAGAACAGGATCAGCAGCGTGTCGGTGTCATCCCGCTCGTGCTCGGGAAGCTGGGCGATGAACCGGGTAATTTGAGTCCTCGAGGCACCTCCAATCAGCTTGATTTGAACCAGTTCACCCAGGGTTTCAATATGGGGGATGTCACGGCCCGAGCGGATCATCTCGCGATACATCCGATCGACCCCCCGCCCCGCCTCTTCGGCGAATCCGAGCGTGCGGGTTGCCTTGGCAAGAACCGCATTCCGAGGTTTGGGTGGGTGCGTGAGGATGTTTTGAGGCGTGACGCCCGCAACGAGTGGGCCCGGCGAGGTCACGATGAAGACCTGTGGCGAGTGCTCGATGAGAACAGCGCCATGGAGTCGGTAGTCCCGGTGGACGAGGGCGTTGATGATGGCTTCCCGAATGGCCAGGGCTGGAAAGTCGGCGACATCCAGGAGCTGGCCGTTGGGAAGAGACACGGGGACCTGGTTGAGCCGGGCTTCAATCAGCCCGAGAATCTTGTCGAACGCCAGGACCAGGGGGGCATCAACGCGGTGGATGGCACGCGGTTCTCCCCCTGGAGTTTGCCGGTATTGGTACTGGATCGCGGGAGAGGGGGATGCGTCGCAGAAGAGCAGCTCGCCTGCCTTGAGGAGTTCACCCTCGGGAGTCACCAGGCCCAGAGCGCGCAGGAGGTCCTGGGGGCCGTGGAGGCGTGCGTAGTTCCTGCGCTCATCCGTGAGCTTGGCAAGGCTTTCTTTCGCAGCTTGAATGGCCAGGGGCGAGGCCTCCTGGACAGCACGTCCACTGGGCTGTGCAGACCAGTCAAAGCTCCGTCGCTCGTCTCGTAACCGAGCAATGTCTTCCGGGCTCATGGGGAGGCAATCGCTGCCGAGCCTCCGCCGCGAGCGTCCCTGTGGGTCTGAGTGCACCTCAATGCCTTGAGGAACGAAGGCAATGAGCAGGCGCACGCCTGAGAAGTATTGCTCCTCTACTTCGACCAGAAGGGAAGGCCGGGTCAGCTCATAGATACGCCTGCGAACCTGCTCGGCGTCTAGGGTCGTTCCCAGGAATGCCGCAGGTCCGCCCTGCTTGTCATCGACTCCGATGACAAGGACTCCTCCGCTCGCGTTCGTAAAGCAGATGGCATCGCCTGCGAGTTCTCGCATGAAGTCGTCCAGGCTGCGGCCTTCACGCTTGAAGTCGAGGGTTACGCTCTCAAGTTGCTGAGCGGGACGCCCTGCTTGGACCTGCTCAAGGGCGGACCGCAATTGGTCACGGAGGTACCGCATCATGATGGTTCCCGTGTGAGTTTGCGCCGAGTTTGCGGATGCACTTCACAGTGTAGGGTATCCGCAAACTCGGCGCAAACCTGGTGTGCTCGTTCCCTTCCATCTCCGAGGCATGACCTACAATGGAGCCGCATGCCCATCGTCCACGACTGGCTGGCCCGGCGGGCTTCGCTCGCCCCGGAGCGCACGGCGCTCGTTGATTCGCTCCGGGGTGGGCGGCGCATCTCGTGGGCGGAGTGGAATGACTCCGCCCACCGGACCGCGCTGTTGCTTCGCGGCCTGGGCGTGGGCGTGGGGGACCGCGTCTCCGTCCTGGCCCTCAACTGTGTGGAGACGCTGGACCTGGTGTTCGCCTGCGCCAAGCTGGGCGCCGTGCTCCAGCCGCTCAACTGGCGCCTGGGCACCGAAGAGCTCCACGGCCTGCTCTCCGACGTCGCACCCTCCGTCGTCCTCTTCGGACCGGAGTTCCGCGCTCAGGCCGACGCCCTGCGCCCCCGGCTCCCGGCGCACTGGGCCTGCCTGACGGATCCGCTCTTCTGCTCACGCGAGGCCCTGTCCGGAGACCTGCCCTCCATCGAGCTGGAGGCGGATTCGCCCTGGGTGCTGTGCTCCACCGGCGGCAGCACCGGCCTGCCGAAGTCCGCCGTGCTCACGCATGGCTCGCTCACCGCCAATGCCGTGAACACCGTCGTCAGCTGGGGCCTCACCCAGGACGACGTCGCGCTGCTCAACGCGCCCCTGTTCCACACCGGCGGCCTCAACGTCTTCACCCTGCCGCTGGTGTTCGTGGGCGGTGCCTCCGTCGTGTGCCGTGCGTTCGACGTGGCGCAGTGCTTCGACCTCATCGACTCGGGTGACGTGAACCTCGTGTTCGGCGTGCCCACCATGTTCATCGAGATGCAGCGGCACCCGCGCTTCGACGCCGTGGACTTCCGCCGCCTCAAGCTGCTCATCAGCGGCGGCGCCCCCTGTCCCGCCCCCGTCTTCGAGCGCTTCTTCGCTCGCGGCATCCCGTTCCGCACCGGCTACGGCCTCACCGAGGGCGGCCCCAACAACTTCTTCCTCCCCGACGCCGTCCTGCGCTCCCACGCCGGCTTCGTCGGCGTGCCCCTGTTCCAGGTCGAAGCGCGCATCGACGGCGAACTGCGCCCCGGGGACGTGGGCGAACTGCTCCTCCGAGGCCCCCACCTGTGCGCCGGCTACTGGCGCCGCCCGGAGGAGACCGCCCGCACCTTCGCGGACGGCTGGCTGCACACCGGCGACCTGGCCTCCCGCGACGCCCGGGGCTTCTTCCTCATCGAGGGCCGCGCCAAGGACCTCATCATCTCCGGCGGTGAGAACATCCACCCCTCCGAGGTCGAGAGCGTCCTCGCCGGCCACCCCGACGTCGCCGAGGTCGCCGTCATCGGCGTCCCCGACCCGAAGTGGGGCGAGGTCCCCCGCGCCCTCGTCGTCCCCCGGCCGGGCGCCGCGCCGAGCCTGGAGGCCCTGGTGGCCTTCTGCTCGGACCGGCTTGCCCGCTACAAGCTGCCCCGCACGCTGCGCCTGCTGGACGCCCTGCCGCGTACACCCGCTGGCAAGGTGGACCGGCGGGCGCTCACCCGGCTGCATGGGGAGGGCTGAATTTCCATCCGTTGCGCCTGTCTCCCTGGGATGCCCCCTTGAACCGGCGTCCGTAATATTTCGTCATGGGCCCGTAGCCCCCTGGAAATGTAGGGGTGAAAGGTTCAGGTCGCGGCCCGGATGCGGTCCGCATCCCACGCGGAGACCCGACCCATGGAGACGACCCCACGCCCCACGACCTCCGAGGAAGCCACCATCCAGGTGCTCCTCGTCGAGGACGATGAACGCCTGGCGCGGCTCACCGCCCGCTACCTCCAGGAGCACGGCATCATCGTCACCGTGTCCGCGTCCGGCACCGACGCGCTCCAGCAGACGTCCCGCCACACCTTCGACGTCATCCTCCTGGACCTCATGCTCCCCGGCCGCGACGGCCTGGAGGTCTGCCGCGAGCTGCGCACCCGCACGGACGTCCCCATCATCATGCTCACCGCGCGCGGCGAGGAGGCCGACCGCGTCCTGGGCCTGGAGTCCGGCGCGGATGACTACCTGCCCAAGCCGTACTCGTCCCGCGAGCTGCTGGCCCGCATCCGCGCCCAGGTGCGCCGGGCTCGCGGCAAGGTGGGCCCCACCAGCCACCCCGTGCACGCGGGCCGCCTGGTGCTGGACCCTCGCAGCCTGAGCGCGTCCCTGGACGGCAAGCCGCTGTCCCTCACCACGTATGAGTTCAGCCTGCTGCGCGTCCTGGCCGAGCGAGCCGGCCGCGTCCTCAGCCGCGAGCAGCTGCTCGACCTGGTGAAGGGCAGCGCGGATGAAGTCTTCGACCGCTCCGTGGACGTGCACATCTTCCGCCTGCGCCAGAAGCTGGAAGTGGATCCGCGCAACCCGCGCCTGCTCAAGACGGTGCGCGGCGCCGGCTACATGCTGGCCACGGAGACCGAGGCGGATCCGTGAGGTTCTTCCGCCTGCCCATGGGCCTGCTCCCCCGCATCTACCTGGTGGGGGTCATCCAGATCGTGCTCGTGGGCGTGTCGCTCATGCTCGCGCGCGACCTGTTGCGCAACGAGTCCTGGCGCAACCGCTTCGACGACGAGCTGTCCTACTTCGTGGAGGAGTGGTCCAACCTGCGCGGGGACCCCGCCGCGCTCCAGGCGTCGCTCGACCGCGCCCAGCAGCGCATGGGCATGCGCGTCACCCTGCGCGCCGCGGACGGGACGCTGCTGGGCAACACGCGGCCGGACCCCGCGCCCGCGATGAGCGCGGAGGACTTGTCCGCCGTCTCCTCGCGCGTCACCCGCAGCGGCCCGCGCGGTCCGTTCCCCGGAGCAGGCAGTGGCCCGGGCCGCATGCTGGTGGTGAGCCCCTATCCGGGCCCCATCCAGGTCTACGCCGCCGTGTCCCTCCCGCCGCCGCCTCCGCCGCCGGACGGCGACCGGCAGACGGCCATCATCGTGGGCCTGGTGCTGGCGTGCACCGCCATCACCTCCGTGGCCTTCGCGCGCACGCTCGCGGGCCCGCTGGAGAAGCTGGCCAGCGCCGCTCGCGCGTTCGGCGCGGGGCGGCTGGACGTGCGCGCGGGCCTGCGCCGCAAGGACGAGCTGGGCCTGGTGTCGGAGGCCTTCGACGAGATGGCCGGCCGCATCACCCAGCTGTTGCGCTCGCAGAAGGAGCTGCTCGCCAACGTGTCGCACGAACTGCGCACGCCGCTGTCCCGCATCCGCGTGGCGCTGGACCTGGCCGCGGAGGGTGACGCGCAGACGGCGCGCGAGCTGTTGCCCGACATCACCGAGGACCTGTCCGAGCTGGAGCGCCTGGTGTCCGACGTGCTCACCACGTCCCGCCTGGAGCTGGTGACGGACGGAGCGAGCGGCGGCGTGCCTCCCTTGCGCCTGGAGCGCGTGGACGCGAACGCGCTGGTGGACAAGGCCGCTGCCCGCTTCCACACCGCCCGGCCCAAGCACCGGCTGGAGGTCCAGGTGGACGGCACGCTGCCCACGCTGGATGCGGATCCGGTGCTGCTGCGGCGCGTGTTGGACAACCTGCTCGACAACGCGGGGAAATACTCAGAGCCCGGCACCACCGTGACGCTGCATGCCCGCGAATCAGGCGGCAGCCTCCAGGTGGAGGTGCGCGACCAGGGCATCGGCATCGAGGCTCAGGACCTGGAGCGCGTGGGCACGCCCTTCTTCCGCACCGACCGCAGCCGCGCCCGCACCACCGGCGGCGTGGGGCTGGGGCTGGCGCTGGTGCGCCGGATCCTGGAGGCGCACCACGGCCGCCTGACGCTGGAGAGCCAGCCGGGGCAGGGCACCACCGCGCGCGTCGTGCTCCCCGGTGTGGGAGCGGCCCAGACGCCGGACGGCCGTCTCGCCGTGGGTCATCTTTCGTAATAGAGACGAGATTCGCCGAAACATTTCAAAACGTAGATAAGGGGCATGAAGGCCTTGAGCGAGATGCCGCGGGAAGCGCCGGCCCTGGCGCCGGTGGAGCTGGATGAGGACGAGGGTCGCAAGCGCGGTGTGCCGCGCTGGGCCTGGGTCCTGGCCATCCTGGTGGTGGTGGGCGCGGGCGTGTTCTGGCGCATGCGCGCCGGCAACCCGGCCGACGCCATCACCTACGAGACGACCCCCGCCCAGGCCCGGAAGCTCACGGCCAAGGTGACGGCCACCGGCACCGTGGCGGCGCTGGTGACGGTGCAGGTCGGCAGCCAGGTCTCCGGACGCATCCAGGAGCTGATGGTCGACTACAACTCGCAGGTCAAGAAGGGGCAGGTCATCGCCCGCATCGACCCGCAGCTGGTGCAGGCCGCGCTGGACCGGGCGAAGGCGAACATGACCGCCGCGCGCGCGAACCTCCAGAAGGCGCGCGTCAACGCCGACGTCGCGAAGAAGCAGGCCGTGCGCTCGAAGGAGCTGCGCGCGCAGCAGTTCATCTCCCAGTCGGAGCTGGAGACCGCGGAGTCCGCCGCCGCCAGCGGGCAGGCGGAGGTCACGGCCGCGGAGGGCTCGGTGGCCCAGGCGCAGGCCGCGCTCAACGAGGCGGAGGTGAACCTCAAGTACACGACCATCGTGTCGCCCACGGACGGCATCGTCATCTCGCGCAGCGTGGACGTGGGCCAGACGGTGGCCGCGTCCCTCCAGGCGCCCGTGCTCTTCACCATCGCGGAGGACCTGCGCAAGATGCAGGTCAACACCAGCATCGCGGAAGCGGACGTGGGCAAGCTGCAGCCCGGCCAGAAGGCGACCTTCACCGTGGACGCGTTCCCGGGGGAGACCTTCGAGGGCACCATCCGGCAGATCCGCAACGAGGCCATCACCGTGCAGAACGTGGTGACCTACCTGGCCGTCATCGACGTGCCGAACCCGGACCTCAAGCTCAAGCCGGGCATGACGGCGAACGTGACCATCGTCACGCAGCAGAAGGACCAGGTCCTGTCCGTGCCCAACACGGCCCTGCGCTACCGCCCCGCGCCGTCGCCCAGCGCGGACGGGCAGGCGCCGGCCCCGCAGCCGCCCCCGGCCGGCATGCGCACCGTCTACGTGCTGCGCCGCCAGCCCGAGCAGAAGCCGAAGCCCGTCGCCGTGAACGTGCGCACCGGCATGACGGACGGCACGTTCACGGAGGTGGTGGAGGGTGAATTGAAGGCGGGCGACCCCGTCATCACCGCGGCGAACGCGCCGGCGGGCACCACGCCCCCGGCTCCGTCCGGCGGCGGCGCCAGCCCCCTGGGTGGCCCGGGCGGCGGCCGGGGCATGGGCGGCGGGCGCCGCGGCTTCTAGGCGCGCGGCCGTTCCAATCACAGCCATCTCCACAGACATCGCGGGCAGGGGAAGGGACAGAGGCAGACCGATGGACGCGGAAACGAAGCGGGCACCCCCCGTCATCCAGCTGAAGAACGTGGCGAAGGTGTACAAGTCTGGCGACGTGGAGGTGCGCGCCCTGCGCGGCGTGGACTTCACGGTGGAGTCCGGGGAGTTCGTCTCCATCATGGGCTCCTCCGGTTCGGGCAAGTCCACGCTGATGAACATCCTGGGCTGCCTGGACCGGCCCACCTCCGGTGAGTACCTGCTCAACGGCCGCGAGGTGGCCCGCCTGGACCGCGACGGCCTGGCCCGCGTGCGCAACCGCACCCTGGGCTTCGTCTTCCAGAGCTTCAACCTGCTGGCGCGCACCACCGCGCTGGAGAACGTGGAGCTGCCCATGCTCTACGCGGGCGTGCCCGCGAAGGAGCGCCGCGTGCGCGCGAAGGAGGCGCTGGAGCGCGTGGGGCTGGGGGCCCGCCTGGACCACCACCCGAAGCAGCTCTCCGGCGGTCAGCAGCAGCGCGTGGCCATCGCGCGCGCGCTGGTGGGGCGGCCCCGCGTCATCCTCGCGGACGAGCCCACGGGCAACCTGGACTCGCGCACCACGGTGGAGGTGATGGCGCTGTTCCAGCAGTTGCAGAAGGAGGGCCTGACGCTGGTGCTGGTGACGCACGAGCCGGACGTGGCCGAGTACACCCAGCGCGTGGTGGTGGTGAAGGACGGGCGCATCGTGAACGACAGACGCCAGACGCCGAACCCGGCGGTGGTGCCCGCCGAGGAGGTGGGGACATGAACATCCTGGAGACGATCGTCCTGGCGCTGCGCGCGCTCTTGCGGTCCAAGACGCGCTCGGTGCTCACCGCGCTGGGCATCATCATTGGCGTGGGCGCGGTCATCGCCATGGTGGCCATTGGCGACGGCGCGAAGGCCAGCGTGCAGAAGGTTTTCGACTCCATGGGCACCAACCTGCTCATCATCCTGCCGGGCTCGTCCCGGTCCGGTGGCGCGAGAGGCGGCTTCGGCAGCCAGCCCACCATCACCTGGGACGACCTGGAGGCCGTGCGCACGCAGGTGGCCAGCGTGCGCGGCGCGGCGCCGGAGATGCGCTCCAACGCGCAGGTGTTCAGCGAGGACCAGAACTGGAACACCAGCATCATCGGCACCACGACGGACTACTTCACCGTGCGCAGCTGGACCCTGGCCAAGGGCGCGCACTTCACGGACGCGGACAACGAGGCGGGCGCGAAGGTGGCGGTGCTGGGCCAGACGGTGGTGGACAACCTCTACGGCAAGGGCTTCAACCCCGTGGGGCAGGTCATCCGCATCAATAAGACGCCCTTCACCGTGGTGGGCGTGACGGCGCCCAAGGGCCAGTCGCCCGTGGGCCAGGACTTCGACAACACGGTGTTCGTGCCGGCCACCACCTTCCGCCGCCAGGTGCAGGCCCAGAGCCTGGGCACGTACATCACCGGCGCGGTGTTCGTGCAGGCAGTGAGCGCGGACCTCACGGCCAAGGCCCAGGCGGACGTGGCGAACCTGCTGCGGATGCGCCACCGGCTGGGGGACAACGACCCGGACGACTTCGACGTGCGCAACCTGGCGGAGGTGGCCAGCGGTCAGCAGCAGAGCACGGAGACGTTGAGCCTGCTGCTCGCGGCCATCGCGGCGGTGTCGCTGGTGGTGGGCGGCATCGGCATCATGAACATCATGCTGGTGAGCGTCACCGAACGCACGCGCGAGATTGGCGTGCGCGTGGCGGTGGGCGCCAGGCCGCGCGACATCCTGGCGCAGTTCCTCATCGAGGCGCTGACGCTGGCGGTGCTGGGCGGCATCATCGGCGCGGCCGTGGGCCTGGGCGTGGCGAAGCTGCTCGCCTCGCAGTTCGGCTGGCCCATGCTGGTCCGTCCTGACGTCGCGCTGCTGGCCATCGGGTTCAGCGGCCTGGTCGGGGTCGTCTTCGGGCTGTACCCGGCGCGCAAGGCGAGCCTGTTGGATCCCATTGATGCACTGAGGTACGAGTGATGCGCGCGCTTCCGTTGACGTTCTCCCTGTGCCTGCTGCCCGTCGTCGCGGGGGCGCAGCAGGCCCCGGCCGACGCCCCGGCCGACGCGCCGAGGGCGCAGCAGGCCCCGGCCACCACGCCGCAGGACCCGGCGAAGCCCGTGACGCCTCCGGCCGTGCAGCAGTCCCTGTCCATGTCCGCCGCCGAGGGGCGCGTCATCACCCTGGCGGACGCGGAGACGCTGGCGCGCCAGAACCAGCCGACGCTGCGCTCGGCGCAGGCGAACACCGACGCGGCGTACGCGCGGGTGGATCAGGCCTTCTCCAGCTTCCTGCCGCAGGTGAGCGCCAGCGCCAGCTACACGCTGGGCACCAGCAACCGGGACGTCATCCAGGTGGTGGGCGGCGGCTCCACGGGCGTGGTGTCCAACACCTCGCGGCGCTTCAGCGGCAGCGTCAACGCCAATCAGCTCATCTACGACTTCGGCAAGACGACGGGCCGCTACAACGCGTCCAGGGAGTCCGCGGGCGCGCAGGAGAACTCGCAGCTGCAGGTGCTGCAGGACGCGCTGCGCGACGTGCGCGCCGCGTACTTCAACGTCCTCACGCAGAAGGCCCTCTTGGGCGTGGCGCGTGAGACGCTGCAGAGCGAGCTGGCGCGGCTGGACCAGGTGAACGCGTCCGTGCAGGTGGGCACGCGGCCGGAGATTGATCTGCTCCAGCAGCGCACCGCGAAGGCCAACGCGCAGGTGGCGCTCATCCGCGCGCAGAACGCGTACGCCACCGCGAAGGCGCAGCTCAACCAGACCATGGGCGTGGAGACGGCCACGGACTACACCGTGCAGGACGTGACGGTGGCGGCCATCCCGGGCGAGGACGCGCTGCTGGACGCGCTGGTGAAGCGCGCGCTGGAGGCCCGCCCGGACGTCGCCGCGCGCGAGCGGCAGATCGCCGCGCAGGAGTCCCAGGTGAGGGTGACGAAGGCGGGCCACCTGCCCTCGTTCAGCCTGACCGGCAACGCGGCGGACGTGGGCGAGAACCCGTTCAACGACCCCACCTTGAGCGTGCAGGGCGGCGTCAACCTGAGCTGGGCGCTGTTCCAGGGTGGCCTGGTCAACGCGCAGACGCGCGAGGCCCAGGCCTCCCTGCGCGACCTCCAGGCGCAGAAGGACGCGCTCCGGCAGCAGGTGCGGCTGCAGGTGGAGCAGGCCCGGCTCAACGTGGCGGCCACGCGCGAGGCGCTGACCGCCGCGGACGAGGCCCAGGTGAACGCTCGCGAGCGGCTGCGGCTGGCGGAAGGGCGCTACCGCGCGGGCGTGGGCAACATCATCGAGGTGAGCGACGCGCAGGTGGCCTTCACCAACGCGTCCGCCCAGCAGGTGCAGGCGACGTACGACCTGGCCACCTCGCGCGCGGAGCTGGCGCGCGCCCTGGGCACGGTGGAGCTCAACACGCTGGCATCGCGGTAGCGCCAGGCGTCCTGGCCGTGCCGTGAATCTGAAAACATGAGCCAACCCTGAAGGGTGGCAGTGGCGGCAGGACGCCGGAACACCGTAGGAAACGGCGGCCCCAACGTCATGGGTCACCTCCGGACAAGCCTGCAACCGCGCGCGCGGGTGCTCCACGAAGGCCGTTTCCAGAGGGCGCTCCGTCTCAGAAGAGGCCCGGGTGTCGGGGTTGCCCGGACTCCGAAAGTCCACCTCCCGCGCAGCGACCCTATGGGTGAACAATGGGAGGCTGACCCGGCAAGTTCTGTCTGTCTGCCTCTATACGTCCTATGCCGTCGGCCAAACGTTTCGGGTCGGCAAGCAAGGGCATGGACAAGAAACTCGCAACCACCATCGGCGCATCGGCCCGGGTCGCCCGGGGCCGCATGGAGCTCACGCAGGCCGACGTGGCCGAGCGGATCGACGTGGCGACGGAAGTGTACGGGCGCCTGGAGCGCGGCGGCATGCTCCCCAGCGTCCAGACCCTGCTGAAGCTGTGCCACGAGCTGCATGTCTCCGCGGACGAGCTGCTGGGACTCGCGGCGCAGGGCGCTCCGCCGTCGCGTGCGAGTGAAGCCCCGCCGCCCACGCCCGAGCGCCCGGAAGTGCGCCGGCTGCTGCGCAGCGTGCGTCAGCTGGACCCCGCCCAGGTGAAGCTGCTGGGCCTGGTGGCCAACGCGCTCCAGCGCCGTTAGCCACCGCCTCCCTCATCGTTTCTTTAGAGGTTCGACAGGACGCGATCCAGGTCCGCGGGCCGCACCGGCTTGGTGAGGTGCACGTCGAACCCGGCCTTCAGGGCCTGCTGGTAGGCCTCCGGGTCGCCGTAGCCGCTGAGCGCCACCAGCCGCAGGTTCTGCCCCACGCGCGCGCGCAGCGCCCTCGCCACCTGGAAGCCGTCCAGCCCCGGCAGGCCAATGTCCACCAGCGCCAGCTCCGGCGCGTGCTCCAGGGCCAGCTCCACGCCCTGCACGCCGTTCTGGGCCACCGCCACCTGGTGACCCCACAGCTCCAGCAGGTCGCGCATGGACTGGCGCGCGTCCGAGTTGTCCTCCACCAGGAGGATGCGCCGCGCGCGCCGCGAGTCCAGGACGTTCGCCCCCAGCGTCTTGGGGACGCGGTCCGCGGGGATGAGCGGCAGCCGCACCACGAACTCGCTGCCCTGGCCCAGGCCGCCGCTGGTGGCCTCCACGGTGCCGCCGTGCATCCGCACCAGCGTGCGCACCAGGGTGAGGCCAATGCCCAGGCCCCCGCGCGAGCGCTCCAGGGACGTGTCCGCCTGGGCGAACAGCTCGAACATGGCGGGCAGCTTCTCCGGCGGGATGCCGATGCCCGTGTCCTTCACCCGCAGCACCGCCTGCGCGTTGCCGTCCACGCCCTCCTGGAAGAGGTCCACGGTGACGCTGCCCTCGTCCGTGTACTTGGCCGCGTTGTCCACCAGGTTGGTGAAGACCTGCTCCAGGCGCGTGGCGTCGCCCTCCAGCCACAAGGGCGTGCGCGGCAGGTGGACCTCCAGCTTCAGGCCGCGGGCCTCCACGCGGGGGCGCAGGATGGCGAGCAGCTGCTGGAAGCTCTCCGTCAGGTTCACCGGCTCCGTGCGCAGCTCCACCTTGCCCCGGGTGATGCGGCTGACGTCCAGCAGGTCGTCCACCAGCCGCGCCAGGTGGTGCGTCTGGCGCTGGATGATGCCGTGCATCCGCGCTTCCTTGGTGTCCGAGGGCGCCTTGCGCTCCAGGATGCCAATGGCCGTCATGATGGCGGCCAGCGGGTTGCGCAGCTCGTGGGCCAGCATGGCCAGGAACTCGTCCTTGCGCCGGTCCATCTCGATGAGCTGGTCCGTGCGCAGCCGGGCCTGCTGCTCCGCGTGGCGCAGGCGCAACAGCGAGCGCACCGTGGCGATGAGCTCCGAGGGCTCATAGGGCTGGGTGAGGTACGCGTCCGCGCCGCCCTCCAGGCCCTGCACCTTCTTGTCCGCCGTGACGAACGTGGCGGACGTGTGCATCACCGCGATGGCGGCCGTGGCCGCGTTGGCCCTCAGCCGCGCGCAGACTTCATAGCCGCTGATGTCCGGCAGCTTCACGTCCAGGACGATGACGTCCGGGCGGTGCTCCTCCGCCAGGAGGAGCGCCGCCATGCCGGTGGCCGCCTCCAGCACGTGGTAGCCGGACATCTCCAGGATGCGGTTGACCAGGTAGCGGTTGGCCTCGTCGTCGTTGACGTTGAGGACCGTTGCCAGGCGGGGTTCCTCAGCCACGGGGGTTCACCTCGCGCAGGTCCCGGTTCCCCAATCCCGCCTTGGACAGCGCGTCGCGGATGCGGGTGATGGCCACCTCGCGGCTGAGCGTGTGCTTGGCCAGGATGGCGGAGGTCTCGCGCGCCAGCCGGGCCCGCTCCGACTCCTGCAACTGGTGGGAGGTGTGCAGGATGATGGGGATGTCGCGGGTGCGCGGATCCGCCTTCAATTCATCCAGCACGTCGAAGGCGGTGATGTCCGGCAGCACGAAGTCCAGGAAGATGAGGTGCGGGGCGTTCTCGCGGGCAATGCGAACGCCCTCGCGGCCGTTGGACGCCTCCAGCAGGTGGAAGGCCGTGTCCTTCAGGAGCTGCTTGAGCAGGTAGCGGTGCACGTCGTCGTCGTCGATGATGAGCAGCCGCTCCACCGGTCCGACGCGGGCCATGGACGCCAGCTTCTTCTGCAGGCGCGCCTCGTCCACGGGCTTGAGCCAGAACTCGTCCGCGCCCAGGGCGCGCGCCTTCTGCTCGCGGTCCGTCACGGTGACGACGAGGATGGGGATGTCGCGCGTCTGCTCCCCGTTCTTCATCTCCGCGAGGAAGCTCCAGCTCGTCTCGCCCTCCAGCATCACGTCCAGCACCATGGCGGCGGGGCGCACGCGCTGCATCACCTTGCGCGCGTCCTCCACGCTGCGCACGGGCAGCACCTGGAAGCCGGAGCGCGCCAGGTACTTCTCGTAGAGGAAGAGCGTCTGGCGGTCGTCCTCCAGCACCAGCACCGGCGCGCGTCCGGGGTCCAGCGTCTCGCTGCGCCGGGTGAGCCCCGTCATCTCCGACACCTCCGGGTGCACGCGCGGCAGGGTGATGATGAAGGAGGCGCCTTCGCCCAGCTTGCTCTTCACGGTGAGCGAGCCGCCCAGGAGCTCCGTCAGCTTGCGCGCCAGGGGCAGGCCCAGGCCGGTGCCCTTCACGCCGCGCTGCAGGTGGCTGTCCACCTGGATGAACTCCTCGAAGACGCGCTCGTGGTTCTCCGGCGCGATGCCAATGCCCGTGTCCTTCACGGTGAACACCACCGTGTCGCGCGGGCCCGGCGCCGCGGACACCGTGACGGAGCCGGCCTCCGTGAACTTGATGGCGTTGGAGACCAGGTTGCGCACCACCTGGCTGAGCTTGGCCTCGTCCGTCTCCAGCTCCAGCGGTTCCTTCGGCTCCTCGAAGTCGAGCGTCACCTTCGAGTCCGGCGCCAGCAGGGGCCGCGTCATGCCGCGCAGCGCGCTGATGAAGTCGGACGCGACGAAGCGGCTGTGGCGCAGCGTCGTCTTGCCGGACTCCACCTTGGACAGGTCCAACAGGTCGTTGACCAGCTCGAAGAGGGCCTCCGCGGAGCCGCGGATGAACTGGACCTGCTTCTCCTGCTCCGGCGCGAGGTGGCCGTTGAGCGGGTTGAGCAGCACCTTGGACAGCCCGAGGATGGAGTGCAGCGGCGTGCGGAACTCGTGGCTCACGTTGGCCACCACGCGGCTCTTGATTTCAGACGCGCGCTGGAGGCTCTCCGCCTTCTCGTCCAGGGCCGCGTGCAGGCTGCGCACGCCGCGGTTGGACTCCTCCAGCTCGCGGTTCAGGCGGGCCAGCTCCTCCGCGCGGCGCTTGAGCTCGTGCTGCTGGCGCTCCGTCTCACGGTGGAGCGCGGACAGCTCTCCCAGCGTGGTGCTCACCTGGGTGAGCGCGGAGCCGTAGTCCTCCGGCACCAGGCTGCCCACCAGCGCGATGCCGCCTTCGTACGGGCGGGCGCGGAAGGCGAACGTCGCGGGCTTGTGGTGGCTCTGGAGGATGAGCTCCCAGCCGTCCACGGCCTCATCGCGCGCCTGCACGAGCAGCTTCTCCACCTTGCTCTCGCTGCCGTGGCTCGCCAGGCTCTGCAGCGTCTGGCCGGGCTTGACGCCCAGGATGCGCGCGGCGCGCTCATCGCGCCAGACGACCGTTCCTTGCGCATCGCAGGCCAACGCCAACTCGCGGCTGAGGGATTCGAAGATCCCGGAGGCGCGGTCGTCCATTTGAATCATGAGTGCGTCTCCTCCCACGAAACGGGCGCCCGCGCGAGCAACGTCCGCGCTTCGGGAAGTCCGTCTTCAAGGGCCGCATTCAACGCGTCCAGGGTTTGGATAAGGGTCAGGGGCGCCAGTCCCCGATGCGGCCAGAAGCCCGCGTACCACTGGAGATGGGCATCCCACAGGTCCGCCCGGTCCAGGGCGATTGCATCCGCGAGATAGGACAGCTGGAGGCGCACCTCTTGTTCCAGGCGCGGGCGGCTTCCTGAAGGAAGTGGGGCCTCCAACTGTCGGACGACCACGCTGATGATTCCGGGGGCGTCCGCCTCCAGGGCGTGGGCGGGGCCTTCCTTGTAGTGCAGGGCCTGGCGGGCGGACTGGACGTAGGTGTACGGCAGCGAGTCCGGGCCGAAGCCCTCCGCCTGGAGCGCGCGGGAGAGCCCCTCGAAGTGCTGATCCAGGTGCAGCGAGCACATGCCGCGCGTCACCAGCAGGGTGCGCAGCCAGCGCGCGTAGTCCTCCAGGATGGCGGGGCGCTGCGCGTCCAGGGCCTGGACGAGGTAGCGCACGTGGAAGACGGCGTCCTCGTCACCGAAGCGGCGGGCGCGCTGGATGCCGTAGCGCGCGGCCCAGAACGGGTCTTCATACAATGCTTGAACAGAAGCGGAAGCGATGGCCGCGGTCCGGGCTTCCACCGGGTGGCTCACGTGCGACATGGCGTCAGACCCCGAGGGTGCGGCAGGTGGAGGCGACCAGTTCGCGGACGCTCTTGCCGAAGAAGGACACGGCCAGCTCCTCCTCGAGGGTGGGGCCCCAGTCGAAGGCGAGTCCGCCCACGGCGATGGGCAGGGACGCAGACACGTCACGCACCTTGCGCACGGCCTCGCGGACCTGGGGCATGTGGAAGGGCATGGTGACGGAGAGGGCCAGGAGGTCGGGCGGGGACTCGCGCACCATGCGGGCCAGGTGATCCGCGGGCACGTTGGCGCCGAGGAAGCGCACGTCGAAGCCGGCCATCTCCAGGAAGTCGCTGGCCATGCGCGCGCCCACTTCGTGCAGCTCTCCCTCCACGCACGCCATCATCACGACCTTGCCGTTGGCGGGATCGCGGGGCAGGTGGCGGTACAGGTGCGCGAGGACGAACTGGGAGATGGCGGTGGCCAGGTGTTCCTGGGCCACGGAGATGGTGTTCTCCTGCCACAGCCGCCCGACTTCGTATTGGGCCGCCTGGATGACGTCCAGGTGGAGCTCCTGCAGGGGCACGCCGCACAGCAGCCCTTCATCCACGAGCAGGCGCAGGGCCTCCTGGCGGTTCCCGGAGAGCTGCGCGGCCAGATACCGCGCCCGCAGCGTGTCGATGGCAGGGGTCGTTTGGATCACTGGAACCAGGGCGGGTGGCGGACGGGGCAGGGTAGGGGGCTTCCTGCTTCCGTTAAACCCTGGCACGTCCAAACGCATTGGTAGGTGAACACTTGGCGGTCCTGGGGGACAGCCGGCTGCTTTTC
>NZ_RAWM01000116.1 GCF_003668875.1 Corallococcus interemptor | reverse complement strand
GTTGATGCGGCCGGTGCTGGACGCGCTGCCCCCGGAGGGGCGCTCGCTCGTCTACACATCCGGCATCGAGGAGATCAACGTCCTGATGAAGGTGGGCGTGTACTGCGGCATCTTCCTCACCACGCCCGTCATCCTCTGGCAGATCTGGGGCTTCGTGGCGCCGGGGCTCTACCCGGAGGAGCGCAAGTACGCGTCGCCCTTCGTGGTGCTGGGCTCCGTGGCGTTCATCGTGGGCTCGCTGTTCTGCTACTTCCTGGTGCTGCCCTCCATGTTCAAGTTCCTCCTCAACGAGGAGGAGACGCTCGCCCTGGAGCAGCGCATGGACACGGCGCGCATGGGCGGCGAGGACGCGCTGCGCTTCCTGCGCATTGGTGAGGTGGAGCGCGCCGGCCACGTGGCCCGGGAGACCAGCGCCGCGCTGACGGCCGCCGGTGAGGGCCAGGTGAAGGACCCGCAGGTGGCGACCGCGAAGAGCGTGGAGCTCACCGCGCGCCTCAAGGGCCTGGGCGACCTGCTGGACGCGGCCGCGGACGGGCTGGGTGTCCCCGCGCGCGGCGTGCTGCGCCAGGCGGTGGAGAAGCGCGTGGAGGCGGTGACGGCCTTCGGCAAGCAGGACTACCTCGCGTCGGAGGCCGCCATGGACCAGGCGGCCAGCCTGCTCGCGGGCGTGGCGCCCACGCGCGCGGAGGAGATGTCCGGCCTGTGGCGCCTCCAGAAGGAGCTGGCCAAGGGCTACGCGGACGCCGAGGCCGCGCGCTGGACGCGGCCCATGCTGACCATGAACGAGCAGCTGTCGCTGGTGCTGCTGCTCATCCTCGCGTTCGGCGTCATCTTCGAATTGCCGCTGGTGATGGCGCTCCTGGGCATCGTCGGGGTGGTGCAGTCGCGGTGGCTCTTCCGCTACCAGCGCCATGCGTTCGTGGTGTGCCTCATCGCGGCGGCGATATTGACGCCCACGGGTGACGTGGTGAACCTGTCGCTCATGGCCGGCCCCATGCTGCTCTGCTACGAGCTGGGCGTGCTGGCGGTGTGGCTCATCGAGAAGCGCCGTTCGAAGGCGGAAGCCTCCACGGACATCACCCCGGCGGCATAGGCTTCCCCGCGCATGAGGAGCCCTGCCGCGCGCTTGATGATGGACCTGCGGTACCTGCGCGCGCTGTCGCGGAGGTTCCGCAGCACGCTGCTGCTGGCGGCGGTCATCTTCGGGGTGGGGCCGGCGCTGTACCACTGGCGCTACGTGGGGCCGGACGGGGGCCGCATCTCCTACGGAGAGGCGCTGCACCACGTCTACTTCCTGCTCTTCGGCCAGCCGTCGCTGCCCTACGTGGCCGACTGGTTCGTGGAGGCGCTCAACATCCTCATCCCGCCGGTCAGCATCGCGCTGGTGGTGGATGGCGTGGTGCGCTTCGCGTACCTCTTCTTCGCGCGGCACAAGAACGACAAGGAGTGGGTCTCCGTGGTGTCCGAAACGATGAAGGGCCACGTCGTGGTGTGCGGCGCGGGGCGCGTGGGCTACCGCGTGGTGACGCAGCTGCGGGAGATGGGCAAGGACGTGGTGGTGGTGGAGAAGCGCGAGGACGCGACGTTCGTGTCCGCGCTGCGCGACGAGAACATCCCGCTGCTCATCGACGACACGCGCAGCCCGCTGTGCCTGCCGCGCACGAACGTGAAGAAGGCGTCCGCCATCGTCTGCGCCACGGACGACGACCTGGCGAACCTGAACATCGCGCTGGACGCGCGGCGGTTGAACCCCGGCATCCGCGTGGTCATCCGCCTGTTCGACGACGACCTGGGCGCGAAGGTGCGTGACACGTTCAAGGCGGAGGCCCTGTCCAGCTCCTCGCTGGCCGCGCCCGCCATGGCGCTGGCGGCGTTGGACCCGCGGCTCGTCCACTCGTTCCGCATTGGCAAGCACCTGATGGTGGTGTCCCTGTTCGTGGTCCGCGACGGCCTGCCGGGGATGAACATCTCCCAGGTGCGGGACCGCTTCGGCGGGCTGGCGCTGTCGCTCATCCGGGGCGACCAGGAGACGCTGCACCCGAACGGCGACGTGGTCCTCCAGGTGGGGGATCAGATCACCGTGCAGGCGTCGTATCCGGAGTACTGCGCCCTGCGCGCCTTCACCGGCGAGGCGGACGCGCCGGCGTACGCGGACCACGACAACTTCCTCATGCCGGGCTACCGCCCGACGGGGTGACGGGCCGCTGCTCCGGGTCGCCCTGCTGCACCAGGTGGATGCGGGTGCCAGAGGCGCCGTCGCCCAGCCCGGGCAGGAGCACCTGCTGGGTGTCGTAGTGCCCGCTGTTCTGCCTGCGGAAGGGGATGACGGCGTCGGCCCACAGCAGCTTCCGCTGCTCTGCGGTGATGTCCGCGGTCTGGGTGCCGTTGGCGAACGCGGCCTTGGACTCGCGCTCGTAGAAGAGCCGCTCCTGGGCGTTGGCGGTGAGGGGCTGCGGGACTGGGGTGAGAAGTACAAGCGCCGGCTGCAGCACACCGGGTGAGCCCGGCAGAAGATGCTTCAGGTTTTCCAAACGAGACTGTCCAGGCAGGAGTGCTCATGTCGACGGGTCGGGTAGCGGGTGGTGGGTATCAGGCAGGTGTGCGGCGCTCGTTCGCGGTGGGCTCGGAGATGGCGTGGGCCGCGTGGGGCGAGGCGTCGGGATGGGGGCGTTGGGTGGGAGCCTGCGGGCAGGCGCTGACGGAAGGCGCGCAGGTCACGCTCGCGAATGGGACGCGCGTGAAGGTGGTGCGTCAGGTTCCGCCCAAGCAGCTGCGCCTGCGTTTGGAGCGTGGCGAATGGCCGCGTGCGCGCACCGTGCAGCTTCGCATCCTGCCGTCGGTGCATGGCGTCACCGTGGCGCCGCCGCGCTGAAGAAGGCCGCGGCCAGGAAGCAGCCCCGGCGCGCGAAGTAGTGACCCGCGACTGGTGACCGCTGTTGGCGAGCGGTGACTCCAGTCACCAGGGACAGGGCCGGGTTCCGAGCACCACGCATCGCGCATTTCCAAGGACATCAAGCACTTGGCTCGCGGCCGGTGTCCTCCCATGGGTTGGCATGTCTCCTGCTGTAGGTGTTCCTCGTCAGCAGCACTTCACTTTCGAGGAAATCCCCCATGATCAACGCTCCCGGTTCCGCCCGCGTCTCTTCCCTCCGCGTTCCCTCCCAGGACTTCGCTTCTGCCCGCCCGGATGCCCTCTCCGGCGGCCGCGTGCAGGCGAGCCACTGCCCGAAGCCGGGTTCGGACTTCGCGTCCCGGTTCCAGCAGGACGGCTTCAGCGCCGGCCCGGCGAAGGGCGCCCAGTTCAAGGAGTTCATGGAGGGCCTCAGCGGCGTGGTGGAGCAGCTCCAGCAGATTGCCCAGATGCTCCAGAGCATCCTTGGCAATGGCGCGGCCGCCGCGGGTGGCGCGGCCGCGGGTGCCCAGGCCCCGGCGGGCGTGTCCGGCGCGTCCGGTGCGGCGCCTGGCGCCAGCAACGCGGGCGGGGCTCCGAGCGCGGGTGATTCGTTCCAGGCGGGCTCCGCTCAGTCGGCCGGCGCCACGGGCGACATGCCGAAGGGCGAGGTGGGCGACTGGATCAAGCAGGCCATGGAGATCCTCAAGGCCGCTGGCGTCCCGGTGGACAAGATGAACCCGCAGGACATCGCGAAGATCATCGAGCACGAGTCCAGCGGCAACCCGAACGCCATCAACCTGACGGACCAGAACGCGAAGGATGGCCACCCCTCCATCGGCCTGATGCAGACCATCCAGCCCACGTTCGACGCGTTCAAGCTCCCGGGCCACGACAACATCCGCAACCCGGTGGACAACATCGTCGCGGCGGTGCGCTACGCGGTGGACCGCTACGGCTCCGTGTCCAACACCCCGGGCATCCAGGCGATGAACAGCGGCAGCGGCTACGTGGGCTACTAAAGCCCGCCTATCGCCCCCGCAGGTTCTGGGCGATCTTCAGGATGTCCGCGAGGACGCCGGCCGCCGTCACGGGCCCGCCGGCGCCCGCGCCCTGCACCAGGAGCGGGTAGTCCGCGTAGCGCTCCGTGGAGAACGCCACGAACGCCTCCGAGCCGCGAAGCCGCGTCGCCGGATGCTCCTTCGCCACGGCCACCGGGCCCACCTTCAGCACCGGCCCGTCCTTCACCGACGGGTCGATGCGCGCCAGGTAGCGCAGCACCTTGCCCTCCGCGCGCAGCCCCTCGATGCGCGAGGTGAACGTCCGGTCCAGCTTCTCCAGTCCCGCGAGGAAGCGCTCCACGTCCGCCTCCTCCAGGTACTCGCGAGGGACGAACGGCTCCACCTCCACGTCCTCCATCGACAGGTTCAGGCCCTGCTCGCGCGCGAGGATGAGCGCCTTGCGCGCGGCGTCCGTGCCCGCCAGGTCCTCGCGAGGATGCGGCTCCGTGAAGCCCTTCTCGCGAGCGGTGCGCACCGCCTTCGACAGCGGCACCCCGTCCATCAGCTGCTGGCTCAGGTAGCCGAGCGTCCCGGAGAAGGAACCCTCCACGCCGTGCACCCGGTCCCCCGTGCGCACCAGGTCCTTCAGCGTCTGGATGACGGGGAGCCCCGCGCCCACGGTCGTCTCGTAGTGGTACGCGCGGTGGTTCAGGTGCGCGGTGCTCCGCAGCCGCTCCCAGACCTCCAGCGGCTGCGTCAGCGGCTTCTTGTTCGCCGCCACCACGTGGATGCCGCTCTTGAACGCCTCCAGGTACAGCGCCTCCATGCCTTCCGCCGCCGTGCAGTCCACCAGCACCGGCACCGGCAGCCGGCGCAGCGGCTCCAGCAGCGCGCGCACCACGGGCGGTGAGGCGCCCTCGGGCACGGACTCGATGCGCTCGCGCCACTGCTTCAGCGGGATGCCCTCCGGGGAGAAGAGCACCCGCCGGCTGTCCGCGAGCCCCACCAGGTTGAGCTGGATGCCATGCCCCCGCGCCAGCGTCGCCTGCAGCGTGCGCAGCTGCTCCAGGAGCTGGGTGCCCACCACGCCATGGCCCAGCACCAGCAGGCTCACCTCTTCATGCGCGAAGTGGAAGGCCGCGTGCACCGTGCGCACCGTCAGCGCCGTCTCCGCCCCGTCCACGATGAACGAGATGGAGCGCGCGCTCGCCGTCTGCGCGATGGCGCGCACGTTGATGCCCAGCGCGCCCAGCGGCTGGAACAGCCGTCCCGCCACGTTGGCGCCCTGGCCCATGGCCTCCGCCACCAGCGCCACCTGCGTCACCGGCGCGCGCACCTGGGGCGGCTGCAACGCGCCGCGCTCCAGCTCCGGGCCCAGCTCCCGCCGCAGCACCTCCTCCGCCCGCGCCGCGTGCACCCGGCGCAGCACCACCGCCACCGAGCGCCCCGGCGAAGACTGCGCCGCCATCCACGCGTCGATGCCCGCCGCCTCCAGCGCCTGCAACGCGCGAGGCCCCACCGGCCGGGTGGCCTCCTCCGTGCCTCCCTCCAGCCCCAGCAGCGCCAGGTCCTCCAGGGACACCACGCACGTGGGCACGCTGCCGTTGCCCGCGCCGCGCACGTCGATGAGCGTGCCGGGTTCGTCGGGCTGTTGCAGGTGGCGCACGCGCAGGGGGAGGTCCGCGTCGCGCAGCGTGGACAGCGCGCGAGGGTGCAGCGTGGGCAGGCCCAGGTACACCAGCTCCAGCGCCTCCGTGTAGCTCAGGTGCGGCACCGGCCTCGCGTCCGCGACGTGCAGCGGATCCGCCGTCATCACCCCGGGCACGTCCGTCCACAGCGTCAGCGGCGTGCCCAGCAGCACGGACAGCACCGCGGCCGTCTCGTCCGCTCCCTCCACGCCCAGCGTCGTGGAGCGCCCATCCACCGCCGTGCCCCGCCCACCCGCGTGCAGCGTCAGCCGCCCCTCCCACGCAGGACGCAGCGTCGCCACCCGGGCGCGCGTGTGCTCGCGGTTCACGCGCGCCAGCCCGGGCTCGCCCTCCGTCACCGTCCAGTCCGCCGCGTCCACCTCCAGCGCCGGCACGCCGCGCGCGCCCAGCAGCTTCGCCAGCAGCGCCGCCGTCAGCCGGTCGCCGGTGCCGCGCACCACGTCCTCCAGCGCGGGCCGCCGCTCACGCACCAGGCTGGCGCCATCCAGCGCGCGGCGCGCGGGCTCCAGCAGCGACGCCAGCGAGCGCGAGCCGTCCGCCTCCACCGACGTGGAGCCCGGGGGCGCGCCCAGCCGGCGCTCGGCCTCCTCCAGCATCAGCAGGCCGCGCGCGAGCAGGCCGTCCAGCTCCTGCCGGGCCAGCGTGGAGTTGCCCTTCAACGCGATGGACAGCGCGGCCTCCAGCCCCGAGGCGAGCCACGGAGGTGACGACACGATGGCGGCGCGCGTGCTGCCCGCGTCGCGGCGCGACAGGTGCGTGGCCACGGACGCGAGTCCCTGGGCGTTGTCGAGCAGGAACGGCGCGTAGCGGGTGATGCTCACAGGGGTGGTCATGAGGTCTTCCGGGCGCGGACGCCGGCAGTGGAGGAAAGGCGGGCGTCACGGCCTACGCCCGGAGGCAGGGACAGGGCGCGGACCAACAGGGGCGCGAGCGCGTCCCATTCGATGAGGAAGCCGTCGTGGCCGTGCACGCTGCACAGGGCCGCGTACTCGGCATGGAGTCCCTGCGCGCGCAGGCGCCGGGACAGGTTCTTCATGTGCTCGGGAGGAAAGAGCGCGTCCCGGTCGATGCCGACGGTGAGCGTGCTCGCGCGGATGCGGTCCACGCCGGGCCCACCGTTCGGCGTGGGCACGCGGGTGAGGTCGTGGTGGTCCATCGCGCCCAGGAGCGCCAGGTAGGACCGCGCATCGAAGCGCGCCTCCAGCTTCGCGCCCTGGTGCTCCAGGTAGCTCTCCACCGGATACAGCGCGCGCGACGACCACGCCTGCGGCCTGGGTTGCAGCGCCTCCAGTCCGGCCTCCGCGCGATAGGTGAGCGTCGCCAGCTGGCGCGCCAGCTCCAGGCCGCGCCTCGGGGATTCGGGGTACCCGGGGTCCAGCAGCACGGCCTGCCGGGCCACGTGGTTCCAGCCCACCACCCACGCGGACGCGGCCTCCGCCGTGGCGATGGGCACCATGCGCTGGAAGCGCTCCGGCGCGAGCGCCGCCAGGCACAGCACCACCATGCCGCCCAGCGAGCCGCCGGTGACGAGCGCCACCTCGTCCACGCCCAGCGCGTCCAGCGCCGCGAGGATGGAGCGCGCCTGATCCCACGGGGTAATCGTCGCGGGCAGGCTCCGCTCATCCAGGCGCAGGTCGCCCTTGGGCAGCACCGGCGCCGGGCCGAAGCGCGTGTCGTCGGTGCGCTGCGGGAAGCCCTCGTCCGCGGGGCCGGAGGTGCCGTAGCAGGAGCCCAGGTTGTTGAAGCACAGCAGCCGCACGCGCGAAGGGTCCAGCGGCCGGCCCGGCCCGATGACGGGCGCCCACCAGCCGCCTTCGCCTCCGGCGTTCATGTCCCCGGTGAGCGCGTGCACCAGCAGCACCGTGGGCACCGCGTCCGGCGCGCGGCGGAGCCCCACGCGGCGCGCGTGGATGGCGGCGTCGCGCAGCTCGGAGGCGGTCCTGCGCACCACGCGCAGCCGGCCTTCGCGCGTCGCTTCGTCGGAGTGCACGCGCGCACGGGACTGCAACCACGCGAGGTCCTCCGGAGGCCCCCACCACCAGCCGCGCACGAGGTGGGGCGCCACGCGGGCGCCGGCCTCCAGCGGCAGGTCCGGCAGCGACACATCAAAGACGCGCGGGGTCTCCGCGCGCGGGGGGACTTCCTCTCCAGGCCTCACGGGTCGCATGGCGTCAGACCGCGCTCAGGGCCTGGTCCAGGTCGGCCAGGATGTCGTCCAGGTGCTCCAGGCCCACGGACAGGCGCACCAGGTCGTCGGTGACGCCCGTGCTGGCGCGCTCCTCCGGGGTGAGCTGTTCGTGCGTGGTGGACGCGGGGTGGATGATGAGCGAGCGCGTGTCGCCGATGTTCGCGAGCAGGCTCCACAGCTTCACCCCGTCAATCACCTTGCGCCCGGCGGACAGGCCGCCCTTCACGCCGAAGGTGACGAGCCCGCCGAAGCCGCCCTTGAGGTACTTCTTCGCGTTGGGGAACGAAGGGTCGTCCTCCAGGCCCGGGTAGCGCACCCACTCCACCTTCTGGTGCTGCTTGAGCCACTTCGCCACCGCGAGCGCGTTCTGCGAGTGGCGCTCCAGCCGCAGCCGGAGCGTCTCCAGGCCCAGGATGAACGCGTGCGCGTTGAAGGGACTGAGCGCGGGGCCGAGGTCTCGCAGGCCCTCCAGGCGCGCCTTGAGGATGAAGGCCGCGGGCCCGAAGGCCTCGCGCAGGCGCAGGCCGTGGTAGCCGGGGTTGGGCTCGGTCAGCTCCGGGAACCTGCCGTTCTCCCAGGGGAAGTTGCCGCCGTCCACGATGACGCCGCCAATGGAGGTGCCGTGCCCGCCGATGTACTTCGTCGCGCTGTGCAGCACGATGTTCGCGCCGTGGCGCAGCGGGTTGAAGAGCGCGGGGGACAGCGCGGTGTTGTCCACGAAGAGGGGCAGGCCCGCTTCACGCGCCACGGCGCCAATGGCGTCGAAGTCCGGCACGTCCAGGCGCGGGTTGCCCAGGGACTCCAGGTAGAGCGCCTTCGTCTTGGGCCCAATGGCCTGGCGGAACGCGTCCGGGTTGCCCGCGTCCACGAACCTCGTGGTGATGCCCAGGCGCGCGAGCGTCACCTTGAAGAGGTTGTACGTGCCGCCGTAGAGGCTGGCGCCGGAGACGATTTCATCCCCCGTCTTGAGGATGTTGAGGATGCCCAGCGTCTGCGCGGCCTGGCCGGACGCCACCGCGAGCGCGCCCACGCCGCCTTCGAGCGCGGCGATGCGCTTCTCGAAGACGTCCGTCGTGGGGTTCGTGATGCGCGTGTAGATGTTGCCGAACTCCTTGAGGCCGAAGAGCGCGGCGGCGTGGTCCGCGTCGCGGAAGCGGTAGCTCGTGGTCTGGTAGATGGGCACCGCGCGCGAGCCCGTGGTGGGGTCCGGCGAATAGCCGGCGTGCAGCGCGAGCGTGTCGGGGTGCAGCGGGCGTTCGTTGGGCGTGCTCATGGCAAGGGACTCCTGTTCGCGTCGCTCCGGAAGGAACGCGCGTGCGTGAGGGCAAACGGGTGGTGGGGACGTCAGGGCACTGCGGGAGGCGGGGAGGGCTTCAGGGCTTCAGTGGGCGCTGCGACGCTCTTCGGCAGGAGATGCGAGAGCGGAGGCCCGAAAACGACGAAGCCCACCGACCCTCGCGGGTGGGTGGGCTCCGGTTGGCTCGCCAGGGGCAGGCTGTGCGTCAGCCGGCCGCGGCGGGCTTGGGCCCACCCGGAACAGGCATCGAACACATGCACATGGCGGAGGTGACGAACATTCTGCGAGAAGAAGTAGACGCGATGTCGCGAGCTGTCAAGCCACCCTCCGGCGCTGTCGCGAACCCGTGACACCGATTCGCCGCGTATTCCCAGAATGACGTCAGCCCGTCCTGTCCTCCTGCTGGCCTGCCTCCTCCTCGCCGCGTGCTCCAAGCCCGCGCCGCCCACCTCCGTGAATCTTCGAAAGTCGTTCCGTACGCAGTTGAAGGTGGAGCCCACGCAGCGTGTGCCCGCGCCCACGCCGCCGAAGGAGCTCTTCGAGGTGGTGCGCTATCCCGCGCCGCTGGGCAGCAACGCGGCCTACGTCACGCCCGTGCGTGAGGGCCCGAAGCGGCCGGCGGTGGTGTGGATCCACGGCGGCATGGACTTCGGGATCGGCCGCCTCGCGTGGACGCCGACGCCCCGGAGCAATGATCAGAGCGCGCGGGCGTTCCGCGAAGCGGGGCTGGTGTTGATGCTGCCGTCGCTGCGAGGGGCGGACGACAGCCCGGGCGCGCGCGAATACTTCCTGGGCGAGGTGGATGACGTGGTCGCCGCCATCGACTTCGTGGCGAAGCGTCCGGACGTGGATCCGGCGCGCATCTACGTGGCGGGCCACAGCACGGGCGGCACGGTGGCGCTGATGGCCGCGGTGCTGTCACCCCAGCTGAAGGGCGCCTACGTGTTCGGCCCGACGCACGACGTGTCGGAGTACGCGCACTATGTCCCGCTCCTGGGGCAGGCGCGTGGGCCGGAGCTGTGGATGCGCAACCCGGTGAGCTACGTGGAGCACCTGCGCGTGCCCACGCAGGTCATCGAGGGCTCGGATTACGGCAACATGGACGCCTTCGAACCGCTGCGCGCGGCGGCGAAGGGAGCGCCGCTGTCGTTCCTCGCGGTGCCGGGGGCCACGCACTTCAGCGTGCTCGCGCCCGTAACGGAGTTGCTGGCGAATCGGCTGCTGGAGGCGAAGGCGGACGCGCCCACGGTGACGCTCACGGACGCGGAGGTCCGTGAGGCCGTGGCCGCTGAACAGGAGTGATTCGCGTCAGCGCACGTGCGCGTTCGCGGAGTAGGGCGGTACGGGGCCCAGGAAGCCGGGCTGTGCCTTCACGCGCTCCAGCCACGTGGTGATGGCAGGGAAGGGCGTGAGCGCGACGCCCGCTTCCGGCGCCAGGTGCACGTACGCGAAGAGGCAGATATCCGCGACGGTGTAGCGCTCCTCCACCAGGAACGGGTGTTTGCCCAGGTGCCGCTCCAGCGTGGCGAGCGCGCGCTCACCGTTCTGGATGCGATTGCGGAGCACGTCGGACTCCAGCGGCTGCCGGCCGGTGAGGAGCCAGAAGCGCGCGGTGCCGATGTTCGGCTCCACCGCGTTCTGCTCGAAGAACATCCACTGGTGCACCTGCGCGCGAGCGAAGCGGTCCTCGGGGAGGAAGCGCGTGCCCTCCGCCAGGAACAAGAGGATGGCGTTGGACTCCGCGAGGAACCGCCCCGGCTCCGGCTCCAGCACCGGGATGCGGCCGTCCGGGTTCTTGTTCGCGTGGAAGTCCGCCGTGTGGCTCTCCCCCGCGAAGATGTCCACCGGCACCAGCTCGTACGCGAGCCCCAGCTGCTTCAGCAGCGTGCGGACCTTGTAGCCATTCGCGGAGGGCAGATAGTCGTAGAGGCGCATCGGGGCTTCATATCGACCGGACTCCTCGCCGCGCACTCCGCTTCTTGCGGTGCAATCCCTCGCAAGAAGTGGGGCACGGGATGCTGCCTACTGCGCGGTGGCCTCGCTCCACACTTCCGCGACGCGGCCCACCTGGTCGAACGCGCAGTGCCCCGCGTCCGGGATGATCTTTTCGTTCACCGGGAACTGGAGCCCGCCCAGGTACTGCTCCGCCTCCTGGATGTCCTGGAGCAGCTCATCCTGGTCGCCGTAGGTGAACCAGAACTTCGTGCCGCCGCGCAGCGCCGCGTTGGACGCGTCCCAGTCCATCTGGCCCGACCACGGCTTCTCACCGCCGCAGCTCAGCGCGTAGATGCCCGGGTAGCGGTCGCCGTAGCGCGGCAGGAAGCTGGCCGTCAGCTGGATGGAGCCACCCGACGAGCCACCGAAGAGGATGGGAGCGTCCTGGATGTCCCAGCCCTTGCGCAGCGCCTCGATGAGCGACACCAGCTCCGCGGCGTTCTTGCCCTCCAGGTCGCGCTCCGACAGCGGCACCCCCTCCTTGGGGCAGTCCGTGTACTCCGGCTTCACCCACCACGCGCACTTGTTGGGCGCGAGCGCCGTCACGTAGAGCGTGTTGTGCCCGTACGTCCAACCGCCGTTCGTGAAGAGCGAGCGCGGGTTGTTGCCGTTGTACACGGACGCGCCGTCGCCGTGCAGGTAGATGGCCAGCCGCATGGGCTCGGGCACGATGCCCTGCTTCGGCTCGATGTACTTCACCTCCGTCGCGCCCACCTGCGCCACGCAGTACGTCAGCGTGCCCGCGTCCGTGCTCACCGTGCCCGTCCTGCTGCACGGGAGCTTCCCGGAGCCGTTCGAACTGCCCGGACCCGCATCCGTGCCAGCATCCACGTCCGTCCCCGCATCCACGTCCGTCCCGGCATCCGTGCCCGCGTCGACGGTGGGATTCGTGCCCGAGTCAGGCGCGACTTCATCGGGGTCGTCGGAACACGCGGACAGACCGAGGGCGAGCACTGCGGCGAGCAGGATGCGGGACATGGTGACTCGGAGGGGGGAGGGGAGGCGGCGCCTCTGTTCAGCAGCCAGTATACCGGGTATAGATTTACAGCCGGGAAAGGAAATTCCTCCATGAATGGACGCGTGAACCTGATGGCGCCGGAAGTCCGGGCCAATCCCTACCCTGTCTACGCGGAGCTGCGGCGCAGCGCTCCCGTGTGCCAGGTGGAGCCCGGCGGCCTCTGGGCCATCACGCGCTTTGAAGACGTGTCCGCGGCCTTCAAGAACCCGCAGGTGTTCTCCTCGGCCGGGGTGCGCACCACCACCGCGCCGCCGTGGCTGGGCCACAACCCGTTCTCCGAGTCGATGATCGTCATGGACCCGCCGCGCCACATGCGGCTGCGCACGCTGGTGAGCCGCGCATGGACGCCCGCCGCGGTGAACCGGCTGGAGCCGCGCATCCGGAGCTTCGCGCAGACGCTGGCGGAGCGGCTGTCACCGGAGCGCGAGGTGGACTTCGTGGACGCCTTCGCCATGCCGCTGCCCGCCAGCGTGATTGGCGAACTCTTCGCCTTGGACCCCTCCATGACGGCCCGCTACAAGCGCTGGTCGGTGGACCTGTCCAGCGTGTCCGGCACGACGGAGAAGGACACCCACCGGCACGAATCCATCAAGGCCACGGTGCGCGAGATGGAGGACTACCTCTCCCAGGTCGTCGCCGAGCGCCGCCGCCAGCCGCAGGACGACATGGTGTCGGACCTGGTGAAGACGCGCGTGGACGGCGAGGAACTCACCGACGCGGAGCTGATGAGCTTCCTGTTCCTCCTGGTGGTGGCGGGCCTGGAGACCACCGTGCAGCTCGTCAGCCACAGCGTGCGCATGCTGATGGAGCAGCCACACCTGGTGGCCCGGCTGCGCGAGAACCCTGCGCAGGTGGGGCGCTTCGTGGAGGAGGTGCTGCGCTACGAGCCCTCCGTGCACGGCCTGGTGCGCGTCACCACGAAGGAGACGCAGGTCGCGGGCGTGACGATCCCGGAGGGCGCGCGCGTGGCGCTGATGGTGGGCTCCGCGTGCCGCGACGGCGAGCGCTTCAAGGACCCGGACACCTTCGACATGGACCGCGAGGGCGTGAACAACATGCCCTTCGGCCACGGCATCCACTTCTGCCTGGGCGCGCCGCTGGCCCGGCTGGAGGCGCGCGTGGGGCTGGAGGTGCTGCTGTCCCGCTTCACGCGCTTCACGCCCACGGGCCCGGTGAAGTGGAACACCTCCCTCACCGTGCGCGGCCCGCTGACGATGCCCCTCATCCCGCACGCCTGAGGCTCACGCCTCGATGGAAGCCCCGAGGCTTACGCCTCGATGTCGAACGCGAGCGACACGCGCTCTTCCGGAGCCACGTGCAACAGGCCCTCGCCGGTGGCCAGCGCCCCGGCGGCGGCCGTCCACGGCTCCACGCAGACGAAGTCCTTCCCCTGCAGCGTCCACACGACGAGCATGCGGAACTCCTCGGTCCACGACAGCTTCACGGGACGCAGGCCCGGCCCACGCTCCAGCACCGTGCCCGGCGCCGAGTGATCCCTCAGGTGCAGGTCCACCTCCTGCGCCGTGAGGTCGAGGCCGTTGAAGGGCACCTCGTGCTTCGCGAGGTTGTCCCACGCGTGCGTGGCGTCCGTCTCCACGCGCGCCTGCGCCTTGTTGGCTTGCGGCACGCGGAAGTAGGGGTGATAGCCCAGGTGCAGCGGCATGGGCCGCTTGCCCAGGTTCGCCACGTCGAAGTCCACTGTCAGCCGCCGGCCCGAGAGCGAGAACACCAGCTGCGCGTCGAAGGCCCACGGGAACTGGCGCAGCGTCTCCGCCGACGACGAGAGCCTCAGCACCAGCATGGACTCGTCCGCCTGGCGCACCGTCCACGGCAGCTTCCGGGCGAAGCCGTGCTGCGGCAGCGTGTACGCCTCGCGGTCCGCCGGATACGTGTCCCCGGGCAGGGGGCCGGCGATGGGAAAGAGCACGGGGATGCCCCCGCGCACGTTCTTCGTGAGGTCGGCGACGGTGCTCTCATCCAGATAGAGCACGTCGTCGCCGTCCACCACCATGCGCGTGACGAGCGCGCCGCGCGTGGGGATGATCTCCACGCGGCAGTCGCCGTCCTCCAGCGCATACGTCTCCAACCCCGCGATGCCCGGGAACGGTCCGCTCATGGAACTAGATGGCCCCTTCCTTCGGGTCGCTGTCCATGAACGGGTAGGGGACCTTCACCGGCGGCGCGAAGTTCTCCTTGATGGTGCGCGGGCTGCTCCAACGGAACAGGTTGATCATCGACCCGGACTTGTCGTTGGTGCCCGAGGCCCGGCTGCCGCCGAAGGGCTGCTGGCCCACCACCGCGCCCGTGGGCTTGTCGTTGATGTAGAAGTTGCCCGCCGCGTTGCGCAGCGCGCTCATCATCTGCTCGATGGCCTTGCGGTCGCGCGCGAAGATGGCGCCCGTCAGCGCGTACGCCGCGGACTGGTCGCACTCCTTCAGCGTCTCCTCCAGCTTCGCGTCCGGGTAGACGTACACGCCCACGAGCGGAGCGAAGATCTCCTCCGTCATGATGCGGTGGCGCGGGCTGTTGCACTGCACCAGCGTGGGCTGCACGAAGAAGCCCTCGCTCTTGTCCGTGCCGCCGCCCGCGACGATGGTCGCGTCGTTGCCGGACTTCGCCAGCTCGATGTAGCTGGACACCTTCTTGAACGAGCGCTCGTCGATGACCGCGCCCATGAAGTTGCGGAAGTCCGCCACGTCGCCCATCTTGATTTCGCCGATGAGCGCCTGGAGGCGCGGCTTCAGCTTGGGCCACAGGGACTCCGGCACGTAGACGCGGCTGGCCGCGCTGCACTTCTGGCCCTGGTACTCGTAGCCACCGCGCACGATGGCGACCGCGAGCGCCTCCAGGTCGTCCGCCGCGGACGGGTGCGCGAAGATGAAGTCCTTGCCGCCCGTCTCACCCACCAGCCGCGGGTACTGCTTGTAGCGGCCGATGTTCTCTCCCACCGTCTTCCACAGGTTGTTGAACGTGGGCGTGGAGCCGGTGAAGTGGATGCCGCCCAGGTGGGGGCTGGCCAGCACCGGGTTGCCCACCGTGGGGCCGTCACCGGGCAGCATGTTGATGACGCCGTCGGGCAGGCCCGCCTCGCGCATCAGCTCCAGGCTGTACCACGCGCTCAGGGCCTGCGTGGAGGACGGCTTCCACAGCACCACGTTGCCCATCAGCGCGGGAGACAGACAGAGGTTCAGCGCGATGGAGGTGAAGTTGAACGGCGCGATGGCGAAGACGAACCCGTCCAGCGGACGGTAGTCCGTCATGTTCCACATCTGCGGCGAGTTCTCCGGCTGGATGGAGAGGATCTGCTGCGCGAAGTGGACGTTGTAGCGAAGGAAGTCGATGAGCTCGCACGACGCGTCGATCTCCGCCTGGTGCGCCGTCTTCGACTGGCCCAGCATGGAGGAGCCGTTGAGCAGCGGGCGGTAGCGCGTGGTCAGCAGCTCCGCGGCGCGCAGGAAGATGGCCGCGCGTGCGTGGAAGGGCATCCGCGCCCAGTCCTCCTTCACGGACATGGCGTTCTGGATGGCCTGCTCCACGTGGCCCGCGTCGGCCTCGTGCAGGGTGGCCAGCACGTGCTGGTGCCGGTGCGGCATGCGCACGGCGTCCGTCTTGCCGGACTTGATGTGCTTGCCGCCGATGACGACGGGGATGTCGATGCGCTCCCCGCTCATGCGCTTGAGGGTGGACTGCAGCTCCGCGCGCTCCGGGGTGCCAGGGGCGTAGGAGAGGACGGGCTCGTTCTTGGGAGCCGGGACGCGGGGGTAGGCGTTGAGCACGCGAGGACCTCGGGACGAGAGGAACGGAAGTTCGGGCAAGGTATAGCCCTCCCCGTGTCCCAGGTCAGTGACAGAAGCGTGCGGCGTCCTCGCGCGGACACCCGGCCCGGCAATAATCGCCCGGCCCGGCACTCGCCCGGAACCTAGGCGGTGGCGCCCCTCGCGCGCTGCAGCACGGCATGCAGCTGCGCGATGAGGTAGGGCGGCTTCACCGGCTTGACCAGGTACGCGTCCGGCTGGGGCTGCCCCGGCTCCAGGTCCGAGCGCGGCGCGTAGCCGCTGACGAACACCACCGGCAGGTGGGCCAGCGAGGGCTCCGCGCGCACGCGGCGGCACAGCTCGTAGCCGTCGATGCCCTCCATGTTCACGTCCGACAGGAGCACGTCCGGCGGCTGCGCCAGCGCGTTCGCGAGCCCCGTCTCCCCATCCGCCGCCACCGTGCAGTCGAACTCACCGGATAGGAGCAGCCGGAGCGTCTCGCGCATGGTCCAGGAGTTCTCCACGATGAGGACCTTGGGCTTCACGGTGCATCGACTCCCGGGGCGGCAACAGCGGACGGCTTGGGGGGAAGCAGCGGACACAGCATCCCCCCGCCGTGCGCACCGGGCAAGTGGTCCCCCTTCACCCGTGAGAATTCACGAAAGCCACCACCTCACGGGTTTGCCGCCAACGCCTCTAATCCTCGGGCGGTGGATTCACGAGCCCACGCCGGGAAACCTCGGAGTCCGGCTCCTCGTCGCCGCGCGCCTCGCGCTCGGGCACCTCTTCGTCCTGCCACTCCGCGCCGCGCTCCACCTCCGCCTCCCAGCGCGTCTCCTCCACGGGGCCCGGGTTTTCGTCCTCGCGGGCCGCGGCCCGGGAGCGCTCGCGGGCCAGCTCGGCGGCGCCGCGGTCCAGCGCGTCCTCCATCTGTCCCCGGTTGCGCGGCTGGAAGTTCTTGGAGTCCTTGTCCGAAGCCATGGTGTCACCCCCGACGGGAAGGTGGGATGCACCACTGCGAGCGGGCAACGACGCCGCGCGCGGGGGCCGCCTGCCCGGCCGTCCAGGTGCGGGCAGGCCGGGGTGCGCCGTCCGCCTGCGTCAGCGCGGCGCGGAGGGCGCGCGCCGGGCCAGGGGTTGCGCATCACCCCGTGACAGGCGTTGGACCTCTGGCGCGACGTCTTGCGTGGGCGCGGCGATGCTGCACCGCGCGCCGCCATGCACCAGGCCCACCACGCGCAGCGCTTCGTCCACCAGCGGCGCGCCGGAGTCGCCCGGCTCGCCGTGCATCGTGGTGAAGAGCGCGTTGGGCACGTCCGGCAGGGAAGGGCAGCGGCCCCAGCGCTCCACCATCACGCGCTGCGGTTCGCCGGGCCGGTCGTGGCGTCCGGTGAAGACGAGCATCGCGCCGGGGATGGGCAGCCCCTCGGCCACCTCCAGCGGCGCCACCGGTGCCTTCGCCTCCAGCTCCAGCACCGCCACGTCGCGGCCGCGATCCACGAACACGTAGCGGCCCTGCAGCTGGCGGCCGTCCTCGAAGTTCGTGCGCTCCCTGCCCGCGCCCGGCGCGACGCAGTGAGCCGCGGTGAGGACATGGCGGCCCTGACCCACCACCACGCCCGCGCAGTGTCCGTCGCCCAGCGTCACCGTCGCGGCCTCCGCCTTCGCGAGCCCGTCCGCTTCGCCCGGGCCGGACTGGCCGCAGGCCATCCAGGCCGTCACGGCCGCGAGTGCCACCGTGGCGCCGCCCCACTTCCATGCACGCATGCCGCTTCCCCCTCCTCCCCCGGGCGACGGGCCCAGGGGCTCGCCGCAACGGTGTGCATGCGTGCGGAGGTGTCGTGGGCGTGGATGGGAAAGGGGTCCCCCAGCAGGCGTCCGGGCGCCCCACCGCGTCGTCTTCCAGCGAGGCGGTCAAACAGGGAACAGGGGCAGAGCGTGTACCTGCTCGGATGTCCCGGAGGCGGTGTCACTGAAACGTGCTATTCCTCGCTACGTCTGGATTCTGGAATCCAGATCCTGGCCCGCGAATGGCCGGCCCCTTTGGCTCGTGAGCGACGACGAGAAGACAACGGTATTGGATGAGCGCACCCGGCCCCCGAGCACCTGGGGGGAGCGGATGCGTACGCCCATCACGTTGCCGGGCTCGGGCATCGGAGAGCGGCGCTCGCTGATTCCAGGCGTCGTCGTCACCGGGCGCTACCGCGTGGACTCGCTGCTGGGCGAAGGCGGCATGGGCCGCATCTGGCTGGCGGACGACCTTCAGGAGCGCCGTCGCGTGGCGCTCAAGGAGATGCACGTCCCCTCGGAGCTGTCCGCGGCGAAGGTGGAGGAGCTGGTGCTGCTGTTCCGGCACGAGTTCTTCGCCATGAAGAAGCTCCAGCACCCGTCCACGCTCAAGGTCTTCGACTGGGGCATGACGGAGGCCGGCAACCGCTTCATCACCATGGAGGTGGTGGGCGGCAAGGACCTGAGCACGCTGGTGCGCGACGCGCCGCTGGACACGCGCACGCTGTATCGCGTGCTGATTCAGATGGCGCAGGTGCTGGCGTTCATCCACTCGCGCCTGTACGTGCACTGCGACATCAAGGCCAGCAACGTGCGCATCACCGAGTCCGGCGCGGTGAAGCTCATGGACTTCGGCGTGATGCACCAGCTGGGCACGCCCAGCCCCGGCAAGCTCAAGGGCACGCTGGAGTACCTGGCGCCGGAGTGGCAGCGGGGCGCGAGCATCGACGGGCGCGCGGACCTGTACTCGCTGGGCGTGATGGCCTGGTACCTGGCCACGCGCAAGCTGCCCTTCAAGCGCAGCAACCCCGCGGTGCTGCTGGCGGACCACCTGACGCGCCCGGCGCCGCGCCCGTCCAGCATCTGCCCGGTGGATCCGCAGCTGGAGGAGATCATCCTCCTGCTCATGGCGAAGGATCCGCGCGAGCGCTTCCAGGACGCGGGCGAACTGCTGGAGGCGCTCTGCCAGGCCAGCGGCGAGCCCGTGCCGGAGGAGTCGCTGTCCGCGCGCGCCAGCTACCTGCACGTGCCGGAGGTGGTGGGGCGCGAGGCGGAGCTGGAAGGGCTGATGAACGGCCTGGCGGAGGCGGACTGGGGCCAGTCGCGCGCGATGCTGGTGGGCGGCCCCGCGGGCGTGGGCAAGACGCGGCTGCTCCAGGAGTTCGAGCTCCAGGCGAAGCTGGCGGAGCTGCCCTTCGGCCGGGGGCAGTGCCGCGCGGAAGGGCTGTCCCCGCTGGCGCCGGTGGCGCAGGCCCTGCGCTGCCTGGTGCCGCAGACGCCCTCGGACCTGATGGAGCGGGTGAAGACCCCGCTCGCGCGCCTGTTGTCGCCGGAGGTGCTGGAGGGCGACCAGGACGAGGAGCTGCCGCGCGACGGCTCCGAGGAGAAGGCCGCCTTCTTCGAGGCGCTGACGGAGTGGACGCACACGTTGGGCGGGCGGCAGTCCTTCGTGCTGTGCTTCGAGGACCTGCAGTGGGCGGACAGCGCGTCGCTGGAGGCGCTCAACGTCGTCATCCGCGCGCTGCACGGCACGCGCGGCATGGTGGTGGGCACGTTCCGTTCGCAGGAGCTGTCGCGCCTGAGCCTCGCGTTCCAGACGGTGGACGAGAAGCTCACGTCCCGCATGGACCTGGAGCCGCTGTCCGCCGAGCACGTGGCCACGCTGGTGGAGCTGGTGCTGCCGGGGCTGGACGTGCCGGAGGGCTTCGTGCAGCGGCTGCACGAGACGACGGGCGGCAACGCCTTCTTCGCCACGGAATGCCTGCGCATGCTGGTGGAGGCGGGCGCGCTCAAGCGCGTGGGCGGGCGCTGGGAGGCGGAGGACGGGCTGGGCACGCGCAGGCTTCCGGAGAGCATCCAGGAAGCGGTGCTCATGCGGCTGTCCAACGCGCCGCCGGAGCAGGTGGCGCTGTTGCGCAAGCTCGCGCCCGTGGGCCGGCTGCTGGACCTGCCGCTGTTGCGCGCGCTGTCCGGCCTGCCGGAGGCGGAGCTGTTCGCGGTGCTGGACGGCATCGTGGAGCGGCAGTTCCTCCAGGATGTGGAGGGCCGCTACGTCTTCACGCACGACACCGTGCACCAGGCCGTCTACGACAGCACGCCGGAGGCGGAGCGCCGGGCGTACCACGGCCAGGTGGCGCGGGCGCTCCAGGCGCTGCCCTCGGGGCGCTCGGGCGTGGTGCGCGCGGTGGGCTGGCACTTCGCGCGCTCGGACGCGCCCGCGGAGGCCATCCAGCCGCTGCTGGAGGCGGGCCAGGCAGCGATTGAAGCGGAGGCCCTGCTGGAGGCCACGCTGCTCCTGAAGGAAGCGGCGGGGCTCCTGGAGGCCGCGCCGGACTACCCGGGGCGCTCGGAGCAGCTCTTGCGCACGTGGGTGTCGCTGGTGGAGGTGGGCTACTCCAGCGACCCGCCGACGTCGGTGGCGTACGCGGAGCGGCTGTTCGCGCACTGGGAGGCCACGGTGGACGTGGCGGCCGGCCGGCGCGAGGCGCTGTCGCGGCTGGAGTCCGCGCGCTCGGCCACGCCCGCGGAGCGCGAGGAGCGGCTCATCCCGCTCTTCCGCGAGGTGGCGGCGGACGCGCGGATGACGCCGGTGGACGTCTTCTGGAAGCGCTCGGAGCTCCAGATCCTCCAGGGCATGGCGCTGGCCATCCTGGGGCGCACGGACGCGCTGGAGGCGCTCATCGCGCGCGTGGCCGCCGAGCACCCGGAGGACTCGCCGTACCGGGCGGGGCTGTCCGTGGCGCGCTCGACGCTGTGCGCGTACACCGGCCTCTGGGCGGGCGGGGTGGCCGAGCAGCGCAAGCAGGTGCAGCGGCTGCGCGAGTTCCGCGATGCCGTAGGGCGTCCGCCCCGGCGGCTGGCGTGGGCGCTGGGCATGGGCGGCTACCTGCTCAACGTGAACCTGGCCCTGCGCGGCGAGCCGCTGGATGAAGAGCTGCTGAAGGACGGGCTGCACCTGGCGCAGGCGCAGGGCTTCACCGACGTGCGCGCCTACCACCTGTTCGCGCAGGTGGCGCGCGCGGCCTTCACCGGCGACGGCGGCGCGTTCGCGTCCGCGCTCGCGCAGAAGACGGAGCTCATCCGGCGGCTGGGCAGCCCGCGCCTGATGGAGCGCAACCTGGCCCTCTTCACGCCGCCGTACTACCTGGAGCGCGGCGAGCACGAGCTCGTGGCCGCGGTGGTGTCGCGCGGCGAGGCGCTCGCGCGCGTGCTGCCCGAGGACCGCTGGCTGCGCGCGCACGTGCAGGTGTACCAGGCGTGCCGCGACGTGCTCTTCGAGGACGCGGCCGCCGCGCGCGAGTCGCTGCCCCGCGCCCTGGAGGCCGCGCGGATGGGCGGCCTGCGCATGGAGACGCTGGTGCGCGTGTACCAGTCCCGCTTCGAGCGCGAGCAGGGCCGGCTGCCCGCCGCGCTCGCCGCCGCGCAAGGCGCGCTGGAGCGCGCGTTGGATCCGCGCTTCGCCAACCCCTGGGACGAAATCCTGGCCCGCCGCGCCCTGGCGCCGCTGGTGTCCCGGGAGGACGGGGACGCGCACCTGCGCCACGCGCGCCTCTTGGCGGAGTCCACCGGCAACGTGCTCCAGATGGGGCTCGTCTACCTGCAGCACGCGGAGCGGCACGGCACGCCGGAAGAGGCGATGCGCGAGCTGGAGATCGCCGAGCGCGCCTTCGCCTCGGCCCGGGCCACCCATCTGCAGTCGCTGGCCCAGTCGCTGCGCGGCCCGCTGTCGCGCCAGCACGGGGACGTGAAGCAGAGCGCCTGACGGCCGGGTCGTGCTTAGGATGGGCCCATGGCCCCCTCCCCCCTGCGCTTCTGCCTGGACTACCTGTCCCCGTACGCCTACCTCGCCTGGCTCCGCATGCCCGCCATCGCGCAGAAGCACGGCCGGGCGCTGGAGCCCGTGCCGGTGCTGCTCGCGGGGCTGCTCAATTCCGTAGGCTCCATTGGCCCGGCGGAGATCCCCGCCAAGCGCGTCTACGTCTTCAAGCAGACGTTCCGCATCGCGCACGAGCAGGGCGCGCCCTTCAGCCTGCCGCCCTCGCACCCGTTCAACCCACTCTTGTCCCTGCGCGTGACGGCGGCGGTGGAGGACGTGGCGGAGCGCACGCGGCTCGTCACCGCGCTCTACTTGGCCGCGTGGGGGCAGGGGCGGGGCATCGAGACGCCGGAGCAGGTGGACGCGGTGCTGACGGAGGCCGGCTTCGACGCGAGGGCGCTGCTGGAGCGCGCGCAGCTGCCGGAGGTGAAGGACCGCGTGCGCAAGAACACCGACGACGCGCTGGCGCACGGCGCCTTCGGCGTGCCGTCCGTGCTGGTGGACGACGAGATGTTCTGGGGCGTGGACTCGCTGGGCCACCTGGAGCGCTACCTGGAGGGCCGCGACCCGCTCACCCGCGCGGACCTGGAGCGCTGGAGGGACCTGCCCGCCACCGCCAGCCGGCGCCCGGAAGGAAAGCCCCGCCCGTGAACGTGCTCGGGCAGCTGGGGGTGGCCGTCGCCGGGCTGGTGCTGGCCGGCGTGCTCCTGTTCCTCAACTTCTGGCGCGCGGTCCTCTACCTCTTCCCCCACACCGTCCGGGTGGAGCCGGAGGCCCCGGGGGACCAGATGGACCTGCCGGAGTCCCTGGCCCCCCTGGCGGGGCAGCTCCAGGCGCTGGGCTTCACGCCCGTGGGCAGCCACGAGGAGAAGCCGCTCATGCAGAAGGCCACCCGCTCCTACGACTGGGCGCACGCGGGCGAGCGCGTCTTCGCCACCGTCCACGAAGGGGCGGACCTGCTGCCCCGGCTCTACCTGCTCACCCCCCTGGCCTCCGGGGGCTTCGTCGTCACCGCCAGCTACCGCCGCCCCGCGTTGGACCTGCCCGGCTACCGCTCCGGGTCGCTGGAAGACGCCGCCCCGGAGCGCCTGTTGCGCGCGCATGTGCGACGACTCGAGGGGTTGGAGCCGGCGGGCCCGGAGGGCTTCACCTGGGAGGGGCGCGTCCAGGCCGCCCGGGCCTGGTACGCCGGTTTGGGGCGCAAGGAAATCCGCCGCCAGAACCTCCAGGGGCTGTTGTGGACGGCCATCGCGCTTGCCATCGTCGCCAGCGCCTTCCTGGGCCGGCGCGCGGGCTGACGGCCCCCTGGACGCTTTTCCACGTCACGTCGTGCGTGCACCGCGCGCCCCGGAAGAGTAGGGAGACGAGCACCATGAAGAGCGTGTCCAAGAACGAGGAAATCTACTTCCTGTCCGGCAAGCGCACCCCGTTCGGTACCTACGGCGGCAGCCTCAAGGACCTGAGCGCCACCGACCTGGCCGTGGAGTCCGCGAAGGCGGCCCTGGCCCAGGCGGGCGTCTCCCCGGAGCAGATTGAGCATGTGGTGTACGGCAACGTCGTCCAGACGAGCGCGGACGCCATCTACCTGCCGCGCCATGTGGGCCTGCGCACGGGCGTGCCGGTGCCGGTGCCCGCGCTGGGCGTCAACCGGCTGTGCGGCTCCGGCTTCCAGGCCTTCATCACCGCCGCGGAGATGATGCTCACGGGCGGCGCGGAGGCGGTGCTGGCGGGCGGCACGGAGTCCATGAGCCAGGCGCCCCACGTCATCCGGGGCGCGCGCTGGGGCATCCCCCTGGGCAAGGGCGGCCTGGAGGACATGCTCTGGACGGCCCTCACGGACAGCTACACGGGCAACGCCATGGCGCTCACCGCCGAGCAGCTGGCGGTGGACTACAGCATCAGCCAGGACGACGTGGACCAGTACGCCGTCCTCACCCAGAAGCGCTTCGCCGCCGCGCAGGAGGCGGGCCGGCTGGCGGATGAAATCGCGCCGGTGACGCTCAAGGGCAAGAAGGGCGACACGGTGGTTTCCAAGGACGAGCACAACCGTCCGGAGACCACGGTGGAGGGCCTGCGCAAGCTGCCCAAGGTGTTCAAGAAGGACGGCGTGGTGCACGCGGGCGCGGCCAGCGGCATCTGCGACGGCGCGGGCTCCATGGTCATGGCCACCCGGAGCTTCGTGGAGAAGCACGGCCTCAAGCCCGTGGCGCGGCTCGTCAACTGGGGCATTGCTGGCTGCGACCCGCGCATCATGGGCATTGGCCCGGCGCCGGCCATCCGCAACCTGCTCAAGCGCGCGGACGCGAAGCTCTCCGACGTGGACCTCTTCGAGGTCAACGAGGCCTTCGCGCCCCAGTACCTGGCGGTGGAGAAGGACCTGGGCCTGCCACGCGACGCCACCAACGTCAACGGCGGCGCCATCGCCGTGGGCCACCCGCTGGGGGCCTCCGGCGCGCGCATCACCATGACGCTGGCGTACGAGCTGAAGCGCCGGGGCGCCCGCTATGGTATCGGGTCCGCCTGCATCGGTGGCGGCCAGGGCATCGCCGTGCTGATCGAGGCGCTCTAGGACGGGACGTGAGATGAGCAACGAGGTGGACGCGAAGACGGCCCGCGAGCGGGCCAAGGCCATCGCCGAGCAGCGCCGCGCCGAGCGCCGCAACCGCAAGCGCCGCTGCGTGGTGTGCGGCGTGGAGGAGAGCGACAAGACGCCCCTGACGGCCCACCCGGAAGGCATCGGTCCCGCCTGCAAGGACGAGGTCACCTGTCAGGCCCGGCGCGCCGCCGCCGGCCGCTGAAAGCCCCCGGTCGCCCGCCGCACTGTCGGCGGGTGGACGGTGGCCAGGGCCGGATTGTCGGGCCCGTTTCTTGATGGCGCCCCCGACTCGGGGTAAACATTTGTAATCTCTGGTGACACGAGGGTTGGAATGGGCGTTATCAGCTTCACGGGCGTCAAGGTGTTCTCCACCACGCTCGCGCGCGATCGCGAGAACATGGGCGAGAACATCACCAAGTGGCTGAAGGAGAACTCCTCCGTGGAGATCGTGGACAAGATCGTCACGCAGTCCTCGGACAAGGAGTTTCACTGTCTGACCATCACGCTCTTCTACCGCCACAAGGTTTAAGGCCTCCCGGCGGGGACGAAGAAGGCGTGGGATGCGAGGGCGCTTCTCCCGGGTGACACCTGGGTGGGGCGCCCTTCATCGTTTCTGGATTTGGGGTTGCGGACCGGGCGGTGTTCCACCACCTTTGGGCCTCTATGCGACCCATGCGGGGCTTCAATCGGGGTGGAGGCGGCTTCGGCGGCGGCTTCCCCGGCCTGGATTCAATGGCCGCCAAGCTGGCGGTGGCGCTGGTGGCGTTCTCCGCCCTCTTCCTGGCGACACAGCGAGGGCAGGGCGTGCTGCTCCTGCTCAACCCGCACGACGTGCTGTCGCTGCGCGTATGGCAGCTGTTCACCTACGCGTTCGTGGCCCCGGACCCGCTGGGCATCGTCTTTGGCGGCATCATCATCTGGTCCATCGGCGGCTTCCTGGAGTCCACCTGGGGCTCCCGGCGCTTCCTGATGGCGTCCTTGGGCATCACGGTGCTCGCGGGCCTCATCACGGTGCTGCTGTCGCTGGTGATTCCCATGGCCAGCGCCTACGCCGGCGGCTCGGTGCTGACGACGGTGCTGTGGGTGGCGTACGGCCTGGTGATTGGCCGGGGGCAGACGAACTTCTGGGGCATCCCGCTCACGGGCAACTGGTTCGCGGCCATTGGCGCGGGCTTCACCGTGCTGCGGCTGCTCACCGCGCCGGCCTGGCAGGTGCTGGCCCCGGAGCTCATCAGCCTGGCGCTCGTCTTCGCCTACGTGCGCGGCGCGAGCCCCAAGCGGCTGATGCTCCAGCTGCAGCACTGGCGCCTGCAGCGGCAGCTGAGGGACCGCTCCAAGCACCTGCGCGTGGTGGACCGCAACCGTCCGCCGGACCGCGACCAGTACCTCAACTGAAGGGCCTGCACGGCCCTCAGTGCGCGGCCTCCGGGTGGCCATACTGCTTGAGCTTCCGGTAGAGCGTGGCCACCCCGATGTCCAACTGCTCCGCGGTGCGTGAGCGGTTGCCGCCGTTCTGCGCGAGCACCGCGAGGATGTACTCCTTCTCCATGTCCTCCAGCCGGCGCGGGTTGCGGGTGGGCACCAGGCTGGGCGGCGCGGCGCGCACCTCCTCCGGCAGGTCGTCGCGCTCCACGCGCGGCCCCTCGCAGAGCACCACCGCGCGCTCAATCGCGTTGCCCAGCTCGCGCACGTTGCCCGGCCACGGGTAGCGCAGCAGTTGATCCGCCGCGTCCGGGGACAGGCCATTCACGCGCCGCCCCAGCCGCTCGCCGGCTTCCGCCAGCAGCAGCCGCGCCAGGGGGAGGATGTCCTCCTTGCGCTCGCGCAGGGGCGGGATGCGCAGCTCGATGACGCGCAGCCGGTAGAAGAGGTCCTGGCGGAAGCGGCCCAGGCGGACCTCCTCGGACAGCTCGCGGTTGGTGGCGGCCACCACGCGCACGTCCACCTTGCGGCTGGTGTTCTCCCCCACGCGGCGCACCTCGCGCTCCTGGAGCGCGCGCAAGAGCTTCGCCTGCATGGCCGGGGGCACCTCTCCCACTTCGTCCAGGAAGAGGGTGCCGCCGTGCGCGGCTTCGAAGAGGCCGGGCCTGTCGTTCGTGGCGCCGGTGAAGGAGCCCTTCGCGTGGCCGAACAGCTCGCTCTCCAGCAGGCTCTCCGTCACCGCGGCGCAGTTCACGGCGATGAAGGCCTTGTGCGAGCGGCCGGACTCGTCGTGGATGAGCCGGGCGATTCGCTCCTTGCCCACGCCGCTCTCGCCGGTGACGAGGATGGTGGTGTCCACCTTGGCGGACCTGCGCGCCAGGTTGAGCACGCGCTGCATGGACTCCGCGCGGGCCACCATGCCGGATGGGTCCTCCGTCACGCCGGCGCGCGCCAGCGACTGGCGCTTCGCGCGCAGCTTGCGCTCCGTCTGCCGCAGCGCCTCCGTCACCTGCCCGAGCACGCCCTCCATGCACTGCGTTTCATAGAAGCGCAGGAACTCCGTGCACTCGGTGCTCCACTCCGCCTCCGGCCGGCCCACGATGTGGCAGAAGGCGTCGCCCTTGCCCACGCACTTGAGCTCCGCGCAGTAGATGGGTTTGTTGTTGCAGTAGCTCAGGTACCCGGACGCGAAGCCGGTGAGGCTCCAGCACACGGGCTCCTCGGCCTGGCCCAGGTGCAGCAGGTGCTGCTCGGCCTCATAGGAGTCGCTCCACTGCGCCTCCGCGAAGGGCTCCGGGCCGTCCGTGTCCTTGCGCTCGATGCGCTCCACGCGCACCTGGCCCATCAGCGTGTGCAGCCGTCCGCCCGCGCGGCGCCACTCCGCTTCATCCGGCCAGGCCACCGCGGTCCTCATCGCCTCCGCCGTGCGCCAGCCGTGCGCGTAGCCCAGCCGCGTGAAGATGCCGCGCGCGGCCGTCATCCCCAGCATCCCGATGAGCTCCTTGCGCAACAGCCCCAGCGTCACCGGGTCCATCAACAGCGCCCGCTGGCCGGCGAAGCGGATGACCCCGCCCTTCGGCTCGAACGCCAGCAGCTCCCTCAAGTCCAACCCTTCCAGACCCGCCACGGTGCCTCTCCGGTGCCTTTCAGACTGAGTCGCTTCTCTATCAATATGAGAGGCGTTTCGCAGGCCCGGGATGGGAAGGTTCGCGATTTCAGGGGGTTATCGTGTCGGGTGCGCTGGTCCCAGGGTTGCAGTAGAAGGCGCCACGATGGCTTCCGGGGTGGACAGACGCGTGGTGCTGCAGGGCGTGGCGGCCGCCGGGGTTGCGGGGGTGATGGGCACCGGGGCCTCGGCTGCCCGGCAGGTGGCGCCGGCCCTGTTCGTGTCGCACGGCTCGCCCATGACGGCGCTGGACTCGGATGAGTACCCCCAGGCGCTGAGGCGCTTCGGTGAGGGCGCGGGTGCGCTGAAGGCGCTGGTGGTGGTGTCGGCGCACTGGGAGACGGACGCGCGCGTGCACGTCACCGCGATGGCCGCTCCGCCGCTCGTCTACGACTTCTTTGGCTTCCCGGAGGAGATGTACCGGCTGCGGTACGCGCCGCCCGGGGCTCCTTCGCTTGCGCAGGACGTGGTGGCGCGGCTGTCGTCGGCGGGCGTGCCCGCGGTGGCGGACGGCGAGCGCGGCCTGGACCACGGCGTCTGGGTGCCCCTGCGCCATGCGTTCCCGGAGGCGCGCGTGCCGGTGTTGCAGGTGGCGCTGCCGGCGGACGCGACGCCCGCGCAGGTGGCGCGCATGGGGGAGGCGCTGGCTCCGCTGCGCGCGGAGGGCGTGCTGCTCATGGGCAGCGGCGGCGTGGTGCACAACCTTCGCCGGGTGAATTTCAGATCCAAGCTGGCGTCCGTGGAGCCATGGGCCGCCGAGTTCGACGCATGGGTCGCCGGAAAACTTGCCGCACGTGACTTCCTCGGGCTTCAGTCATGGATGGATGCACCGAATGCGCGGGTCGCGCATCCATCTCCCGAGCATTGGTTGCCGATTTATTTCGTCCTCGGAGCTGCCCTCCCCGAGGACCGCATCACCCCCGTGTTCGAGGGCTTCCATCACGGGACCTTGTCCATGCGCAGCTTCGCGCTGCGCACCTGAACCTCGCAGTCCGCAAACTCAAGGAGTCCACACCATGAAGATGTCGCTCAAGTCCGCCATCACGCTGCTCGCCGTCGCCGCCCCGTCGTTTGCCTTCGCGTCCGCGTGGGAGATTGACTCGTCGCACTCCAGCGCGCAGTTCGCCGTGAAGCACATGATGGTGTCCAACGTGCGTGGCACGTTCAGCAACGTGAAGGGCAACGTCAACCTGGATGACAAGGACATCACCAAGTCCACCATCGAGGCGACCCTCGACGCGAAGACCATCAACACCAACGAGCCCAAGCGCGACGAGCACCTGCGCAGCGCGGACTTCTTCGACGTGGAGAAGTTCCCGACCATCACCTTCAAGTCCACGAAGGTCGCGAAGGCCGGCAAGGACAAGCTGAACGTCACGGGCGACCTGACCATGCACGGCGTGACCAAGCCGGTCGTGCTGGCCGTGGAAGGCCCGACGGCGGAGACGAAGGACGCCTGGGGCAACGTGCGCCGCGGCGCCGTGGCGACCACGAAGATCAAGCGCAGCGACTTCGGCCTGACCTGGAACAAGGCGCTGGAGGCCGGCGGCGTGGCGGTGGGTGACGAGGTGACCATCACCCTGGACCTGGAGACCACGAAGAAGGCCGAGGCCTCCGCTCCGGCGGCCACGGACAAGAAGTAGTCTTCGTCCCAGCCTTGAAATGAAGAGAGGGGCCTCGGGTGACCGGGGCCCCTCTTTTTTGTGCCCCGGTTCAACCCGGGGCCCGGGACGGCTCAGCCCTCGGCGACGGCCTGCACGCTGGCGCGGTAGATGAAGATGCGCGCGGTGTTGGTGCGGGTGTCGGCGGGGATGACGAAGAAGCCCGGGGTGGGGCCCTTGAAGTCCTGGGAGAAGCCGGCCACCTGGCGGCCGTCGTTGAAGGTGACGCGGATCTTCGAGCCCTCCGCCTGCGGCTGACGCGCGCCCGCGGCGAGCATGAAGAAGATGGCCTTCACGCGCTTGCCGGGGATGCGCTCCGGGGCGAAGCCGCTCTGCTGCTCCAGGGAGATGGTGTCCTCCAGGAGGTCCGCGTCGCGGATGGTGCCGCGCTTCACCTGGCCTTCGACGGTGTGGATGATGACGCGGTGTTCGCCTTCCACGAAGGAGCTGGCGGCGGGCACGAAGCCGTCCGTCGGCACTTCGAAGAGCGCGCCGTCCGTGGGGCGCAGGTGGTTGGCGGTCACGGGCGAGGGCACGACCGGCGCGGGGGCCACGGCGGCCACGGGCCGGAGGGTCGGGCTCGCGGGGGCCGGGGGCGTCAGCCGGGCCACGGGCGTGGCGGAGAGGGACAGGGCCGGCGGAGGCGGAGGCATGGCCGCGACGGGGAGGGCAGGGACCTCCTCGACGAGTTCGATGTCGGCGATGGGCTCGGACTCCACCGCTTCCTCGACGTCGAGGGCGGGGGTGGCGTCGATGTCCGTGTCCCTGTCTCTTATGCACATCTGACGCTGCCGACGACTTAATAGGTGTAGAT
>NZ_RAWM01000115.1 GCF_003668875.1 Corallococcus interemptor | reverse complement strand
GCCCCCGGCCGCCCCACGCCCGCGCAGACGCCGGCCGTGAAGGCCCCGCCCTCGCCGGCGGAGGCCGAGTCCATTGCCCAGGCGGACATCGAGCTGGGGCTTCTGTCGGAGTTCCCGGACGCGGACGCGCAGAGCGGCATCGCCTCCGCCATGCTGCACGCGCACGCGGACGCGCCCGCGTCGCAGAACCGCATCGTGGAGCGGCTGAAGCAGGACGGCCGCCTGGAGACGCTCTTCGGCGAGGTCTTCCGCGAGGACAACCCCTACGTGGAGCAGCCGCACAAGAAGGCCATCGTGCGGGCGCTCGACACCGCGCTCACCCGGGGCACGGTGACGACGGACGACCTGCGCGCCTTCTCCCGCGGCACCTACGCCCAGGAGTGGCAGCAGATCGGCGCCGAGCTGGGCACCACCCGGAAGTAGCCAGGCCCCGCTTCACGCTTCTTCACGCGCATGCCGGTTGCGCCGTGGCGCGTGCGCGAGAGGATGGGCTTCCCATGGTGGAAAGCCCGTTGCGCATCATCCTGTTCATCCTCCTCGTCAGCGTCGCGTCGGTCTACGTCCACGTCTACCTGTACCGGCGCCTCTTCCGCGACACCTCCTCGAGCCGCTCCTGGCGCACCGCCGGCAAGGTCCTGCTGACGGCGCTGTGCGTGCCGCTGCTGTTGTCCTGGGTGGTGACGCGCATCCTTCCCTCCGCGTTCATCGTCGCCGTGTTCGCGTGGACGTGGATGGGCGTCGCCGTGTACCTGCTGCTCTCCCTGGCGCTCCTGGGTGGGGTGCGCTGGCTGGTGGCGCGCACGCGCGGACACCGGGGCGTCGCCGCGCCGCTGGCCACGCCCGCGCCGGACCCCGCCGCGCCGCCGTCCCTGGCGGACCTGGCCGTCACCGTGCCGCCTGCCGCCGTGCCCGCCGTGCCCCCCGTGGACGAAGCGCGCCGGCTGTTCCTGGCGCGGGCCACCGCGGGTGGCGCGGTGCTCGCGGCGGGCGGCCTCACCGGGTACGGGATGTGGAGCGCGTTCCATCCGCCCGTGGTCAACGAGGTCGCGGTGCGGCTGCGCGGCCTGCCCAGGGCGCTGGACGGCTTCACCATCGTCCACATGAGCGACATCCACGTGGGCCCCGTCATCCAGCGGCGCTTCATGGATGAGCTGGTGCGGCGGGCCAACGCGCTCAAGCCGGACCTGGTCGCCATCACCGGCGACCTGGTGGATGGCACGGTGAACGACCTGCGCCACTCCGTCGCCGCGCTCCAGAACCTCCAGGCGCGCGCGGGCACGCACTTCATCACCGGCAACCACGAGTACTACTGGAACGCGAGCCGCTGGGCGGACGGGCTCACCGGCCTGGGCGTCAACGTGCTGCGAAACCGTCACGTCACCATTGGAGACGCGGGCGGCGCGTTCGACCTGGTGGGCGTGGACGACTGGTCCATGCGCACCGGCCCCAAGGGCTACAACCTGGACGCCGCCATCGAAGGCCGGAATCCGGACCGCGCCGCGGTGCTGCTCGCGCACCAACCATCCAATTGGGATGTGGCCGCGAAGGCGGGCATGGGACTGCAGCTGTCCGGTCACACCCACGGCGGACAGTTTTTCCCTTTCACGCTCGCGGTGTCCGCCATCTGGAAGCACGACGCCGGGCTCTTCCAGGACGGCGACAACCACCTCTATGTCAGCCGGGGCACCGGCTTCTGGGGCCCGCCCCTGCGCGTCGCCGCGCCATCCGAAATCGTTAAGGTGACGCTACTGGCAGTGTGAGGTGTAGATTTACCCGGAAATGGGCAAGGAACCAGCGAAGCGCGAAATCAAACAGGAGCGGGCCGCGCGAACGCGGGTCGAAATCCTGGAGGCGGCCATCACGTTGTTCGCCCGGCGGGGTTACCTGTCGACGACGATGTCCGACCTGGCGAAGGCCATCCGGATGACGCCCGGGGCGCTGTACTGGCACTTCCCCACCAAGGAAGACCTGCTGCTGGCGGCCATCGAGGAGCTGCACAACCGCTACCTGATGGAGTTCGCGCCGCTCCTGGCCGAGCGCCGCATCCTGTCCGGCCGGGAGCAGCTGGTCTTCGTCGTATCGCGCACGTCGCAGTTCCTGCGCTACCACCGCGAGTACGGCATCTTCTTCGGGATGCTGTCCGCGGAGTCCGCGGAGTCCAACGACCGCGTGGCGGAGGCGCTGCGCGAGAAGATTTCGCTCTACGTGGCGGTGCTGACGGGGATGATCCGCTACGGCCAGAAGCGGCAGGAGTTCCGTCAGGAGGTGGACCCGGTGCACATGGCCCACACGATGATGGGCGGCTACCTGGGCATCCTGCTGCACCACAACCTGTACCGGAGCACCGTGAACTACGACCCGCTGATGGCGTCGCTGGACATGATCCTCTCCGGCGGCCTCCACGTGCGCGGCCCCCCGGGCTGATGCGCTGAACCCACCGGCCCGTGCGGCCCGGAAAGACAGACGCCCGGTCCCCCACCTGAGGGGACCGGGCGTTTTCATTTCAGCGGGACGCCGTGACTACGGCTTCTCGGTGGGGCTGGACGCATTCTGCGGCTGGCGCACCGTGCGGGGCACGAAGTCCGACGCGTTGTTGTCGGAGTCGTAGCCGTTGCCCGCCTTCTCATCCGCGCCGCCCACGCCCATGGTCGCGTCGGTGGACGACGCCCGGGCCTTGCGCTCGATGCTGCCACCCTTGCCCGCGGGCGCGGGGGCCGCGGCGCCTTCCACCACGGTGCGGCCGTTGCCGAAGCCCACCGTGTCCACCACGCCCGTGAGGGCCGTGGGGTCCACCGTCACGTCCGCCGTGCCCAGGCGGACGTTGCCCGTGTTGCCGGAGATGTCCGTGTTGCCCCACGTATGGTCCGCGGGAACCGCCGACGTGGAGTAACCGGTGGCCGCGACCAGGTAGTAGCCATGGGCCTTGATGATGGCGTCAGGAGGCAGCGTGGCCAGCACCGTGAAGTTCGTCGTCGTGCTGGTGGTGTTCGCCGTGCGGTAGAGCAGCTTCCAGCCGGTGATGTTCACGTCGAAGTTCGTCGGGTTGTACAGCTCGATGTAGTCGTCCCCGTTCACGGTGACGCCCTGGCCGGCGATCTCACTGATGACGATGTGGCCCTGCTCCTCGGCCACGGTGACCTCCGCCTCCTTCGTCACGCCCTGGTAGGACGCGGTGAACTGGCCGGTGCCCGGCGTCTGCGTGGCGGTGAAGACGACGGTGGCCGTTGTCTGCCCCTCCGGCACCGTCACCGTCGAGTCCGACAGCGAGCCCAGCCCCGCGTCCGAGAACGCCACGTCCACGACCGCGCCACCCACGGGGGCCTTGCGGGTCAGCGTGACGGTGAACGTCTGCGTCCCGCCCACCACCACCGTCGCCGTGTCCGGCGTGACGCTGGCGAGCTTCGCGGGCGGAGGCAGCACGGTCAGCGGCGCCGAGCGCGTGATGCCGTTGAGCGAGGCGGACACCGTGCCCTCGCCCTCCCCTTCCGCGTCGGCGGTGAACGTCACCGTCGCCGTCGTCTCACCCGCGGCCACCGTCACCGACGTGGCGGACAGCGCGCCATAGGGCGTGGCCGCAGGAGCGGCCAGCGCCAGCAGCACCTGCACGGACTGCGCCGGAGTGGACTCCAGCGTCACCGTGAACACCTGGGCCGCGCCCGCGTTCACCGTGGCGGTGGACGGGGTGAGGAACGCCAGCCGGGGCACGTCCGTGATGGTGTTCACCGTGGCGCTCAGCCCGCCCAGCGTCACCGTGCCGGAGCCGGTGCTGGCGTCGTCCACGGTCAGGTCGAAGGTCGCCGTCAGCGCGTCCGTCGTCACGTTCCGGGCCGTGATGGTGCCGAAGTCCGCGGGCGTCACCACGGGGTCCAGCGTGGTGCCCGCCGGCACCGGCCGGTCGAACGTCACCGTGAAGCGCGCGGTGCCGCCCGGCGCCACACCCGTCGTCGCCGGGGTGAGGTCCGTGGCGGTGGCCGCCTCGGTCTCGCCCAGCACACGCAGCGTGGCCGTCTGGGAGGACGCGCCCAGCGTCGCGGTGAGGGTCACCGAGGCCGCCGGCGCCTTCGCCTCCAGCGCCACCGTGGCGCTCGTCCGGCCGGCGGGGATGACCACCTTCCCGTCCTTCGCGGTCAGCGCCGCCGTGTCACTCGACGCGATGTCCACCGTCACGTCCAGCGGGTAGCCGAACGCCAGCGTCACCGTCAGTGCCTGCGGGAGGGCCTGGGTGCCGCCCACGCGCGCGAAGCCGCCGGACGTGAACGCCGTCAGCGCCGGCAGCGGCAGGGCCATGTCGGCCGGGCCGCGGGGCACCAGCTTGTGGTCGTTGAAGTTGTACGTCAGCACGCCGCGCAGCGCGATGTACTCGGTGCCCAGCACCTGCGTGGGGTAGGTGAAGGCCTGGTCATCCACCATCAGGCCCGAGGACGCCGGGTTGCCGGCCTTGTTCTCGTCCACGATGAACTCGCGGTTGCTGTTCTCCAGGCGGGTGTTGAAGACGTTGCGGACCTCCACCAGCGCGCCCTCCAGCGCCTTCGCCCGGGGGCCGTTGGTGCGGATGTCCTCCGTGCGCACCACCTCCGGGGCCGGCAGCGGGTTGCCCACGCTGTTCTTCGTCACCGTGGAGTCAACCACCTCCAGCAGGCCGAAGTACTCCTTCAGCGTGCCCTCCACGCGGATGTTGTCCCCCACCGCCACGCCGGCCTTGAGGCTGTACATGTAGAGGCCGGAGTCATCCACGCCCTTGCCCGCCGGGTAGCGGGCCACCTGCACCCAGTAGCCGCGCTCCGACTTCGTCGCATCCACCGCGGTCACCACCACGTCGTCCAGCAGCACCTTCGTGCCCACCAGGGACTGGTTGCCGAAGCGGGGCGTCGCCTTCACGTCGTAGACGGTGGCGGGGCACGCGGCGCCGCCGGGGTTGGGCACCGGGCACGGGTCGCACGCGTCACCCACGCCGTCGTTGTCCGTGTCCTTCTGGTCCACGTTGGCCACGAGCGGGCAGTTGTCGCCGGGAGCGGCGATGCCGTCGTAGTCGAAGTCGGACGGGTCCTCGACGGAGCACGCGGCCGCGTCCGCCGGGCAGCCGTCGCACGCGTCGCCCTTGCCGTCGCCGTCCGTGTCCTTCTGGTCCGCGTTGCCCACGAACGGGCAGTTGTCCTTCCAGGTGGGCACGCCGTCGTGGTCGTCGTCGTCACCGCGGAAGGCCTGGCACGCGGTGGTGCCGGCCTCCAGGGGGCACGGGTCGCACGCGTCACCCACGCCGTCGCCGTCCGTGTCCAGCTGCCGCCCGTTGTCCATGGGACGCACGGGGTTGAAGATGGTGGGGCAGTTGTCGGCGGCGTCCTCGATGCCGTCCGCGTCCGTGTCCTCCGCGCTCGCCAGGCCCGTGTAGACGGTGGAGCCGTTGACGGCGGCCGCCGGGAAGGTGGTGTTCACCGCGCTGCGCGCGGGCTCGCAGGTGGGCTCGTTCTGCGGCGTGCCGCACGCGAACAGCGGGTAGAGGTTCTTGGTGTCGGGGGAGTCCTGGAACTCCTTCAGCGTCATCTTGATTTCCGACTTCAAGCACGCGGCCTTCTGGGTGCCGCACACCTCCAGCGCGTCGCAGGAGTCCGCGCCCTTGAGGCCGTCCACCAGCGCCTGGTCGCCGTAGAGCGGCTTGCCGCCGCGCACCGTCAGCACCACGTCCTGCGGATCCGCGGCGATGACCGCGCGGAACGGCGAGCCCGCGTTCGTGCCCAGGCGGAAGATGGCCAGGTCCGCCATCCTGCCCGGCGCGATGCGGCCCACGCGCTCGTAGATGTCCACCGCGTCCGCGGCGTTGCCCGTCACCATGCGCCACAGGTCCTCGTCGGTGAAGGTCCTGGCGTAGCGCGTGGTGTTGAGGTGGTCCGCGCAGCGCAGCTCGCGCAGCAGGTTCATGGAGCCGGAGCGGATCCAGTCCGTGCCCAGGGAGATGGGCACGCCCAGCCGCTTGAAGGCCGTCACCATCGCCGTGTCGCCGTACAGAGAGACGTTGGTGCGCGGAGACCAGACCAGGCCCGTGCCGTGCGCCGCCATCTCCGAAATCTCCCGCGCGGTGAGGCCCACGCCGTGGATGACGGCCGAGCGCGGGAACAGCACGTTGCCCGTGCCCGTGGACAGGCAGCGGAACTCGTTGAGCGCCGTGGCCGCGATGCCCTCCGCGATGTGCGGCAGGTACGCGGACGTGCGCGAGGTGATGGTCGCCGAGGACGGGAACGAGGCGTAGGAGCAGCCCTCCGTCAGCGTGGTGCCGGTGCTGTCCCCCAGCGGGAAGGTGTCCGAGTCCGCGTACGGCTCCGCCAGGCCCTCCTGGTTCGCGATGCCCGCACTGCCGCCCGTGTCCAGGTTGCGCAGGAGCCCGGGCTGCCCGCCCGCGCCCGCGATGGAGGTGGTGCCCGCCATCACCTGGCGCAGCTCCGACCAGCTGATGGCCGCCGCCTTGGAGTTGGACGGGTTGTTCAGCCGGGTGTGGTTGTTCTTGCCCTCGCGCCAGTCATGGCGGTGCTCGTAGCGCTCCACGCTGGTGCTGGCCAGCGGCGAGCCCGGGAAGGTGATGTGGTCATGCGGGTTGATGAGGCCCGGGGAGATGACGCCCGTGGGGCACGTCACCACCGTGGCCTCCGCGGCGCCGGCCGCCTTCGAGCAGTCGCACTCGGAGCAGGTGATGACGCCCTGGGCGTCCACCAGCACCTGGCCGCCCACCAGCACCTGGCCGTCCTTGAGCACGGTGCCGGCGAAGAGCTTCCCGGCCGTGCCCGCCTTCGTCACCTCGCAGGTGGCGCCGTTCGCCAGCGGCGCGGGAGGCGTGGCCCAACACTGCACGGTCTGGGTGGCGGTGGGGGTACAGTCCGCCTCGCACCCGTCGCCGCCCACCGTGTTGCCGTCGTCACACTGCTCGGCGCCTTCCTTCCGGCCGTCGCCGCACTTGGTGCCCGGGAGCGTGCAGTCCGCCTCGCACGCGTCGCCGCCCACCGTGTTGCCGTCATCGCACTGCTCGGCGCCTTCCTTCTTTCCGTCACCGCAGACCGCCCGGCCCTCGGGTTCTTCCGAACTGCAGGCACTGCCCAACACGAGGACCGCGCCCAGGGCGGCCAGCAATAAACGGGAGCTGCGCATGAAGCCTCCTGCCCGAAGGCAGTGCTTGAAGAAGGAACAGGTGCGACGAAGGAAAGCCCCCCGTGCCTCACATGCCGCAGGCGGCGGGGGTGCAACATTTCAGCGGTACCTGACCCCTGAAGTCCACTTCATGGGGCTCCAAAGGTCTACCCGGCGCTGGGAGGTGTGGTAAGGGCGCACCCAACGTGTGGGGGAGCAGGCAGATGACGCGGCCTGCCACGTTCTAGAGTGGGGGGACATGATTACCCGGAATCCATCGAGCACCGTGTCGCGCTTCCTGGACGCGCACCTGCGGCGTGACGCGCAGGCGCGAGAGCTGTCCGTGGCGCGCTTCATGAGCATCCTGTCCGCCATCTGCGTGGTGGTGGCCGCGGCGCTGGGGCCCGCGATGGGCTGGGACCTGACGTTCGCGCTGATGGGGCTGTCCACGGTGCTGTCGGGCTACTACGCGTGCATGTGGTGGGTGCTGCGCTCCGGCGCGTTCCACCCGGCCATCCCGTGGCTGAACGTCTTCATTGAGGTGAGCATCCCGGCGGTGGTGCTCACGTTCGACCTGCGCTACCAGGGCCCGGTCTACGCGCTCACCGCGCCCACGCTGGTCATCTGGGGCACGCTGGTGACGCTGGCGGGCCTGCGCAGCAACCCGCGCCTGGGGCTGGCCGCGGGCGCGCTGGTGGCGGCGGAGTACCTGGCGCTCTACTTCGGCTTCGTGCGGCCGCTGCTGCCGGAAGAGCCGCTCGTCACGCTGGCGCCGCTGTTCATCTGCGTGCGCGCGTTCTTCTTCGTGGCCACGGGGGCGCTGACGGCGACGCTGGCGCGGCACTTCCTGGAGCGCACCCGCAGCGCGCTCGCGGCCCTGCGCGAGCAGGAGGTCATGGGCAAGTACGTGCTGCATGAACGGCTGGGCGCGGGCGGCATGGCGGAGGTGTACCGGGCCACGTACTCACCGGAGGGCGGCTTCGAGAAGCAGGTGGCGCTCAAGCGCATCCTGCCGTCGTACGCGGACGACGCGGCGTTCGTGACCCTGTTCCGGCGCGAGGCGGAGCTGTGCTCGTCGCTGTACCACCCCAACATCGTCCAGGTGTTCGACCTGGGCCGCCACGGCGGCACCTACTTCCTGGCCATGGAGTACGTGGACGGGATGCCGCTGAGCTCGCTGCTCAAGCCGCGGAGCCGCCGGCCGCTGCCCGTGGCCGCCGCGACGTTCCTGGCCGCGGAGCTGGCGTCCGCGCTGGACTACCTGCACCGGCGCACCAGCGCGGACGGCGTGCCGCTGCGGCTGGTCCACCGGGACCTCAACCCGCCCAACATCCTGGTGTCGCGCATTGGTGAGGTGAAGCTGTCGGACTTCGGCATCGCGCGCGACGCGGTGCGCGCGAACCTCACGGTGGCCGGCAGCGTGCGCGGCAAGCTGGGCTACATGGCGCCGGAGCAGGCCATGGGCAAGGACCTCGACGGGAGGGCGGACCTCTTCGCCCTGGGCCTCACGCTGCACGAGGCCCTCACCGGCCGGCGCGCGCTGAGCGGCCACTCCGAAGAGGTGCTCCTGCGCGCGGCGGTGGACCAGGACGTCGTCCCGCCCTCGCAGCTGAACCCCGCGGTGCCGCTGGCGCTGGACCTCATCGTCATGCAGCTGTTGCAGAAGGACCCGGCGAAGCGCACGCCCAATGGCGCCGCGCTGCGCCAGCAGCTGCTCGCGCTGGACGGCCCCGCGGCCCCCTTCCCGCACGGCCAGGCGGAGCTGGCGCGGGTGGTGCGCGACACGAAGACGCTGGCGGAGCAGCTGAACGTGGAGACCGTGGAGACGGTGGCCGCGGGCAGGCCGCCGCCGCTCGCGCGCTCGGCCTGAGGTCCTGGGGTCCTGGGGTGAGGCAGGCTGCGCGGGACCCGGGAGCGCGTTAGAACGCGGCGCGTTTCCCCGCCGCCTGGAGCCCGCCCCCGTGGACATCGCCGTCATCACCTACGCTGGACTGCCGCAGCTGAATCCGCTGGACGCGCCGCTGGTGCCCGCGCTGCAGGCGCTGGGCCTGGACGCACGGCCGGTCATCTGGGACGACCCCTCCGTGGACTGGAGCCGCGTGCGCGCGGCGGTGGTGCGCAACGCCTGGGACAGCCACCTGCGCCGCGATGAGTTCCTCGCCTGGGCGGACCGCGTGGGCGGCGTCACGCGGCTGTTCAACCCGGCGGACGTGCTCCGGTGGAACACGCACAAGGGCTACCTGAAGACGCTGGAGGCGCAGGGCCTGCCCCTGACGCCCACGGTCTGGGTGCCGCCCGGGGGAAGCCTGGACGTGGCGGCGGCGGCGCGCGAGCGCGGCTGGGACGCGGTGGTGCTCAAGCCCGCGGTGGCCGCGGGCGGGCTCAAGGTCTTCATCATCCGGCCGGAGCAGTGGGACGACGCGAGCGCCAGGGTCACGGAGCTGGCCAGGGAGGGGGACGTGATGGTGCAGCCCTACCTGCGCGCCTTCGAGACGGAGGGCGAGCGCTCCTACATCTTCTTCAACGGCGTCTTCAGCCACGCGGTGCGCCGCCCGCCCACGCTGACCACCGCGCCCCGGGGCTTCGCGGAGCCGCACGGCTTCACGCCGGACAACGCGGAGGAGCAGCGCATTGCCCACGACGTGATGGAGGCGTCCGGCGGCGCGCGGCTGTTGTACGCGCGCGTGGACGTGGCCACGGACAACGCGGGGAAGACGCGCCTGCAGGAGGTGGAGGTGACGGAGCCGTGCCTCTTTTTGCCCATGGACGCGGGCGCGGCGGAGCGGATGGCCAGGGCCGTGGTTGCCCGGTTGTAGTCTTTCACGCGGGCCCATTCGCCCACTCGTGGACACCTGGAAGTCCGTCAGGGCGACGCGAAGGCGGCGGATGGGGTTATGACTGGGACATGCGAGCCCTGTTGCTCTCGCTGCTCATCCGGCAGCACATGGCACTCCAGGAGAAGTTCAACGCCAAGTACCCGCACGCGTGGCTGGTGTGGGAGGCGGGCGCGTGGAACGTCCCCGAGGAGCAGAACGTGGCGGCCACGCGGCTGCCCATGATGGACCTGCGCGACTGTCTGCCCGCGGGCGACGCGCTGTGCTTCGAGCTGATGGGGGTGGCGGACCGAGGCCCCCTGAAGCTGGGGCGCGCGTCGCACAACACCTTCGTGGTCAACGACGCCACGGTGTCGCGCGAGCAGTTCGCCCTGCACCCCACGCCGGACGGCGGCTGGCAGGTGGAGCGGCTGGCCCAGTCCCGGCCCGTGACGGTGAACGGCGAGGCGCTGGAGGCGGAGCAACCGCGCCTGCTGCGCACGGGCGACGAGCTGAAGGTGGGCGACGTGCGCCTCACCTTCCACGACGCCCCGTCGTTCCACGCGCGCATCGGCCGCATCGCCGCGCAGGTGCTGGCGCAGGCCTCCTCGCCACCCCCGCAGCGCTGAAGCGCCCTACCGCCCCACGGTGCCGAGCGTCGTGTCCCGGGGACCCGGCGCCGTGGCGGCCCACACCGCGCCGCCCGTGAGCAGCGCCGCCGCGCCCACGCCCGCCCAGAAGTACCAGCGGCGCGTCAAGGGCTTGGAGGCGCCGGCCTCCGGCTGCACGGACGCCTCCGGCACCTGCATGGCCAGGGCCTGGGAGGCCCCGTTCTTCTCCGGCGCGGCGGACGACGGAGGGGCGGCGAGCCGTGCCTCGCTGGCGCGCGCCTCCGCCAGCGCGGCCTGCTCCCGCGCCTTCTGCAGCTCGCGGTCGCGGGCGAAGCGCTCGCGCTCCCGGCGCTGCTCCTCCTGGACGCGGGCCTTGGTCTCCATCTCCGCGCTGAGCTCGCGCGCCACGTCCGCGTTGGCGGGCTCCCCCTGCGACAGCGCCAGGTAGCGCCGGTAGAAGAAGGCCGCGCGCGACGGGTTGTTCAGCTGCCGGTGGCACTGCGCGATGTTGAAGAGGAACGCGGGCAGCGGCTTGAGGCGGTACGCCTCGCTGAAGGCCTTGAGCGCCCGGTCGAACTCGCCCAGGTCGTACGCGAGGTTGCCCTCGGAGAACCTCTCCCGCGCCGCGTCCTCCGCCGCCGTGGCCGCCGGGTCCTCCGCCGCCACCGCCAGCGACGGCGTCCCCAGCGCGAGCGCGAGCGCCAGGCTCAGGGCCCGGGGCTCACTGCGACGCGAACGGATCAATGACCGCATCCCTGCTTCCTCCCTTGCGGCCCGGCGCGCGTGCGGGGGCGCGGCGCGGCCCCGCGCTCGCCTTCACGAGCGGCACGGTCAGCTCCGCGGTGGCGGCACCCTGCTTGAGTTCCACCGACCGCTCCAGCGGAACGTAGCCCGCGAGTTCGACACGCAACTGCGGCGGCACCGCCTGCCGGCTCAGCGCCTTCGTCAGGGGCGTGGTGCCCAGCTCCTCGCCGGTGTCCACGCGGACGACCTTCGCGCCCGGAGGCGACGAGTGCACCGTGAGCGTCACCGCGTCCGCCGCGCCCAGAACCGCCGGAGCTCCCGCCGCGGACGCGCCCGAGGTGGACGCCACGGCCACGGGCTCCCGCGCCGGCTGCGAGGCGCGCATCGAGTGCAGCCCCGTCCACGTGGTGATGCCGGACACCAGCGCGAGCGCCGCCAGCCCCACGGACACCTGGATCCGCCGGTCGCGAAGCAGGCCCGGCACCTTCATGCGCAGGGTGGGACGCTCCGCCTCCTCCGCCAGCGCCTCCGTGTTCGCGGGAGCGGCGGCGAGCGGAGAAGTGGGCATCATCAAGAGCGCGGTGGTGACCTCCGCCAGGTGCTGGGGCCGGGCTTCCGGCTCCTTCGCCAGGCAGCGCATCACCAGGGACGCCAGCTCCTGCGGCACGCGCTCGCCGGACGGCAGGTGCGTGGGCAGCGGCGGCGGCGGCTGGGTGATGATCTGCACCACCAGCTGCCCGAAGGCCGGCGCCTGGAAGGGCGGGTGGCCGGAGAGCATCTCGTAGAGGATGTTGCCCACCGCGTAGATGTCCGCGCGCGCGTCCACGGGCAGCCCCGCGGCCTGCTCCGGCGCCATGTACGCGGGCGTCCCGATGATGGTCCCGTCCAGCGTGCCCGTGAGGCTCACGCCCGTCTGCGTGGTGATGAGCTTCGCCACGCCGAAGTCCAGCACCTTCACGAAGTCCTGCTGCCCGGAGCGCTGCGTGATGAAGAGGTTGTCCGGCTTGATGTCCCGGTGCACCACGCCCACCTGGTGGGCCGCGCCCAGCGCCGCGCACACCTGCACGCCCATGCGCTGCACGCGCTCCAGCGTCAGCCCCTCCTCCTTCAGGAGCGCCGCCAGGCTCTGGCCGCGCAGGAGCTCCATCACGCAGTAGACGTGCCCGTCGGGGGACTCGTCCACGAAGTCGAAGACCTCCACGATGTGCTCGTGGTTGATCTGATTGACGGTGCGCGCCTCCTGGAAGAAGCGCTGCACGAACGAGCTGTCCCGCGCGTGCTCCGGCTTGAGCACCTTGAGCGCCACCTGGCGCCCCAGCCGCACGTGCCGCGCCTGGAACACGCGGCCCATGGACCCTTCACCCAGCAGCTTCTCCAGCTGGTAGTTGCCCAGCACCGTCCCTTCCTGGACCTCCTGTCCGGGCGGCGACATCACGAGCGGCGCTCCGCCACCGTCGGTCACGGCGTCACCCGATTCGGACAGGACTGTGTGAGCGAGGAGGTCGTCGGTGCCCATGGGCGGATCAGGTTTCCATCCCCGGGCGACCCTGCAACCCACGGGAGGGCATCTATCGCGCGTGAGACGGAAAAACTTTCGGCATGTGACGGTTCACCCGCCGTGCGCCGTGTGGACAGGTGGCATGTGCGGCGACCGCGCACCCTGAATCCACGGACATTGAAATACTTCTCCATACAGCCCACTCCCGTCCCTGTTCCCCCGGCGCGCGATGGTCGCCGCTTGGATGCGGTTGGTCAACGTGGGCGGAGGTCGTCGGCACCGGGGGGCACGGGGAGTGTTCCCGTTCGTGTTCCCGCTTCCGCGAAGGGGGCGGCGGGCGGGCTGCCTGGCCTCCGCGCGACAGGGAGTCGGCTCGCTGGGGGAAGCTTGCCGGTGGCCGGTGGGGTCCGCATCCCTCAAGAGACAAGGAGGCGTGAAGATGGCGGACAAGAGGCTCTGGATCCTGGTGGCCAACGCGAGTCGTGCCCGGCTTTTCGCCACGGATGCGAAGGCTGAGAAGTGGGACCTCATCGAGCAATTCCAACATGACGAGAGCCGAGCCAAGCCCGTCGACCTGTTCAACCAGGCGGACAACCCCAACGCGGGCACGCTGCATGGTCCGGTGCCGGAGAACGAGCCGGACGGCCGGCGGCAGCTGGAGCACGAGCGCTTCGCGCGGGAGCTGTCCGCCCGCCTGGACCGGGGCGTGGACACGCACATGTTCGACCAGCTGGTCATCGCGGCGCCCCCGGGCTTCCTGGGCCTGCTGCGGGGCCTCTTGAGCACGCGCGTGAGGCAGCGGGTGCGCCTGGACCTGGACGCGGACTACTCCAGCCTGCCCGCACGGGAGCTGCCTGACCGGGTGCCGGTGCTGTAGGCGGCCTGCCGGCCAGGGGAGTATGGGGCCCGGGTTCTGGTATAGGAATCCGGGTCTCCTCTTCTTCGCGCCGGCGTGCCATGCCTTCTTTCAAACTGCCGTCCCTGACCCTGCGTGGCCGGCTGCTGCTGTACATGACCCTGGTGTCGTGCGTGCCGCTGCTCGCGCTGACCGGCTTGCAGGACAAGCTGATGCGCCAGCAGACGGAGGCGCAGATCGACGCCTCGCTGCGCATGGAGGCGGAAGGATTCAAGGACCTGCTGGAGTCCACCCTGGCGGAGCGCGAGTCGAGCGCCCAAAGCTGGGCGGAGGACCCGGTCCTGCGCCAGGCGCTGCGCACGAAGGACCCCGCCGCCAGTGACGCGATGCTGTCGCTGTTGCAGCGGCGCTACCTCACCCTCAACGGCATCGTGCTCTTCAGCGATGACGGCGTGGCGGTGTCCGCCAGCACGCCCGCCCTGCGCGAGGCGTACGCCGGGAGCGCGGCCACCGTGCGTCAGGCGCCGTGGTTCCAGAAGGCGCAGGCCGGCATCACCACCGCGGAGGGCGTGGAGGTGGAGGACCCCATCTACAGCGTGCACGTGCTGCCCCTGGCGGTGCCGGTGATGGACGAGCGCGGCCAGCGGCTGGGCGTGCTGCTCGCCGCGTTCGACTGGGGCCAGGTGGGGGAGCTGGTGAAGCCCGCGCTCGCCCGCGCCCGGCACCGCGGCCACACCAGCTTCGCCCTGGAGCTGCGGGGCGCGGACGGCCGGACGCTGTTCGACACGCGCCCCGGCGCGCACGACGACACGGGCCGCGTGGCCGTGGTCGCGGTGAACGGCTCGGAGGTGCGCGACGTGGGGGACGGGTGGAGGTTCCTGGCCCAGGTGGACCCCGACGAGGCCTACGCGCCCCTCAACGGGATGCGCCGGCTGGTGCGGGGGCTGGCCGCCCTCTTCGTGGCGGTCATCGGGTTGGGTTCGTGGATGCTGGCGCGCGGCATCACCCGGCCGCTGCGCGCGCTCAGCGAGGTGGTCCGCCGCGTGGTGAAGGAGGGCGACCTCACGCAGGTGATGGAGGTGAAGGCGGGGCGCGACGAGGTGGGCGAGCTCACCGAGGCCTTCGGCCAGATGATGAAGAACCTGCGCGAGACGGCCACCAGCCTCCAGGAGGGCACGCACGTCCTCAGCGAGACGGTGGCGGAATTGAACCTGGCCTCCGAGGTCCAGGAGCGCAACGTGGCCCGCCAGGCCGCGGCGCTCCAGGAGACGCAGGTGACGGCGCAGGAGATCAAGCAGACGTCGCTCTTGGCCGCGGAGAAGGCGGAGACGGTGCTGGGCGTGGCGGCGCGCGCGGAGGAGGTGGGCCGCGCGGGCGAGGTCGCCATCCGCGACAGCCTGGATGGCTTCCAGGGGCTGCACGAGCAGTCCGGTGAGATGGCCATGCGCATCGTGCAGCTCAACGAGCGCACGCAGCAGATTGGCGGCATCACCCAGACGGTGAAGGACCTGGCGGACCAGTCCAACATGCTCGCGCTCAACGCGGCCATCGAAGCGGTGCGCTCCGGTGAGCACGGCAAGGGCTTCAGCGTGGTGGCGCGGGAGATCCGCAACCTGGCGGACCAGTCCATCCAGGCCACGGAGAAGGTGCGCGACATCCTGGGGGACCTGGGCCACGCCATCATCTCCACGGCGAAGATGACGGAGCAGAGCCACTCCAGCGTCGCGGAGGGTCTGGAGCAGGTGCGCACCAGCGGCGAGCACCTGAAGGAGCTGGCCACCATCGTCCAGGACAACGCGGCGGCGGCGCGGCAGATCGCCGGCGCGGTGAACCAGCAGAACGCGGGCATCGCCCAGATTTTCAGCGCGGTGACGGACCTGTCCTCCATGATGACGGAGACGCAGACCAGCCTGAGGTCCACCACCGGCGCGGCGAAGCGGCTGCAGGACGTGGCCAGCCAGATGGAAGGCGTCGCGCGGTCCTACCGCATCTGAGACAGGAGCCATCGTGTCCGCTGTGAAGGCCGTGTTGCTGGACCTGGGCAACGTGCTGGTGTTCCACGACAACGCGCTGCTCTTCAGGAGGCTCGCGGCGCGGGCGGGGCTGGAGCCGCAGGAGGCCACGCGCAGGCTCACCGGCGCGGGCTGGACGGCGGCGAACCGGGGCCTGCTGGACGCGGAGGGCATCCGCAAGGACGTCTGCGGCGCGCTGGGCGTGGACCTGCCCATGGAGGAGTTCGCGCCCCTGTGGAGCAGCCACTTCCAGGTGCACGACGCGGTGCTACCGCGCGTGGAGGGGCTGGCGGGCCGCGTGAAGCGGGTGCTGGTGTCCAACACCAACGCGCTGCACGTGGCCTGGCTCAAGCCGCTGCTCCCCGTGCTCCAGCGCTTCGACGCGCTGGTGCTGAGCTGCGAGGTGGGGCACGTGAAGCCGGAGCCGGCCATCTACCAGCTCGCGCTCCAGCAGGCGGGCTGCGCGCCCCAGGAGGCCGCCTTCTTCGACGACCTGCCGGAGTTCGTGGACGCGGCCCGCGCGCTGGGCATCCGCGGGCACGTCTTCACGGACGCGCCCACGTTCGATGCGCAGCTGAAGTCGCTGGGGCTGTGAGCCCGGACTCGGATGGCGACAAATCCATCCGCTCGCATGGATTCTTGCCATGCCGGGCGGTCACTTCGCGATTCCAACTTAGGTTTAAATTGAAATCCATCCGTTCGGATGGATTGTAGCGTGTCGGATGGTCAGGTTATGACTTCCAGCCCAAAATCGACTTGAAATCCACTCGATCGAATGGATTTAGAAATGTACGACCTATGGCTCGACCTGAGATCTCTTGGCTTCAACCCCTTGCGGAAGCCGTCCGGACCCAACGCACGAAGCTTCGGTTGACCCAGCAGCAGGTCAGCGTCCTGGCAGGGTGCGGGCCTGTCTTCATCTACGACGTGGAGAGCGGCAGGAAAGCCACTCTGCGCCTGGACAAGCTCCTGGACGTCCTTCACGTGCTGGGGCTTCAGCTGACACTCGAGCCAGGCCAACAACGTCTGCGGGTGAGCGAGCCGACGTCATGATCCACCCGACGCAAGTCGAGGTCGCGGAGGTGTGGCGTGAGTCCACCCATGTCGGCTCCATCACCCGGACCCGCCATGGTTCCATCTTCGAGTACGCGACGGACTTCTTTGAGCAACACAGGGCTGAGCCTGGTGGCATCGCGGTCCATCTCCCCTATTCGAGACGTCGTACAGAGACTTTAGGCACCAACCTCCACACCTACTTCGCGGGCCTCCTTCCCGAGGGACTGCGCCTGCGGGTTCTCATGGAGAACGTCAAGACGTCGGAGGATGACCTGCTCAGCCTGCTGGTGGCATCTGGGGCCGATACCGTAGGGGACCTCTCCGTCATTCCTCATGGAGAACCCTTCCCCAAAACAGCGCGCCGAAGAGCGAAATGGAAGCCCGAGTCCGTTCTCTTCTCCGAACTCTTTGCCCAAAGCCTTCCACTCATGGAGGCAGCAAGCCCAGATCCAACAATCCCGGGCGTTCAGGAAAAGATCTCCGCGTCCACCATTTCCTTTCCGGTCTCCTCGTCAGGACAGCGCGACTACATCCTGAAGCTCAACCCGCGAGACAAACCCGAGCTCGTACGCAACGAGCACTTCTTCATGGGCATGGCGAAACAGTGCGGCCTGCGCGTCGCCACCACGAAGCTCATCCATGACCGTGATGGAAACGACGGGCTGCTCGTTGAGCGCTTTGATCGCAGCTGGCTGAAGGCGGAAAAGCGCTTGCGCCGCATCCACCAGGAGGACGCCTGTCAGTTCCTGGATCGCTATACCAGCGACAAGTACCGCATCAAGTGCGCGGCCATCGCCGAAGGACTCCGCGACAACTGCGCCGCGCCCGTTGCCGAGATTGCGCGCTTCCTCCTGCTGCTCTCGTTCAGCTACCTCATTGGAAACGGGGACCTGCACGCCAAGAACGTGAGCATCCTGGCGGATGGGCCCGGAGGCGGGTTCCGTCTGTCACCCGCCTACGACCTGCTCACCACCGTGCCGTATGGTGATCACCGCATGGCCCTGCAGTTTGAAGGGCGCGACGACAGCCTCCGGCGCGCCCACTTCATCGCCTTTGGCGAGCGCTACGGCGTGAATGCGAAGGCCATCGGCACCCTGCTCGACCAGCTGTGCACCCGCGCGGAGCCCTGGCTGGAGCGCCTGGAGGAGATTGGCTTCGACGCACACCGCACGGACTTCCTGCGGCGGACGATGCACAAGCGCCTGGGCGAGCTCCGCGCCCCATAACGCGCCTACCGGTAGCGCGCGAGGGGCGGCTCGCCCTGGGCGGCCTCCGTCCACTTGCGCATGGCGGGCAGGCCCATCACCGCGTCGCGGTACGCGGCGTTCTCCGGGCGGAACGGGACACCGTAGGTGACGAAGCGGGTGATGACGGGCGCGTAGAACGCGTCCGCGATGGAGAAGGCGCCGAAGAGGAAGGGCCCGCCCTTGCCGTGGCGCTCGCGGCAGCCCGCCCACAGCCCCTGGATGCGCGCGATGTCCGCGTGCACGCCCGGCGCGTCCACGCCCGGCACCGTCTTGCGCGCGGTGAGGTCCATGGGGAGGTTCGTGCGCAGCGCCTGGAAGCCCGAGTGCATCTCCGACGTCACCGAGCGCGCCATCGCGCGCGCCGCGCGGTCCGTGGGCCACAGCTTCGCGTCCGGGAAGGCCTCGGCCAGGTACTCGCAGATGGACAGCGAATCCCACACCACGATGTCGCCGTGCTTGAGCACCGGCACCCGGCCGCTGGGCGAATGCATCGCGATGAGCGCCGCCGTCTCCGGCGTGTCCAGAGGCACCACCACCTCCTGGAACGGCTGGCCGGTGTGGGCCAGGGCCAGGTAGGGACGCAGCGACCACGAGGAGTAATTCTTGGAACCAACGACCAGGGTGAGCTCGGACATGGCGCGGCACCATACCGCCGCGCGCCCGGCCACAAGCCTCAACCGTCCGCGCGTGCGCGCTTACGGCCCAGCAGTGAACGCACGCGCGACAGGAGCGCGCGCTCGCCGCGGCCCTCCCCTGGCGTGTCGATGCGGAACACCGCCACCGGCAACCGGATGTTCTTCAACTCGTTGCGGCCCAGCTTGACGGGCGGCGCCTTCAGCCGGCCCTCCAGCTGCGCGGCCACGGTCTCGCTGACGTAGACGGTGCCCGGGCGCGCCAGGGACTCGATACGGGCCGCCAGGTTGACGCCCTCGCCGAACACGTCGCCGTCGCGGTGCACCACCATGCCCAGGTGCGCGCCCGCGCGGACGGACACGCGCCGCTCGGTGGGAACGGCGCGGTTGCGCGCGTCCACGGCGGCGCGCCACTCCAGCGCGAAGGCCACCGCGAGCGGGCCGGACTCGAACTCCAGGAGGAAGCCGCCCTCCTCCATCCGCTTCACTTCGCGGCCGCCGTGACGCGCGAGCAGTCCGCGCACCAGCACGCCGTGTTCCTCATGCAGCGCTTGTTGTAGCGAATCATCTCGCCAGCGTTGACCTGCGGGGGCCTCCATGTCCGTGAACATGATGGCCGACATCGTCCGGGGCTCCGGAGCCTCCACCACCATCGTGCATCCTCCCTCCCCCCGGCGTCAGACGAACGAGATGCTACCGCACGACGGGCGCCGTCTCCCAACCACCCCGGGAAGGCGCTCGGACGGAAGACGTTCCGGGGAACGCAACCGTGCGAAGACAGAGGCGGATTCAGGTCCGCATCCCCACGTTAATGATTCCCTGACGCGACGCACCAAGCACCCGGGAGGTTCTGTCTCACGGTTGTTTTGCACCCGACGCGATGCGGTGGGAGTGCGTCCGATGCGCGTCAGGTGATGGGTGCACGCCACGTCCGCGCCGGCCACGAGAGGGCCGCGGACGATGATCCACTCAGACGAGAAGGTCCGGCAGATGGCGCGCTCGCTGCTGCCGTCGAAGCACCGGGAGGCCGCGCGAGCGGCGCGTGCGCGCATCCACCGCGCGGCCCGCCAGGAGGTGCGGCAAGAGCTGGCGACATGGCTGCGCTTCGGAGACGAGGAGCGCGACCTGCCCTCCTTCGCGCCGTGGGAGCGCAAGGAGATTGGCCAGGAGGTGAGGTGGCGGCGCGACGGCGACAAGGTGAAGCCCTTCATCCGCTGGGCCACCGCGCGCACGAGCGACCTGCGCCGGGAGGATCGCCTGAGCCACGTGCGAAGCCTGCTGCCCCGGGGCGTCATCGGTGAGCACGCACTGGGCCACGTGAAGTCCGCGGACGCCTTCGAGGACCCCACCGAGAAGGCGTGGCGCAATCACTACTGGGTGCGCAGGCACGCACAGCGCAAGGGGGCGCTGTTGGATCGCGGCGAGCAGGCCCAGTTGCTGCGCGCGGTCCTCCTGGAGCCCGAAGGCCACCGCACCTTCAATCGCTTCCTGCGCGAGAGCCACACCCGGGCCGCCACGCCGCACCGGCCGCTGCTGGGCGAGCATGACGTGCTCCCCTTCCTGGACACCCTGAAGCACCCCCGCTGGGGATACGAGACCCCACCGGCGCAATGGGTGCGGCTGTTCCTCCAGCGCTTCAAGGAGCACCGGGGCCACATCCCCGCCGTGCGCGCCGCGCTGGAGGCGGAAGGACTGCTGGAGCGTGCGGAGAAGGCCCGGCCACGAGAGGGCCGCGAACGATGATCCACTCGGATGAAAAGGTCCGGCAGATGGCGCGCTCGCTTCTTCCAAGCACGAACCGGAAGGCCATGCGCAAGGCCCGCGCGGGCATCCACCGCTCGGCACGCAGACAGGTCCAGCAGGAGTTGGACGAGTGGCTGCGCTACGCCGACCTGGAGCGGGAGATGCCGCCCCTGGCCTCGTGGGAGGCGGAGACGCTCCACCGTCAGGTGACCCGGCGACGCGTGCTCGACAAGGTGAACCCGTTCATCCGCTGGGCCACGGCCCGCACCCGCGACATGCCCTGGGACACGCGCCTGGGGTACGTGCGCGGCATCCTTCCCCGGGGCGTCATCGGCGAACACGCGCTGGATCACCTGGAGGGCACGGACGCCTTCGAGGATCCCGTCGAAGCCGAGCAACTCCGCCGCTCCATGGACCTCTTCAGGTCCCAGCGTCACAGGGGCGCTGTGCGGGACCGGGGGGAGCAGGCCGCGTTGCTGCGCAAGCTGTTGGAACAACCCGAGGGCCAACGCACCTTCAACCGCTTCCTTCGCGGGCGACACGCGTGGGCGGCATCACCGCGCAACGCGGCGGCCCGGCCCCGGGGCGCAGGCCTTCCGCCGCACCGGCCGCTGTTGGGACTGCACGACGTGTTTCCCTTCCTGGATACCCTGAAGCGCACCCGAGGGGACGGCGACGCCCGCATCTGGGGAACGCTGGAGCCGCCCGCGCACTGGGTGCGGCTGTTCCTCCAGCGCTTCAAGGTGCACCGGGGTCACATCCCCTCTGTCCGCGCCGCGCTGGAGGCGGAAGGGCTGCTGGGCCGCGACCCTTCCGTGCTCTCCGCCGGAAAGGCCGCGGCCGCTCGGCTCCGCAAGCCCCCGGACCGGAGCAACGCCCTCAGCGCGCCGGGGCCGCGGACGCCGCCTGCGCGCCCTTCAGCTCGTTGACCACGCGGGTGGCGCCGTAGACGTGCTCCAGCGCGGCCATGATGCCGTCGCCGTGCACCGCCACCGCGCGGTTCGTCTCCGGCACGTAGAGGTAGCGGCCGCCCAGCGACGGCAGGTTGCCGTCGAAGATGAGCCCCACCACCTGCCCGTCCCGGTTCACCACCGGCGAGCCGGAGTTGCCGCCGATGATGTCGTTGGTCGTCGCCATGTCCAGCGGCGTCGCGTCCGGCACCTTCCCCTTCGCCTTCACCCACGGCGCCGGCAGCTTGAAGGGCTCCTTGCCCGTGTCACGCCCGTACGCGCCGCCGAACGTGGTCAGCGCCGGCACCGCCTTGCCGTTGTCGTCCCAGCCCTTCACCTGCCCGTAGTTGAGCCGCAGCGTGAAGGTCGCGTCCGGCGCGCCCGCCGTGCCGTTCACCAGCAGGTACGCCTTCGCCAGCCGCTCGCCGTTGCGCTTGAGCACCGCCTCCACCGTGTCCTCGTAGCGCTTGCGCGACGCACGCGTCTCCGCGTCCACCTTGCGCGCCAGGACGATCATCGGATCCTTCGACGCGTCCACCGCCGCCTTGCCGCCCTCCAGCAATGCCTTGCGCACCTTCACGTCGCCCAGCTTCGAGCCCTTCACCAGCGCCTTCGCCAGGTCCGCCGGGGCCTCCTTCTCCAGCACCAGGCGCACGAACGGATCATCCGCGCCCAGCGTCTCGCGCAGCTTGTTGAAGCCGAACGTCAGCGTCAGCGCCTCCAGCTCCGCCGGGATGGGCGCCTCACGCAGCAGCCGCTGCCTCAGCGCCGGCAGCTGGCCGTCCGTGTACTCGCGCAGGCGCTCCGCGTTCGCCTTGGGCAGCTCATCCGCCGCGCGCACCAGCGCCTGGGCGTAGGAGAACAGGTCGGAGCGGAACGCGTCCCCCGCGCCCTTCATCCGGTAGTCGTTCATCATCCGGCGCCACACGTCCAGCGCCTGCGCGGTCTCCTCCCACATGCCCTGCGTCAGCGCCTTGGCCTGGGGGTTCGCGTCGATGCGCTTGCGCAGCTCCGCCTCCTCCTGCCGCTTGCGCGCGAGCACCGCCGGATCCGCCAGCGTCTCCTGCCGGCCCTTCAGGGCCTTCAGTCCGTTCTCCACGCCGCGCAGGCTGGAGCGCGCCACTCGGTAGCGCTCCGCGGAGGCGCTGGTGAACTCGCGCAGCGCGCCGCGCATCTCCGACAGCTGGAGCAGCGTCTGGGGCAGCGCCACGTCGCGCTGGAACTCCAGCTCCGCCACCGTGCTCTTGCGCTCCGTGCCGCCCGGGTGCCCGGAGACGAAGACAAGGTCGTTCTCCTTCACGCCCTCCTTCGCCCACGGCAGATAGTCCGGGCTCTTGGCCGGCGCGTCGTCCTGCCACACACGCACGAACGACACGTCGTAGCCGTAGCGCGGGAAGTTGAAGTTGTCCGCGTCCCCGCCGAACGCCGCCATGGAGAACTCCGGCGCGAAGACGAGCCGCACGTCCTGGAAGCGGCGGTACTTGTACAGCTGGTACTTGCCGCCGTTGTAGAGCGTCACCACGTCACACCGCACGTCCGCGCCGGTGGTGCACGCGCCCTCCACCGCGGCCATCTCCTTCTTGAGCGCCGTGTTGAAGGCCGCGCCGGTCAGCCCCTTCGTCGCGGTGTTCATCCGCTCCGTGACGTCCGTCATCTCCACCAGCTGGTTGGCTTCAATCTTGGGACAGCGCCGCTCCTCCTTCGCCGTCTTCGCCTGGAAGCCCTTCGCCAAGAGGTCGTCCTTCGCGGTCGTCAGCTCTTCGATGCAGCTGCGCACGCAGTGGTGGTTCGTCATCACCAGGCCGTCCGGCGACACGAAGCTGGCGGAGCAGCCTCCCGCGAGCCGCACGGAGCCCAGGCGCACCTTGTCCAGCCAGGCCTGGGTGGGCTCGAAGCCGTAGGCCTTCTTCACCTGGGCGGCGGGGAAGGCGTCGTAGGTCCACATGCCCTCTTCCGCCGCGGCGGGGAGGGACGTCAGCAGGCCAAGCGCGAGCAGTCTGCGGTACACGGGGAGTCTTCCTTCGTGGTTGGGGGAAACGGACGGCCGGTCTTGTCAGCGCGGCCGGGCGCGCGTCAACCGCGTGGGACCCGGGGTATTCCAAGCCCATCCCGGGAGCGTGGGGTATGCTGGGCGACCCATGTCCGTGAAGCACCACGTCTACCTCGTCCCTGGCTTCTTCGGCTTCACCAACCTGGGCGAGCTCCTCTACTTCGGCCACGCGTACGAGTTCCTGAAGAAGGACCTCGCCCGCAGGGGGGTCGACGCGGAGGTGGTGACGATCGTTTCCCACCCCACCGCATCCATCCGCCAGCGCACCGCGGACCTGCTCAAGGCCGTGAGCGAGACGGCCTCCGGTGACGACGGCCCCATCCACCTGGTGGGCCACTCCACCGGCGGCCTGGATGCCCGCCTGTTCGTCTCTCCCGGCGCGCAGGTGTCGGACACCCTGGAGCTGGAGCCCTTCGCACGCCGCGTGCGCTCCGTGGTGACGCTGTCCGCCCCCCACGCGGGCACGCCGCTGGCCACGTTCTTCCTGGGGCTCTTCGGTCAGCAGCTGTTGAAGCTCCTGTCGCTGTTCACCATGTACGTGCTGCGCTTCGGGCGATTGCCCCTGAGCGTGGTGTTCCGCTTCGGGCACCTGATGGCGCGCGCGGATGATCAGCTGGGGTGGAAGGCCACGCTGCTGGATCAGCTCTTCGACCAGCTCTTGGGGGACTTCTCCAGCGAGCGGCGCGACGCGGTGACGAAGTTCCTGTGGGATGTGGGCCGCGACACGTCGCTCATCCCCCAGCTCACGCCGGAGGGCATCGACCTGTTCAACGGCGGCACGCATGACCGGCCCGGCGTGCGCTACGGCTCCGTGGTGACGCAGGCCCGTCCGCCGTCCCTGCGCACGCGCCTGGCCGCGGGCCTGGATCCGTACGCGCAGCTGACGCACACCATCTACGCGTTCGTGTACGGCCAGACGCAGCGGATGCCGCTCACGCAGCTGCCCCTGCACACGCCCGCGCAGACGGCGGCGCTGGTGCAGGCCTACGGCGCCATGCCCGGCCCCACGGCCTGTGACGGCATCGTGCCCACGCGCTCGCAGGTGTACGGCCGCGTGCTGACGGCCGTGCGCGCGGACCACCTGGATGCCATTGGCCACTTCGACCAGCCGGCCCACCAGCCCCCGCACGTGGACTGGCTCATCTCCGGCTCCGGCTTCCGCCGCCCCCAGTTCGAGGCGATGTGGAAGACCATTGGCGACTTCCTGATGGAAGAAGAGCCGACGCGGTAGCTGACTCCCCCGCTTCCCCCCTGGAGCCGCCCCATGAAGACCCTTCACCTGTGGTCCGCCTGTCTCCTGCTCACCGCGTGCGCTGGGGCGCCCCCCACTCCGCGCGCGGCCCCGGGCGTGAAGCTCTACGCCATCCACTGCGGCCGCGTGGAGCTGGGCGACTCCGGCTTCATGGCGGACGACGGTTCGATGAAGGGCGTGCCCGCCGAGACCGTCGTCCCGTGCTACCTGATCCGCCACCCGAAGGGCGACCTGCTCTGGGACAGCGGCCTCTCCGAAAGCATCGCGGACCTGCCGGACGGCATGCGGCCCCAGGGTCAGCCCGTGCACTTCGAGGTGAAGAAGAAGCTCACGGCCTCGCTGGGTGAGCTGGGACTGGCCCCGGCCGACGTCGAGTTCGTGTCGTTCTCCCACCTGCACTTCGACCACGCGGGCAACGCCAACCTGTTCGCGGGCTCGACGTGGCTCGTGGACGCGGAAGAACGCGACGCGGCCTTCTCCGAACAGGCCGTACAGCGCGGCGAGGTCCCCCACTACAGCGCGCTGGAGCACGCGAAGACCGTGCGCATCGAGGGCGACGCCCCCTACGACGTGTTCGGCGACGGCGCCGTCACCATCCACCAGGCGCCCGGGCACACGCCCGGCCATACCGTGCTGCTGGTGAAGACGGCGAAGTCCGGCGCCGTCCTGCTCACGGGTGACCTGTGGCCGCTGCCCCAGTCGCGCGAGCGGCAGCTGGTGCCCGTGTACAACTTCAACCGCGAGCAGACGCTGGAGTCCATGAAGCGCGTGGAGGCGCTGGCCAGGGACTCCAACGCCCGCGTCATCCGCGAACACGTGCCCGAGGACTTCGCCGCGCTGCCCGCGTTTCCCGCGCCGCTGGAGTAGGCCCAGCTTGATCTACCGCCGTGAGAGGGCCCGGGGCGGCTACTTGGATTCGACCCGGCCGAGCGGTGGGGTCGCGCGTGTCAGCGCGTCTTGCGCTTCCTGCCAGGCGGGGTCTCCGGGATGGAGCGCGGTGCGGAGGAAGGCGAAGGTGAGGCGCTGGACGGTCGCCACGCGCTCGGGATTCTCGTCCGTGGTCTCCGCGACGTCATAGCCAGACACTCCGCCCAGCCCGTGCTCCGCGTCGAACAGGGTGACCAGGGACTTGGGGCCTGGGGAGAGGAAATAGGGATCCGCGTGCCAGGCGGGGCCCGCGACCGTCAGGTGGGCCGAGGCGTCCTTGTCGCCAGCGACCACGAGCGCGGGCGTCGTCATCCGGGAGAAGTCGGTGGTCGAGAAGAAGGGGTAGTTCTCCGCCGCGAACCTGGTGAGCGCGTCTCCTCCCCGGCCGGGCGCGGCGAGCAGGACGCCGGCCTTGATCCGCGGCTCGTAGCGGTTCACTTCCGTTCCATCGTGGGGGTCCTTGTACCGCGCGCCAAGCAGCAGGCTCGCGGTGTGCCCACCCATTGAGTGACCGATGACGGCCACCCTGCTCCGGTCCATGCGCCCGGCGAGCCCGACGAAGGCACGCTCAATCACATCCAACTGGTCGAGGATGCGCGTCATGTCCTCGGCACGTGACCTCGAGAACAGGGGCCCATCCGGAGCATCAGGGCCGAGCGAGAGCGTCTTCGAGTCGAGGTGCGTGGGCTGGATGACGACGAAGCCATGTGCCGCGAAGTAGTTGGCGAGCGGGGCGTAGCCGTTCAGTGACGAGAGATGGTTGGAGCGTCCGTGGCCGTGGGACAGCAGGAGGATGGGCAGGTTGCTTCCGGTCACGGGCGCGGAGATGCGCAGCTGGAGCTCGACGGCGCGGCCGGGAGCCGGCAGCACGATGGGGCTGAGGGAGAGGACGGGCGCGGGAGCTGGCGTGTTCATGAGTGTCTTCGTACCTCCCGCCGCTGTTCTGCGATTGGAAGGACCGGACATTTCCCCGCGCCTTGCCTGCCGGGTTGAATGACCGCGGTGGACGCGCGAGAGTGCGAGGATGCCGCGCACGAGGGTTCCCGCCGCCCCGACGTTCTCGCTCTCCCGCTTCGTCGAGGACGTTCACGCGCTCGTGCCCATCGGAGGAAGCGCGCGTCACGAACGGCTGCCCGACGGAAGAACGACGCTGGTCTTTCGAGTGCTCGAGGAGGGCCGCAGAGGCGATCTCTGCGTCGTGGGTCCGCGAACGCAGGCGCTGTTCAAGAACGCCCCCGACATCGTGCGCGCGCTCATCCTTCAGTTCAAGCCAGGCTGGGCGGTGCCGATCCTGGGCGTGGCGGCGAACGCGCTGACGGACCGGATCGTCCCGCTGGAAGACCTCTGGGGACGTCCGGGTGGCGACCTGTGCTTCGAGCTCCTGGCCGCGCGAAGCCAGCCGGAGGTCCTGGACCGCGTCTCCCGGGCAATCGCCCTGCGGGCCCACCAGACCTTTGAACCGGCCTCGGCACGGCTCGCTCGCCGCGCGGTCCACCTGCTCGAAGGAGACGCGGTTCGGGTGGAGACCGTGGCGGAGCAACTGGGCGTGACGGCGCGGCACCTTCGCCGAGCGTTCACGGCGAACGTCGGCATCGGGCCCAAGGACTTCGCGCGGACCGTTCGCCTGCAACGAGCCGTACGGATGACGGCGACCTCCAGGGACTGGGGGCGCATCGCCGTGGACGCGGGCTACTACGACCAGGCGCACCTCATCGCCGACTTCCGGGAGCTCATCGGGCTCACACCGGGCGCCTACATGAAGCGTCCCGCGGCGTCGCCGGGGCCCGCCCAGGGCGTGAGGTGTTGATCAAGCCCGCATGAACAGGGGGCGCATCGGCGGGATAAAGGCCATGTTGAGGGTGAGGGCTGGAGCGCAGGAGCCGAGGAGGGCCGCTGACGGGGCCGCCCGGGCAGCTGGTGCTCCTCTACCACGAGCACCGGGACTGGCTGCGCCCCGTCCAGCGCCCGCCCACGCACTTCCGCACCTGGTTCTTCATGGGTGGGCGCGGCACCGGGAAGACGTACGCCGGCGCCGCCGCCGTCATCGACGAGGCCCGCTCGGACCCCGAGGCGCGCATCCTCATCGTCGGCCCCACCTACTCCGAGATCGTGAAGAACCAGCTGGAGGGGACGAGCGGCATCCTCACCATCTCCGCGCCCTGGTTCTTCACGAAGGTGGAGAAGTCGCGCCGCAAGCTGGCGTGGCCCAATGGCGCTCAGGCCACGTGGCTGCCGGCGAAGAACGCGGACAAGTTCCGCGGGCACCAGTACACGTTCATCTGGGCGGATGAGCCCGTGGCGTGGAAGGGCGACGCGGTCGCCGTCTACAAGGAGTGCCGCGTCGTCAACCGCCGCACCACCACGCGGATGCGCGTCCAGGGCTTGCCGCCGCGCATGGTCATCACCACCACGCCCGCGCCCACGGTGCTCTTCCGCGAGATGCTCGGCGACCGCGAGGGCCTGGTGCTCGCGCGCAGTTCCACGCTGGAGAACCTCGCCAACTTAGCCCCGGACTACGAGGCCTACGTGCGCCGGGTGATGGAGACGCCCGAGGGCCGGCGCGAGTTCATGGGCGAGCTGCGGTTCGACCTGGACCCGGCGCTCTACCGGAGCGTCAACTGGAACGCCTCGCGCATCGACCCGAAGAAGGCGCCGAAGGAGTACGACGCCATCATCGTCTCGGTGGATCCGGCCACCGGCGAGAAGAAGGGCGCGGACATGCACGGCATCGTCGTGCTGGGCGTGCGCCTGGAGGCGGACGGTCTGGACCACGCCTACGTGCTGCAGGACGCGTCGCTGCGCACGCCAGAGCCCGAGGTCTGGGCGCGCGAGGCCATCAAGGCACTGGAGGCCTGGGCACCGCCGCGAAGAAGCGCGCCAATGGGAAGCCAAACGCGTGGGTGTTCGCCGAGTCCAACACGGGCGGCAGCATGGTGAAGAGCACGCTGCGCACGGTGAAGAAGGTGAAGGTGCTCACCGAGCGTGCCATGCAGTCGAAGGCCGAACGCGCCGCGCCTGTGTCCTCCTATGCGAAGGCAGGCCTCGTCCACATGGTGGGAAAGTTCGACAAGCTGGAGGAGCAGCTGGCGAAGTTCACCGGCCAGGAGGGCGGCCATGCGAGAGACGACCGAGCGGACGCCTTCGCATGGCCCATCTATCTCTACGTCATCCCGAAGCGTCGCAATGCAGGGGCCGCGGGGCGGCAGCGCGGAATGGAGGACGCGGCGGCAGAAGAGTAGATGACCTGAAGCATCACTTCTTGGGCATGGCTGCAGCAACTGCCTGCATCTGGTCCAAGCGAGCTTTGTCCCTTGCAGGCTCCTCAAATGCTCGTTCAATTATCTCCTCAAGCGTCATCTGAACAAGCGAGACAAGCCCAGGCGTGATGTGTTCCTGTACTGCTATGTCGCCGCCATTCGCATGAATTGCAGCATTGCCTATCTCCTTAATGCATGTCAAATATGCAACATTAAGACGCCTACCCCAGTCAGGCGCAGACTTGTTATCAATTGCAGCAACCAGTGCCTGCACCTTCGCATGGAGCATTCCCTTGTAGCCTGCCAGTCCAAGAATATGCTCAAGAGAAGCCCGATACATGGCCATGGCTGCGCTTAAGGCACCCACCGACTGACAGCGAGCGGCCTGGTCTAAGTAGTAAGCAACAGCCTTTGGCGTGTGGGTCGTCGCAATGCCTCCCGGAGTCTTGGGAAACAACGCCAGCCCTTCTCCATCCGGCCCATCATAAACGACACCCGTAAACAGACATTCACATTGCAGGCACGAATACGTGAACAAGAACGGAGACATGCCCGCCTCCAGCCTCCTGAGAAACATCGCAAAACGCTCTTCTTGGGTCAGCGGCGCCGGTGCGACCGGTGGACCCGTGACCGACCTACGTGCGGGTACCGTTAGTGGTTCGTTCAATCTCTCCCGATGATGTAGCACCTTCAGGGTTACTCTGCGCTCGGCCGAACATCGGGGGCAATAGAGGTTTCCCACAGTTGCAGTCTCATCATCGAGCCTAAGCACATCAATATTTCCTGCGATTGCCCTGCGAAGACCATCAAGCGTATTCAGGTTGAGCGAAGACATTCTCCCTCCGGGAAGCAGATGGTGGCCAGGATAGCGCCGCCCCTTCTGCATGGACATGGCCACCCTCTTCCAACGCGCTCTCAAGGCACTGGGCCTGCAGCCCGGCCCCCTAGGCCCCCTTGTCCACGCGCTCCCCCTTGTCAGCTTCAGTCCGCGGCGGGGCAGCCGCGAAGTGCTGCGCGCGTACAAGGAGAACGGCTGGCTGCGCACTGTCGCGGTGAGCGTCAAGGTAGATGTCGCGTGAAAGGGTTCAGCCGATGCGCTTCGGCTCCTGTGCTTCCGGTGAGGGGTTGAGGCGCACGGGGCCCGCTGGCGTCCAGTCGCGCGTGTCACGGCTCCATC